>NZ_JABFAQ010000015.1:275688-317412 GCF_017168275.1 Rhodococcus sp. KRD175
AGCAAGGCATTAGCGTGTGACACGAGGACCTCTCGGTTGTCGGTGCAGTTGTGGTAACCACACCGATACCGGAGGTCCTCACCTATCTGTCGCTGCCACGCCGTCCACAACGTCCCTGCTCATTACATCTAGCCTTCGACGAACGCGGCGAGTTGGCCGATGACGGTTCCCCAACCGTCATCGAAGCCCAACTCCTCGTGCATCTTTCGGTCTTCTACGTTGCGGTGCATCACGTGCGCCCGGTACTCCGTCCCGTCGGGATGATCGGCGAACGTGATCACCGCGGTCATGAACAGTTGCGGGGCAGGTCGCCAACCTTCGACGAGGGAGTTGGTGAACACGATGCGTTCCTGATGGTCGACGGCGAGGAAGCACCCGTCGATGTGCGGTTCGAAGTCGCCTCCGGGTTCACTCATCAGCGTTCGGAATGCGCCTCCGGGCTGCAGATCCCACGCGTCGGCTCGGGTCGGACTCGCCACAACCATCAGTCGTCGGCGAGGTCCTTGAAATACCGGGCGACAGGCCACCGCTCGAAACCACTCTTCTCGTAGACCGACCGCGCCGGCGCATGACCGGGATCGTCACCGGTCTCGACCATTACCATGCGCATTCCGGCGGATCTCACTCGCGCGAAAGACCGATCGAGGAGCGCCCTTCCGACGCCGGCTCGCTGCTGAGCTGGGTCGACCACCAGGACGTACACCTCACCCATGTCGTCGTTCGGGTGCAGGCGGGTACAGACCCAGCCGACCGGCGTGTCACCGTCCACGGCCACGTCCACGCTCTCGGGTTCGTCGTCGATGACGGATGCGAGATCGTCGTACTGACGTGCCTGCCACCCCTGGGGATAGAAGCAGTCGTACACGAACGACGGGACCGCCTCCTGCACGAGAGGAAACACCGGTTCCCACGCGCGAAGCGACAGTGCGAGCAACTCGGCCCGATACCGGGGGACGTACGGCACGATGGTCACCATCGGATCGAGTGTAGGTTGCAGCATTCGAGCGAGGCGGCGGTTCGACCGTCACACCGACTACTGCACGCCACCCCCATTGCGCCGCAGCACTATTGAGTCCAAAAATTTCCGAAAATGTGCCGAAAAGGTCTTGGCACTCGCCGCAATCGAGTGCTAATTTCTGTGTTGCACAGTTGAGGAGCGCCTCGCCACAGGGGCGAGCGCATCTGGGTACAGGAGGTGGTTGCTGTGCTTCGTTTCGATCCGTTCCGTGACGTCGATTCGCTCACCTCGGCATTGTTGGGTGCGTCTACCGGTTCGGACCGCGCACCGCGATTCATGCCCATGGATCTGTACAAGGTCGACGATCACTACGTACTCAGTGCCGACCTTCCCGGCGTCGACCCGGGATCCATCGACGTCGACGTCGATCGCGGCACATTGACGCTCACCGCGCGACGAACAGTGCCGGAAAGCTCCGGCGTGCAGTGGATTTCATCGGAACGGTTCGCCGGGACGTTCCGTCGACAGATCTCTCTGGGTGACGGCGTCGACACCGAGGGCATCTCGGCGTCGTACGACAACGGCGTCCTGTCGATCACCATTCCGCTTGCCGAGCGAGCGAAGCCGCGCAAGGTCGACATCGCTCGTGCCGAGCTGACCGGCGAGCAGAGATCCATCGAACACCAATCGACCTGATCCGTCACGCGCACAAGCACATCGAGCACTGTCGAACTACTCAGGGAGGGTGATGCATATGGAAACGGATACCGTGGTCTGGCCGGAATCTCCCGATCGTGACCAATGGTGGCGCACGGTTCTCGGGGTCGGGACCGAGATCCGTGAATGCGCCGCGGCCGATCTACTGGATCAGCAGCGAGCAGAGCCGGTCGACGACGACCTCTACCCGCACGTACCGCGACAGCCCGTCGCTGCGTGATCCCAACGACCGCAAGGCCGGCACCGACATTCGGTGCCGGCCTGCGTCATTGCCGCACCGAGTAACTGGTCACAAGGCCAGACATCACAGGACCAACGAGTAGAACGTGCTCGACGGGTCCACGACGTAGTCGCCGAACGGGGGCACTGCGACGAATCCATGTCGCTCGTAGAGGCGTCGAGCTGCGGCGAAGTAGTCCTGGGTACCCGTCTCCAGGCTGACGCGCTCGAACCCCAACCGCCGCGCCTCCGTCAGAACGTGCTCGAGCAGTTCGGACGCCACCCCGCGGCCTCGCGCGAAACGCGAGGTGCGCATCGATTTCAGTTCTCCGTGTTCAGGAGTGAGTGTCTTCAGCGCGGCAATGCCGAGCAGTGCCCCGGCCTCCCACGCCGTCCACACCCCCATGTCCGGCCCGCGCAGACCCGACAGATCCAGTGCGTGAACACTCTCTGCCGGGGACGTCGCGTGCATGTCCGCAAGGTGCTCGACGAGCAACGCACCGACCTCCGGCCGCGACAGATCGTCGACCTCGAGACGCATGCAACCTCCTGTCGTGAGTGGAAGTTCGACCCCTGCTACGAAGTACCACTCACCTGCGGCGAAGCCGCTCCAAAGCGTCGAACATCTTGAATCGTCCACTCGTGGGTACGGTTTCGATGTCGTGGCCGGTGACGCCCCAGCCCGCCAACAGGGTGTTCGCTGCCTGCAGTCCGGTGGTGGCGGCACGTTCCATGAGAGCAACGGGCAGATCGATTCGAATGCCGTCACCCGCGAGTACCAGCGAGGGCTCGGGGGTGCGCACGGTGGGCCGCTCGGCGAATGCTCCGAGGCCGAACATCGGACAGTCGTCTCGCCATTCGGATCGTTCCGCGATTACTTCTGCCGCAGCGGTTTCCGGGTAGATCTCGTGCATGCGAGCCATCAGCTGCGCGCGGGTGACCTCCTCGGATTCCTCGGCGGCGTAGGCATGCAGTTCGACCACGGAACCTCCGGTCCTCGCTGCCCACTCCGCGGCCTCGTCCTCGAACCGCTCGAGCACACTGATGTTGTCGATCGGAGGCATACCGCCGGTGCCGATGAACGCGGGACGATCGGCATTCACCGCCTTGCTCAGCCACACGCGGTGGACCATGAAAGGCGGGGTGTTCTGCAGCGCGCCGATCTGCTTGCGCCACGCCGGCGTCCCGAGCTCGGGGGATTCCTCGAGCACCCGCTGCAATCCGGCGATGTCGGTAGCGAGGACCACCGCGTCGGCGTCGATGATTCCGCCGGCGTCGACGCGGAACTTGCGCAGGCCACCGCGGGTGATCTCGCCACACGGAGTGGACGTTCTGATCTCGACACCGAGACCGCTGAGGTACTCCCCCAACGGGTTCCACAGTGCCTGTGGGTAGGGATCGCGGGGGACGTCGAAGATCAGACCCTCGGAGGAGCCGAGGAAGTAGATGTGGAACATCATCGCCAGTTCGGCAGCCGACATCTCCTCCGGGTCGGCGAAGAAGCTGCGTGAGAACACCCCGAACGCCAGATGGCGTGCCGCTTCGGGGAAGTTGATGTTGCGCAGGAACTCCGCCGCGGGAGTGGTGTCGAGTTCGTCGAAGGTCTTCGGCACGCTCACCGTCATCAGTGGCAGGGCGGCGATTCCGTTGAGATCGGTGAGGTCCTTCCACCGGAACGTCGGACTGCGCTTGACGAACGCGAATGCATTGAGCGGTGGCGTCTCGGGCAGACCCTTGAATCCGTCGATACGTCCGTCGCCGTCGATCAGCGGGTAGTCGTCGACCGGGCGTAGACGCGCCAGGTCGGGGTCGGTGCGGCGCAGCAGGTTTCGCAGGTTGTAGTACTGCCGGAAGAACGCGTGGAAGCCGCGGCTCATCGTCGCGGGCGAGCCGTCCTCCAGCGTCGTGTCCCAGCCACCGACGCGGCCACCGAGGTAGCTTTCGCGTTCGACCAGATGAACCTTGACGCCGCGTTCGGCCAGCGCGGTCGCGGCGCTCAGCCCCGCGATACCGCCGCCCACCACCACCACATGCGGGACGTCGGCCAGCTGGCCTGCGTCCGAATATCCTTGCACCGCAGCATGGGTGACCTTCTTGGAGTCGGTCAACGCTCTTCCTTCGCGGGTCGAGAGCCCAGGAACGTGTGCACCACACCGTTCTGCCATCCGGTCATCGTCTCTCGGGCGACACCGCTGTAGCCCGCACGCTGCATCCGTCGCATGAACGCCGATGCGCCGTCGAACGTCACGACGCTGCGCCACAGATGCCGATACAATGTGGCGTCTCGCGTCGCGAGCCAGCCGAGCGGGATGATGATGCCCCAGCTCACGACGTTCCAGGAGATGCGAGCACGCAGTGAATCGTGCACCGAGTATTCGTGGAACGCGATCGTCGAACCCGGACGCAGCAGCGCCAGTAGCGATTTGAGTTCGGTGTCGGGGTCGTCGACGTTCCTGATCAGATATGCGGCCAGGATGGCGTCGAACGGTCCGTCGACCCCGTTCACGGCCAGATCCTCCACCCGCGAATGCACGAACGTGACGTTCGACGGCCAGTCCTTGCTCCGGGCGACCTCGAGCATCTCGGCGGACGCGTCGGCGGCGACGATCTCGGCGTGCGGTGCCGCTTCGAGCAGCGCTGCGGTGGACGCACCCGTACCGCAACCGATATCGAGCAGGCGCAGTCCGCTCCCGAGGTCGGGGATGCGGAGGCGCTGCGCGGACTTGACGAGGTGCTCGTGGTAGCCGGGGTTCGCTCCGACGAGTCGGTCGTACGCCTTGGCACCGACGTCGAATGCGCCGGGAACTTCGTTTCGCGGCAGACCGCGCTTACCGACCTTCACAGTGCCTCTTCCTTGCTCACGCGGGCAGCTGGCCCACCCTGGACCGACACGACATCTCCGTGCTGCAACTGCCGTCCGCGGCGGATGTCCACGTCCCCGTTGACGCTGACCAGGCCGTCGGCGATGATGCCCTTGGCTTCGGCACCGGATTCGATCAGGTTGGCGAGCTTGAGGAATTGGCCCAGCCGGATCGATTCGTCGCGGATGGGGACATCGTGTGCATCGGACATGTCTCCATCCTGTACTAGCGGGCCGCTCGCTGCTACCAACGAGTCACATCGTGGCGCGGAAGCGGCGCAACCGCAGGCTGTTGCTCACCACGAACACCGAGGACAGCGCCATCGCCGCCCCGGCGAGCATCGGGTTGAGCAGGCCCGCGGCCGCGAGGGGTATCGCCGCGACGTTGTAGGCGAACGCCCAGAACAGGTTGCCCTTGATGGTGCTCAGTGTGCGACGCGAGAGCCGGATCGCATCGCCGACGGCCCGTAGGTCGCCGCGGACGAGCGTCAGATCACTCGCCTCGATCGCTACATCTGTACCGGTCCCCATCGCGAGCCCCAGGTCGGCGGTGGCCAGCGCTGCCGCGTCGTTGATGCCGTCGCCGACCATCGCCACGACCTTGCCTGCGGCCTGCAGTTCACGAACGGCATCGACCTTGCCCGACGGCAGCACACCGGCAACGACCTGCTCGATGCCTACCTCCGCGGCGATCGTTCGGGCGGCGGCCTCGTTGTCGCCGGTGAGCATGACCGGCGTCAGGCCCAGCTCGCGCAGTTCTGCGACGGCCTGCTTCGACGTCGGCTTGACCGAGTCGGAGACCACCAGAACCCCGCGAGCCTTCCCGTCCCACCCGATTGCGACGGCGGTGCGTCCCTGGCGTTCGGCGTCGTCGAAGGCGTCGGCCAGTTCCGGTGGCAGGGGCATCGACCAGTCGGCCAGCAGGCTGCGACGGCCGATGACCGCGGCGCGACCCTCGACGACGCCCTGGACACCGAGACCCTCGAGGCTGGTGAACTCCTCGACCGACTGGGACAGTGCCCCGCCTGCGATGGCCCGCGCGATGGGGTGCTCCGAACCCGATTCCAACGCTGCCGCCACGGCACGGACCACGTCCTCGTCCTCACCGTCGGCCACGTGCACCGAGTGCAGTGTCATCTCACCGGTGGTCACGGTGCCGGTCTTGTCCAGCACGACGGTATCGATGCGGCGGGTCGATTCGAGCATTTCTGGGCCCTTGATCAGAATCCCCAGCTGCGCCGCCCGACCGGTGCCGACCATCAGTGCTGTGGGGGTGGCCAGCCCGAGTGCGCAGGGGCACGCGATGATCAGGACGGCTACCGCCGCCGTGAAGGCAGCGGCCACCGAATTGCCGGTGCCGAGCCAGAATCCGAGCGTTGCCACCGAGATGGCGATGACGATCGGCACGAAGATTCCCGAGATACGATCGGCCAGACGCTGGGCCTGAGCCTTGCCGGTCTGCGCATCTTCCACCACCTTCGCCATCTGCGCGAGCTGGGTGTCTGCACCGACTCTGCTGGCGCGCACGGTGATTCGACCACCGACGTTCACCGTGGCTCCGGTCACCGCGTCGCCGGCCCCGACCTCCACCGGCACCGACTCGCCCGTCAGCATCGACCGATCGACGGCCGAGGATCCACTCTCGACGGTTCCGTCCGTGGCGATCTTCTCACCCGGACGAACGACGAACAGATCGCCGACGGCGAGCTGATCGATCGGAATCTGTTGCTCCTCATCGCCTTTCACCACGGCGACGGTCTTGGCACCGAGGTCCATCAGTGCGCGCAACGCCGCACCGGCCTGCCTCTTGGACCTGCTCTCGAACCACCGGCCGGCCAGGATGAAGGTGGTGACACCCGCAGCCGCCTCGAGATAGATATTGCTCGCCCCGTCCATCCGCGCGATAGTGAACTCGAACGGATGCGTCATGCCGGGCTCGCCGGCTGTACCGAAGAACAGCGCATATAGCGACCAGCCCAGTGCAGCAAGGGTTCCCATGCTCACGAGGGTGTCCATCGTCGACGTACCGTGCTTCAGGTTGGTCCACGCGGCCCGGTGGAACGGCAGCGCTCCCCAGACGACGACCGGCGCGGCGAGAGTCAACGACAGCCACTGCCAGTTGGTGAACTGGAGAGCTGGAATCATGGCCATCGCGATGACGGGCACGCTGAGCACCGCCGAAACGATCAGACGCTGCTTCACCGGATCGACCGGCGTCTCGGCGTCGACCGGCTCGGTCACCGGAAGGCTCGCGGTGTAACCGGCGGCTTCGACAGCGGCGATCAGGGCCTCGGTGGCCACGCCGTCACTGGTGACACGCGCCTTTTCGGTGGCGTAGTTGACCGTCGCCGATACCCCGTCGAGCTTGTTGAGCTTGCGTTCGATGCGGTTGGCGCACGACGCACAGGTCATGCCGCCCAGAATCAGTTCGGTTTCCGTACTCATCCCTGATTTCCCTCTGCCTCGATGACGAATGTGGCCGTGCGGACGACACCCTGAGGCTGGAAGTCCGGATGGAGCGCAGATGTTCCGTCGTACGACTCGTGGTCGGAATGCGTCGGTTCGCTGGCCGACGCGTCGGGTCCGATCGTATGGCCTACGAACAGCGCGAGGAAGAAGACGAGGGTTATGCCGACGACGAATCCGACGAGCTTGGTCGGGGTGCCGAGTTCCTGTCGCGTGAAGTTCACATACTTACCCTACCCCCCAGGGTATCTAGTGGGTAGTGCCGATCGCCTTCTTGAAGCCGACGTGCGAGGCAGTGAAGCCCAGACGGGTGTAGAACCGGTGGGCATCCACTCGACGCGAGTCGGACGTCAGCTGCACCAGCGCGCACCCTCGCCGCGTGGCCTCCTCGATCGCCCACTCGATCAACGCGCCACCGAGTCCGCGGCTGCGCCAGGTAGCGGCCACCCGTACGGCTTCGATCTGAGCGCGCAACGCACCACCTCGCGCCAGTCCCGGAATGACCGTCGACTGCAGAGTTCCCACCACCTCGTCACCGTGCACGACGACAACCAGCACGTTCCGTGGATCAGAGGAAATGTCCTCGAAAGCGGTGCGATATCGGTCCATGTCGTCGACGGATTCGCGCGTCGCGCCCAACTGGTCGTCCGCCAGCAGCGCCACGATCGACTCGAGGTCCGACGCCACCGCCTCACGCACGACGCAGGTCGATCCATCGGTCAGAGCTAATTCCATCGGTGTCATTCGAGCGTGAAAAGTCATGTCCACGACGGTAAACGAAGCGTTTTGTAACGCGAACCATCCGAGCGACGAAATGCCGGGTAACCCACTGGCAACTGCAGTCGGGATCGGTTCGGGCGTGGATGATGGGGATCGAAAACATGAATGGTGGCAAGTCGAAGCGTGTGCGCATCGCGCTCAGTGCGTTTGCGATCGGCGCACTCGGTGCCGGAGTGCTGGTAGCAGCACCCTGGTCCGCATCGGAAACGAGTGTCGAGGCCTCGGTCGAGCTGGTGTCGACATCGACCTGCTACGACATGGTCAGCATTGCCATCGGCGGCCGCAGCGACACACCCCGCGAAGGCGTCAAATGGCTGACCAAGCCTGACGGCACGCGGCTGCCTGCAGCGATGTCCGGCGACTACACCAGTGACTGGATCGATCAGGCGGTGCGGGCACCGATCGGCAAGGTAGACGCCGATTCCTACGCGGCGGTCTACGTGGAGTACCCGGCGGACCTCGCGAGCTACGAGAACGCCGTGCAGACGGGCGTCACCAACTCGCAGACCATCATGAAAGAAATCACCGCGTCCTGCCCCAACACTCGCTTCGCCATAGTCGGCTACAGCGAAGGTGCAGACGTGGCTCGCCGCACCGCCATGGAGATCGGCAACCAGGCAGTTCCCGAGGATGGCAAGTACGGCATCATCGATCCCTCCCAGGTCGTCGGGGTCGTCATTCTCGCCGACGCCGGCCGCGTCGCCGGCGAGGGTCCGTTCCCCGGTGCCGAGAACCCGTTCAGCAACCCGGACGGTTTCGGCACCAAGTACCAGAACGGCAACACCGCCATCCCCGGTCAGGGCGCGTTGCCCGGAACCTCGGGCAGCTTCGGCGCACTCGACGGACGCGTCGCGTCCTTCTGCTCCGACGGTGACCTCACCTGCGCTCTGCCGCAGAACACGTCGCTGATCCACTTGGCCGCCAACGTCGGTCGACAGGTCAATGCCGACGCGCTGCAGAACGAGCAGCTCACTCCGGCCACCGGAGCCGATCTTGCTCTGGCCATGGGCCGCATCGCAATCAATGCATTCAACGACATTGCGTCGCAACCCAACTGGATGCAGAGCGACGAGACGTTCCTCGACGTGCTGATCAAGGTGTCCGAGCCCAATTACAAGCCCGGCACCGCAACGACCCCCGTCTCGGCCGAGGTCGACGGTGAAGAACCGATCGAGACCGGCCAGATGGTCGACCTGGTGTACCTGCCGCAGAAAATCTTCCGCGAAATCACCGGATTCATCTCGTCCAACCAGAACACGATCCCGGTCGTCATGAACGATCCCTACGGCCTCACCCTCGGACCCGGCACGGGACACCACTTCGACTACTGGCGCGACGCCGACGCAGCCAACGGCAAGCCACTGACGTCGGTCCAGTACGCCGCAGCCTGGCTGACCCAGCTGGCCGAGCAGGCCAACCGAGGCGAGCCGGTGAAGACCAAGGAAGTACAGGAGAAGGCAGGCCGCGCAGCAATTCAGGCCATCGCCGCCACACCCGAGACCACCACCTCGGCAACGGCAACTCCGACCGCAACCACGACGGCACCGGTCACCACCAGCCCGGCTGCCCCGGCCGCCCCCGTTGCGCCTGCTCCCGGCCCCGCGGCCGAGGTGCCGGCACCGGCACCGGCTCCCGCTGCCGAGCCTGCAGAACCGGCTTGCACGACTGCAGCCGAGGGTGAGGCACCCGTCGAGGGCGCACCGCCGGTATGCGTCACCGCGCCCGCCACGGACACCCCGGTCACTCCCGACGCCGCAGCTCCGACGACGACTGTCGCGCCGACCCCGTAGGTGCGTGGAAACTCGTAGCCCACTACGAGTTTCCACGCACGACGGGTGAGCGACGCGCCAGCAGAACAGCGGCACCCGTCACCACAGCAAGAACCACGAGCCCGGCCACCGACAGCACCAGGTGGTCGGGCTCGCTTGTGCGTGAGATGACCGATTCATCCATGGAAAACGACGGTGTGTAGCCGGCGGACACCACGGTCACGGGCAGGGCCATGACGAACACCGCCGGCAGTGAGATCACCAGAGATCCGGGCGAGGTCGCCAGTGCGGAGACCAGAACATAGGCCGCAACGAGCGGCAGAGCGAACTGCGAGACGATCGGAATGTCGACGTAGTTCTCCGTCAGGCTCGTAGCAGCGATGACGAACAGGCCGCCCAGCCCGATGTACAGCTGCGGCCACCGGTAACCGATCCCGGCTCCCACTACCAACAGTGCTGCGCTCGCGCACAACCGAACGGCATCTCCCGCGGCGAAGCCGGAGGTGCCCAGGGCCGTCGCCGACACTGCGAACAGCACCAGCAGCAGGCATCCGTCGCGCCCAGGAAGTAGGAACGAGGCCAGCAGCGCGGCAGCCGTCATACCGACGAGAGCCCCGAGCCACTCGACGCTCCGCGTATCGGCATCTGCCGCAATCCAGCTCAGGACGCTTGCCACGACGGGCAGCGACAGGCCGACGAGCAGAATCCGCGGGGTCTCGGGTGGCTGCACCACCTCGTGGCGGCGTGCCAGGAACAACGTGACTGCCGCGGCCACTGCAGCGATCACCATGACGATCGCGCGCTCGGGCGCCACATCGTCCTCGGCACCGACCACATCCCAGACGAAGACGGGACCGTCGTTCGCCTGCATCAGCGCATCGAGCCAATAACCCAGCAGCCCGGCGCCCACAACCGAGACACCCAGGGCGGCCTGTGCACCACGGTGGTGTCCCGACAAGACCGCGGCCGCACCCAGCAGCACACCGGTGCCCACTGCAGCGGCCCAGTGCCCGAGTATGCCGGGCACCATTCCGACGGTCTGGAACACCACGACGAGCAGCGCTGCCATCGCCACGATGGTCGCAGTTGGCGCACTGACCCGGGCCACGGCGACCGCCGTCCCACAGGCAGCGACGGCAACGACTGTGAGCCCGTTGACAATCGACCAGAACGACCCGAATTCCGCAGTGCTGTTCACCAGCGACTCGACGGGGCCGATGTCACTGATGGCATAGCCGAGAACGAAACCGGCCAAGAGCATCGACAGTACTTTCATACTGCCGATCATGCCGTCAGCCGAATTTCACTCCCTGCGCCAGGGGCAGTTCGTTGGAATAGTTGACCGTGTTCGTCGCCCGGCGCATGTAGGCCTTCCATGCGTCCGAACCTGATTCGCGTCCGCCACCGGTTTCCTTCTCGCCGCCGAAAGCACCGCCGATCTCGGCACCGGAGGGACCGATGTTGACGTTCGCGATGCCGCAGTCCGATCCCGCAGCCGACAGAAAGCGTTCCGCTTCACGCAGGTCGGTAGTGAAGATCGACGACGAAAGTCCCTGCGGCACATCGTTGTGCAGGGCGATGGCCTCGTCGAGGGTGTCGTAGGTGAGCACGTACAGGATGGGCGCGAACGTCTCGTGCTTGACGATGTCGGTCTGGGCGGGCATCGTCACGATCGCGGGCTGCACGTAGTACGAATACTCGTCGACGACATTCACGCGCTCACCGCCGACCACCACCGTTCCGCCGTCGGACCTGGCGGCCTCGAGCGCCTTCTGATAGCCGGCGAACGCGCCCGCGTCGATGAGCGGTCCCACCAAAGTGTCACTCTCCAAGGGAGATCCGATGGACAGCGTCTCGTACGCCGCGACCAACTTGGCCACCAGTTCGTCCGCAACCGAGGAATGCGCGATGACGCGTCGGAGCGAGGTGCACCGCTGGCCGGCCGTACCCGCCGCCGAGAACACCAGCCCGCGCGTCGTGAGATCGAGGTCTGCCGACGGCGTGACGATCGCCGCGTTGTTGCCGCCGAGTTCGAGCAGCACGCGCCCGAATCGCTGCGCAACCCGCGGCGCAACAGCCTTGCCCATCCTGGTCGAACCGGTTGCCGACACCAGAGCAACACGCGAATCGTCCACCAGCGCTTCACCGGACGCTCGGTCCCCGATCACCAACTGAGCGATCTTGGGATCCACACCTGCAGCGGCAGCAGCACGCTCGAACAGAGCCTGCACGCCGACGGCAGTCAGCGGGGTCTTCTCCGACGGCTTCCAGATGACGGTGTCGCCCGCCACCAACGCCAACGCCGTGTTCCAACTCCACACCGCGACAGGGAAATTGAACGCCGTGATGACGCCGACGACACCGAGCGGATGCCACTGCTCCATCATGCGATGCCCGGGGCGTTCGGTGGCAATGGTGTTGCCGTACAGCTGACGTGACAGGCCGACGGCGAAGTCGCAGATGTCGATCATCTCCTGCACTTCCCCGAGCCCCTCGGAGACGATCTTTCCGGCCTCGATGGAGACCAGGGCGCCGAGGTCCTCCTTGTGCGTACGCAGCAGTTCCCCGAGTTCTCGGATCACCTGACCCCGCGCCGGTGCCGGCACCTGCGACCACGAGACGAACGCCGCAGCTGCGTCCGCGATGACACCGTCGACGTCTGCGGCAGAGGTCGATGCCAGCGACGCCAGATTTCCGCCGGTGATCGGCGATCTCGCGGTGATCGCGTCGAGACCGGCCGGCACGTCGAGCGCGATCGTCGCACCCAGCCGGTCGAGAATGGCGCGCGTACGCACACTCAGCTCGTCGTGGGTGATGGATGCAGACATGCGCGTACACCTTCCGTGGAGAGAATCGAACCGTCGGAGATAAGCCTACCGACGGGGGTTACAACCGTATTATTTCCTGTCTAAATGTCTTGCTTACGGAATATTAACGCGTATGTTCGTCATCATGACGCAAGTATTACAGCGCACCGGAGTGCCCATCGACGCCTCGACCGCCCGCGGCGTGATCGGTGAACACCTATTGGCCGACGGTTTCGAGCTGGTCCTGGACCTGGACGCCTCCACCGGGTCCACCCTGGTCGACGCCCGAGACGGCACCCGCTACCTGGATCTGTTCACCTTCTTCGCGTCCAATGCCCTGGGTATGAACCACCCCGCCCTGACCGACGATCCGGATTTCCGGGCCGACCTGCTGCAGGCGGCGATGAACAAACCCAGCAACTCCGACATCTACACCGTGCCGATGGCACGCTTCGTCGACACGTTCGCCCGGGTGCTGGGCGATGCTCGGCTACCGCACCTGTTCTTCGTCGAGGGCGGTGCATTGGCAGTGGAGAACGCATTGAAGGTGGCATTCGACTGGAAGTCCCGGTGGAACGAGCGCAAGGGCATCGATCCGTCCCTGGGCTCGCAGGTGATGCACTTCGAGCACGCATTCCACGGGCGCTCCGGGTACACGATGTCCCTCACCAACACCGATCCGAACAAGGTCGCGCGCTTCCCGAAATTCGACTGGCCCCGAATTCCGTCCCCGTTCATCAGATCCGACGCGAACATGGACGAGCTCGAAGACGCATCGTTGACGGCCGCGCGGCTGGCCTTCGAAGCCAATCCGCACGACATCGCCTGCGCCATCATCGAACCCATCCAGGGCGAGGGCGGGGATCACCACTTCCGCCCCCGCTTCCTGCAGAAGCTGCGCGCACTCTGCCACGAGTTCGACGCACTGTTCGTCATGGACGAGGTGCAGACCGGAGCCGGAATGACCGGCACCGCATGGGCTTTCCAGCAGCTCGACGTCGTCCCGGATGTGGTCGCCTTCGGTAAGAAGGTCCAGGTCTGCGGCGTGATGGCGGGCGGTCGCGTCGACGACATCGACGACCACGTGTTCGCGGTCAGCTCCAGAATCAACTCGACGTGGGGTGGCAGCCTCACCGACATGGTGCGGTCGCGTCGAATATTGGAGGTCGTCGAAGCCGAGAACCTCATCGAACGCGCCGGCCAACTCGGAACAGTGCTGCTGAAGCAGTTGCAGGAGTTGGCAACTCGACATGAGATGGTCTCCGAGGTTCGTGGACGCGGACTCATGTGCGCCTTCTCCCTGCCCGACGCTACGACCCGCGACCGAGTGATCGAACTGCTGCGCACCGAGGAGCACGTACTCGCGCTCGGCTGCGGCGACGCGGCAGTGCGATTCCGGCCGGCACTGACAGTCACCGAAGCCGAACTGACACAGGCAATCGAGTCGATCGATCGGGTGTTGAATCGGCTCTGACCCACCGCGTCAGGTAATCCTTGACATCAGCCGCAGCCTTCTGTCAGGATAAACCTGACACAGGAGGTGGATCATGGATCCGATCGAGCTGGCCGCCGAGGCCGACATCACTGCGGCAACACGGGCGGTCGTGACGGCCGCAGCCACCGAGGCCGGTCGCATTGCCGACGAGATCATCGGCACCGGCCCACTGCCGGGCACACCGGAATGGGAGGCAGAGCAGTCGACCGAGCTGCCTGCACGACGGAGCCTCGCGTGGCATCTGTTGAGTCTTCGTGTGCAACTGGCGGCGGGGCTCGACGGCATCGAAACCGTTGTGGTGCTGCGCGTTCAGGGTGCGACGTGGGCGATCATCGGCCAGGCGGTCGGCATGTCTCGTCAATCGGCGCACGAGCGGTGGGGTGCCCGCGCGGCGGCGATTCTCGATCCCGTCGGCGATGGGCAGCCCGACATCGTTCCGAACGACAGTCCGGCGTGACTCACCGCAGCACGGTCGCTGCCGCGGCTGCGACGGCGTCGGCCGCTCGCTGCAGTGCAGGCGACGACAGCGACCACTGCTGCCAGTACAGCTGAACGTCTTCGATGCCGTCGGCGTCGAAGCACGTCAGCGAGTCACAGTCCTGGAGGTCCGGGATCATTCCCCAGCCGAAGCCGAGTTCCACCGCCCGGGCGTAGTCCGAGGACGCCGGGACGAGGTGACGGGGCGGGGTATGCGAATCGACGCCTCGGTGCCGTAAGTAGTTGTCCTGCAACCGGTCGTCGGCATCGAACACCACCACCGGCGCGGTCTGCAGTGCCTCGATCGTCGTGCCGGGGCCGAACCATCGCTCGGCGAACTTTTCGGTGGCCGACGGCCGGTAGCGCATGGCACCGAGGGATCGGACGGTACACCCGCGAACCGGCTCGGTCACCGATGTTATTGCAGCAGAGACGATTCCGTCGTGCAGGAGCTGGGCCGTGCGGTCCTGGTCCTGGCGATGCAGATCGAAGGTCGTCGTACCGGCGAGTGGCGCGAGCGCAGGTAGCACCCACGTCGCCATCGAATCGGCATTGACGGCAATCGAAATGGGGGCCGAGACGCCGTCGTCGTTGAGCTCGGCCCTCGTCTGATCCGTGAGCGTATCGATCTGACGAGCCAGGCGTAGTACCGCGGCACCCGACTGGGTGGCCACCACCGGTTTCGTCCGCTGCACCAGGGTGCGCCCCAACGACGCTTCGAGCGACTTGATTCTCTGGCTTACTGCCGACGGGGTCACATGCAATGCACGTGCGGCAGCCTCGAAAGTTCCACCGTCGACTACTGCTGTCAGCGCTCTGAGCTGCTCGATCTCCACAATATGAAGTTACACTTACCGATGGTGAAAAACATTCGCTGGCTCTAATGCTGGTCGCCTCCTAGCGTGAACAGCATGACCTCGCTTGCCGCAGCACAATCGACGTTGACCGGATTGGGAGTCGGCCTGTCCCTTATCGTCGCCATCGGTGCGCAGAACGCGTTCGTCCTGCGCAAGGGCCTGCAACGCACCCATGTGTTCCCGGTGGTTGCGGTGTGCGCGCTGTCCGACGCCGTGCTGATCGTCGCCGGGGTGGCGGGCATCGGCGTCCTCGTGGACCGGTTTCCGCTGGCGTTACGCGTCGTCACCGTGCTCGGAGCGCTGTTCCTCTTCGTCTACGGAGTGATGGCGCTGAACCGCGCCCGCACCCCAGCGGCGATGACCACCGACGGCGGCGGTGGGGGCTCGCTGATCGCCGCTGTCGCAACGTGTCTCGCGTTGACGTGGCTCAACCCGCACGTCTACCTCGATACCGTCGTATTTCTCGGGTCCATCGGTAACCGGCAGCCGGGCGAGCTTCGGTGGTGGTTCGCCCTCGGTGCCGTGCTGGGCAGCGTGCTCTGGTTCACCGCTCTCGGATACGGATCGCGCGTGCTCAGCCCCCTGTTCGCGCGGCCGACGGCGTGGCGGGTCCTCGATCTCGGTATCGGAATCATGATGCTCACCCTGGCCGCGCTGCTGTTATTCGGCTGAGTCTGCCGCGCCGACGGAGCGCGAGCAGTGAGCTGAGTGTCCACAATTCTCGATCGCGGCCCTCATCCCGATTTCGCATCCACAGAATGGACACGCAGCCCACCACCCGATACGAAGGACCCATGGCACAGCTGACGACGTTCCCGGAGCCCGAGTCCTCCTTGTCCGATCCCGCCGACCTGTTCGTCGAGTACCTCCGCTTCTACCGCGGTGAGCTCGCCCGGCGGATCGCCGCGTTGAGTGACGACGCGCTGGCCACGTCGGCTGTGCCGTCGCAGTGGACTCCCCTCGAGATGCTCATCCATCTTGTGTACATGGAGCAGCGCTGGTTCGTCTGGGGGTTCCTCGGGCGCGCCGTCGACGATCCGTGGGGGGACAAAGAGGACGGATCCTGGCATGTGCCGACCGACGTGCCGGCGGCGGCATTGCTCGCGCGCCTCGACGACGGCGCTCGACTGACCGAGCAGGTGCTGCGGTCTCATCGCATGGACGACGTGGCCACCCTGGGTGGACGATTCACCGAAGAACAGCCCACCCTGATCTGGATCTGCTTTCATGTACTGCAGGAATACGCCCGCCATCTCGGCCACCTCGACGTCGCCGTCGAACTGACCGGCGGGCCCACAGGCGAGGGGCCGCAATGAGAATCAACATCACCAGTGTGTTCGTCGACGATCAAGACAAGGCACTGGCGTTCTACACCGACGTACTGGGCTTCGTGGTCAAGCACGACATTCCCATGGGCGGAACAGATCGCTGGCTCACGGTCGTATCTCCTCAGGAGCCGGAGGGCACCGAGCTACTGCTCGAGCCCAGCGGCCATCCGGCAACCGGCCCGTTCAAGACGGCACTGTTCACCGACGGCATTCCGTTCACCCAGTTCGCCGTCGAAGACGTTGCCGCCGAACACGATCGGCTTGTCGGACTGGGTGTCAGGTTCACTCAGGAGCCCACCGAGATGGGCCCGGTGATCACCGCCGTGTTCGACGACACCTGCGGCAACCTGATTCAGATCATCGCTCCGGTGAGCTGACCGGTCACACGTTCGCGTACAGATCGACGGTGGTGCCGTCGGGATCGTGCACGACGGCATAACGCTGCCCCCAGAACGCATCCCACGGCTGCAGGTGCCCTGTGTACCCCGCGTCGGTCACCGCCGCCCACGCGGCATCGACCCCGGCGGCCGTGCCGCAGTCGAATGCCAGCGCGACGCGGTGGCCTCCGCTCGGCGCGGTCCACGTCGGATCGAACGAGGTGATCGTCGAGGGTAGGTCGAACAACAACCGAACCCCACCGAGGTCGACCTCCACATGTTGCTCGGCGTCGGCGTCGGCCGGAATGTCCAGTCCCAGAACGCGGTAGAACGCCAATGCAACTGCCATATCGGCGACGACGATTTCGATTCCTGCCAGACGTGGTTTCACCCGGACAAGGCTAGCCACGTCAGCCCCAGTTCGCGGCATTTGTCAGGCAGAACGGATGCCCGGCCGGATCCAACAGCACACGCCAGGTCTCACCCGGTTGCTCGTCGGGCACAGTTGCACCCAACTGCACTGCGGCTGTCGCGGCCGCATCCAGATCGTCGACCGCGAGATCGAAGTGAAACTGTTTGCTGCCCTTCGTGTTCGGCCACTCCGGCCGCTGATAATTCTCCACGCGTCCGAATCCGAGCGCGCTGGAGGGCCCCTGCAGCATCGCGTAATCCTTCTCCGCGTGGACGACGGTCCAGCCGAGTAGCGCAGACCAGAACGTCGCGCTGGCCTCGGGATCTCCGCAGTCCAGCGTGACCATCTTCAGGGTTGCCACGGGTGCATCGTTCATGGTGTTTCTCCTCGACAGCGTCGATCGTTTCTCGAAGGTGTCGGACCAGACTCCTACACTGACGCCCGTGCCGGATAGGAAAAATGCGACAGCCACCCACGCCGGTGTCCTGCGGCCGGATCAGCTGGCGCAGTATGTCGACCTGGTCCGGCTGCCGTGTGCGGCGTCGTTGGAACCATGGGTCGAGAACTACTGGCAACTTCGGTGGGATCTGCCGTCGGGCACCTCGTATCGCAGCTCGACCCTGCCCCACCCGGCATGCACGCTCAGCGTCGAGCACGGCTGGACCCGCGCCGGCGTCACCGAGCCGGTGGTCGTGACCGGAGTGCTGACCCGACGGTTCGACGTCGAACTCGCCGAGTCCGGGTGGGTGTTCGGCGTCAAGTTCCGACCCGGCGGCTACGCGAGCTTCACCGGAACCGTGGCCCGAACTCTGCGCGACGTCCCAGTAGCTCCGCCCACCCCCTTTCGATCGGAGACCGTCGCCGCGTTGACGCAACTGGACGCACAGCACGATGCCGACCACTGCCGAACCGTCGTCGACGCGGTTCTCGAGCCCTACGCCCACGATGTCGAGCCGGAGTACGAGATCGTCTTGGATGTCATCGGCACGATGCTCGGTGATCGGACGCTGATACGCGTCGGCCAGGTGGAGGACAGATGTGGCATCGGGACTCGTCGGCTACAGCGGATGTTCGAGCGTTATGTCGGTGCGACGCCCAAGTGGGTTCTGGGCCGATATCGGATTCACGACGCACTCAGTGATCTCGACAACGGATACAGCGGGTCGCTGGCGGAACTGGCCGCGCGGTACGGCTGGTTCGACCAGGCGCATTTCACCCGCGAGTTCACCGAATTGGTCGGTGTGCCTCCCGGTACGTATCAACTGTGAGTAACACCTTCGTCACGCAATGCGACTTTTGCCGATTCGTTTGGCACAGTATCCCGCGGTGCTCGGTAGCACCCGGTGGGCAACCGCAGCACAGAGGAAGAGTGGGCTTCAACGCATGATCAACATTCTCGTCGCCGGTGGAATCGCATTGGCGGTCTCGATTCTGTTGACGCCATTTCTCATCGCGCTGTTCACCCGACAGGGCTTCGGCCAGGAGATTCGCGTCGAAGGCCCGGCGAGCCACCAAGCCAAGCGAGGAACGCCGACGATGGGCGGCGTCGCGATCATCGTGGGTCTGTGGGCCGGTTACCTCGGTTCCCACCTCGTGGCGATGGGAGGCGACGGGCCGTCGGCATCGGCGCTGTTGATCCTCGGTCTCGCGACCGCCCTCGGCATCGTCGGTTTCCTCGACGACTACATCAAGCTCCGGATGAAGCGAAGCCTCGGCCTCAAAGCCACCGGAAAATACGTCGGGCAGATCAGTGCCGCGGTGATCTTCGCGGTTCTGGCTCTGCAGTTTCGCAACGGCAACGGGCTGACGCCGGGCAACGTCGAACTGTCACTGGTGCGTCAGTCGACGTTCTTCACGATGGCTCCGATCGTCTTCGTGCTGTTCTGTGTGTTTCTCGTCGTTGCCTGGTCCAATGCCGTCAACCTCACCGACGGGCTCGACGGGTTGGCGGCGGGCTCGATGACCCTCGTCCTCGGCGCCTACACGGTGATGACGTTCTGGCAGTACCGGCAATCGTGCGCCACCAATTCGGTGGCCGGGTGCTACCAAGTGCGTGATCCCCTCGACCTCGCTGTCGTGTGCGCGGCGGCCGCGGGAGCGTGCATCGGATTCCTGTGGTGGAACGCGGCACCGGCCAAGATCTTCATGGGCGACACCGGCTCCCTGGCACTCGGTGGTCTGCTCGCCGGCCTGTCCGTCGTCAGCAAGACCGAGCTGATCGCGGTTGTCTTCGGAGCCCTTTTCGTCGCCGAGAGCGCGTCGGTGGTCATCCAGGTCGCGTCCTTCAAGTCCACCGGCAAGCGGCCGTTCCGGATGGCACCGATCCACCATCACTTCGAGTTGGGTGGCTGGGCGGAAACAACGGTCATCATCCGACTGTGGCTGTTCGCGGCCATCGCGTCGGCGCTGGGGCTCGGATTGTTCTACAGCGAGTTCCTCGCAGCCGTCGGCTGACCTCTACGATTCCGATATGACCGACGAACTGTCTCCGCTGGCCAAGGTCGATGCTCTCGCCGCCGAACTCGAGACCCTCGATGCTCGACGCGTCGCCATCGGAGTCGAACTCGTCAACCTTCAGTTCGGACTCGACGGAAACGCAAAGATCCGCGCCACCGAGGTCTTTCACAGCGACTACCTGGGCAGGCTGTTCACGTTGGTCGACGAACTACGCACGGACGAGTAGGGCTCGCTAGAGCGCATCCGGGTCCGATCGTGACACCGCAGTCAACCGAAAATCCCTCAGCGACAACGTCCATGCCGCCACCGCGGCCAGCACGGCACCGCCGACCGGAAACACCGTCCACGGACTGCCGATGATCGGGGTGAAGGTCGACTCCGGCTCACCGCGAGAGATGTACGACGTATCGGTGCTGTACAGGTCCGATACATACGTGTCCGAGAAGTACGTGTCTGCAGTGTGAATGTCCATCGAAGTCCAGCCGTAGTCGGATGCTGGAGTCGTTGGCTCGTCACCCGAGTCCACGAACATCAACGTGGGGAGCAATGGAGCCGCGGTGTCCGCCTCCGACCGCTGCGGCGGCCAGTGGGTCCACGCGAAGGCGCTGCCCGCTCCCAACGCCGCACCGACGACGATCAGCAACGCGAACAGGTGGGCGGAACTGTACTGACGGTCTCTGACGACGCGCATTCCGGAATCGACGAGAAACCACGCCACCACCAGAGCCAGAGCCACTCCGGCGGCAACGAGATACAGCGACACAGGGAACCAGCTCGGTCGCAGATGTGCCGTCCCAGGAGTGTCCGGCGGTTCGGTGATCGCAACGTGCCACACCACTGCGGCCGCAGTCCCTGTGGCCGCGCCGACGCCCCCAAGCACTGCGACGAGCGATCTGCCGGATGGTCTGTCCACGCGCGAGACTCTACCGGCCAGTCGGTCTCTTGACCTGAAGCATTGTTCAGGTTCTACCGTTCGATGCATGACGACACAGCGCCCTATGCAACCACCCGAGATGCAACCCATCGGCTTCTGGACCATCCGCGCCGGGGAGGCCGTCCGCGCTCGAACGCGCGGAGCGCTCCGCGACATCGGCATCACCCAGGCCGAATGGTGGCTCCTGCATCAGATTTCACTGCATCCCGCTGGTGCCGATCGAGCGAGGACTATCGACACGATCGGACACAACGACACCCCTGGCGCGATCGTCGACGCAATCGACTCCGCTACCGAGAAGGGGTTGATCACCGAATCCCATGCACGACTGAAGTTCACGCCTGAGGGCGAGCGGCTGTTCGCCCGCGCCGCGGACATCCAACGGATGCTGCAAGACGAACGCATGCAGGGAATCAGTCAGGACGATTTCGCGACCACTATCCGCGTCCTGCAACGAACCATCGAGAACGTCGGCGGCGACGCATGGCACTGGTAGGGCAGTCGCCCGGAAACGACAGCGTCAGCGTCGCTTTCTGGTGAACAGAACACCGACCACGAGGCCGAGAACAGCGCCGAGGACGGGCAGGCCGAAGACAACGAACGCCGTTGTGTAGGTGATTCCCAACGAGCGGATGTAACTCGAACTGTCCACGACGAACGCGTAGTTGACCCGTCGCGGCCTGATCTCCCACAGCAAGTATCCGAGCGAGCCGATCAATCCGAGACACAGCCCGACCAGGGTGCTCAACCTACGCATTGCCGTGCGCCCCACGGGCCGCGTCGGCAAACTCCGCCATGCTCGGGAACTGCATCGCAAAACCGTAGTCGCCGTTCGGCTCCGGTGTTGCGCCCCACCCTGGCCGATCGTGTCTGCGATCGATCCACACCGACGCAAGGCCGTGACGCCGCGCCGGGACGTGATCGTGGAACAGGCTCTGTGCCACGTGCAGCAGACGTGATTTGGGCACACCGAAGTCGTCGAGGATCGCGTCGAGCGCATCGAAATGGTTGTCCGCCGGCTTGTATGCGTGCACATCCTCGGCTGTGACGATGGCGTCGAATTCAACGCCGAGCCGACGGTTGCTACCGGCAAAACCCGCGCGGTGCACGTTGGACAGAATCACCAGCTTGTAGTGCTCGGCGAGTGATGCCAGTGCGTCCGCCGAGTCCGGAAACGCCGGCCAGTCCGGAACGGAGCCGGCGAGTCTGCCTGACCATTCCGGGGTGACCGGTATACCCAGCGCGTCGCCTGTTCGTCCGAATGCGTCGGCCAGGATGTCGGGATAGAGCATCGACGGTGAATCCTGCTGCGCCTGTGCTTCGTTGGGCGCATAGGCGGCGAGTAATTCGTCCTTGGACATCGGCGACCCTGTATCCGCAGCCCATGCGCCGAGCACGTCACCGATACCCGACTCCCAATCGATCAACGTTCCATAGCAATCGAAGCTCGAGACGTCGTAGTCGGCCAGGTTCATCGGGCTCCCTTGGGTATTCGGTGGCGGTCGGATCCGGATGCCTCTATCGTCTGCAGGTCATGTGCATCGTACTGCGGTTGGCCGACCCTCGACCGATCGATGGTCGGCGGTTGTGACGGCGACCCGGCTACGGCCGGCAGCCGCCACGGATGCCGAATTCCTGTACTCGATGGCCTCGGACGCCACCGTCATGCAGTGGGTGGGCGACGGAAAGCCCTGGACAAGAACTTATTTCGACCGTCGATTCAGCCGAGCACTGGCGACGACGGACCTCGATACACCCGACCTGCCCATGTGGTCGATCGGAGTCCAAGACGCGGTACCGGTCGGACTGCTGAGCCTCATCCGTCGAGCCGATCACGTCGAGGTGGGCTACTGGGTGCATCCAGAGCACTGGGGACGCGGCTGCGCTGGGCAAGTGCTGGGCTTGGCCCGCGAGACCGTGGGCAACCTCGCGTCGGTTGCGTCAGTCGCACGCGGCAATGCGGCGTCGCGCCGAGTGCTGGAGAAGGCAGGTTTCACGGTCGTGCACGACGGTGATCCGTTGACCTATCGTCGATCACCGTCGTCCTGATTCGAATGCTCACCAGGTCCGATCACCAGGACCGCGGCGGGCGTGGACGCACCGACGTCCGCCCGCTCGTGACCCCGCGGACCATCGGACGCGCCAGGAATTCGTGCGGAAACCCCATGTCGATCGCGCTGACCGAATGCAGCCGAGCCAACTGCGACTCGTCGAAGACGATATCGAGGGCACCGATGTTGTGCTGCAACTGTTCTGCGGTCCGCACACCGATCAACCAACTGACGACGGCGGGATGCAGCAGCGTCCATGCCAACGCCACCTGGGCCGCAGTCGCACCCAACTCTTCTGCCACCTCGACGACGACGTCGGCTGTGCGCAGCCCACGTTCGGTCAGTGTTCGGTTCGACCTCGCGTGATCGCGCCGACTGCCCGTCGGTGAATTCGAGCTCGCCCCTTCGAGGTCGGCAGCGGTGTACTTACCCGTCAACACACCCCCGCCGAGCGGTGACCACGGAATCACACCGAGACCCAGATCTGCTGCCATCGGTAACAACTCGCGTTCGGTAGTGCGCTCGATCAGGCTGTACTCGACCTGCAGTGCGGACAGCGGTGGCCATCCGCGTAGCTGCGCAAGGGTCTGCATTCGCGCGACCTCCCAGGCCGGGGTATCCGAAATGCCGAGGTAGAGAACTTTTCCCGATTGCACCAAATCACCGAGGGCGGCCATGATCTCGTCGCTCGGCGTCACACCGTCCCATGCGTGCAGGTACATCAGATCGATGTAGTCGGTGCCCAGGTTCCGCAAACTGGCCTCGACCGAACCACGCAGGCTCTTTCTCCCGCCGCCACCCGCATTCGGGTCCGCCGGATCGCGCGTCGCCGCATATTTGGTCGATACGACAACCGAGTCGCGACAACCTTCGAGAAATTCCCCCAGATACCGCTCCGATTGACCGTCGGTGTAGATGTTCGCGGTATCGATCATGTTGCCTCCGAGGTCCAGATAAGCGTCGAAGATGCGTTTCGACTCCTGCTTGTCGGCTCCCCACCCCCAGGCGTCCCCGAATGTCATGGCCCCCAACGACAACGGTGCCACGCGCAGTCCCGAGCGTCCCAGGAGTCGATAGTCGTCCATCCGTGTCATCGTGTGTCTCCTTCTCGATCGATCCGTCCGGCTCACAGTGCCGGTCCGGTCGAGAAGCGGGAAGGTCATGGTCATCCTGGGACGCGCGATACCAGGCTGAGTGGTCCGAATTGACCTACGCTGTCTGGAATGACCACGACGCCACCGGAGATGGCCCGCCGAGAACTGGCGGCCTTCCTGCGGTCTCGACGTGAAGCGCTCGTTCCGTCCGACGTCGGTCTGCCGCCACGGATCGGGGCCTCCCGGACCCCCGGACTCAGGCGCGAGGAGGTCGCCGCGCTCGCCGGTGTCAGCGTCGACTATCTCGTGCGGCTCGAGCAGGCCCGTGATATCCGACCGTCCGCCCAGGTGGTGGGGTCACTGTCGAGGGCCTTGAAGTTGTCCGGCGACCAGACGGGCTACCTGTTCACGTTGGCGGGGCATCGTGCACCCGAACGGCCCACCGACCGAAAGATTCCCGACGGAATCGCCCAGTTGGTACACGACGTCGAGCCGCTGCCTGCCATGGTCCTCGATTACAGACTCGACATCCTGGCCATCAACGAAACCATGGCCGCCCTGCTGCTCGACATAGACGAACGGCCCGCCGAGAGTCGTAATGTCCTCCGAATGTGCTTCTTGGACAAATCATTCGACGGCTTCTACGAGTCACGCGACGACGTCGTCCGCGGTGCCGTCGCCGATCTGCGTGCCGCGTGGGTCGACCACTCACACGACACTCACCTCGCCCTGCTGATCGACGAACTCCAACACGGCAGTGCCGAATTCTCGCGATACTGGCAATCGCGTGAAGTATCGATACGAAGCCGGGGAGACAAGCCGATGCGGCACCCGCTTGTCGGCCCGGTGACCGTGACGTTCGACGTCCTCACTCCACTCGGCGACCCGGATCTTAGATTGATCGTCTATCGCCCGGCCGACGCACAATCGCATGCCGCGTTGGCCGAACTCGGTCGCCTCCGTGCGCGGCGACGCGGACGGCATCTGCGCACCATCTGAACCCGACCCAGCCGGGCTCGAAAAGTCGAGCCAACCGTGCCTGCGCCTCCCTATCGTTGTCACCAGACCGAAGGAAAGGCCACCGGCACATGCTCGAACGATGGAATGCAGCACTCGATTACATCGAGGACAACCTCGATCACGACATCGACCCGGCACAGCTTGCTCGCATCACCCTCACGTCCGATTATCACTTTCGACGCGTGTTCTCCGCACTGGCCGGAATCCCACTGTCGGCATACATCCGACAACGGCGAATGTCGTTGGCAGCAGCAGACATTCTCGCCGGCAACGGGGTGCTCGACGTCGCGACCAAATACGGCTACAGCGGCGACGCATTCACTCGCGCATTCCGAGACATGCACGGGGTCACACCATCCCACGCCCGCAAGCCAGGGACCACCCTCCGCTCCAGACCACCACTGGCATTTCACCTGACCATCGAAGGAAAGAGCACCATGGACTACCGCATCACCGAACTGCCCGCATTCCACATCATCGGCAAATCGACGCGAATCCCCCTCACATTCCACGGCGAGAACACCGCCATGACCCAGTTCCACCAGACCTTGCCCACCGGATTCGGCGAACAACTCCGCCGACACGCCGACCTGCCCGAACTCCCCCACATCCTCTTCGTCAGCGATGGCTTCGAGGCCGACCGAACCGACGGCAGTCTCTTCGACTACTACTTCGCCGTCGCCACCACAGCCCCCATACCGGCCGACCTGAACTCCCTCAGCGTCCCCGCATCGACATGGGCGGTCTTCGAAACACGCAGCGACACCGCACTCGCCCCAGCACTACAACAACTCTGGGCCGACGCATTCAGCGAGTGGTTCCCCTCCCACCCCTTCCACATCACCCCCGGACCGGAAATCCTGACCGTCACCGAGAACACGCCCGACTGGTCATCGGGAGCCGGAGAACTCTGGATCCCGGTTGCCCGCAACCAATGACTTCCCGCCCGCCCTGGTCACTCAATGTGACACTTGGTGGCCTTTTCGGGGGTCAATGGCACATCCAGTGGACTGTGGGGGCGGGTGTCGGTGCCAACTCATGACTAATCTGGCGTGATGTCCAGTAGTCGCCGGAACGAGTTGCGGCGACGGTATCTGTCGCTCGGCCTGGGTGAGCTGTCCGCCGCAGCGGTGTTTGCTTCGATTGCGCTCACCATGGCAGAACCACGGCTCGACGGTCGAGAGGAGTCTCTCGCCATGTGGTCTGCTCTCACCCCGTTGCTTGCCGTCCTCGTGCAGGCGGGAATCTACTGGTTGATGGCGCGATCCTGGGTCGAACTCAACCCGATGCCACCGGTCATTCGCGCGTTCTATCGCGTATGTCGAGTCGCAAACGTTCCATTGTTGGCGGCTGGGCTCATCGGTGTCGTCGTATGGTTCCCGTCGAGCGCCGGAATTGGCGTCGCACTGCTCGTCGTGTGGCTGTTCGCCGTTGTCGAATTCGTCAACTACTTCGTGGTTCGACTGTCGTATCCCGCACACCGCTGGTGGTCGACAGTCGGTCAGATGCGCACTCCTCGGCTTGTCCTCGACATCAACACGCGTCGCTGATCGAAACAGGGACCATTAGCACGACATCCCGGTACTCAATGTGACATTCGGTGGCCTTTTCGGGGGTCAATGGCACATCGAGTGGACTGCATGGGTGCGGACGCACCGCCGAGAATCAGGAGCTGCGGCGGGAGAGGATGCTCGTGATTTCCGCCAAGGCCGGCAGAGCTGCGGCGATGGCCTCGCGGTTGTGTCGACTCAGTTCGTCCAGTGCGTCCGCGAGTACTCGGGAGCTCGCCGCGTCGTATTCGGCGAGGAGCTTCACAGCTTTCGGCGATGCGGTGAGTGTCGCCCCTCGAAGGTCACCGGCGGTTATCGATCTTTCCACCAGGCCGGCGTCGACCATCGCTCTGATCAGGTTGCTCACGGTGGATCGGGCCAGGTTGAGGCGGGCGGCAAGGCGTCCCGGACTCATGGACGGTTCTGCTGCGAGGGCTCGCATCACCTCGATGTGCGAGTCGGCGATGTCGGGCAGCTGCGCGACATCCCGCGTCGCCCGGAGCAGTGATCGCCGCAGGGGCCCCAGCTGTCGGCCCAATTCCGTTGCGGTGGAGTCCATGCGTCGATGATTGCACAGATAGTTTTGCCGCAAACATAGTTTTGTGACAAAATGAAGACCATGACCACAGTCGAGAACCCCATCCCCAGCCAAGATCTGAGCGGCATCGTCGGGCATCGCTTCATCTACACGTACGCCAACAGCTGGCAGTACGAGATGTATGTGAAGAACGCGACCACGATCGACTACCGAATTCACACCGGCATGGTCGGCGGACGCTGGGTCAAGGACCAGGAAGTCGATCTCGTCCAGCTCGACGACGACGTCTACAAGATCTCGTGGAACGAGCCCACCGGGACCTCGGTCGTCGTCAACGTCATCCCAGGAAAGCGTCGTCTGCACGGAACCATCTTCTTCCCTCAGTGGATCGAATTGGACGGCACCAAAACGGTCCTCTACCAGAACGATCACCTCGACGAAATGCGTGCGTACCGCGACGCCGGACCGACCTACCCCATCTATGTCGTCCCCGAGTTCGCCACGATCACGCTCTTCGAGAACGTCGGAGCCGACGACGAGACCATCGTGTCCGTCGCACCTGGCGATCTTCCCGACGGCTTCGCAGACCGAACGAACTGACGTGCGCCCCGATCTGACGTTCGTCGCGCACTTGTCCGTCACGGTCGGGGAGCCCATCGATCTCGGCCAGGTCAGCGACGGGCATCGACGCCTCGTACCGATCCTCGGTGGGACCGTCGACGGGCCGGTGATACGAGGACGCGTCCTGGCCGGCGGCGCCGACCACCAGGTCCTCAGATCGGCCACTGTCACCGAACTCGACGCCCGATATGCACTCGAGACCGACGCAGGCGAACGGATCTCGGTCCACAACGTCGGGATGCGCACCGGCAGCGAACAGGACATCGACGCACTGACTCGCGGCGAGCAGGTTCCCGCCGACCGAATCTACTTCCGCACCTTTCCCCGACTGTCGACGTCCGCCGACTCCCTCAGCTGGATGAACGGGACACTCTTCGTGGCCACGGGTGAACGTTTACCGAATTCCGTCGAACTGGACGTCTACCAACTCACATGACGGAGGCAGATATGCACCGACCCCAGTGCACTCAATGGCACATTCAGTGGCCTTTTCGGGGGTCAATGGCACATCGAGTGGACTGCCTAGGCGATCAGGTGAGGCTTTCGCCATAGACGTGGTCGACGGCGATGGTCACCAACACTCGGCGATCCGCGGCCATTGCGGCGCGGTATTCGGTCCAGTCGGGGTGCTCTCCGGCGGCGGCGCGGTAGTAGTCGACCAGCGCATCGATTTCGGGGCTGTTCGGGTTCGCGCCCGGTCCGGTGAGGGTGACGGATCCTTCTGCTGTTGCCCAGGCCTTGCCGTCGGCGCTGGTCACTTCGAGTGCAGCGCGCGGGTCTCGGCGTAGGTTGGCCGTTTTCGCTCGTCCTTCGGTGACCGAAATCTTGATTGTTCGCTCGGTGCGATCGTAGAACGGCGTCACCGGCGACAGTTGCGGCAGGCCGCTCGCTTTTATCGTGGCGAGTACGCCGAGTCGGCTGCGCTCGAGGAGGTCGTGTGGATCGAATGCTCCGCTGGTCATGGCTTCACCTCGGGGTCGTCGAACGAACTGGCACGATCATGGTGGGCAACACGGTCGTCGGTGCCGCTGTTCCTCGGCCTGTCGGTAGGGAGGTCGTCGGCATAAGTTCCGATTGCGCGACGGTATGTGCCGAGCGCAGGCTTCGCTGCCTGCAGTGCCGCCTTCAGCGCGCCAGCACCATCGCCCAGATCCCACAGGATCAGGGCAATGAATGCATCTCGCGCAGAGGAGAATTCGTCGGAAAACTCGAAGTCTTCCAACACACGCGACGCGTCCTCGAGTCGCCCGACATTACGCAGCGAACTGGCGAGCTGAATTCTGGCCTTGCTCTCGTGCACGGAATCGAGCCCACTCGACAGCGCCGCCTCGTACAACGGAATCGCAGCCGATTCTTCGCCCAGAAAATCCTCGAGCGACGCACGTTCGAACAGGGCCCGTGCTCGGGAAAGCCTTGTCGCCGAAAGCAACTCATTCATCTCCGACCGCATCAAAGCAGGCTCGCCGTCATCTGCGTGGCACCAGAACGCAGCTATGGAGTCCATCTGGGCCCCCCGGGATTCGGCCGGACAGCTACCGACGAACGACATGCGCTCACGTTCGTCCCCTCACCAGTCCATCCTTGCAGAGCATGCCTACGCTTGGAACCTTCACTCTGTGATGTTCTCTGAACCGAAGCGAAGTACACGATCGGTGTGAGTCGTCATCGACGGTATCGGCCGGGCTGCGAACTCGAAAAGATGGTGAACAGCACCACCACCGACCTGGGTGAAGCCGGGTCTCGAAACGTCCCACTCGATTGACACGTCGGTGAACGGTAAGCAAACGTATAGCCATGCAACTGAGATTTCTGGCCGGCATCTCGACGGCTTTCGCATGCAAGCTTCTGCTGATGCGAGTGCTGACCCTCAAGTTGCAGCGAGACATCGAGGCGCTCAACAACGGAAACTATCGCCCTCTGCTCTCGTCGTTCCACCGAGACGCGGTGCTCAAATTCGCCGACGGTGACAGCCGATGGTCGGGCACCCACCGCGGACGACCGGCAATCGAAAAGTTCTTCCAGGACTTCGTCGCCGCCGGCATCCGCGGGCAGGTCACGGAAATCTACAGCGGCGGAGCCCCCTGGCGCATGACCCTCCTCGTCCGCTTCGACGACCAAGCACACGCAGCCGACGGCACCGAGTTGTACAGCAACCGAACGGTGCTCCTGGTCCGCACCAGCTGGGGCAAAATCGTCTCGCAAGAGGACTTCTTCGAGGACACCACACGCATCGACGCATTCGAGCGGAAATTGCGCCAACTCTAGATTCGGTCCTGTCTCCTGTCTCTTATACACCTCTGACGCTGCCACCAGGATCGTCGCCGCAGCGGTCACCGCCCCGATCCCCCTGGCGTCGACGACGACGCCTCCCACCAGGGCCCCGGTGGCAATGGCCAGTTGGAAGGCGACGACGTAGATCGCCGACGCCTTGTCGGCGTCGGCAGGGGCGGCCCGAACCACGGCGGACTGGATGCAGACCGGCAGTGTGGTGAATGCCAGACCCCACAACGCGATCGCCCCGACAGCAAGGACGGCCAGGCTGCCCGGTGCTGCGCTGAGGGTGCCCCACAGGATCGCCGTCGCGGCCGCGACGGCACCCAGAGCTGCGATGGTGGAGGGCCGCGGCCAACGGTCGTACGTTCTGCCGATCACCCAGATACCGACGACCCCGAACAAACCGTAGAGCATCAACATCAGCGTCAGAGTGGTTCCGGCCGAACCGATTGCGCGATCGACGATGAGCGAGAAGTACGTGTACGCGGCGAAATGGCCGAGGACGGCCAGGAACGTCACTCCACACAGGATCGCCAGGGTGCCGTCGAGCACGCGCGGTGATTTCTTGTTGCCCGCAGCTGCTCGGGTGACCGGTAGTGCGGGGAGGACGAAGTAGAGCGCCACCGCGATAGCGGCGGCGACGACACCGAGAATCGTTGCAGCAGTGCGCCACCCGAACCACTGACCCATGGCCGCGGTGATCGGATTACCGGCGACCAACGCCAACGAGGTGCCGGCGTACACCGTGGCGATCGCTTTTCCTTGCTTACCGGGAAGTGCGAGTGACGCCGCGACGGGTGCGACCACGGCCCAGAAGACTCCGTGGGTGGCCGCGCACAGCATCCTCGACAGCACCAGCATCGGGTACCCGACGGACACCGCGGAGAGGAGTTGGGAAAAGGCCAGTGCTGCAACGGTGATGACGACGACCCGTCGCCGCGGCCAGTCGCGTACGAACCTGATCAACGGCATGGTCATGACGGCGACGCCGTATGCGTAGAAGGTCAGCAGCAGACCGACAGCGGATTCGCCGACGCCGAGATCGCCCGAGATCTCCGGAAGCAGACCCACGGGCAACGTTTCGGCCGTGACATAGATGAAGGCGGCTGCACCGAGGACCAGCAGCTTGGGGAGGGGCGACGACATGCTGTGTATCGTTACACAGATGGTCGACGCACGCTAAGGTGACCCCGTGAACAATCGGGTGACGATGGCCGACGTCGCGGCGTCTGCGGGAGTCTCCACCATGAGCGTCTCGTACACCTACAACCAGCCCGACCGCGTCTCGCCTGCCACCCGAGACCGCGTCCACGCAGCGGCGGCGGCCCTCGGATACGCAGGTCCCAACCGTGCGGCACGCTCGCTCCGCAGCGGAAAGCACAACAGCATCGGCGTCGTACTCGATGAAAAACTCACCTACGCCTTCGAGGATCCCCAGGCCCGACGGTTCCTCTCGGGCATCGCCGACGCGTGTCTCGACGCCGACACTGCACTGGTGATGCTGCCGAATTTGCACCGCGACAGCGATATTGCGAGGATTCGCGACGCGCAGGTCGACGGCTACGTCGTCTGGACCACCGGCGTCGACGACCCCGTCCTCGACGTCCTCGTCGGCACCGGTCGACCCACCTGCGTCCAGGGCGGACCCGAGCATCCGGGATTGAACTCCATCGGAATCGACGATCGCGCCGCCGCCGACGCGATCGGCACCATTGCTCTGCGCAATCGCCGTCGGCCCGCGATCGTCGCGCTGCGACCCGATTCGCGACGCGAATCGACGGTCGTGCACGGTGCCGACGCGTCGGACATCTCGATGCCGGTAACCCGCGCACGACTCGAGGGCTACCGCGATGCGTGCATGCGTCGAGGCATCGAGTGGTCGACGGTACCGACGCTGTTCACCACCCACAATTCGCGTGCAGAGGGCACACGGTCAGCGCGACTGTTGTTGCGCGACAACGCCGTCGACGTGATTTTCGCGATGAGCGACGAACTCGCCTTCGGCGCACTCGACGCGGCGACGGCTGCCGGTATCGACATTCCCGGCCACGTCGCACTGACCGGATGGGACGACTCCCCGGCAGCGGCAGCGGCCCACTTGACCACCGTCGCTCAATCGTTGTTCGACCAGGGCAGATCGGCGGCCCGGTGGGTGCTCGGCCTCAGCGACACCGTCGACGCAGCGGTGTGGAACATCGAGAAGCGAGGGTCGACGGGCGGGCTGCGTAACGCCCTCTAAAAAGGGCACGTTCCCCGTTTATAGGCGATAAGCAAACTCTTCGGCTAGTATCGCCGGTGGCCGTCCGGCTACGAGGGGGCACTGTGAGTCGAGAACACGACACGCCGCTCCGCCATGCCGACCCCAACCCGACGCTCGACGCCCTCACCGGGCTTCCGAACCGGGACAAGATTCTGGCCACCATCACCGCCGCGCTGGTCGACCTCGGCACCGAACAGCACTTCAGCGTCCTCCTCGTCGACATCGACGGCTTCCGTGAATACAACGACGCGCTCGGACCGGCCCAGGGCGACGAGCTGCTGTGCATGGTCGCCGACCGGCTCACCGCATCGACCCGACCCGGCGACACCATCGGTCGACTCACCGGAGACGAATTCGTCATCGTCGCCTACGGCAGCCATGCCCTGGCAGCCCGAGCCATGGCCGCGGGATTCGCCAGCATCTTCGAGCCCCCCTTCGAGCTCGGCGGCCGTCAACTCACTCTCACCGCCAGCGTCGGTGTCGCGTCCACCACCGGCAGCACCGATCGCGCCACCCAGCTTGTGCACAACGCCACCGCCGCGATGCACGCCGCCAAGGCCACCGGACGCAACCGCCATCACATCTTCACCGACGAGCTGCACCACACCAACCGCATGCGACTCGAACTCCTCGAACGATTGCGCGGTGTCGCCATGACCGAGCGCGAGCTCACCATGGTCTACCAACCCATCGTCGAACTCGCGACCGGAGCAGTCGTCGGAGCCGAAGCCCTCGTCCGCTGGAACCACCCCGAACTCGGACTCCTCATGCCCGACGCCTTCATCCCCCTCGCCGAAGACAACGACCTGATCGTCCCACTGAGCATGTGGATTCTCACCGACGTCGCGGCAACCATCGCCGACTGGCAATCCCGCGCGATCATGCTCCAAGTCGGAGTCAACGTCAGCCCCGCACACTTCGCCGCAGGAACCCTGGCCACCGACGTCATCGACATCGTCGACACCCACGGCATCGAACGCGGTCGACTCGCACTCGAACTCGCCGAATCGCAGACGCTGCACGACCTCGACGCCGTGCACTACCAACTCCGCGACGTCCAACGCCACGGCGTCCTCATCGCGATCGACGACTTCGGCTCCGGCTTCTCCTCCCTCGAACGACTCGCCACCCTCCCCGTCGACATCCTGAAGATCGACAGATCCCTCACCCAACACCTCGACAGCACCAACCTCCACCGACGCCGCGCCATGACCACCCTCTGCACCGCCCTCGTCGACGTCACCACCACCCTCGGCAAAGACACCGTCATCGAAGGCATCGAGACCACCGAACAACTCCGAATCTGCACCGACATGGGCGTAACCTTCGGCCAAGGACACCTACTCGGACGACCCATGCCCGTCGCCGACCTCGAGCAATACATCACCCGACACAGCAGCCACAGCGAATCCGCATGAGGAACCGAACGTGAAGATAGACAACGAAATTCAACGCTTCACCGACGCGCCCCGCGCCCAACTCTCCACCATCAACCCGAACGGCACCCCACACCTGGTCCCCATCGTCTACGCCGTCGCACCCACCGGCGACCGCATCTACACAGCCATCGACTGGAAACCCAAAACCACCCAGAAATTGCAGCGACTCGACAACATCCGCGCCGACCCCGCCGTCAGCCTCATCGTCGACCACTACTCCGACGACTGGTCCCAACTCTGGTGGATCCGCGCCGACGGCAACGCTCGCATCGTCGACGCGGGCAGCGCCGAAGGCACAGTCGGTACCGACACCCTCGTCGCGAAATACAGCCAATACAAGAACAACCGACCCGAGGGGCCGGTCATCGTCATCGACAAACTGTCCTGGAGATCGTGGTCAGCTTCCTGATCGTTTTCCTCCTCTCCACAGCATCGCCCACCCCCCGGCTGACCATCTGACACCACTACCGTCTGACACCACTACTGTCTGACCACTCAATGTGACATCCGGTGGCCCTTTCGACCGTCAATGGCACATCGAGTGGACTGCACATGGGTCGGAGGGCACCGAAAAACCAGTGGAATCGGCATTAGCAGGGAGTCAGACTGTCCCAATGGTCAGCAAACCTCCCGTTCGGATTGTCACCGACCGTCTCGTGGTTCGACGCGAGACGGCAGACGATGTTGTCGTCATTGCCGAAACGATCGAGCGAAATCGGGTCCGCCTGCTGCCGTGGCTCGGTTGGGCCACCGAGGACGCTGCAAACAGGTCGGCGCAGATCGTCCGCATCGCGGAAAGCCGGAAGCTGTGGGACGCCGACGAAATGTACGACTACGGGATTTTCGGACGATCCACCAGCGCATTCCTGGGGAAGATTGCATTGCACCGACGAGTCGGACCGGGTGGGATCGAAATAGGGTACTGGCTCGACAGTGCAGCCGAGGGTGACGGCATCATCTCCGAAGCCACCGCGACCCTCACGCAAGAGGCATTGAAACTCGCCGACGTCGATCGCGTCGAAATTCATTGCGATGCAGCCAATTCGAGGAGTCGAGCCGTTCCGCAGCGGCTGGGTTTCGTCCTCGACAGGATCGAGCCGCGAGCCTTGGCCGCTGCGGCCGAAACCGGGGACCAAATGATTTGGGTGTATCAGCCCGATCGGCGGTAGGACGGGTCGACGGTGACGTCGGGGCGCGGACGCGCGAGCGCCTGTCGGTACCGGGACCGCAGGTCGGAGAGAACACGTTCCGGATCGTCGCGAATATCGCTCGGCAGGTGAGTCACGACAATGATGCCCGCGTTCTGAGCGCGCTCCCGTCGTTCCACGGTGGCGCGGTGCGCCGCGGGTGACAGGTGATATTCGAGCGAGTCGATCTCCCAGTCGAGGGCGACGTCGTCGAGCCAATTGTCGGCCACCAGCAGCAACCTGCCCGACTCGTCGCGTACCGCGACATTGTGAGTCATCGGGGGAAGACCGCTGCGCGCGTACAACTTCTGCGCGTGTGCTTCGGCAACGGAGTGCGCGCCGGCGGCCAGTTCGCGAAGTACTCGACGAGGCATCGCGGTTCCACGCGTGGTGCCGGCGTCCAGTTCCTTCATGATCGCCTCGATCGTTGCGGCACCCCGCTGAACGACACTGGCAACGAGCGCCATGCACTGCTCGGCGTTCTTCATGCGACGAATCGCGTCGCACAAACACCGAACAACCGGCGCGACGGGAAGACCCGACTTACTTTCCGCCGTTGGCATCCGCCACGTACGTTCCACCGCGGCGAAGCTCACGGACCTGCGGTGCTGCGCCTCGGGAATGAGCACGAACGTCTCCTCGAACGAGCCGGATGTACCGAGACCATGCAACGCCAGCCCGGCCCGACCACTGATGACGCCATCACGACCGCAGTAGATGGACGCGGCAACCGCCCGCTCCAAGGGCGTCAGCGAACGGTTCTTCAAGAACACCAGGCCAGGTAGCGCCCGTGACCAGATACCGTCCGGCAGCGTGCGCCGAACAATCGTCTTCGACGCGACGCCGAGTTCGAGAAGATGAGCAGTCCGCACCAGCCCGCGATCCGATGCGGCCGCAATTACCCTCGCATCGACCCGTGCGCCGCCCCTCTTCATACAGACGATCCTGCACGCTCGGCCGGACACCGGATCGCACCCGACGTCGCACTATCAACAGCCCTGTGGACAACCGAATGCCTGTGGACAAACGCATACAGAAAGGGTGGCCCACACTCTGACTCGAGCAAGGCCAGGCGCGCTCTCGTGACCGGACGCGAGTCCACTCAATGTGCCATTGACTGCCGGAAAGGCCACCAAATGTCACATTGAGTGGACGGCGGGGCGGCAACAGGCAACCCACCCACCTCAGCGGGGATACCGTCTATCTTGCAACTCGTGCGTTCTTATTTCGGGAGTGAGACATGACGGCGACAGCAGTTCCCTCGGATCGGTCGGGTACCACGGCACCACGGTCGTTTTCGCCGCCGCAGCGCGGTCGGTTGAGTGAGGTTCCGCATATCGCGGGGCTGGTGCTCGGTGTGTTCGCGGCGGCGTTGTTTCTGTGGAGTCTGTCGCCCACTTTGCGGTATCTGGTTCATGCGCCGCGGGAGTATGTCGACACGTATTACTTCGATGCTCCGGATACGAGTTTGTCGTGGGCGTTGGTTGTCGGGTTGTTGGCGGCGGCGTTGGCGAGTCGGAAGCGTATTGCGTGGTGGTTGCTGACGATCTATTTGGTGTTGTTGGCGATCACGAATGTCGCGGAGGGCATCGAGGACAAGAACGTCAGTTCGTGGATTGCGTTGGCGGTTCATGTCGTCGTGACGGGTCTGTTGATCGCGTCGCGCAAGGAGTTCTACACGCGGGTTCGGCGCGGTGCGGTGTGGAAGGCGCTCGGGGTGCTCGTGCTGGGAGCGGCCGTCGGCACGATTGTCGGGTGGGCGTTGGTGGCGTTGTTCCCGGGTTCGTTGCCGGAGGGTCAGACGTTCCTGTGGGCGTTCAACAGGGTGACGGCGTTGGCGACGGTGGACAACGAGCAGTTCGACGGTAGGCCGAACGGTTTCGTCAATACGGCGTTGGGACTGTTCGGAGCGCTGGCGTTGCTCGGTGCCGTGGTCACGTTGTTTCGGTCGCAACGGTCGAGCAATGCGTTGACCGGGCGCGACGAGTCGGCTCTGCGCGGCCTGCTCGACAAGTGGGGTGCCGACGATTCCCTCGGCTACTTCGCGACCCGCCGCGACAAGGGCGTCATCTTCGCCACCAGCGGCAAGGCGGCGGTGACGTATCGCGTCGAGGTCGGGGTGTGTCTGGCCAGTGGTGACCCGATCGGCAACCCCGAGGCGTGGCCACATGCGATATCCGAATGGCTCGACCTGGCCGAGAAGTACGGTTGGACCCCAGCTGTCATGGGGGCCAGCGAGATCGGGGCCACGGCCTACAAGCGGGCCGGCCTGAGTGTTCTCGAACTCGGCGACGAAGCAATCCTGAAAACCAAAGATTTCAACCTCAATGGACGCGAGATGCGTCCCGTGCGTCAGGCCGTCAACCGGTCTCGCAAAGCGGGTGTCGTGGTCACCGTGCGTCGTCATCGCGATATTTCGGCCGAGGAGATGGACGAGATCATTGCCTGCGCGGATGCGTGGCGCGATACCGAGACCGAGCGTGGTTTCTCGATGGCGCTGGGCCGGTTGGGCGATCCGCTCGACGGCGATTGTCTTCTGGTGCAGGCGGTTCAGGGCGAGAAGATCGTCGGTGTTCTGTCGCTGGTGCCGTGGGGTCGGACCGGCGCGTCGTTGGACCTGATGCGCCGCGATCCGGCGTCGCCGAACGGTGTCATCGAGTTGATGGTGACCGAACTTGCCACCGGCGCAGATCATTTCGGTGTCAGCAAGATTTCGCTGAACTTCGCGGTGTTCCGTGCTGCGTTCGAGGAGGGTAGTCGGATCGGGGCCGGTCCGGTCCTGCGAATCTGGCGCAGCGTATTGGTGTTCTTCTCGCGCTGGTGGCAGCTCGAGGCGCTGTATCGCTCGAATGTGAAGTACTTGCCGGAATGGGAGCCGCGCTACCTGTGCTTCGCCGACAATCGGGTGCTGCCGAAGGTCGGTGTCGCGTCGGCCATCGCCGAAGGCTTCTTGACTCTGCCGACCTTTCGGCGCGCCTCGAAGCACACCGGGTCCCACGTCGCGGTGCCGGCAGCGTTGGTCGACGCCGAGGACATTCATCCCGACGGCAGCGGACCCGAGACTCCCGCAGACGACACCGTGCCCGGCCGCAAACGTCCCGACCAGGTACGCGTGCGCATGGCCAAACTCGATCGTCTCGAAAGTGACGGCATCGAGGGCTATCCCGTCGCCTATCCCCCGACACACACCGTCGGTGAAGCGGCGGCTTCGCCCCAGGGCACGACGGTCCGAATTGCGGGTCGAATACTGCGCATTCGCGACTACGGCGGCGTGTCGTTCGCCGTCATCCGGGACTGGTCGGCCGATATTCAGGTGCTGTTCGACCGCGAACGCGTCGGCGACAGAATCGAGGAATTCGATGCCGACTTCGACCTGGGTGACCTCATCGAAGTCAGTGGCACCATCGGATACAGCAGGCGTGGTGAGCTGTCGCTGCTCGCCACCGAGTGGCGAATGAACGCCAAATGCCTGCACCCTCTACCCGACAAGTACCGCGGTCTGACCGATCCGGAAGCGCGAGTACGGCAGCGGTACGTGGACCTGGCGATCAACCGCGATGCGCGCGCGTTGATGATCGCACGCTCGAATGTGGTGAAGTCGCTTCGTGATTCACTGAGCGATCGCGGCTACATGGAGGTCGAGACACCGATCCTGCAGCAGGTACACGGCGGTGCGAACGCTGCCCCGTTCGTCACCCACATCAATGCCTACAACCTGGATCTGTACCTGCGCATCGCACCGGAGCTCTATCTCAAGCGGCTGTGCGTCGGCGGCATGGAGAAGGTCTTCGAGATCGGGCGAGTGTTCCGCAACGAGGGAGCGGACTTCAAGCACAATCCGGAGTTCACGATCCTCGAGGCGTACGAGGCACACAGTGACTACGAGCGCGCAATGGTGTTGTGCCGCGAACTGATTCAGCGTGCAGCCGTGGCAGCGCACGGCCGCGAAATCATTCTGCGTCCCGACGGCCCGGACGGCGAGATGATCGAGATCGACATCTCCGGGGAATGGCCCGTCAAGACACTGCACGGTGCCGTCGCCGAAAAATTGGGTGTTCCCGTCGAGCCGTCGACGCCCCTGGGCGAGCTGCAGCGGCTGTGCGACGAGAACGCCATCCCCTACGAGAAGTCGTGGGACGCGGGTGCCGTCGCCCAGGGCATGTACGAGCACCTGGTGGAGGACTACACCGAATTCCCCACCTTCTACAAGGACTTCCCGACGTCGATGTCGCCGTTGACGAGACCGCATCGGAGCATCCCCGGCGTCGCCGAAAAGTGGGACCTGGTGGCGTGGGGGGTCGAACTGGGCACGGCCTACAGCGAGCTGACCGATCCCGTCGATCAACGTCGACGCCTCACCGAGCAGTCGTTGCTGGCTGCGGGTGGCGACGAAGAAGCGATGAGCTTGGACGAGGACTTCCTGCAGGCGCTCGAGCACGGGATGCCCCCGACCGGCGGCCTCGGAATGGGCGTCGACCGCGTCGTCATGCTCATCACCGGCGGCAGCATTCGCGAGACACTCGCATTTCCGCTGGCCAAACCGCGACAATGACGGTCTTCCCGAGGCGATCCTCCACGGGAAAGTTGCAAAACGGGGCGAATGGTGGAAACTGGAGGCTTAAACAAACTTCGAGTAGGCAATGCATGGTGGGGACGAAAACATGGATCACGGGAATCGAACCGAGCGCGAGGCATTGTTTCCCGTGAAACATCCTCCCGGGCGGTACATCGAAGTGGACGGCCAACGTCTGCATCTGTTCGTCCGGGGAACCGGCCCCACGATCGTTCTCTGCGGCGGCCTGGGCAGTAACTGGTTCGACTGGAACGACACCGTCGATATCTTGAGCGCCCGACATCATGTCGTGGTTCTCGACCGCCCCGGCTTCGGACTCAGCGACCCTCTGCCCGATGGCGCCACTCCCACCGTCCGCGGCGAGGCCGACAGGATCGTCGGCGTCCTCGACGCGCTCGGTGTCACCGAGCCGGCCGTCGTCGCGGGTCACTCGATTGCCGGCTTCTACGCAGAAGCGGTGGCCCGGCTGTACCCGTCGCGCATACGTGGTGTTCTTCTCCTGGACTCGAGCGCCGAGTCCGACCCCCGCCGCATCCTTCCGGCGGCTCTGCGAGTGCGCGCAGCGCATTCCCTGTCGACGCTACTGAGCCGCACGGGCCTTCAGCGGCTCGTCGGCCCGCGCGTCCGACCGATACTCAACCAGGCGACGCCGCCCGACGGCACACCGAAGGACGTCGTCGACTGGGTCGACGACATCTACCGCAGGCCCACCTATCTCACGGCTGCACTCGTCGAAGATGTCGTCTACCCGGACCTCGCGGCCGAATTGAACCGACTTCGGAAACGATTGCCCCTCGTCGTTCCCGTTATCGTCGCGGCCGCCCACACCGGACGCCCGTCCCCGTGGGGACGCAGATGGATCAAAACCCAGCGCAAGCTGGCCACATACTTGCGAGCCGATTTCACCGTCGTCATACCCGCCCATCACCACGCCATGATCGACAAACCCGCCGAGGTTGCGGCGCTCATCACCGAACTGGTGTGAACCTCTCCCGTCGACGCACGTAACGTGTGTCGACGAGCCCGTAGCCCAAGACCCGAGCCGAAGCTCGGCGATGGCGCGGTAGCACGAGAGGAAATTGAAGATGGTTGCGATCAGCACAACGCAAGGTCGACAGTCGAAGATGCTCGGTCTGGGCGTTCACCGCCCCGAACGAATAGTCACCAACGATGAGATCTGCGAGTTCATCGACTCCAGCGACGAGTGGATTCAGACGCGATCCGGCATCAAGAACCGCCGATTCGCCGACCCCGAAGAAAACGTCGTCCAGATGTCGATCTCGGCAGGCCGAAAAGCACTCGAAGCCAGCGGCATCTCCGCCGAGCAGGTCGACACCGTCATCGTCGCGACCTCCACACACCTCGAACTGACACCCCAAGCAGCCGCCAAGGTTGCCCACGGACTCGGCACCAAAGGACCGGCTGCATTCGACATCTGCGCCGGATGCGCAGGCTTCTGCTACGCACTCGCCGTCGCATCGGACCTGGTCAAGGCAGGAACCTCGCAGTACGTCCTCGTCATCGGAGCCGAGCAGCTCAGCGTCACCACCGACCAGTACGACCGCACCACCCGCTTCATCTTCGCCGACGGCGCCGGAGCCGTCGTCGTCGGACAGAGCGACGAAACCGAAATCGGACCCGCCGTATGGGGATCCGACGGGTCGCAGTCCGACGCCATCGTGCAGACCACGGACTGGTACGAGTACATCACGACAGCCAACATGGAACGACCCTGGATCAGGATGAACGGAATCTCCGTCTTCCGCTGGGCTGCATTCGAGATGGGCAAGGCCGCGCAGAAGGTACTCGACGTCGCCGGCATCAAAACCGACGAACTGCACGCCTTCATCCCTCACCAGGCCAACAGCCGCATCACCGATCTGCTTGCGAAGAGTCTCAACCTGGACGAAGGCACCGCCGTCGCCAACGACATCGCCGAAACCGGCAACACCTCGGCTGCGTCCATCCCCCTGGCAATGGAAGAACTACTGCGCACCGGCAAAGCGAAAGCCGGAGACACCGCACTCCTGCTCGCCTTCGGTGCAGGACTGTCCTACGCCGGACAGGTCGTCAAACTCCCGAAGCTGTAATCACTCCACCTGTCCGCAGCCCACACCCACCCGCAGTCCACCTGTCCGCAGTCCACTCGATGTGACATTCAGTGGCCTTTTCGGCAGTCAATGTCACGTTGAGTGGACTCGGGC
>NZ_JABFAQ010000015.1:317512-432516 GCF_017168275.1 Rhodococcus sp. KRD175
GGCCGGGTGGGCGGTCCGCCGAGGGTCTGGCCGAGTCAGCTCTCGGGTCGTAGTGTTGGTTCATGCCCAAGCCTCCGTTGCCCGTTGATGCTGTCGAGTTGCTGAAGAAGGCGAATCCCGCTGTCATGGCGGTGGTTCGTACCGATGGAACTCCGATCACCGCGCCCACGTGGTATTTGTGGGAGGACGGGAAGATCGTGCTCAATTTCGATGCCTCGCGTAAGCGGCTGGAGCACATTCGGGCGAATCCGAAGGTCTCGATTTCGGTGATGGACGAGGCCAGTTGGTATACGCATGTGACGGTGCACGGTTCGATCGAGTTGCAGGACGACCCGGATCTGGTGGATATCGATCGCATCGCGACGCATTACACCGGCGAGCGGTATCCGGTTCGCGATCAGCCGCGCGTGACCGGCTACGTGACCGTCGACGCGTATGTGGGCTGGGGCAAGGTCGGTTCGTAGACCTCGCCTTGCCGCTTGCGACGGCCCAATTCAGGTGCAAGACTCCCGCAATGGTCAATCCGCAGGGTGAAGGTAGCGACGCGTTCGAGAAGGACGAGCCGTACGGGGGTCAGCAGTACCCGCCGTATCAGGACCCGAACACGAGCTACCAGAACCCGCAGCACGGACAACCTCAATACCAAAATCCTCAATACCCGAACCCTCAGTACGGACAACCCCAATACGGACAGCCCCAATACGGTCAGGCCCCGTATGTCGGAGCGGGTTTTCGGCCGGCACCCGCGACGAACACGTTGGCGATCGTGTCGCTCGTGTTGGCGGTGTTGGGTCTGACGTTCATCCCGCTGATCGCGTCGGTGTGTGCGGTGGTGTGTGGCCACGTTGCGAAGGGCCAGATCAAGCGCACCGGCGAGGGCGGGTCAGGATTCGCGACGGCAGGTCTGATCGTCGGCTACGTGTCGATCGCCCTGTTCGTCCTCGTCGTGGCTGCTATTTTCATCTTCGCGATAGCCGCCTCGAATTCATCCACGTATTGAGTTCGGTTGCTGCGCCAGTCGGCCGTTCATCGCTGCGGCCCACAGGCCGGCGATGACTGCCAACGCAATGACGAACAGCGCCAAGGCATTCCATCCGAGTGACTGAAAGACCACTCCGCCGAGCCAGCCCACGACGGACGATCCTCCGTAGTAGAACAGGTTGTACAGCGATGTCGCCTGGGCCCGTCCGTGGACGGCTCGCTGGCCGGTCCATCCCGACGCGATGGCGTGGGCGGCGAAGAATCCCATCGTGAAGATCACCAGCCCGGTGAGGATCACGGCCAGGTTCGACGCCATCGTCAGTGCGACTCCGGCGATCATGGTGGCGGTCGATCCGGCGAGGACGATCGACCGGCCGTGCTTCGTCGCCAACTTCCCCGCCACTCGCGAGGACACCGTGCCACTGAGGTAGGCCACGAAGATCAAGCTGATCAGAGACTGTGGAAGACCGAAAGGTGCTGCCTCGAGCCGGAATCCGAGGAAGTTGTAGACCGCGACGAATCCGCCCATCAGCAGGAAACCCTGGCCGTACAGTGCCAGCATCCCCGGCTCTCGGAGATTCACCCACAACCGACCGGGTAGGTCACCGATCTTGCTGTGCACGAGGGTGGTTCGCGGCCGCGGTGCCAACCACACGAACAGTCCCGCTGCCAGCGCCGCGATGACCGACACGGTCAGGGTTCCGATTCGCCAATTGGTCTGTTCTGCAACGGGTCCTGAAACTATCCGCCCCAGTAGCCCACCGAGCGTCGTACCGGACACGTAGGTCGCCGCTGCCAGCGCGGTGTGATTGCGGTGCACCTCCTCGCTGAGATAGGCGATCGCGATGGCCGGGAGTCCGCCCAGCGCAGCACCTTCGAAGAATCGCAGGACCAGCAGCACCTCGAGAGAAGGCGACAGAGGCACCAGCAAACCCAGTGCCGTCGCGACGAGTATCGAGGCGGTCATCGCTCGAACGCGTCCGATTCGGTCGGCCGCTACCGACCACGGAATGACCGACACCGCGACGCCGACGGTCGCCAGGCCGACGGCGAGCGAGGACTGCGACGGGGTGATGTCGAGACTGGACGCGATGAGCGGCAGAATCCCCTGTACCGAGTAGAGCTGCGCGAACGTCGCCACTCCGGCGAACAGCAGCGCCAACACCAGACGCCGGTACTCGGTCGATCCCTTGGGATGCCCCTCCCACTGCAGGACCTCGGGCTGCGTCGTAGTCATGTCAAAGACGTTAGAAGCGCTCACGGTATACGTCCAATGCATGAGACTCCAGCAATCGATACGTCAGCGATATGCTTCGTTCATGCGCCGCGAGACCACCGAGCTGCTGCCGCTTCTGCCGACACTGGTCGCGGTGGCGGACACCGAGCACATCACCGACGCCGCCCACGTCCTGGGAGTCCCGCAACCCACCGTCAGTCGGCAGGTCGCCCGCGCATCGGCGATCCTCGGCGTCGACATCGTGGAACGACGGGGTCGCGGCATCGTGCTGACCAATACCGGCCGCGTCCTCATCCCGTATCTTCAACGAGCCCTGAGCGACATCGACGCCGGTATCGACGCCATGACCGAGCACGACGCCCGAGCGCGTGGCCGAATCGCCGTCGCGTTCCAGAACACACTCGGTGAGGACGTCGTGCCGGCACTGATCCGGCACTTTCGCGTCGACCATCCCGCGGTGACGTTCGATCTCGACCAAGGCGCACGTGCACGCTGTCTGGATCGCCTCGCAGATCGCGCGTCCGACCTGGCGTTCGTGTCTTTGAGCGCCGAACACACCGACACGAATTCCTTCCAGCTGTACGACGAGCGGCTGATGCTGGTGGTCCCCGAACATCACCGTCTCGCGTCGCGGAAGACGGTCGATCTCGCCGATACCGCCGACGAGAACTACATCGCCATGGGCCACGGATACGGAATGCGCTCGATCTGTGACGAGCTGTGGGCCGATGCCGGATTCAGCCCGCGCATCGCGTTCGAGGGACAGGACACCCATACCGTGCGCGGACTCGTCGGCGCCGGCCTCGGCATTGCCATCCTGCCGCGGATCCGTGCACACGGCGCCGAGGGTGGAACGGTCGACGTGGGACTCACCCAACCAGCTGCGCGCAGGCGAATCGGCATGGTGTGGGAGCCGGGGACGGACATGCCCCGCCAGGTGGCGGCCTTCCGCTCGATGGTGGAACGCAGTGGACGCACACTCGTGATTAGGTGAGTCGATGCAACTGGTTCTGGTACGGCACGCCCTTCCGCGACGATCGGAGTCCTCGGCCGATCCCGATCTCGACGAACTGGGCGTCGAGCAATCCTGCCGAGTGCCGGATGCGCTGGCACGCTTCACGGTGTCGCGAGTCGTGTCGAGTTCGCAGCAACGCGCGATCCGGACCGCGCAGCCACTCGCCGAACGGCTCGGTCTCGAGATCACGACCGACGACCGTCTGACCGAGTACGACCGGGACTTCGGCGGCTACGTCCCGATCGAGGCCGCGAAGACCGAATTTCGCGACGCCTACGACCGCATCAAGGCCGGTCACCTACCCGAGCAGGTCGACGAGCAGGCCTTCCGCCGGCGAGTTCTCGACGGAGTGGACGATATCGTCTCGGCCGCCGCGCACTCCGATACCGTCGTCCTCTTCGCTCACGGCGGCGTCGTCAACATGCTGTTGCAAGACATTCTCCAGACCCCGAAAGTGCTCGGATTTCCCATCGACTACTGCTCGGTGACGCGTGTGCTCTTCTCCCGCAGCGGTGCCCGATCGGTCTCGTCGGTCAACGAGACCGCCCATGTGTGGGACCTGTTGCCGCGCAACCGACAATCCACAGAGACCTCTTAAAGTCCCTGGTAGAGGTGCAGAACGGCCGCTGTGGATCGCTCCGAGTGGTCGGTGCGGCCGGCGGTGGCAGTTAGCCTCGAAGTCATCATGGGTGAAATGCGTATCTTCCGACGTCCTGCCGTTGCTCTCGTCGCACTGGCGTTCCCTCTGGTGGCTGTGGGTGCGTTCGCACTCGGCACCGGCTACGACCTGGGCGGAGAATCGACCACGACGACCGCCGTTGTCGCAGACACTCAGCAGGCCCCGGCCGAGGCACAGCAGACGGCCGATCCGCTGTCCAAGGCCAGGAGCAGCCTCAACAGCGCCTCGCTCCCGATCACCTTTCTCTCCAGCGGCATCGGTCAGCTGACCGAAGGCGGAACGCATCTCAACGACGGCGTCGGCCAACTTGCCGACGGCATCACCCAGGCTCACGACGGAACCATCCAGCTCGCCGACGGGTTCGGCCAGTACCGCGACGGCATCGGCCAGCTCGGTGACGGCGCATCGCAGATCAGCGGGGGTGTCGACCAGGTCGTCGACCAGCTCGCCGGATTCGGAGCTCTGCAGGCCGACTTCACGGCAAAGCTCGCCGCCACGGCAGACACGGTCGATCGCTTCCCGCATCCGGGATCCGACGCGATTTCCGGCGAGATCCGCGGAGTGATCGACAACCTCAACACTCAGGCGTTCGGTCCCGATACGCTCGCTCAACTGCAGACCCTCAAGGGTGGTGCTCAGCAGCTGTCGACCGAACTGAACGACCCCAACAGTCAGTTCCTCGGTGCCACCGCGCAGCTCGGCGACGCAACCGTGCAGTTGCGTGACGGACTCGGCCAGCTCGACGACGGCGGGCAGCAACTCAAGGCCGGCACCGATCAGCTCGTGACGTCGGTGAAACCCGTCGAGGGGATCGTCAACGGCATCGCCACCAATGTGCGCGACGCCTCCGCCGCCCTCCCGACAAAGGCGGCCGCCACGACCGATGACGCCACCTCCGACCAGAACATTGCAGCGACGGCGACGAGCACCGGTACCGGTGCCACCCCGTATCTGATCGCCGCCCTCGTGGCACTCGGAGCTCTCGGCTGCGTCAGCCTCGTGCGGGTCCTGGGCAGGGACACCAAGCCGCGGTGGCTCGCCGTCGGAGCGGCCGTCGCCGCAGTGGGTGTCAGCGCGGCCGTCGCATTCGCCTTCGCCACCGACGCCGCCCTCGGACCGGTGATCGGAGCCGGCGCGTTCCTCATCGTGTCGGCCGCGGCTTATCTCGCCACCGCAGGTGCCATTCAACGAGTGCTCGGTGCTGTGGCGGGCCAGATCGTCAACGTCGTCGCCCTCGTGGTGCAGGTCGTCGTCTGCGGCTTCGCGTACGCATCGACGGCACCGATCTGGGGAGACGTCGCAGCCTTCATGCCGATGAGCTACACCGCCGCCGGTGCCCGCATCATCGCGTCGGGAGAGATGAGCGGGACCGGGTGGCTGGCGATCGGTGCCACGGTGGCGCTGCTTGCCGTCTCGGCACTCGTGTACGTCAGCGCGCGGGCAGGCTCAACCGACGGGCCGGAGCGGGTGGATGGCGGGCGGGGCCGCGAGATGGGCACCGAATTCGCTTAGCGCCTGCTGCAGGTGCGGGGTTTGCATGTGGCCGTCGAGGTCCTCCTGCGATTTCCATACCTCGATGGTGATGAAGGTGCCGGGCTCGACCGCCGACTCGAACAACTTGTAGGAGACGTTGCCGCTCTCCTTGCGTGACTCGGCGACCAGAGCCACGAGCCCGTCGCGCACGGTGTCGATTGCGTCCGGCTTGGCGGTGATCGTCGCGACTACCTCGAGATCGTTGATCATGCGGAATCGGTTCCTTCGTTCGGCGAGACACACTCTTCCTCACCGAACGTACTCCCGACCCACCTAAGGTGAGGTGTCCACGCGGGAAGGGAAGAAGCAGTGAATCAGACGGCAACCGAGGATCGCGCCACGAAGAAGGAATGGCTCGGCCTCGCGGTACTGGTGGTGCCGATCCTCGTGGTCTCCATGGACATGTCGGTGCTGTATCTCGCACTGCCCTTCATGACGGCCGATCTCGAACCCACCAGCAACCAGACCCTGTGGATCCTCGACATCTACGGATTTCTGCTGGCCGGTCTGCTGATCACCATGGGCTCGCTCGGCGACCGTATCGGACGGCGGACCCTGCTGATGGTCGGCGCGGTGGTCTTCGGCGCGGCATCGCTCGCCGCGACGTTCTCCACGTCCCCCGAGATGCTGCTCGTCGCACGTGCTCTGCTCGGAGTGGGCGGAGCCACCATCGCGCCGAGCACACTGTCGTTGATCCGCAACATGTTTCACGACCCTGCGCAGCGCAAGGAAGCGATCGGCCTGTGGACCGCCGGTTTCGCAGGCGGCGCAGCCGTGGGCCCGGTTGTCGGAGGCGTTTTGCTGGAACACTTCTGGTGGGGTTCGGTCTTCCTGATCAACATCCCCATCATGGTCGTGCTCTTCGTTGCGGCCCCGCTACTGGTCCCCGAGTTCAAGGACAGCGACCCCGGAAAGTTCGACCCGATCAGCGTGATCCTCGCGATCTCGTCGATGCTCTCGATCGTGTTCGCCATCAAGCACGGGGCCCAGGACGGTATCGACGCCACGACGTTCACCACCGCGATCCTCGGCCTGGCACTCGGCTTCGTGTTCGTCATCCGGCAACGCAAGGCATCGAACCCGCTCATCGACGTGACGCTCTTCGCCGAACGTGCTTTCAGCGCTGCAGTCGTCGTGCAATTTCTGGTCATCTTCTCCATGACCGGCTTCAGCCTGTTCGCCTCCCAGTACCTGCAGCTGGTTCTCGGACTCGGACCACTCCGCGCCGGACTGTGGTTGCTGATTCCCGCTGCCGCAGCGGCGGCCGGTGCCGTCACCGCACCGACGATGAGCAAGGTGATCCCCACCGGCACCATCATTTCGGCGGGCCTGCTGTCCATCGTCTTCGGCTGCGTCGCACTGATATTCGTGCAATCCGACTCCGGCCTGCCGCTGCTGCTGACCGGAATGGCCCTGGTCACGTTCGGGATCGGAGCAGCATCGACTCTGAACTCCGACATCGTGCTGACCGCTGCGGCCCCCGAAAAGGCCGGGGCTGCATCGGCATTGTCGGAAACCGGGGCCGAGCTCGGCGGTGCCGTCGGCATCGCGATTCTCGGCACCATCGGCAGCACCGTCTATCGACACCGCATGGAGGACGCCATCCCGGCGGGCACACCGGCCGAGATCGCCGATCCGGCCCGCGAAACCATCGGCGGCGCAATAGCCGTGGCCGACTATCTGCCGGAGCCGTTCGCATCGCAGTTGACCGATGTCGCGCACTCGTCCTTCATCGACGGCTTCAACCTCGCCGCCGGTACGAGCGCCGTGCTGATGTTCGTCAGTGCCGTGGTCGTGTTCCTGCTGCTCCGTCGGGTTCCTGCTAGTACGTCGTAGTCAGACCGCGTCGGCGAGGTAACGCGCCAACCACCGCGTCGCCGACACTCCGTCTCCGACGTCGTAGGTCTGATATTCCTGGTGGATGCCCGAGCGGTAGAAGGCCTCGATCTCTCGCTGACGCTGGGCATTGGCCTGATCCGACAGCTGCCCCTGCAGTACGGGTAATCCACCGGACGCAGCAAGGTCGGCGATCAACGATTGTGCTTCCTGGGTGTACTGATCTGCGACGTCGGGCGCAGGGTTGGACGACACGGCGAGGAAGCCCGCGAGTCGCGCCACGTAGTCGTCCTTGGGCGTCGAGCAATACAGATCGCCGACGGCGCAGAACGTGCGCACCACCGGACTGACGTAGCCGAATCCGCCGACCCTGGGTCCACCGACGCCGGTACCCACAACAGGGGGACCGACCAGGGCGTCGGTATCCGACCGCTTCGGGTCGGAGACGAGCCCGACCGCCACCACCTTGTCGGCCGGAACCACCCCGAGACCGGTTCCGATGGACGCGGCGAGATCACCGGCCGCGTCCGCTCCCTGGCTGTAGCCGATGATGCCCAGTTTCGTTGCGCCGCAGCGATCCGCCATCGCCTTCAGCATGCCGCCTGCGTTGGTGACGGCAGCAGCACGAGACTGCCCGTACACCTCGCCCTCCCACGGGAACGCGGTGGCGGGATACGAGACGTACTCGGTGCGGATGTCCCCGCCGAGACGATCGGTGACGTCGGTCAGCATCCCCGGCTTCGGCGCAGCACCGGAGCTGGTCTCCCACGTTCCCGGAATCGCGACGACGTACATCGAGGGACAACCGCCGGGATCGGCGACGGCGGGTGACGCCCCGACGATTAGACCGGACGCAACAGCTGCAGCGACGCCGACACCGGCGCAGAATTTCTTGACACTCATGGGGAGGGGGCCTCACTGGGTGATCGAACGCTTCTTGTGTTCGATCACCACAATGACAGCGGCCTGTGACCATCCGATGCCCACATGGTTAACGGACGTAACCGTGCGTCACACAGTTCGCCGCCACCCGTCGGGATCGGTCGCCGCCCGTCGGGATCAATGCGGCTTTCAGTCGCTCAGAGTGCAACAAAGGGACATTGATCCCGACGGGACGGGCGGAAAACTACCTACCGCTGCGGCGCCTGGGTGGGCACGATCGGCGACGGCAGCGCGGTTGCTCCCTGCAGGAAGGTGTCGACGGCGGCCGCGCAGGAGCGGCCCTCGGCAATGGCCCACACGATGAGCGACTGGCCGCGGCCCATGTCTCCGGCGACGAAGACGCCGGGGACGTTGGTGACCCACTCGTTGGTGCGCTCGACGTTTCCGCGCTGGTTGAAGTCGACGCCCAGGTCGGTCAGCAGACCGCCCTTGTCGGGTCCGACGAAGCCCATGGCGAGGAGCACCAGATCGGCTTCGAGGGTGAACTCGCTGCCCTCGATCTTCTCGAACTTGCCGGCCTTGAATTCGACCTCGCAGGCTTCGAGTGCGGTGACCTTGCCGTTCTCACCGACGAAACGCTCGGTGTTGACGGAGAAGACGCGCTCGCCGCCTTCCTCGTGTGCGGACGCGACGCGGTACATCAGCGGGTACGTCGGCCACGGGGTGGAGGTGGCACGCTCCTCGGGCGGACGGGCCATGATCTCGAACTGGTGGACGCTCGCCGCGCCCTGACGGTGCGAGGTGCCCAGGCAGTCTGCCCCGGTGTCACCGCCGCCGATGATGACGACCTTCTTGCCCTCGGCACTGACCGGCGGCTGCTCGAAGTCGCCCTGCTGGACGCGGTTGGCGTGCGGCAGGAACTCCATGGCCTGGTAGATGCCGTCGAGTTCGCGGCCCTCGATGGGCAGGTCGCGCCAGGCGGTGGCACCGCCGGAGAGGACGACGGCGTCGAACTGCTCACGCAGTTCGTCGGCCGAGATGTCCACGCCCACATCGACACCCGTGCGGAAGACGGTGCCCTCGGCCTCCATCTGCGCGAGCCGACGATCGATGTGGCGCTTCTCCATCTTGAACTCGGGAATGCCGTAGCGCAGCAATCCGCCGATGCGATCGGCACGCTCGAACACCGTGACGGTGTGGCCGGCGCGGGTGAGCTGCTGCGCTGCAGCAAGTCCCGCCGGTCCGGAGCCGACGACGGCGACGGTCTTGCCGGTCAGGTGCGTCGGGTAGACCGGCGTGACCCAGCCTTCCTCGAAGGCCTTGTCGATGATCTCGACCTCGACCTGCTTGATGGTCACCGGATCCTGGTTGATACCCAGGACACACGCCGCCTCGCACGGAGCGGGGCACAACCGTCCGGTGAATTCCGGAAAGTTGTTGGTGGCGTGCAGGCGATCGATGCTGTCGCGCCAGCGATCCTTGAACACCAGGTCGTTCCACTCGGGAATCAAGTTCCCGAGGGGACAACCGTTGTGGCAGAACGGAATGCCGCAGTCCATGCATCGGCTGGCCTGGGTGCGCAGAGTGTCCTTCGAGAAGTCCTCGTAGACCTCTTTCCAGTCCATCAGGCGCAGATCGACGGGCCGCCGCTTGGGTACCTCGCGAACCGTGTTCTTCAAAAATCCCTGTGGGTCACCCACGAGCTGCCTCCATGATCGCTTCGTCCACGTCCGCGCCGTTCTTCTCGGCTTCGGAAATGGCCAGCAGTACCTTCTTGTAGTCGCGAGGCATGACCTTCACGAAATGGTTCACCTGCTGTGACCAATCCGCGAGGATCCGCTCGGCCACCTCGGAGCCGGTCTGCTCCTGGTGACGAGTGACGATGTCCTTCAACCAGGTGAATTCGTCGCCCTCGAGCTCGTCGATGTCGACCAGCTCGGTGTTGAGGTTGGCCTCGAACGTCTTGTTCGGATCGAAGATGAACGCGACGCCGCCGGACATGCCGGCACCGAAGTTTCGTCCCGTCGTGCCGAGGATGACGACCTTGCCGCCGGTCATGTACTCGCAGCCGTGATCGCCGACGCCTTCGACGACAGCAACGGCACCGGAGTTACGAACCGCGAACCGTTCGCCGACGACGCCGCGGATCAGGGCTTCACCGCTGGTGGCACCGAACAGGAATACGTTGCCGCCGATGATGTTGTCCTCGGCCACGAATCCCTTCGGAGCGTTCAGCGACGGCCGCAGCACGAGATGTCCACCGGACAGGCCCTTGCCGACGAAGTCGTTGGCGTCTCCGTTGAGGCGCAACGTCATACCGGAGGGCACGAACGCACCGAAACTGTTGCCGGCCGAGCCGGTGAACGTGATCTCGATGGTGTCGTCCGGCAGGCCGACGCCGCCGTAGGCCTTGGTCACCTCGTGTCCGAGCATCGTGCCGACGGTGCGGTTGACGTTGGTGATCTTGGACTCGAACGCGACCTTCTCGCCCTTGTCCAACGCATTGCGGCTGGCCGAGATGAGCTGCTGATCGAGGGCCTTGTCGAGACCGTGATCCTGAACGCCTGTGTTGTACAGGTTCTGGTTCATGAACGCCGACTCGACCTCTTCGAGGATCGGCGACAGATCGAGCTTCGACGCCTTCCAGTGCTCCTTGGCCGCGGTCGTGTCGAGCAGACCGACCTGGCCGACGGCTTCGTCGAGCGTGCGGAAGCCGAGCTCGGCCATGAGCTCACGCACCTCTTCGGCGATGAACATGAAGAAGTTCTCGACGAACTCGGGCTTGCCCGTAAAACGCTTGCGCAGCAACGGGTTCTGTGTCGCAACACCGACGGGGCAGGTATCGAGGTGGCAGACGCGCATCATGATGCAGCCCGAGACGACGAGCGGAGCGGTGGCGAAACCGAACTCCTCGCCGCCGAGCAGAGCAGCGACCATGACGTCGCGGCCGGTCTTGAGCTGGCCGTCCACCTGCACGACGATGCGATCGCGAAGACCGTTGAGCAGCAACGTCTGCTGGGTTTCGGCCAAGCCGAGCTCCCACGGTCCACCTGCGTGCTTGACCGACGTCAACGGCGTCGCGCCGGTGCCGCCGTCATGGCCCGAGATGAGCACCACGTCGGCGTGTGCCTTGGACACACCCGCCGCAACGGTGCCGACTCCGACCTCGGAGACGAGCTTGACGTGGATACGAGCCGACGGGTTCGCGTTCTTCAGGTCGTGGATCAGCTGCGCGAGATCCTCGATCGAGTAGATGTCGTGGTGCGGCGGCGGCGAGATCAGACCGACACCCGGCGTGGAGTGCCGAACCTCGGCGACCCACGGGTACACCTTGTGAGCCGGAAGCTGGCCGCCCTCACCGGGCTTGGCTCCCTGCGCCATCTTGATCTGGATGTCGGTGCAGTTCGTCAGGTAGTGCGAGGTGACGCCGAAACGTCCCGACGCGACCTGCTTGATGGCACTGCGCCGCCAATCGCCGTTCTCGTCCGGCTCGAAGCGCGAGACGTCCTCGCCGCCCTCACCGGAGTTCGACCGCCCGCCGAGACGGTTCATGGCAATGGCGAGGGTCTCGTGCGCCTCGGCCGAGATGGAGCCGTAGCTCATCGCACCCGTGGAGAAACGCTTGACGATCTCGCTGGCCGGCTCGACCTCGTCGATCGAAATCGCCTGTCGCTCTTCGGTCTTGAAGCGGAACAGACCGCGCAGCGACGCGAGCCGCTCGGACTGGTCGTCGACCATCTTGGTGTATTCCTTGAAGATGTCGTACTGACCGGTGCGGGTGGAGTGCTGCAGCTTGAAGACGGTGTCAGGGTTGAAGAGGTGGTACTCCCCTTCCCGACGCCACTGGTACTCGCCGCCCGTCTCGAGCTCACGGTGTGCGCGTTCCTGACGGTTGTCGAGGTACGCCACGCCATGTCGCGCTGCGACGTCGTCGGCGACCTGATCGAGGTCGATGCCACCGAGATGGCTGTTGAGCCCGGTGAAGTACTCGTCGACCAGTTCCTGCGACAGGCCGATGACCTGGAACAGCTGGGCTCCGGTGTACGACGCGAGGGTCGAGATGCCCATCTTGGACATCACCTTCAGCACGCCCTTGCCTGCAGCCTTGATGTAGTTGCCGACGGCCTTGTCGAAGTCGATGCCGGTGAGGGCACCGCGCTCGATCATGTCCTCGATCGACTCGAAGGCCATGTACGGATTGACCGCTGCTGCACCGAATCCGATGAGCAGTGCCATGTGATGCACCTCGCGGGCGTCACCGGCCTCGATGATCAGACCGACCTTGGTGCGGGTCTTCTCCCGAACGAGGTGGTGGTGCACTGCGGAGGTGAGCAGCAGCGACGGGATCGGGGCGAGCTTCTCACTGGACTCTCGATCCGAGAGAACGATGATGCGCGCGCCGCCCGAGATCGCAGCCGAAACCTGAGCGCGGATGGCCTCCAACGACTTTCGCAGGCCCTCACCGCCCTCGGCAACGGGGTACAGGCCACGAACGACCACCGAGCGAAGCTCTTCCTGCGTGCCCTCGTCGTTGATGTGCACGAGCTTGGAGAGATCGTCGTTGTGCAGAATCGGCTGCGGCAACACGATCTGCTTGCAGCCGTCCGCACCCGGGTTGAGCAGGTCGCCCTCGGGTCCGATGGTGCCACCCAGGCTGGTGACGATCTCTTCGCGGATCGCGTCCAGCGGCGGGTTGGTGACCTGAGCGAACAGCTGCGAGAAGTAGTCGAACAGCATCCGCGGACGGGCCGACAGGATCGCGATCGGAGTGTCGGTTCCCATCGAACCGATTGCCTCGGCACCGGACTTCGCCATCGGCGAGACGAGCACGTTCAGTTCTTCGGTGGTGTATCCGAAGATCTGCTGGCGGATGAGCACGCGATCGTGCGGCATGTGCACGTGCGGCCGATCGGGAAGATCGTCGATGGACGTCAGACCCTCGTCCAGCCACTGCTGGTACGGATGCTCGGCGGCGAGCTCGTCCTTGATCTCGTCGTCGGAGACGATTCGGCCCTGCGCGGTGTCCACGAGGAACATGCGGCCCGGCTGCAGACGCACCTTGCGCACGACCTTCGACGGGTCGATGTCCAGTACGCCGACCTCGGAAGCCATGACGACCAAGCCGTCGTCGGTGACCCACAGGCGGCTCGGGCGAAGTCCGTTGCGGTCCAGCACTGCGCCGATGACGGTGCCGTCGGTGAAGCACACCGAGGCAGGTCCGTCCCAGGGCTCCATCAGCGAGGAGTGGTACTTGTAGAACGCCCGACGCGCGGGGTCCATGGATTCGTGCCGCTCCCAGGCCTCGGGAATCATCATCAGCACGGCATGCGGCAGGCTGCGGCCGCCGAGGTGCAGCAGTTCGAGCACCTCGTCGAAACGTGCTGTGTCACTGGCTCCGTGGGTGACGACGGGGAAGATCTTCTCGAGCGCTTCCGAGCCACCGAATACGTCGGAGGTGATGAGGGCCTCGCGGGCGCGCATCCAGTTCTCGTTGCCGGTCGCGGTGTTGATCTCACCGTTGTGTGCGACCCGGCGGAACGGGTGGGCCAACGGCCACGACGGGAACGTGTTGGTCGAGAAACGCGAATGCACAAGGCCGAGTGCACTTTCGACGCGCTCGTCCTGTAGGTCGAGGTAGAAGCCCTTGAGCTGGGGCGTGGTCAGCATGCCCTTGTAGACGAACGTCTGCGAGGACAGTGACGGGAAGTACACGGTCTCGCGACCGGGGCCGTCCTTGCCTGCGCCCTCTTCACCCAACTCGTGTTCGACGCGCTTGCGAATGACGAAGGCACGACGCTCGAGTTCGAGGTCGGTGATCGCCGCGTCGGGAGCGGAGAAGAACAATTGACGGAACGTCGGCATCGCGTCGCGCGCCAACGCGCCCAAGGAGGAGTCGTCGGTGGGGACCTCACGCCATCCGAGGACGGTCATGCCTTCGCTCTCGACGATGCGCTCGACACCCTCGCACGCGCGTGCTGCGTCGCTGCGGCCCTGCGGCAGGAATGCGACACCGGTTGCGTAGGCACCGGGTGCGGGGAGCTCGAAATCTACGACGGCGCGGAAGAACGCGTCCGGTACCTGGATCAGAATGCCCGCACCGTCGCCGGTGTTCGGTTCGGAGCCCGCGGCACCGCGGTGCTCGAGGTTGACCAGTGCGGTGATCGCCTTCTCGACGATGTCGCGACTGCGGCGACCGTGCATGTCCACCACGAATGCGACACCACAGGAGTCGTGTTCGTTGACGGGATCGTAGAGGCCTTGCGGGCCCGGAGTGTGCTTCATACCTAGCCTTCGGATAAGTCCAGCCTTGAAACTCGTCGGCGACGGTGTGGTGTAACCGGCTGCTCGAACGGCCTGCGGTGCGTCCTCGCCGTTGAAGCAGCACCTGTCGATCTTCCACGCTTTCCTCTGCACGGGCGGGTGGGCTCGTGGTAGAAAAGTGAAGGTCTCGACGGATCAGGCCGTGGTGAGGCCGATCCAATTACGAACGATAAGTCAGTACCAGGGTGCTCTCGCAAATAAGGTAAGCCTACTTCGGGCTCTCACCTGCGATTTACCACCGAATCGACGGGGTCCGGAATCCGGCTCTGCATCGACACGTCGACATCGTTGTCGAACTACACGAATGTAAGGCATCACCCGCGCTCACACGCCGGGGTTCGAAGAAACTACTGGCCGCAGCGATCGAGATCAGCTGCGGCCAGTGTGGTGGGCGGAGGGGGACTTGAACCCCCACGTCCCGAAGGACACTGGCACCTGAAGCCAGCGCGTCTGCCATTCCGCCACCCGCCCGGGTGACGGCGAGAACACTAACACGCACCCCGCCGTGCTCGAAAATCGCCGTCTCGAGCTGCCCCGAGCAACCGGCGGCACAGCGTTGCTGTCGGCCGCACCGTATATCATGCTTGCAGCGCGACTTCGTGATGACACGCGGCCGTCGCACCGTTATAGGCAACAGGCACCACAGGGTGGAAGAACACAGTGAGAGGAGGGGTCACGATGGGCATCGTTCAGCGTTTCGAACGCAAGCTGCAGAGCGCTGTCGGCGACGTCTTCGCCCGCGTGTTCGGCGGCGGCGTCGTACCGGCCGAAGTCGAGGCGGCGTTGCAACAGGAGGCGTCCGATCTCGTTCGCCCCTTGGACGGCGGTCATTACCTGGCACCCAACAACTACGTGATCACGATCAACAGCGCGGATCACGAGGAACTTGCCGGTGATCGCGATCTCACGGTCAAGGCTTTCTCGCGTCACCTGGACGATTACATCCGTGATCAGGGGTGGCAGACCTACGGTGACGTGGTGGTTCGCTTCGAACCGTCGCCCACCCTTCACACCGGACAGTTCCGGGCCAGTGGCTCGGTCGATCCCGATGTGGGACGATCGGCGATTGCTGCGCAGAACAGCTCTGTTCAGCAGAACGCGTCGGCACAGCCAGCCCGTCCCGTCCCTTCAGCCACGCAGCGACCGACTGCCCCACCGATGTCGATACCAGGAGCCGGCCACATGACGCAGAACCCAGGCTACGACCCGCAGCGCGACCCCGCGGACGGACATCGTCCGGATCCGCGCGCGCGCAACGGATACGCCGGTGGCCAGGATCCCCGCTACGCGGCGCGTGAGCAGAACGGATACGACGCGCAGGGTTACGCGCCCGCCGATCGAGATCAGCGCTACGACCAGCAGCCGTACAACGCCCAGGGCTACGAGAACCAGGGCTACGACGAGCAGCCGTACGCCCAGCACGGCCAGGCCTACAGCGCCGCCGGCGGCCCGGAGCAGGGATACGACCAGGCCTACGGAGCACCCAACGGTCAGGAGCAGGGTTACGACGCCCAGGGCTACGACCGAGCGGGCTACAACGCGCAGGGTTACGACGCTCAGGGCTACAACGGTGCCGGTTACGACTACAACGGTGGCGAGCAGGGCGGTGCCTACAGCGAGGCTCCCTATCAGGAGCAGGCGTACGGCGAGCCCGCCGGCCGCTATGCCGAGCCGCAGGGTGCCGGTTACCCACAGCAGGGCTACCAGCAGCCCGCCTACGACTACCCGCCTGCCCAAGCGCCCTACGGCCGCGGCTACCCCCAGGGTGCCGGTGATCGCGGGGACGGCTACGGCTACGACCAGCCGGCGTCCTACGCAGGTCAGTCCCAGGCGCTCGCCGCGACCCTTCAGCTCGAGGACGGCAGCGGCCGCTACTTCCAGCTCCGGGACGGACAGAACATCATCGGGCGCGGCCAGGACGCCCAGTTCCGCCTCCCCGACACCGGAGTGTCACGCCGACACATCGAGATTCGCTGGGACGGCCGAGTGGCCATGCTGTCCGATCTGGGATCCACCAACGGAACCACCGTCAACGGTGCACCCGTCCAGGATTGGCAACTGGCCGACGGCGACGTGATCCGCGCCGGTCACTCCGAGATTCTGGTCCGGATCGTCTGATCACCGGAGTGGCCCGGCCGACCGAGATGTTCGTCTCCTCGACTCGCAGGTTCGCCCACCCGTATGTCGTCCACACGAGCGACTGCACCCTATGATGCTGCGAGACAACCATGTCTGTCGCGCCGCCGCGTCGGATTGTGGGGGATGCAGGTCCGATCGCGAAGGAGGAGGTGAATCGTCGTGCAGGGATTGATTCTGCAACTGACCAGGGCAGGTTTTCTGCTTCTGTTGTGGTTCTTCGTCTGGGCCGTTCTTCGGACGCTGCGCAGTGACATCTATGCCGCAGCCGGTATGCGTGTGCCCGCCCGCTACTCCGGTGGCTCGAAGGTGCTCCCGTCGTTCAACAAGCAGAAGGTGGCGAAGTACCTCGTGGTGACCCAGGGCGGCCTCGCCGGCACGCGCATCTCGCTCGGCACTCAGCCGGTTCTGATCGGACGCGCAGACGATTCGACTCTCGTTCTGACAGACGACTATTCGTCCACCAGGCACGCTCGCCTCTCGCCTCGCGGCGGAGATTGGTACGTCGAAGACTTGGGCTCGACCAACGGCACCTACCTCGATCGAGCCAAGGTCACCACCGCTGTACGCGTTCCACTGGGAACTCCGGTTCGCGTCGGCAAGACCGTGATCGAGTTGCGCCCGTGACCCTTGTTCTCCGCTACGCCGCCCGCAGCGATCGCGGTCTCGTTCGCTCCAACAACGAGGACTCCGTCTACGCAGGTGCGCGACTGTTGGCTCTGGCCGACGGCATGGGCGGTCACGCCGCAGGCGAAGTGGCCTCGCAGTTGATGATCGCCGCGCTGGCGCACCTGGACGACGACGAACCGGGCGAGGATCTGCTCGGCAAACTCGAAGCCGCCACCCGCGAGGGCAACGCCTCCATCGCCGACCAGGTGGAAGACGAGCCCGAACTCGACGGCATGGGAACCACGCTGACCGCAATCCTGTTCGCGGGCAAGCGAATGGGTCTGGTGCACATCGGTGACTCGCGGGCCTACATGCTGCGCGACGGCTCGCTCACTCAGATCACCCGCGACGATACGTTCGTCCAGTCACTGGTCGACGAAGGCCGCATCACCGCCGAACAGGCGCACACGCACCCGCAACGCTCACTGATCATGAGGGCACTGACCGGTAACGAGATCGAGCCGACGCTCACCGTCCGCGAGGTCCGTGCCGGCGACCGCTACCTGTTGTGCTCCGACGGTCTGTCGGACGTCGTGAGCGACGAAACAATCGAGAACACCCTCGCCGAGGGCGAGACGGGGCCGTGTGCCGACCGCCTCATCGAACTAGCCCTGCGCAGCGGTGGCCCGGACAACGTCACCGTCGTCGTCGCCGACGTCATCGACCTCGACTACGGCCAGAGCCACCCGATTCTCGGCGGCGCGGCCAGCACCGAGGACGAAGAAGACGCTCCGCCGCCGAACACTGCAGCGGGCCGCGCCGCCGCCATGCGTCCCCCGCGCACGACGCCCAAGCGCGTGACCGCTCCTGTGGTGACACCGGAGAAGAAGTCGCACAAGCTGCGGTGGTCGCTGATCGCGCTGACCCTGATCGTGTTGGCCGGAATCGGTGTAGTGGTTGCCAATTCGGTGATCAAGGGTAATTACTACGTCGGTGCGGACAACAGCAAGGTCACCGTGCTGCGCGGTCTCCCCGGTTCCGTTCTCGGGTACTCGTTGCAGAGCGTGGAATTGATCGGCTGCCTCGACGACAACGGTGGCGTCACATTGACTGCACCCGACGCCGCGCCGGCCGATTGCGTCCCGTTCGAGATCGACGACCTGTTGCCGGCCGCGCGCGAGCAGGTGACCGCAGGACTCCCGTCGGGCTCTCTCGACGACGCCCGCGGTCAGGTGCAACGGTTGGCCTCGGGAGACCTACTGGAGGTCTGCGAGACCGAGCCGGCAGTGACCACCACGGCCGCACCCGCCCCGACGACGCCGATCATCGCGCCACCCGGAGTGCCGTTGCCTCCGCCCGCGCCGGAGCCCGTTCCGGAAGCTGCCCCGACCACTACCGCCGTGCCGACACCGACCGTCGCGCAGATCCCAGGCCAGAACTGCAGGACCGGTACTCGATGAGTTCCAATCCGTCCGCAGGAGGCTCCTTTCCGAGTCCTCCCGGTGGGTTCGCTCCCGCACCGATCCAGTCGAATCGTCGCAATGTCGAATTGCTGCTGCTCGGTGCCGCGGTCCTGATCACCACCATCTCGTTGATCCTCGTCGAAGCCAGCCAGGAACAGACGATCACCTGGGACCTGGCCAAGTACGCGCTGGCCTACCTCGCACTGGTGACGGTGGCGCACTTGGCCGTACGACGGTTCGCCCCCTATGCGGATCCGCTGCTGCTGCCGATCGTCGCGCTGCTCAACGGTCTCGGCCTGGTGCTGATCCATCGACTGGACCTGGCCGATCAGCAACAGGCGCAGTACCTCGGCAACCCCATTCCCTCGCCCGACGCCAACCAGCAGGTGCTGTGGACGACGCTGGCCATCGCCGGCTTCGTGGCACTGCTGGTGCTGCTGCGCGACTACCGCACCCTGGCTCGCTACGGGTACACCCTCGGCCTGGCCGGCTTGATCCTTCTCGCCATTCCCGCGCTGCTGCCGTCGGCGTTCTCCGAGGTCAACGGATCCAAGATCTGGATTCGGTTGCCCGGCTTCAGTTTGCAGCCCGGTGAATTCGCCAAGATTCTGCTGCTGATCTTCTTCGCGTCACTGCTGGTGTCCAAGCGCGAACTGTTCACCACGGCAGGCAAACACTGGCTCGGCATGGACTTCCCGCGCGCTCGCGATCTCGGGCCCATCATCGTCGTGTGGATCGTCTCGGTCGCGGTGCTCGTGTTCGAGAAGGACCTGGGCACGTCGCTGCTGATCTTCAGCACCGTTCTGGTGATGATCTACATCGCCACCGAACGTGTCGGCTGGATCATCATCGGCAGCGGTCTGCTGATGGTCGGATTCTTCTTCGCCTACCAGGCGTTCAGCCACGTGCGCGTGCGGACACTGACCTGGCTGGACCCGTTCGCGGACTACAACGACACCGGCTACCAGATTTCCCAGTCGCTGTTCGGTCTGGCCACCGGTGGGCTCGCCGGCACCGGCCTCGGCAGCGGTCGCCCGTCGCAGGTTCCGTTCCCCAAGACCGACTTCATCATCGCCACCGTCGGCGAGGAACTCGGCCTCATCGGTTTGGCCGCAGTGCTGATCCTGTATCTGCTGTTCGTCATTCGCGGAATGCGTACTGCGCTCGCCGTCCGAGACAGCTTCGGCAAGTTGCTCGCCGCCGGGCTCTCGTTCACTGTCGCCGTCCAGCTGTTCGTCGTCGTCGGCGGCGTCACCAAACTCATCCCGCTGACCGGTCTGACCACCCCGTACATGTCGTACGGAGGATCCTCGTTGCTGGCGAACTACCTGTTGGTGGCCTTGCTGATCAAGATCTCCGACGCAGCGCGTGAGCCTGCGACCCCCAAGAAGAAGCCCGCTGTGGCCGCCCCGATCGCCGAGGCGCCGACCGAAATGGTGAAGCGCGCATGAACACTCCCCTACGCCGCGTCTCCATCGCCATCATGGTGATGGTGGTCGCCCTGCTCGCCAACGCGACCTACGTTCAGGTCATCAAGGCCGACGACCTGCGCACCGACCCGCGGAACTCCCGCGTTCTGCTCGACGAGTACTCACGTCAGCGCGGTCAGATCTCGGCCGGTGGCCAGGTTCTCGCATCGTCGGTTGCCACCGACGATCGCTACAAATACCTGCGCACGTACCCGCAGAACTCGATCTCCCCCGCGAGCCCGCAGGCCAACGCCCCGATCACCGGCTTCTATTCGATGCTGTACTCGAGCACCGGTCTCGAACGCGCCGAGGACCCGGTACTCAACGGATCCGACGACCGGTTGTTCGGCGGACGCCTGTTCGACCTCATCTCCGGCCGGGATCCCCGCGGCGGCAACGTCGTCACCACCATCGACCCGGTCGTCCAACAGGTGGCGTACGACCAGCTGACCGCCAAGGGATACACCGGCTCCGTCGTGGCCCTCGACCCCGCCACCGGCAACATTCTCGCCATGGCCAGCACGCCGAGCTACGACCCCAACCTGCTGGCCAGCCACGACGGCAGCACCACGTCGACCGCGTGGGAGAACCTGAGCGACGATCCGGGCAAGCCGCTGGTGAACCGCGCGATCTCGCAGACCTACCCACCGGGATCGACGTTCAAGGTGATCACGACCGCCGCTGCGCTCCAAGCAGGCGCCACCCCGGACGATCAACTCACGGCCGCGTCGAACATCACCCTTCCTGGAACGTCGACGACGCTCGAGAACTACAACGGTTCGACGTGCGGAGGCGGTCAGACCGCCTCGCTACGTGAGGCGTTCGCACGGTCGTGCAACACCGCCTTCGTCGAACTCGGCATCGACACCGGCGCCGACAAGATGCGCGAAACCGCCGCCAAGTTCGGTATCGGAGAGGACACCAGCATCCCGCTCACCGTTGCCGACAGCACCATCGGATCCATCGACGACGACGCGGCTCTAGGCCAGTCCAGCATCGGTCAGCGCGACGTGGCGCTCACCCCGCTGCAGGACGCCGTCATCGCCGCGACCGTCGCCAACGGCGGTGTACGGATGGCCCCGAACCTGGTGCAGCAGTTGCAGTCTCCCGACCTGTCGGACCTGTCCAGTTACCAACCCCAATCGATGGGTGAGGCGATCAGCCCCGATACGGCCTCGACCCTGACCGATCTGATGATCGGTTCCGAGAACAACACCAGCGGGGAAGGCAAGATCCCCGGGGTGCAGATCGCGTCGAAAACCGGTACCGCAGAGCATGGTTCGGATCCTCGCAACACCCCGCCCCACGCGTGGTACATCGGATTCGCACCGGCGAAGGACCCCAAGGTCGCCATCGCCGTCATCGTCGAGGACGGCGGAGATCGAGCCCTCGCCGCCACCGGCGGTTCGGTGGCAGCACCCATCGGCCGCGCCGTCATCGCCGCCGCATTGCAGGGGAGGTGAGCATCGGTGCCACTGAGTAACGGAGCCGTCATCGCGCAGCGCTACAGACTGCTGCGCCTCATCGCCACCGGCGGCATGGGACAGGTCTGGGAGGCGATGGACAATCGCCTCGACCGCCGTGTCGCCGTGAAGGTACTCAAAGCCGAGTTCTCCGAGGACCCGGAGTTCTTGCAGCGCTTCAGGTTCGAGGCCCGTACCACCGCTCAGCTGAACTACCCCGGAATCGCCGGGGTGTACGACTACGGCGAGACCCGCGACGGTGCAGGCGAATCGCTCGCCTACCTGGTGATGGAACTGGTCAACGGCGAACCCCTCAACGCAGTGCTGGGTCGCATGTCGCGCCTGCCGCTCGGCCATGCCCTCGACATGCTCGAACAAACCGGGCGCGCACTGCAGATCGCGCACACGGCAGGGGTCGTCCACCGCGACGTCAAGCCCGGCAACATCCTGATCACCCCCACCGGGCAGGTCAAGATCACCGACTTCGGCATCGCCAAGGCCGTCGACGCCTCCCCGGTCACCAAGACCGGAATGGTCATGGGCACCGCCCAGTACATCGCTCCCGAGCAAGCCCTCGGCGAAGAGGCAACCTCGGCATCCGACGTCTACTCACTCGGCGTCGTCGGATACGAAGTACTGGCGGGCACACGGCCTTTCGTGGGCGACGGCGCCTTGACCGTCGCCATGAAGCACGTCCGCGAAGCACCGGCACCCATGCCGGTCGACCTACCCCCTGCCGTCCGTGAGCTCATCGAGATCACGATGGTCAAGGATCCGGCCGCCCGGTACGCCAACGGCGGTGAATTCGCCGACGCCGTCGCCGCAGTTCGGGCCGGCCGCCGCCCGCCTGCACCCGGCAACTCGCGCGGTACCGGAACCGGGAGAGTCATGATGCCCGGCGTCGTGCCCAGCCCGCAGCCGCCTCCGCCGTCGAGCACCCAGATGATGCCGACCTCGCAACGGGATTACCGGGGCCCGGCTACCGGCACTGCAGCTGCAGCGGTTCCCGAGCAGACCGGCATGTCCTCGGCACAGAAGGCGTTGGCCTGGGGCGGCGGCGCGCTCCTGCTGTTGGCCATCCTGATCGGCGGTTACGTACTGCTGACCGGTGGCAGGGACGACTCGCCGACACCGTTCGTGCAGCCCACGACCACCACGCAGCCGACGACCACGACCACAACGACCACCGAGCCGACGACCACCACCGAAGAAACCACGACCACCGAAGAAACGACAACCACCACCACGACGACCACGACCACCTCGGAGGAGCCGACGACCACCGAAGAGAGCACGACGACCTCGGCGCAGCCCACCCAGACGACGACTCGCAGGCCGCTGATCGAGATTCCGTTCCCGCAAGCACCACAAGGACAACGATGACGACTCCCCGTACGCTCTCCTCTCGCTACGAGCTGGGCGAGATACTCGGTTTCGGCGGTATGTCCGAGGTTCACCTCGCTCGGGACACACGACTCGATCGTGACGTCGCCATCAAGGTTCTGCGCGCCGACCTCGCTCGCGACCCCACGTTCTACCTCAGGTTCCGACGTGAGGCACAGAACGCTGCTGCGCTCAATCACCCCGCCATCGTCGCCGTCTACGACACCGGTGAAGCGGAGACCGAAGCCGGTCCGCTCCCGTTCATCGTCATGGAATACGTCGACGGCGACACGCTGCGCGACATCGTGCGCGCCGAAGGACCCATGGAGCCGCGTCGGGCCATGGAGGTCATCGCCGACGTCTGTGCTGCGCTCGATTTCAGCCACCGCAACGGCATCGTGCACCGCGACGTCAAACCCGCCAACATCATGATCAACAACGCCGGCGCGGTGAAGGTGATGGACTTCGGCATCGCCCGTGCCATCGCCGACTCGTCCTCGCCGATGACTCAGACTGCCGCCGTCATCGGAACCGCGCAGTACCTCTCGCCCGAGCAGGCCCGCGGGGAACAGGTCGATGCGCGTTCGGACGTCTACTCGCTCGGCTGCGTGCTGTTCGAGATCCTGACCGGCGAGCCGCCGTTCAAGGGGGATTCGCCGGTCGCCGTCGCCTACCAGCACGTCCGTGAAGACCCCCAGCTGCCGTCGCTGGTCAACGACACCGTCCCGCGCGAACTCGACTCGATCATCCTCAAGGCAATGGCCAAGAACCCGGCCAATCGCTACCAGAGCGCCGCCGAGATGCGTACCGACCTGGTCCGCGTTCTGGGTGGACAGCGTCCGAGTGCGCCCATGGTGATGAACGACGAGGATCGAACCACCATCCTCGGCTCCGTCGATTCCCGTCAGGCCGATTTCTCCGGCAAGGACAAGCCCGCGGCTACCGCGGCACCTCGGTCGTCACGCCACACGGAGGACTACGACGAACCGAAGAACCGCCGCGGCCTCAAGATCGCGTTGATCTCGGCGGCCGCGATCATCGTCGTCGCTATCGTCGGCGCCTTCCTGTGGTCGCTCGGTCCCGGTGCCGACCCCAAGACCGTCGCCGTGCCCACCGTCGTCGGACTGTCCGCAGACGAGGCGCAGCGTCAACTCGAAGAAGCCGGCCTGCGAGTGAGCATCCAGGAGAAGCCCGACGCGGCGATTCCGGAAGGCTCGGCCATCGGCACCAATCCGGCGGCCGGATCACAGACCGAATCGCCGGGGAACATCCAGCTCGACGTGTCCTCCGGACCGCAGCAGGTGCAGGTTCCGCGACTGACCGGCCTCACCCAGCAGCAAGCGTCGGATGCACTGAACGAGGTGGGCCTCCAGCTCGATGCCACCGTCGCCCGTGCTCCGTCGTCACCCGAGAACCTCGACAAGGTCGTCGAGCAGAATCCGTCCTCGGGCGTGAGCATGAACGCGAACTCGCAGGTTCGCATCACGCTGGGCACCGGGCCCGCGCAGGTGCGGATGCCCGACGTCGTGGGGCAACTCGTGAACGTGGCGCAGCCGAACGTCGAGGGAGCCGGGCTGCGCGTCCAGGTGCAGAACATCGACTCGGGACAGCCGACGGGTCAGGTCGTCTCCACAGACCCCGTGGGCGGCACCAATGTCACCGAGAACACCGTCGTCACGCTGCGCGTGTCGAACGGCGACAAGATCCCCATGCCCGACCTCGCCGGTCTGACCGAGGCACAGGCGTTGGCCGCGCTGCAGTCGGCCGGCTGGACGGGCACGGCAGCGGAACTGACGGCGACAAGGGAAGCGACGCTGGATCCGTTGATGGTCGGGCGAGTGGTGAATCAGACGCAGCCGGCAGGGTCCGAGATCAGCAAGTCCGACACCGTTACGATCAGCATCGGTGCCCTGGGTATCCCCGGGCGTTAGCGATCGACGATCAGGCGAAGGCCTCGGCGACCTGCGCCTCCAGGGTTCCCACCAAACCGGAATCGGTGGGCATACCGCACACCGCGAGCCAGTTGGCGAGCATCCGGTGCCCGCCCTCGGTGAGGATGGACTCCGGATGGAACTGCACGCCGTGAATGGGTAGCTCGGTGTGCCTCATGGCCATCACCAGACCGGATTCGGTACGGCCGATGATCTCGAGCTCCGCGGGGATGGTGTCCTCGCGGACGGTCAGCGAGTGATAGCGGGTGGCCGTGAACGGCTCGGCCATCCCTTCCAGGACGCCGACACCGGTGTGATGGACGAGGCTGGTCTTGCCGTGCAGCAACTCCGGGGCCTTCTCGACCGTGGCACCGAACGCGGCTCCGATGGCCTGATGGCCCAGACAGACACCGAGCAGTGGGGTTTTGGCCCGCGCGCTCGCCGAGACCAGGTCCATCGTGGCCCCGGCGCGCTGCGGGGTTCCCGGGCCCGGGCTGAGCAGAATGCCGTCGAACTCCGCGGCGACAGCGTCGCGATCGGCGAGTCGCTCGTCGTCGTTGCGCCACACCTCGACCTCGGCGTTCAACTGGCCCAGGTACTGGACGAGGTTGAAGACGAAGCTGTCGTAGTTGTCGACGACGAGAATGCGCATGTCGACAGCGTACTCAGCGCGGCTCCGCGAAACGCATGCGCACCGATTCGGTGTACGCCGGAACCGAGAGGTTCTGATAGGCCGCGACCTCGTAGCGGAGGCCATAGCGCAGCGCATACTGCTCGTACAGCCGCACCCCGGGCTCGTTGTCCAGCGCCGCCCGCAGTCGATCCGGGTCGCCGAGAGCCGTCATCACGTACGGCGGACTGTACGTCCGGCCGCCCAGTAGCAGCGTGTTCCCGATACACCGCGGTGCCGACGACGCCACCAGACGCTGATCCTGCATCGCCATCGCCGACGCACCGCCGGCCCACAGGGCGTTGAGGACACTCTGCACGTCGACCTGATGAACCACCAGGTCGTCCGGAGACGCGTCGGACGCATAGGACCCGTCGGGACCGCGTGGAGCGTCGGCCATCGTCACCGTCAACCCCGTGCCGGACGCCTCCTCCCGACCCGCCGCGTCCGAGAGGGCGTCGACCCGGGCCAACGCGTCGGCCACCTCGGAGTCGCCCGCCGCCGTACGCTGCTGCAGGAGATCGACCTGCTGCTCCAGCGCATCTCTACTGCGCAGCGCATCGTCGCTGCTTCGCTGGGCCGAATCGACCAGATCGGCGAGCCGTGTCGTGTCACCGCCCCGCAACTCGTTGCCGTCCGAGGCATGTCGCGTGGTTCCGAGCAGCAGACCGACCACAGCGCACACCGCCACAGCGAGCACCCACCATCGGGTCTCGGAGGAATCGGTCGATCGTCGTCTCACAGAGTGCTCGCCACTGTTCGGTAGGTCGGTGCTGCGCTGATCTGAGTTAGCGTGTACTACAAACCGGGTGGATGACCGCCACGGCTCTCCGGGAGACAATAACCTGGGGATGCACGCAACTCGATCGATCCACAGGTTGTCACCGTCAGTTGTCCACAGGCACGGCGCACGCCGATGACCGTCAAGAACACGAAGAGGACGCAATGCCGAAGTCGAAGGTACGGAAGAAGAACGACTACACGATCAACCCGGCCAACCGCACGCCGGTAAAGGTCAACGCCGGCCCGTCGCCGGTCTGGTACGTGGTCCTGATGCTCGGATTCATGCTGGTAGGGCTGCTGTGGCTGATCGTGTACTACCTGGCCCAGGAAGACATCTCGTTCATCGGCAACCTCGGTGCGTACAACTTCCTCATCGGATTCGGCTTCATGGTCGTCGGCCTCGTCATGACCATGCGATGGCGCTGAGAGCCGGCCGAGTTACACCCATGTCATTCATCCCCAATGTGGATAAACCCTGTGGATAACTTTCCCAACCATCCACAGGGTGTGTACGAACACCGATGGGCGACGCCGGCCGTAGCCGTCGGCGCGCTGGTGGCAGGCGGTATCGCACTCGCCATCGGTGCCGTCCTCGCCTCCTCGGACGCCGCCGGAACCTTCCTCGTCGGACTCGCCGCCGTCGGAACCTGGGTGATGGCAGCCCTCGCGGCCGCACAACGCCCCCGACTCGCCATCACACCCGACGGCTCCCTGGTGATGAAACGACTCACCGGCACGCGCACGTACTCGCGCGCCGACATCGTCCAAATCAAAGTGGTCCGCTACCCGAGACTGGGACGACGAGTCCCGATGCTCGAAGTGGACGTCCGCTCACCCGACGAAGACGACGATCGACTCATCATCTTCGGTCGATGGGACCTGGGAGCCGACCCACGCGACGTGTTCGAGGTACTCGACACCTACGGCCTGGTGCCGCCGAACAACTGACCGCCCACCGTCCCGGACCCCCTCCGGGGTACTCAATGTGACGTTCAGTGGACTTTTGGGGGGTCAATGGCACATCTAGTGGACCAGTGAGCCGTCGCAAAGCCGCCGGGCAGCCCATGGTGATTGCCGAGCACACGTATCGGCGTCGTCGGGAGTCAATGTGACGTCCGGTGGCCTTTTCGGGGGTCAATGGCACATTTAGTGGACTTCAGAGGCCCATCTGCGCGCGCAGGTCGAGGACTCGGACCGCGATGGTGCCCAGGGCTATCAGGGCTACTGCGGCCACGGAGAGCCAGGCGAGGGATATCCCGGCACGAGGCTGCGCGCCGTTGCGGTTGGGTAGGAACACCAATCCGGCGGTGGCTGCCGCTCCGGCGACCAGTCCGCCCATGTGGCCCCACAGCGAGATGCTGGGGATCGAGATGCTGATGAAGATGTTCAACGCGATCACGATCAGGACCGGGGTCGGGGAGCGCTTGAGTCGCAGCAGAATGACGGCCTGCGCACCGAGCAATCCGAATACTGCACCCGACGCGCCGGCGGTGGCGGCGAGGGGGTTCTCGAACAGCATGACCGATGCGCTGCCGCCGAGCAGCGACAGGAAGTAGACGGCAAGGTAGCGGCTGCGGCCCAGCACCAGTTCGACGTCTCGGCCGATGATGTACAGGGCGAACATGTTCACCAGCAGGTGGATGGGTCCTATGTGGATGAACCCACTGCTGAGGAGGCGCCACACATCGCCGTCCGCGACCAGCAGGCTGTTCAGTGCCCAGGCGTCCGCCAGCGAGGATCCGCGGAAATTGCTCATGAGGTCGCCGGATTGAGCGGCGGTGATACCGAAGATCACGACGTTGATCGCGATCAGCGCGAAGGTCAGGGGTGTCTTGGCCGAGCGTGTCATCGGCGCGCCGGCGACCGTACGTGCGGTCCGGACGTTCTTATTGCCGTCGCGAATACAGTCGACACAGTGTTGCCCGACGGCCGCGGGCTGCAGGCACTGTGGGCACGCGGGCCGGCCGCATCGAGAGCAGGCCAGGCCGGTCGGGCGATCGGGATGTCTGACGCACACCGACTGGGGTGGGTTGGGCTGGTCGCCGTACGCGCCACCCCAGCCGGGGTTTGTCATCGTGTAATTCCTTCTACAACCGAATCAGGCGATGGTGATGCTGTTGATGACGACCTCTTCCACCGGGCGATCGCCGCGGCCGACCTGCGTGCTCGAGATGGCGTCGACGACCTTCTTGGACGCCTCGTCCGTGACCTCACCGAAGATGCTGTGCTTGCGGTTGAGGTGCGGGGTCTTGCCGGTGGTGATGAAGAACTGCGAGCCGTTGGTGCCGGGGCCTGCGTTGGCCATGGCCAGCAGGTACGGGCGGTCGAAGGAGAGCTCCGGGTGGAACTCGTCCTCGAACTTGTAGCCCGGTCCGCCGGTGCCGGTTCCGGTCGGGTCGCCGCCCTGGATCATGAAACCGTCGATGACGCGGTGGAAGACTGCGCCGTCGTAGAACGGTCCGGTCTTGGCACCCGACGCGTTCTGCGTCGTGTATTCCTTCGACCCGTCCGCGAGACCGACGAAGTTCGCGACGGTCTTGGGGGCGTGATTGCCGAACAGTTCGATGACGATGTCGCCGCGGTTGGTGTGCAGCGTTGCCGTTTGGGTCTTGTTTGGTGAAGTCACGCTCACCATCGTGCCATCTCGAGCGACCGGGTAGTTCACAGGTGGTGTATCGGGAGGGTCGATCGGGGCGCTGTTGTGGAACAGTGAGGGCATGACGAGCACAACGAAAACCGAGCGGGTTCACTCCTCCACCGGTACGGCGGCGTCGACGCTGCTCGGTGCCGCTTCCGTCGTGAGCAAGGGCCCTGCCGGAGTGGGCCTGTTGCTCGCCAAGCGCGGCTACGGTCTGGCGCGTAAGCAGGCTGCGCAGCGTCGCGCGGCAACTGCCGAGCGCATTGCCCGGGCCGATCTGACCAAGGCAGCTCTCACGACTGATCGGACACCGGGAAACAAGCGTCGCGTCCTGGCGCTCGGAGCTGCCGCTGTCGTCGTCGGAGGTGTCGTGTTCTACCTCAGCCGTCGCCGCCACGAGGTGCCGCCGCCCGCAGATACGCCGCCCAGCCTGGTCGATTACGAAGACGAGTCGACGTCACAGGTATAGAAGCTTCTGTAGTAGATCGAACAGGCCCGGCCGGGGCCTGGTTTCTGCATCGTCACCCCGGCCGGCGACGACCAGCGCGACGTTGTGTTCGACGCTCGAACCGTCCGTGAGGTAGTCGCCGTGACCTGTCGTGCCCGGACGCCCGTCGCCCTCGTCGGTCGCCAGTTGGGTCACTCCATCGAGTGTGCCGGGATCGCGACCGAAGGCACCGATGTCGGCAACGATGTCCCCGCGCGCCTCCGCCGCGAAAACGTGACCGTCGGGAACCTGTAGGTCGGTCACACTGTCGGTGCCGAGGCCAGGTGATCCGAGGGCCACGAACTCGTCGACGCCGGTGCTTTCGTGCAGGGCAGCGGCTGCGGTCAATGATCCGTACGAGTGCGCGAGCACCGACAGATGTGGATTGTTCGACCGGGCCACGTCGAGGCCCTCCAGAAAGGGCACCAATCGCGTCGCCCCCGCGTGCGCTGCTGCGTCGGATACGACTGTTCGATCGGGATCGAGTAGGCCCCACCCCAGCTGTGGAGCCTGGTAGTTCATCCACGTCACGGCTGCGACGGTGGGCGGCGGATCCTCCGAAAATGTCTGCTCCACAGTAGCTTTGAGATTTTCCAGGTCGCCGTCGTAACGTACCGCGTCGCCGTGGACGGTCGAGCCGAGGCCGGGTACGAACACCGCCACGTGTGTTGCCGTGTCGACGTCACCTACCGCGATCGCGGCAGTGGTCTCCGCATACGTCGAATTGTCGAGCGCCAACAGTTGCCTGTCACCCTGCGCCAGAGTGCTCTCGATCGCGTCGAGCGAACTCAACCGCGTTCGCGTCTGTTCCAAGCCGGCGTCAGCATCACTGAATAGTCCTCCGAAAATGTTGTCCTGCAATTGGTTTCCGAGTTCACCCGCCACAGCCTGCAGTCGGAGGCGCTCACTGGCAAGTACCCGACGGTTCGCTGAATCCCGAATTCGGCCCGGCACGCCGTCCAGATTACCGATGAGAGCCGGGTGCTCGACGAGCAGCCGAGTGCGCTCGGCGGGCGAGAGTGCGCTCCAGAACGCCGCATTCGTGGCCGGGCTCCCGTCGACCGGCACTACCGATACCCCTGCCGTGGCCAGTTTTCCCGGTGAGATGTCGCCGGCGAGGCGTCGGGCAAGGTCGTCGTCGAACGCGGTCGCGGCTCGCATCAGTTGGGTGATGCGTTCGGCCAACTCGGTGCAACGGCGACGCCGATCGCGAATGGTCGACGACAGGTCCTGCTGCGCAACCGAATACGACGTCAGCACGTCGGTCACCGAACCGTCGCGTCGGATATCGAAGTGCTCGCACGCGGCGTTCGATTCCAGAGCGGTCAGCGCCGAGACGAGTCCCGCCATGTCGATGGCCGCCGGAGCGGTGCACAGCGCTACCCGCAGTAGCTCCGTCGCACAGTCCCCCACCTGCGCACTTAGAGCTCCGATGGCATCCCGGTATGCCGTTGCCGCGGGGCCCTGCCATCCGTCGTCGACGACGGTCTCCAGCAGTGAACTGTGCACGGCGGTCAATTCACGCCAACTGTGCATGAACCGATTCGAGACGGCGGTCAACGCCTGACTGTCCCATGATCTGACGTCATCGAGCGTGACCATCGCAATCCCCCCGCAGCGTTGTCGTCGTACTCGACGAGTCAACGTCAGCGAGACGGTGCAGCGAGGAATCTATCCCCAGGCTGTGGATGAAATCTGGGGATGACGGGCATATCGGTGTATCGCTACACGATTCTGCGTACCGGCCCGCGATGTCCGTCGCCGGGCTCGGTGGGGCGAGACGCCTTCGGGGGACGACTCCGCTTGGCGCGGTACAGGTCTGCGTCTGCAGCGCGGTAGATTTCACCCCACCGGCGGCCGGCAGGCATACACGCCAGACCGACGCTCCACTCGGCTCGATGGGATCGCCGCAAGCCGTCGATGACCTGCCAGGCTTCGGCCTCGAGAACCCCTGGCATGAACAGGACGAATTCGTCTCCGCCGAGCCGGCCCAGAACATCCCGTTTCGTCAGTTGCCCCTTCCACGCCTTCGAGACGCGAGTGAGCAACACGTCTCCGGCAATGTGGCCGTACTCGTCGTTGATCTCCTTGAAGTTGTCGAGATCGAGCACCGCCAGACTGACCGTCAGACCACGAGCGGCGCACGCGGGCAACATCTTCTCGATCTTCGACTCGAAACCGAATCGATTGAGCAGGCCCGTCAACGCGTCATGAGTGGCCGAATACCGCATTCGACGCGCGAACACGCCGAACACTTCCGTTGCGCCGACGATGCCCAGGGCGACGAGAATGTAGCTGATGAAGGGCGTGCCGTAGGGGGCGACAGCGGCACCCACGACCGCAGACACGGCCAGCACCGCAACCCATATTCCAGCGTCGCGCTCGGACCAGAACGCACCGATGTGCATGCCGAGGAACATCGCCGCTTGCACACAGATCAAGAACGCGGGCATCGTGTTGCTACTGCCCAATGCACAGGCAAGCGCGCCCACCGACAGAGCGGTGGCGGTACCGACCGCATGCTTGGGACTCGGCGCTCCTGCCCGGGCGAGAACAACGATCGCCGCCGGCCCCAGAACCACTGCGAGCGCGGCGAAAAGCTGCTGCGGACCGGACAGGTCCGACCACGATGCGATGCCGTTCGCGATGTAGAGAACCGTGGTCACCGCGGCGAATACCGCCAGCATCCGGCCGGACTCGTCGAACCTGAATCTGCTCACCAGCAAACACCGTCGACTACGCGTGACGCCTCACCGAGGCACGCAACGAACCGGACACCACCGCTCACGCGATTCCCCCCAGGCACCATCGGCCCTCCCCACGCACTACGACCATCGCCTCATCGGGCCCACCCGTGACCGGACTCTAACACCTCCGAGCTTCGATCACGACCCGCAGCAGCGATTCCGTAGCAGGTCAGGACGCTTTCTCGGCCCGCGCTGCCTCCCGCGCCAACAGGCGATCGCGTGATTCCTCGAACTTCGTCGCCTTCGCCTCGAGATCCTGGACGAATGCGGCCAGAGGATCGCGATCGCGTTCGCCCTCTCCACTGAAGTCGTTGCGCTCGAAGATGTTCCATTTCCGCAGCACCGGCATCAGCACCTCGTCCAGATGCTGGCGGAGATCGTAGATCCCGTGCTTCGCCAGGATCATGGCGTTCTTGCGGAAGTTCGGCATGTTCAGTCCCGGCATCTGAAAGTCCGTCGCGACATCGGCGATGGCACGCACCATCTGGTCCGGGACCAGGTCGAGCGACGCCTCGCCGAGGTTGCGGTAGAAGATCATGTGCAAATTCTCGTCGGCGGCCACCCGGGCCAGCATTCGATCGGCGATCGGGTCACCACAGGCCAGCCCCGTGTTGCGGTGGGACACGCGTGTTGCGAGCTCCTGGAACGTCACGTACGCCACCGAATGCAAAAAATTGGAGCCGTCCATCGGGGCATCGACACCGACCGTCATGTGGTGCATCCGAGCCCGCTCCAGCTCGACCGGGTCGACGGCGCGTGTGACGACCAGATAGTCGCGCATCACGATCCCGTGACGGTTCTCCTCCGCGGTCCAACGGCCCACCCAGGTGCCCCAGGCTCCGTCCAACGAGAAGTTGTCGGCCAGACCGCGGTGGTACGACGGCAGATTGTCTTCGGTCAACAGATTGGTGATCATCGCTGTGCGAGCCAACACCGACAACGACGACTGCTCCAGCGACCAGTCCTCTCCGCCCATCGCTGCAAAATTGCGACCCAGATCCCACGGCACGTAATCATGCGGATGCCATTCTTTCGCCATGGACAGATGGCGATTCAGGTTGGCTTCCAACGTGCCGTCGAGTTCGGTCAACAGCTCTTCATGATCGAGAACACGCGTCATCTGTGGGGCTCCTCCGAGAAATATGAGACGCCCGAACCGAAGACCGATCCGAGACGCCGAGATCGAACGACGGCACACCCCCCTGCGGTGCGCCGTCGCGACCTGTCCCGTCGATCCGAGAACCGACGCTGCTGTACCCGAAGAACGCTAGGGACCGCGGACGTGATGCGAAACGAATCCAACAATGATCTGGATATCTGGGCACCGATCTCGACAGCGGTTGGTCCGAGTCACAACAGTGGTCGACGCATCCCTGCCACTCGGCCGGGACTCAATGTCACGTTCGGTGGACTTTTCGGGGGTCAATGTCACATCTAGTGGACTTGGGGTGAGCGGCAGTCGGGTGCAGACACGAAAAAGGACGCCCATCGGAATGGACGTCCTTTTGATTGTGGAGCCTAGGAGATTCGAACTCCTGACATCTGCCTTGCAAAGGCAGCGCTCTACCAACTGAGCTAAGGCCCCGGGTGTTGCTGTCGAACGTGCACGAACTTTACACGTTCTCTCCGAGCGATTGTCACCCGGTGGAGATGCTGTGCCAGACGCCTTCCGAGCTGCGCGTGGAGCGCACCTTCGATACTGTCAGCACTGCGATCACCACCGAAGCAACAAGAAGAAGGATTTTCACGTCCTGCCTCTTTTCGTTCGTTCGGTGTGGGCCTAGGAGGACTTGAACCTCCGACCTCTTCCTTATCAGGGAAGCGCTCTAACCGCCTGAGCTATAGGCCCTCGATACTGCTTCGGGCCGAAGAATTGCTCTCCTCGAACCGAGGGATGAGATTACCGTATCGGGCCGCTGTCTTCCAAAACGGCCCGATACGGCAGTCGTTCGTGCTGGTCAGTCGCGATCTGCCAGCGTCACTTCGAGGCCGCCGACCAGGTCCGACGACAGGTTGTAGATGAAGGCACCGATCGTGGTGAGTGCGGTGAACAGTACGACATTGATCACACCGATCACTGCCGCGTAGCCGAACACCTGACCGGCGCTGACGAGTCCGCCGTCGCCGGATTCATTGACGATCTCGGTGAAGGCACTGTTGAGTCGGTCCCACACACCCATGCCGTCGAGCACGGCGTACAGCAGGCCGACGGCCACCATCCACACGAAGAACAGCGACACAGCGATGACCAGTGCGATCTTGAGCGTCGACCAAGGATCGATCTTACGAATCTGGATCGTCGCCCGCAGAGGATCGCCGTCCGCGCTGGGTACCGCCGTGATGGCGGTGGGGGCTGCTCGATCGGCTGCCGTCGGCTCGGGATGCCGGGTGGCGGACAGATCCGGCATGTCCTTCGCCAGATCCTTGCGCTCGATGTGCCGAGTCGGTCCGTCGATCACGGCCGCTTTCGACCGCGCTGCCTCGCGTCGTTCGGTCTTGTCCCCACCCGATTCACGCTCGCCCGATTCACGCTCGCCCGATTCACGCTGGCCCGATTCACGCTGGCCCGGCGCTGCCGAGGCGGCTGCAGCTGCCGCTGTCGAACGATCGAACTCACCTGTTGCCGGCAGTGCGGTGCCGCGCCCGGACAGGTTCGTCTGAGGTTGGTTCTGGGGCTGCTGACGGTCGTCGGGCCCCTGCTGTGCCGGACGCTGGCCGGGGCCGCGCTGCCAGGGCGGAGTGCCGGAACCGCCCTGCGGGCCGTCTCCGCGTTGAGTCGGTATCGCCTGGGTCGGTGCCGGAGCCTTCGACTCGGCTGACCCCTCGGCGGCCGGAGCAGCGTCATTGGCGGGACGCGGCGGCGATGCGGGACCGGACGGTCCCTGACCCTGCGGCGGCTGGCCGTTGGCGGGGCGACCGCCGTCGGCGTTTGCGGTACCCGGCTCACCGGGCCGACCGTTGGCCGCCTGTGGCGGGCGAGACTGAGCCGGACCCTGCGGTGCCGGGCCCTGCTGAGGTGCTCGCGGCGGCGGTCCCTGAGGTGCCGGCTGACCCTGAGAACCCGGCTGACCCTGCGGTGCCGGTGGGCGCTGCGGCGGCGGTCCCTGCGTCGGACGAGGCGGGCCGGCCGGACCACCCTGTGTCGGGCGTGCCGGTGGCCGAGCACCCTGCTGCGGTGCCGGTCCTCGCCCTGCCGCCGGTGCCGGACGCGTCGCCGGCTGGGGGCGACTTCCCGGTCGGGCACCTTCTGGAGGTGCCGGACGCGATGGCTGCTCGGTCTGCGCAGCGTCCCTGCTGTCCGGTCCACCCGTGGGGCCGGGCCTGCTGCCAGGCCGGTTGGGAGTGCTCACTTACGACTCCTTCGGTGCATCGTCTTCGGGACCTGCTGCGTCCGGTTCGATCTCGTCGGCGTTGCGCGCTATCGCGAGCAGTGTGTCGCCTTCACCGAGATTCATCAACCGCACGCCCTTGGTCTGTCGGCCGGCTTTCCGAACCTGCTTGGCAGCGGTCCGGATGACGCCACCACTGGACGTGATGGCGTACAGCTCGTCCTCGTCGTCGACGATGAGAGCTCCCACCAGCGTGCCACGCTTGGGGTCGTACTGGATTGTCAGTACTCCCTTTCCGCCGCGGCCCTGCTGCGGGTAGTCCTCCATCGCGGTGCGCTTGGAATAACCGCCCGACGTCGCGACCAGCAGGAACTTGTTCTCGCTGACCACGTTGAGCGAGAGCAGCTCGTCTTCGCCGTTGAAGCGCATGCCCTGGACACCGGAGGTGGCGCGGCCCATGGGTCGCAGGACCTCGTCGGTAGCCGAGAATCGGATCGATTGGCCTTGAGCCGAGACGAGCAGCAGGTCGTCGTCGGACGACGCCAGAACTGCCCCGACCAACTCGTCCTCGCCGCGGAGGTTGACGGCCACGATGCCGCCGCTGCGGTTGGAGTCGAAGTCGGTCAGACGCGACTTCTTGACCAGACCGCCCTTGGTGGCGAGCACCAGGTAGGGAGCATCTTCGTAGGTCTTGATCTGGATGACCTGCGCGATGCGTTCGTCGGGCTGGAACGCCAGCAGGTTCGCGACGTGCTGTCCGCGCGCCGTGCGGTTGGCCTCGGGCAGCTCGTACGCCTTGGCCCGGTAGACGCGTCCCTTGGTGGTGAAGAACAGGATCCAGTCGTGCGTCGAGCAGACGAAGAACTTGCTGACGATGTCGTCCTGCTTGAGGCCTGCTCCCTGCACGCCCTTGCCGCCGCGCTTCTGCGACCGGTACAGATCGGTTCTGGTGCGCTTGGCGTATCCGGTCTCGGTGATCGTGACGACCACGTTCTCCCGGGCGATCAGATCTTCGTCGTTGACGTCGCCGTCGGCAGCGATGATGCGCGTGCGACGGTCGTCGCCGAACTTCTCGACGATCTCGGCCAGTTCGTCTCGCACGATCTGACGCTGACGCTCCGGCTTGGCCAGAATGTCCTGCAAGTCGGCGATGGTGCGTTCGAGTTCGGCCAACTCGTCGATGATCTTCTGGCGCTCGAGGGCTGCGAGGCGCCGCAGCTGCATGTCGAGAATTGCCTGCGCCTGGATCTCGTCGATGTCGAGCAGATCGATCAAGCCCTGCTTGGCGAGATCGACCGTCTGCGACGCACGGATGAGGGCGATGACCTCGTCCAACGCGTCGAGCGCCTTCACGAGGCCGCGCAGGATGTGGGCCCGCTCCTCGGCTCTGCGCAGGCGGTACCGAGTACGACGAACGATCACGTCGAGTTGGTGAGTGACGTAGTACCGGATCATCTGATCGAGCCGCAGGGTGCGCGGCACGCCGTCGACGATCGAGAGCATGTTGGCACCGAAGCTGGTCTGCAGCTGCGAGTGCTTGTACAGGTTGTTGAGCACGACCTTGGCGACGGCGTCGCGCTTGATCGTCACGACGATGCGCATACCGACGCGGTCCGAGGACTCGTCGTCGATCTTCGAGATACCGGACAACTTGCCGTCGCGGACCTGCTCGGCGATCGAGGTGATCAGGTTGTCGGGGTTGACCTGGAAAGGCAGTTCGGTGATGACGATCGTCGTGCGACCGTTGGAGTCTTCCTCGATCTCGACGACGCCGCGCATACGGATCGAACCGCGGCCGGTCGAGTACGCATCCTGAATTCCCTGGCCGCCGACGATGAGTCCGTGGGTGGGGAAGTCCGGACCCTTGACGCGTTCCATGCAGGCCGCGAGAGTCGCTTCCTCGTCGGCCTCGAAGTTGTCGAGGGCCCAGAACACCGCGTCGCCGAGTTCACGCAGGTTGTGCGGCGGAATGTTGGTGGCCATACCGACGGCGATACCGTTGGAGCCGTTCATCAACAGGTTCGGCACACGCGACGGAAGTACCGTCGGCTCTTGGGTTTTGCCGTCGTAGTTGGGGATGAAGTCGACGGTTTCCTCGTCGATGTCGCGCAGCATCTCCATGGCGAGCGGAGTCAGGCGCGCTTCGGTGTAACGCATGGCGGCGGCGCCGTCGTTGCCGCGGGAGCCGAAGTTGCCCTGGCCGTCGACCAGTGGGTACCGCATCGACCACGGCTGAGCCAGACGCACGAGTGCGTCGTAGATCGAGGTGTCGCCGTGGGGGTGGTAGTTACCCATCGTTTCGGCAACGGGCCGTGCGGATTTCACGTAACTACGGTCGGGACGGAAGCCCGAGTCGTACATCGCGTACAGCACACGTCGGTGCACCGGCTTGAGACCGTCGCGGACCTCGGGAAGCGCGCGGCCGACGATGACGCTCATCGCGTAATCGATGTAGCTGCGCTGCATTTCCTGCTGGATGTCGACCGGATCGATCCGGTCGCCGCCCTCGGCGTTGGTGGTCGAGCCCGGCGGGGGCCCGACCGGCGGTTCGGTGATGTCAGACATAGAAGATCTCCTCGAAAACGGTCGTCGGACGCACCGACACTGAGTGTGGTGCGTCCGAGAAACGACTAAACGTCAAGAAAGCGAACATCTTTCGCGTTACGCGCGATGAAGCTTCGGCGGGCGGACACGTCCTCGCCCATCAGGACGCTGAACAGTTCGTCCGCGGCCGCGGCATCGTCGAGAGTGACCAGACGAAGAACTCGCACTGCCGGGTCCATCGTGGTTTCCCACAGTTCCTTGGCGTTCATCTCGCCGAGGCCTTTGTAGCGCTGGACGCCGTCCTCGACGTTGATCTTGCGCTTGTTGGCGATACCGGCCTCGAGCAGACCGTCGCGCTCGCGGTCGGAGTACGCGAAGTCCGGTTCGCCGCGGCTCCACTTGAGCTTGTACAGCGGCGGCATGGCCAGGTAGACGTGGCCGTTCTCGATCAGCGGTCGCATGAACCGGAACAACAGGGTCATCAGCAGGGTGGAGATGTGCTGGCCGTCGACGTCGGCGTCGGCCATCAGCACGATCTTGTGATAGCGCAGTTTGGCGATGTCGAACTCGTCGTGAATGCCGGTGCCGAACGCGGTGATGATCGACTGGACCTCGTTGTTCTTGAGGACGCGGTCGATGCGGGCCTTCTCGACGTTGATGATCTTTCCGCGCAGCGGCAGGATCGCCTGGAACATCGAGTCACGTCCGGACTTGGCCGAGCCGCCGGCGGAGTCGCCCTCCACGATGTAGATCTCGGACTTGCTCGGATCGTTCGAGCGGCAGTCTGCGAGCTTGCCGGGCAGACCACCGATATCGGTTGCGCTCTTGCGCCGCACCAACTCTCGCGCCTTACGTGCGGCCATGCGGGCCTGCGCGGACGAGACCGCCTTGTTGATGATGGTCTTGGCATCGGCCGGGTTGGACTCGAACCAGTGCGAGAGGTGCTCGTTGCACGCCTTCTGCACGAACGACCGAATCTCGGTGTTGCCGAGCTTGGTCTTGGTCTGTCCCTCGAACTGGGGCTCCCCGACTCGCACCGAGATGACGGCGGCGAGGCCTTCACGGATGTCGTCGCCGGTGAGCTTGACGTCCTTTTCCTTGACCAGTTTCTTCTCGATGGCGTACTTGTTGACCGTCGACGTCAGCGCGGTACGGAAACCCTCTTCGTGGGTACCGCCCTCGTGCGTGTTGATCGTGTTGGCGAAGGTGTGCACCGATTCGGAGTAACCGGCGTTCCACTGCATGGCGATCTCGACCTCGTGGCCCTCACCCTTGCCGGTGAAGCCGACGACCGAGTTGTGAATCGCGGTCTTGGTGCGGTTGATGTGCTTGACGAAGTCCACGAGACCGTCGGGGTAGTGGTACGTCCGCTTGCGCACCTTGGCCGGCTTCGCCGCTGCGGCGTCGGCCTGCTCTTCCTCGGCGGTTTTCGGTGCCTCGGCGGTCTCGCCGAGTTCTTCCTCGGTCGCGTCCGTAGCCGCCACTCGCTCGTCGGTGAAGTTGATGGTCAGTCCCTTGTTGAGGAACGCCATCTCCTGCAGGCGACGGTGCACGGTCTCGAAGCTGTAATCGAGGGTCTCGAAGATCTTGCCGTCGGCCCAGAACCGCACCGTGGTGCCGGTCTCCGTGGTGTCGCCGACGGTCTCGAGTGGGCCGGGCTTGGCGTAATCGTACGTCTGCTTGTAGCGGTGACCGTCACGCGCGATCTGCAGTTCGACCTTGGTCGAGAGTGCGTTCACGACGGAGATACCGACGCCGTGCAGACCGCCGGAGACGGCGTAGGAGTCGGAGTCGAACTTGCCACCGGCGTGCAGCTGGGTCATTACGACCTCGACGGTGGGAACACCGGAGGAGTGCATGGCGACGGGGATGCCGCGGCCGTCGTCCTTGACCTCGACGCTGCCGTCTTCGTGGATGGTGACGTCGACGGTGGAGGCGTAGCCGGCCATGGCCTCGTCGACGGAGTTGTCGACGACCTCCCAGATCAGGTGGTGCAGGCCTCGTTCACCGGTGGAACCGATGTACATACCGGGCCTCTTACGGACTGCTTCCAGGCCCTCGAGGACCGTGATGGACGAAGCGCCGTAATCCTTGCTGTTCTCACTGTTACCTGACTTCTGGGCAGCCACGGTTAGCTGGTTCTCCTTCTACGCGTCCACTACCCCGCTCACACCTGATGTAGGTGCTACCGCAGGGTCGGCACGGTCGTTTCCGCCGTGCTCGGTCCATGCGTTTGTTCCGGGCTTGATGTCGTACCGGTCCATAGTACTGGGTGGCTGCGACAGCATGGGGACGATGACACCCCTAAAAGGCCCCTGATTGCTTCACAGGCGCATTTTCTCGACATCGGACGACAAAGATGAAGGGTAAAACCGGCGATTCGGCTACAGATCGAGGACGATCCGTTCTCCGTCCGACCGCGAGACACAGATCAACATCTCGTGCCGCTGCTCCTCGGTCGTCAACCGATTCTCTCGATGCTGCGGTGTTCCGCTGAGCACTCGCACCCGACACGTGCCGCAGAAACCCTGCTGACACGAGTACGCGACATCCGGCCTGATGCGTCGAATGGCATGCAGCGCAGTCTCTTCCGCACCGACCGACAGAATCTCGCCGGAATCGACGAGCTGCACTTCGAATTCCGTCCCGTTCTTCACCGGCGGCGGTGAGAAGCGCTCGAAGTGCAGATGCGTGGCCGGGAGGGCGTCGAACGAGGCGCGAACGAGGTCGATCATCGGCGGCGGACCACATACGTAGACCGAACCGCCGGGGGCCGTCGAGCCCAACAGATCCATGCTCGACGGCATGCCGTCCACGTCGTCGGTGCGCACGGTGACCCTGGCGGGATCCCAGCCCTCGATCTCGTCGAGAAACGGCATCGACTCGCGGGAGCGGCCGCAGTAGACGAGGTGCCAGTCCATGCCCAGATCGCGGGCACGGCGCACCATCGAGATGATCGCGGTGATGCCGATTCCACCGGCGACGAATACTGCCTGTTCGGACGGTACGAACGGAAACCCGTTGCGCGGCCCCCTGATCGACACCGCAGTGCCGACCGTCAGCGCGTGCATCTCCGGAGATCCGCCGCCGCCGTCCGGCACGAGTCGTACTGCGATCGAGTACGTGTCGTCGCTGGGCAATCCGCACAGGGAGTACTGCCGACGCCGACCGGAGGGAAGGTAGAAATCCAAGTGCATTCCCGGTGCCCACGCCGGCAGAGCCGACCCGTCGGCGGCGGCGAAGGTCAGCTGGGCGACCTGTTCGTCGATGCACAGAACGTCACGGGAGACCAGTGTCAGTTCTCGGGTACGCGCGACGGGAGGCGCCGCGAACGAGGCGTCGTACTCACCGTTGTCGAGGAGGGCGAACCACTTGTCCAGTGCATCGGTGGCCAGCGACACCGTCTGATCCGGCTCGTCACGCCCGTACAGATTCTGTGGAATCGTGCGGCCTACTCGGAACGAGTCGACCTTTCGAGCCATCGCGTCGAGTCTGCTCCGAAACGTGCGTTTGGTCATCGATCAGCGGACCGCGCCGCCGGCGAGGTGGCGAGATACTGCACGGCCTGGGCCGTCGAGCCTTCCTGAGACGGGTGATATGTGCTCTTGAAGTACCGCAGGGACGCCTTGACCATGGACATCGGCGTCGGAAACAGACCGGACTTGGCGACCCGTCGGAATTCACGGAACGACGGCGTGCGCTCCTTCGGCGACAGATGCGCCAACGTCGGATCCTGGCTCATGAGGTAGCGCACGCCGCGCGTCCAGAACCAGACGAGAGTGGGTGCAATGACCACGTAGGTACGGATACGCCGGGCCGGCCGAACGTCGAAGTAGCGCATCACCTCGTACGCCACCGAACGATGCTCCACTTCTTCGGCGCCGTGCCACCGCAACAGATCGAGCATGACCGGATCGACATCGGCTTCGTCGAGCTTCCGCGCGTTGAGGACCCAGTCGCCCAGGAACGCGGTCAGATGCTCGGCGGCTGCGATCAAGGCCAGCCGCTCCACCAGGCTGTTCTGACCGTGGCCCGAGCGATTGCCGAGTGCGCGTCCGAACAGGAACTTCATCTGGTCGACGTACGGATCGACATCGATGCCGTGGGCCCGAAGCTGGTCGTGGACCTCGGTGTGGGCCTGTGCATGCATGGCTTCCTGGCCGATGAAGCCGATCACGTCGTCGCGCAACTGATCGTCGTGGATCAGCGGCAACGCCTCTTTGAACGTGCGCACGAACCACTCCTCGCCCTCGGGCAGAAGCAGGTGCATCACGTTGATCAGATGGGTGGCCAGGGGATTGCCGTCCATATAGTGCAGCGGCAGAGTTTCCCAATCGAATTCAACGTTCCGAGCGTGCAGAACCACTCTGTCTTCGGGGGTCCCATCGACGTCGACCGCCGTTGTCGACGCCTTCTTCGTAGGTGCAGACACAACTTCTCCTCGTCCGATGGCCGCATGGAACAGTATTCGGTCCCCCGACCGTTGCGTGTCCCGAATCACGCTACGCATACCAACTGTCTCACAGCAACACTGCCCCCAACATCTGTTGAGGATCACCTGGACCAGGGGCTACGTCGAACGCGCATTGGGAACAGTCACTATCCGTAGGTGTCCCGCGGACCGCGACCTTTGACATGGCGCTCGCCTTTTCGCCAGCTCTGCGTCGTCGGCCCGGTGATCCGAAGCGACGTCACCACACCGTGGCCCACCGCCGCCGCGATCTTCGCCAGAATCTGCGACTGCATCAATCGAAGCTGCGTCGCCCACGCAGTCGACTCGGCGGAGATACTGAGCACTCCGTCCTTGAGGCCGGTGGGGTCGGCGTGCGCCGAGATGTCCTCACCGACGACGCTGGGCCAGCGCCCCAGCACGGCACCCTCCGATACCTTGGCCGACCACCCACGCTTGGACGCGATGCTGTTGGCCAATGCACCGAATGCCTGCGGATCCCGATCGTCGGGGCCCGCTCCCGACCAACCCCGTCGTCGACGCCCCCGCAGTGCCCGGACACCCCCGGTCGGTGACGAACGACCTTGACCGACCGACTTGCCGCTCGCCTTGGCCGCAGCCCGGGCATCTTCGAGGGCCCGCCGAGCAAGGTCGACGCCCTTCAACTCCGGCTGCTCATCCGGTGCCGGTGAGTTCGTGTCGTCGCTCATGACACCTCATTCTCCGACGTCGACAGCTCGGTGATGGTCGAAATACGCCCTGCCGCACCGGAATCGGATTCCTGACGAGCCTCGACACCATAGCGTCGTGCATCGAGTTCGGGTGGCACGTCCTCGGGAACCGCGGCGGTGATCAGTACCTGTTCCGCGTCGGCCGCCACTGCCGCCAGGGCCGTGCGCCGCTTGCGGTCGAGCTCGGCGAACACGTCGTCGAGCATCAGGACGGGGTCGGTCCCGTCCTCGCGCAGCAACGAAAAGGAACCGAGCCGAAGAGAGAGTGCGTACGACCACGATTCACCGTGGCTGGCAAAGCCCTTGGTGGGTCGGTCGCCGAGCATCAATTCCAGATCGTCTCGATGGGGACCGACCAGACACACCCCACGTTCGATCTCTCGCTGCCTCATCACCGAAAGTTGGTGCAGGAAAGCAGCTTCCAGCACGTCGACGTCGTCGGACTCCGGTGCTCGGCCGGCATCGGAGAATTCCGGCGGCAGTGCCTCGGCGAGGCTGCATCGATAGGACAACGTGGCGAGCCGCGATTCCGGCGCGATCGACTCGTAGGCCTGCTGCACGAAGGGCATCAGCTCGTGTACCAAAGATATTCTGGCCGACAGCAATCGGGCACCGTGGGCAGCAAGATGGCCATCCCAGACATCGAGCGTGGCCAGAGCGCTCGAGCCGTCGGTGGACGACGAGCCTCGGCGCAACGCCCCGCTGGCGGTCTTCAGCAGTGCCGACCGCTGACGCAGCACCTTGTCGTAATCTGCACGCACAGCGGCCATTCGAGGAATTCTGGTGGTGAGCAGCTCGTCCAGATACCGACGGCGCTCACTCGGGTCGCCGCGCACCAGCGAGAGGTCCTCGGGTGCGAACAACACACTCTGCAGTACACCCAGAATTTCTCGTGGTCGACGCAGCGGAGACCTGTTCATCCTCGCCTTGTTCGCCTTGCCCTCGAGCAGTTCGACGTCGATGATCAACTCGCGTCCGTGGTTGACCACGGCGCTGCCGACGAACGCGGTGGACGCACCTGCCCTGATCATGGGCGCATCGGTCGAGACCCGGTGCGAGGACAGCGTCGACAGATAACCGAGTGATTCCAGCAGGTTGGTCTTACCGTGGCCGTTGGGCCCGACGAACACGGTCGATCCCGGGCCCAGGTCGACGATGACGTCGTCCCAAGACCGGAAATCGTGAAGTTGCAAAGACCGGACGAACACTTACTCGGTGTTCTTCGGCGCGGGTGCGCGCAGTGTCTCGTCCGCATCCGCCTTCTTGACGGCATGCCCGCCGAACTGGTTCCGCAACGCCGACACTGCCTTCATTGCAGGCGAATCTTCTTGTCGCGAAGCGAATCTCGCGAACAGAGCTGCGGAGATGACCGGGGCTGGTACGGCATGCCGAATGGCCTCCTCGACGGTCCATCGACCCTCGCCGGAGTCCTCGGTGTACCCCGAGATCTCACTGAACTCCGGATCCTGACCGAGTGCCTCGACCAACAGATCGAGCAGCCACGACCGCACGACGGTGCCCTTGCTCCAGGCCCGCAGTACGCCCTGCACGTCCTGCACCAATTCTTCGGCCTCGAGGATCTCGTAGCCCTCGGCGTACGCCTGCATCAGACCGTATTCGATGCCGTTGTGCACCATCTTCGAGTAATGCCCGGCACCGACAGGGCCGGCGTGGACGAATCCGTCCGCGCGTTCCCCTTCCGGACGCAGGGCGTCGAAGATCGGCATAGCGCGTGCAACGTGCTCGTCGTCGCCGCCGACCATCAGGCCGTAGCCGTTCTTCAATCCCCAGACACCGCCCGAAACTCCGGCATCGATGTACCCGATTCCCTTGGCGTCCAACAGTTCTGCGTTGGGCTTGTCATCGGTGAAACGCGAGTTTCCACCGTCGATCACCAGGTCGCCCGGTTCGAGAACATCCCCGAGCCCGGTGATGGTGTCCCGGGTGATCTGGCCGGAGGGCACCATCACCCACACCACCCGGGGGGCGGTGAGGGATTCCGCGAGACCGGCGAGTGACGGAGTGTCCGTCACCTCGGGCCTCGGGTCGTAACCGATGACCTCGTGGCCGTGCTCGCGCAGCCGCTCGCGCATGTTGAAGCCCATTTTTCCGAGACCGACCAAGCCCAGCTGCATGAGGAAGCGTCCTTGTCTGTGTCAGGTGTAATTCCGGTCGAGCGGGAGTGGAGCCGGCGGAACGACTCGTACGATCCCGCAACTTCAACAGTAACCAGGCAGGATCAGCCCGGCAGCCTGACCGGCATCAACAGATAGGTGTATTGGGACTGAGGCGCCGCGAACTTGCCGGAATCGTCGGGCACCAGCTCCTCGTCCGACGTCGGACGCAGCACTGCAGGCCGACTCGGGGTCGTGAAACCGAACGTGACCTTCTCGCTGTGCAAGGAGGACAGGCCGTCGATGAGGTACCCCGGGTTGAACGCGATGGTGAGCGCCTCGCCCTGGAAGTCGGCCGGCAGAGCTTCCTCGGCGCGGCCGGCATCGTCGCCGCCTGCCGACAGCAGCACACCTTCGGCGTTGAATTCCAGACGCACCTGCGCACCGCGTTCGGCGACGAGTGCCACGCGCTTGATGGCCTCGACCAGCGGCGCGATCTCGAGTGTTGCGACGGCAGTGTGTTCTGCCGGCAGCAACTGACGGAACTTCGGGAATTCCGCATCGAGCAGACGAGTGGTCGTGCGGCGCCCGTCACTGACGATTCCGAGCAAACCGTCGCTCCCGATGGAGGAACCCGAACCGAGAGCCAGCTCGACGGGCGAACCCGCGTTGCCGCCGAGAGTCTTGGCCGACTCGGACAGAGTCTTCGCCGGAATCAGCACTGCGGTGGTGGTGTCGGCGCCGGCGGGAGTCCAGTCCACCTCACGAACCGCCAACCGGAATCGGTCGGTCGCAGCCAGCACGACGTTGGTGCCGTCGATCTCGACACGGATACCGGTCAGCATGGGAAGCGTGTCGTCCTTGCCCGCCGCAATGGCGACCTGGGCAATGGCCTCGGAGAAGACATCACCGGCCAGCGAACCGGTGTTGCTGGGCAACTCGGGTAGCTGAGGATAGTCCTCGACCGGCATCGTCGGCAGCGAGAATTTTGCGCTTCCGCAGTTGACGAGAACGCGAGTCCCGTCGACGGTGACGTCGACGGGCTTGTTCGGCAACGACTTGGTGATATCGGCAAGTAGCTTGCCCGACACCAGAACTCGTCCTGCGGTGGCCACTTCGGCCGACACCTTCACCTGGGCGGAGACCTCGTAATCGAAGCCCGAGACCGTCAGACCCTGTTCGTCGGCGGCGAGCAGAACGCCACCGAGAACGGGAACGGGCGGCCGGGACGGCAGGCTGCGGGCCACCCACGCCACGGAATCGGAAAAATCTTCACGAGCAACGCGAAACTTCAAACTTCCAAGCTCCATCGCTCGGCATTTCCTCTCGTTCGGGGCATTCGTGTGCACAGTCGAGCGGTGCGACCACGATCGTCGCGGCTCCAACCGATGCAACGACGAGTCTGGCACATCCAGCGCAAGCACACCGTATGCCCTTCGAGACGAAGTTGAAAGCTCGGGCGAGGCCGCGAAGGGCACCGATGCGGTCGTCGGAAGGGGGCTGTGAACGGATCGTTCCCCAACACCTGTTTTCAAAGAAGTTCTTTCAAGGAGAAAACAGAAGTATTAATAGGTCCTGTGCAATCTGTGCATGGAGCCCTCGCGATGCTGGTGGCTCGGCGTGGTGTCGTGGGGATGAACTCGGGACCAATCTGCGGTTGACGGACGGCTGCCTGTGGACCAATCGCATCGGTGCACAGGCGCCCACATTCCATCCCCAGAAGTCGACGGTTGTCCACATGGTTATCCACAGGTGTGAATCAATGGTCGTCGGCTCCGAAATGTCATCCGATTCGGCCCAGAATCGGCGCGGAATCGACCCAGATTCGATCCGGAATCGACTGGAGATCGTGTTCGATCGACGCCCGAGTCGAACCGAGGCGGCACCGATCACCGACGAAAACGGCGACGGCGCCGACCCCCGCGATGGGAATCGGCGCCGTCGCCGTCGTTGCCGAAGGACTGTGGAGCTATCGCTTCGAGCGCTGCTTGATGCGCGCCGTCAACTCCTGGACCTGGTCGTAGACCTTGCGACGCTCGGTCATTTCCTTGCGAATCTTCTTGTCCGCGTACATCACCGTCGTGTGATCTCGGCCGAACGTCTGACCGATCTTCGGTAGCGACAGGTCGGTGAGCTCTCTGCAGAGATACATCGCGATCTGCCGGGCCATGGCCAACGCTCGGGCCTTACCCGGTCCGCACAGGTCCTCGATGGAGGTGTCGAAGTACTCCGCGGTGACGGCCATGATCGTGGCCGCGTTGATCTCCAAGCTGGACGAATCGGGAATCAGGTCACGTAGGACGACCTCGGCGAGGGTGAGGTCGAGGGCCTGTCCGTTCAACGAGGCGAATGCCGTCACGCGAATGAGGGCGCCTTCGAGCTCGCGGATGTTGCGCTCGATGCGGCTGGCGATCAGCTCCAGGACGTCGTGCGGCACGTCGAGTCGATCCATCCGAGCCTTCTTGCTCAGAATGGCGATCCGCGTCTCGAGCTCCGGTGGCTGGACGTCGGTGATCAGGCCCCACTCGAAGCGGGTACGCAGCCGCTCCTCGAGGGTCGCCAACTGTTTGGGTGGTCGGTCGGACGAGACGACGATCTGCTTGTTGGCGTTGTGCAGCGTGTTGAAGGTGTGGAAGAACTCTTCCTGGATACCTTCCTTGCCCTCGATGAACTGAATGTCGTCGACCAGCAGCACGTCGGTCTCCCGGTAGCGGCGCTTGAACGCCACCTTGCGGTCGTCACGGAGACTGTTGATGAAGTCGTTGGTGAATTCTTCGGTGGAGACGTACTTGACGCGCATGCCCGGGAACAGGCGCTGCGCGTAGTGACCGGCCGCGTGCAGCAGGTGCGTCTTGCCCAGGCCCGATGCCCCCCACACGAACAACGGGTTGTACGCCCGGGCGGGTGCTTCGGCGATGGCGACCGCGGCGGCGTGCGCGAACCGGTTGGAGGCGCCGATCACGAACGTGTCGAAGGTGTACTTCGAGTTGAGGCTGTTGGCACCCGACGATGGTGGCGTCGACTCCGGTGGTTTGGTGAAGTACGTCGGCCACGAGTTCTGGACACTGGCGAGGGCTTCCCGCTCGTCGTCCACTTCCTCGTAATCGGCGGTCTCGGAGTCCGACGGCTCGTCGTCTCTGCTGGTCAGGACGCGGCGCCGGTACGTCGGGGAACTGACGGCATCGGGATACGTCGAGCGCTCGGTTTCGAGCTTCTCGTCCTCGGGGGCGGAGATCCGAACGCCGAGACCTTCGACACCCTGTCCCAGATGACGCCCCAGGGCTCCCAGGATGGGTTCGCGCAGGTCACGTTCGATCGCTTCCTGAGCGAAGGTCGACGGGACGGCGAGCAGAGCGAAGCCCTGAGTCAACGTGAGCGGTTTGACCAGCGCGAGCCAGGCCTTCTGGCCCTTGGTCAGCGGCGACCCACTGTGTCGGTCGGACGTCAGCTCCGCGACTACCTCGGGCCAGATGCGCGCAAGCGCATCCGGATCGTCGTTCACGTCGATCCCTCCGTCGTCGAGCTTGTAGGTCTCGCCGGACTCCGACAACCGATTCGGTGCGGCGTTTCGAACCCGCGCAACCGCGTCGTCGGATAGCGTCGTCGATCGTGCGCCTCCGCGGCCGAGACAAGGGTCCTTCGGTGGACCCCGCAAGGTACGAATATGCCACCTGAACTGTGTTTCCACACAATTATCCACAGGTGTGGATAAACGACACCGATGTGAGCCCAACCGTCACCGAGTGGCGTGGTAGTACGTATACGACAGTCTGACCTGCGGCGATAGCCATTGTCAGTCGTTCGATCGCAGCAACGACCAGTTGCGCGGCGCGGCGGAACGACAGATATTGTCGACTCTTCGGCCCGTCCGAGGTCTCGTCGTCGGTGGCCTGTGTATGAATCGACGGATCGGTCGATGTCGAGCGAGTTTGACCACCGGTGACTCGATCAGTACTCTCGAACAGTCACCCAATAGCGAGGTGGCCGATGCTTGCTGGCTGCTCACAGTCTGTCTTCACTCGGATTTCTCGCTCGGGAGGCTAGCGAGTTCATCCGAACTCGCTGAGAACCTTTACAGCAGGCGCCGACAGATCGGCGTCTTCGAATCTCGAGGAGTGTTGACCGTGGCCAAGGGCAAGCGGACGTTCCAGCCGAACAATCGCCGCCGCGCGCGCGTTCATGGCTTCCGTCTTCGTATGCGTACCCGTGCGGGTCGTGCAATCGTTTCCGCACGTCGCGGCAAGGGCCGCAAAGAACTCACAGCCTGATAACCGTTCGTCCGAAGCTTGGAGCTCGGGATGCTTCCTGAGCCGAATCGGCTGCATCGCGCACGTGACTTCACCGTGGTGATGCGTCGAGGACGCCGAATGGGTAGATCGGACCTGGTCGTACACGCAGTTGCGCGTCACGAGCAGGGCATCGCATCCACCGTTCATAGGCCACGTTTCGGATTGATCGTCAGCAAGGCAGTCGGGCCGGCCGTAACTCGTCATCGAGTTGCGCGCCGGCTTCGGCATATCTGTGCCGAGGTGATCGACGGGCTCGCGGTGAACACCGACGTGGTCATTCGAGCACTTCCAGGTGCTGCGCACGCATCCTCGGCAGATCTACACGTTCAACTGCGTTCAGGTTTGAAGAAGCTCGGTCTACTCGAAGCTCCGAAGGGTCCGCCGTCATGACATTCATGGGCAACCTTCGTTCCATTCCTGCTCGAACTCTCGTCTACTGCATCGTGTTGTACCGGACCTATGTGTCCCCGATGCGGCCCCCTACCTGTCGCTTCTCCCCCACCTGCAGTGAATACGCCATCGAGGCGCTCCAGGTGCACGGGATGCCGAAGGGCTCGCTCCTGGCAGTCGTCCGCCTCCTCAAATGTGCTCCCTGGCACTCTGGAGGCTGGGACCCGGTGCCCGAACCCGGTAGGTGGCGCGCAACCGTCACCGAGCTGACCGAAACCGAAGAACACCACGATCTCCTGCGAGTGGAAGAACAGAGGAGTACATAGAGCCGTGCTCGACTTCATTTACTACCCGGTTGCCTGGATTCTCTGGGTGTGGCACAAGGTGTTCGGCTTTGTGTTCCAGGATCCCAGCAATGGCTTCGCCTGGGCATTGTCCGTCGTCTTCCTCGTCTTCACCCTCCGGCTGATCCTGTACAAGCCCTTCGTCAAGCAGGTCCGCACGACGCGGCAGATGCAGGAACTGCAGCCGCAGATCAAGGCGCTGCAGAAGAAGTACGGCAAAGACAAGCAAAAAATGGCCGTCGAGATGCAGAAGCTGCAGAAGGAACACGGCTTCAACCCGCTGATGGGTTGCCTCCCCGTGTTGGCACAGGCACCGGTGTTCATCGGCCTGTTCCACGTGCTTCGCTCGTTCAACCGCACCGGCACCGGTTTCGGTCAGCTCGGGCTGACGCCCGAAGAGAATCGTGAGCTGTCGAACTACGCGTTCAACGTGTCCGATGTGCAGTCGTTCCTCGATGCTCGTCTGTTCGGTGCACCGATCTCGGCGTGGATCACGATGCCGCAGGATCAGCTCAACGCCTTCGCTGTGGGTCCGGGAGCAACAATTCCGTCCACATGGGTCATCGCGGCCGTATCCATCCCACTGATGATCATCGCGGCGATCATGACGCACCTGAACTCACGTGCGTCGGTCGCACGTCAGAGCGCTGCCGCAGCAGCAAACCCGCAGTCCGCGATCATGAACAAGCTTGCGCTGTACGTGTTCCCGCTCGGTGTCCTCGTCTTCGGCGCATTGCTTCCGATCGCCATCCTGCTGTACTGGGTCAGCAACAACACCTGGACCTACGCGCAGCAGCACCTGGTGTTCGGCAAGATCGACAAGGAGGAGGCCGCCAAGGTAGCGGCCGCCGTCGAGAAGCGCTCGGAGAATGCGCCCAAGCCAGGAGTGAAGCCGGTCTCGACCACCAAGCCCAAGCCCGGTGCTCGGCCGAAGCTCTCGAAGATGGCACCGACGGATGACGAATCCACTACCGATACTGCAAGTACCGGGACGGAATCTTCATCAGGGTCTGCCACGCCGAACAAACCGCGACCGCAGGCGAACAGGAACAAGTCGACCAAGCGCAAGCGGCGCTGACCGACACGTCGAGAGAAGGACGAACATGGCAGCGCACGCCGAAGAAGCACAGAACGACGAAGTACGGAACGCAGCAGCTGGGGATGGAGTGGGTGACGTGATGGTCGAGACCGATCAGGTGAGTGCCGTCGAGACGGAGTCCGACGACGAAGCAACCGTCGGCGACGCCGTACAGAAGACGCCGTCGGTTCCCACGAACGCCGATGACGTTGCGGACTCGAATGACGACGATTCGGATGAGGACGACGAAGACGACGAGGACTACTTGGTCGAGGAAGGCGAAATCGCCGGCGACTACCTCGAGCAGCTTCTGGACGTGCTCGATTTCGACGGAGACATCGACCTCGACGTGGAGGGTGATCGCGCGATCGTCAGCATCGACGGCGGAGACGATCTCGCCAAGCTCGTCGGTCGCAAGGGCGAGGTACTCGACGCTCTGCAGGAACTGACCCGTCTGGCTGTGCAGCAGTCGACGGGCGAGCGCAGCAAGCTGATGCTCGACGTTGCCGGGTGGCGCGCCAAGCGACGCACCGAGCTCGGGAACCTGGGTGCCGAAGCAGCACGTCGAGTACTCGAATCCGGAGAGCGTGAGGAACTGACTCCGATGACTCCGTTCGAGCGCAAGATCGTGCACGACGCAGTCGCCAAGATCGACGGCGTTGCGAGCGAAAGCACCGGCGTCGAACCCGCTCGACGGGTAGTCGTCGTCAAGGCATAGCGACACTTTCGACAAGCGATGGCCCCCACTTCGGTGGGGGCCATCGTCGTTTGTGTTGAAAGCTCGGGCTTGAATTGCATGGATGTAATTTGCCTTGGGTGTTAGCGATCGGACGGGCTCCGAGAACGAAAAATGCAGGGCCCAGCGGTATCGGACGCTTTCGTCACTGTGACGGGTGGTTGCAGGGCGGCTCTGTCCGTGATTCCACGTGACGGACGATGTTTCACGTGAAACGAACGCTGAGACAGATGTCGATCGATAGGTCGAGGCGGCTCTCCCTTCCGGCGGTCATACGCAGATCACGCGACCGGATCGCGGCCCCGTTTCGTCGACAGCCGATGATCGAGGAATGCTTCACAGCTTGGCGGGGTGAAGGTGTCAACCAACTCGTGGACCCCAGCCGATTGCGAGTAGTCGAGACCGCCCATCGTGCAAGCGCTCGGAAGCGCCTGCATAGTTCTTTCGGCATCAACGCACGTGGTTGCTCAGTTCCAAGTCCGAGGAAGGAACCAGTCGCGGTGGTACAGCGCACTATCCGACCCTTGGTTCGCTTGCCGCGACACGCGCCGGCAGCGGGCACGTCGTCACCGTGGCCCATTGCGCGACGACATGGCAGGCGGGCCTCCATATATCGGGCTGGTGCAGGGGGCTAGTTCATGACCTCGAACTCTGTTGTCGTGTCTGGATAAGGTGTACTCCTCACTTGCCGAGTCGGTGTCGGATGACGACGTGAGCCGATCGACGGACGGTGGGTTGTCACCGTGCTGTGCGTGCTGCGCGAACATCTAGAGGCATGAGGCGTAGCAGGATCCGCCTGGGCGGTGATGACCTCGCTCTGGGATGCGACGGCGGAGTGTCCGGGAGCGGTGACGTCGCAGGTTGGGTCAGATGAGCATGGTTGGTTCACCATGGCGTGACGTGTGGCGGCCGGCAGTGCGTAGTCATCGTCGGTCGCTTCACGCTCAGCTGGACTCGATACACCAGCATCGGATCTCGAATGTCTGCGAACGCAGGATCACTTATCGTGGGTGCTCCCCGGCATCGCGTGATGGACACGACGGGCGCATAGGGAAAATCACCTCCCCCCGGACGACTTGCGAGGGGTACGGACGCGTGTGCGTGTTTCACGTGAAACAGTCGGGCTTCTGGCCGGCTGTCACTTATCTCGACTGGGCTCGATTGGCCTGATGCCGACTGTCTCTATGTGTCCGACCCCCTTGCTCGAGGAGGATCGACGTTGCCGCCCTCGATCGACGTGCAACTGTCGTCCTCGAATTGCGTCTGCGGGTGAAGTGATCCAACCGATGGGAGGCATCCAGGGTCGCCTGCGAATCTGACGTCCAGACTGATCGTCAGCAGGACCCGTTGTAGAACTTGGCGCCGAGGGCGACTAACGGTCATCGAGACTACGGCGACGTCGACGGCGAACGTGACCCGCAGAGACTTGGATCGTGTTTCACGTGAAACACGATCTAAAGCACGATCCTGCTTTCGAGGCGTCCGACGCTTTTGAATACGCTCCGGCCGATGCTCACGACATTCGGCGGGCCCGGCCCGAGGAGCAGTCCGAGCCGCGCGACATTTCGCGACAGGACAAACGATGCCCGAAGCTGTTCGGTTGTATCCGACAGCGTGGGTGCCAATCGCCCGACGATCCCACGACGGGGGCTCGCAACAGCCGGTCCCAACGAGTGGCGCATGGAGTCGGCTCGCGATGGGTGGTGTGGGGCGACGCCACGGTCAACCACGAGGTCGACGTGTGGTGGGCTCAGTCGAGTCCGAGATCAAGTCTCAGAAGCTGCCGGACGAAGAATCCGCCGACGCGTCCGGCCAGAGTGTTAGCTGTCCGGTTTCACGTGAAACAGCGGAGGGCGACGTCCGACAGCACGGAGACGGCCATCAGAGAACGACTCGTCTCGACGAATTGGTTGCTCAAAACCTGGGCGGGGATGGCGGATGCCTTTCACTGAACGCTGTCCCCCACGCCGTCCTTGGGGTGGCCTTATCGGATCGCCGGATTCTGTGGGACCCGTGATGGTGGTCGGGTCAATGTATCGGTGGGGTGCTTCCCTTGGCGGATGCGCCGAGTGTCCATGAAGCAACGGTCATAGGCGGCCCGGCTGAGGACCTACGACGGCGGTGGGCATAGGACAGCGACTCACTTCGACTCCCCAGTCTGACGCTCTCCATCGGAGGGGAGAAGGGAAGGGCTCTCGTACCGGATGGCTCTGGCCGTACGGGCATCTCGTTGACCATCGCCGGGCCGAGAAGTCCAACGCGATATCTATCAATACGTGGGTTCGTTGGAGTGCGCTGCGGACATCGGGTTGGTCTGTTCCTACGCACGCAACCGTCGCCTCCCAGCCGTCGGACCGTGGCGCGGTTTCACGTGAAACACCCGCGTACGCGGCAACGGAGAAGTGTTGGGAAAGACGAACCGTCGAATCGGGAGCGGGCGCGCGGACGGCGGTCCGGCTGTGCTCGACCCAGCGAATCGGGACTCCAACTCGCGGAAACTCGCGATCTCGTTGACTTACAGAGGTGTCGTTTGGCGATCCGTGCCCAAGCACGGGATGATGTTTCACGTGGAACAAGAAGCGTCGGATAGCACCGAGTTGATGGCCGTCGCCGAGCAGATGTTCGGAGATCGACTGGATCTCGCTCGGAGATATCACGAGTCCTTGGCTACCGCCGGAGTCGAACGGGGGCTGATCGGTCCACGCGAAGTTCCGCGACTCTGGAAGCGGCATATCCTCAATTGCGCTGCGATCGGCGAGCTCATCGACGAGGGCGAGACTGTGGTCGACATCGGCAGCGGTGCTGGCCTTCCCGGCATCCCTCTTGCCATCGCTCGACCGGATCTTCGGGTGACGCTCGTCGAGCCTCTTCTTCGGAGAACCGTCTATCTGGCCGAGTTCATCGACGAGCACGATCTGAACGTGTTGGTCGTACGTGGGCGGGCCGAGCAGCCCGGCGTGAAGAAGGAAGCCGGCGGCGCGGATGTCGTCACGTCGAGGGCTGTGGCCCCGCTGGAGAAGCTCGCCAAATGGTCTCTCCCCCTCGTTCACGAACGCGGCCGGATGCTCGCGCTGAAGGGTTCCAGCGCGAGTGAGGAGATCGAACGCGACAGGACTTCCCTCACCCGTATGGGTGCTGGCAAGCTGGAGGTCGTGGAGTGCGGTGTCGGTCTTCTCCCGACACCCACCATCGTCGTCAGGGCAGTCCGTGAGCCGCGGCGGCTCAGTCGCCACTGATGATCGATTGCGGGAATCGCCCCGCGCCGTTTGTATCGAACGTAGAACACATTCAGTTCCGCACTAAGGAGCACATATGTCGGGTGGGTCGGATCCCGCTGTTTCACGTGAAACAGAGTCCAAGAAGAAGTCGTCGAACGCAGCCGCCAACAAGGCGGGGGTGACGAGTGGCTTCGAGTACACCAACTCGATTTCGACCGACGACACCCCGATCGGGGCCGCCGCGCACCGGGCCAGTCAGGTCCTTCACCCGGGATCGGTGACGCTGCCCAAGCCGGCGAAGCGCCGCATGCTGACGATTGCGAATCAGAAGGGCGGCGTCGGCAAGACCACGACGGCGGTCAACCTCGCAGCCGCACTCGCGCTCCAGGGCCTGACGGTCTTGGTGGTGGATCTGGACCCTCAGGGCAACGCCAGCACCGCACTGGGCGTCGAACATCATTCCGGTGTGCCGTCGAGCTACGAGGTGCTCATCGGCGAAGTGAAGGCCAAAGACGCGATCCAGCAGAGTCCGCACAGTGAGCGGTTGTTCTGCATCCCGGCAACGATCGACCTCGCGGGCGCGGAGATCGAATTGGTCTCGATGGTGGCCCGGGAAGGACGCCTCAAGACGGCGTTGTCGGTCGAGGAGTTGGCCGGACTCGACGCCGATTTCATCCTCATCGACTGCCCACCGTCACTCGGTCTGTTGACTGTCAACGCGCTTGTGGCGGCCACCGAGGTGCTGATTCCCATTCAATGCGAGTACTACGCACTGGAGGGTGTGGGGCAGCTGCTTCGGAATATCGAGCTGGTTCAGTCCCATCTCAATCCTGAATTGCACGTCTCGACCGTCATCCTCACGATGTACGACGGCCGCACCAAACTGGCCGATCAGGTCGCCGAGGAAGTGCGGAAGCACTTCGGCGATGCCGTGCTGCGTGCCGTGATTCCGCGCAGTGTGAAGGTCTCCGAAGCACCCGGGTACGGCATGACGGTGTTGGATTACGACCCCGGTTCGCGTGGAGCAATGAGTTACCTGGACGCCGGACGAGAGCTCGCTGCTCGCTCGGCCGGCATCGACGCACGAAAGAAGTAGGACATGAGTCAAGCACGTAAGGGCGGTCTGGGGCGCGGACTCGCGTCGCTCATCCCCACGGGCCCCGATGCCGGACCGCGCCTCGGTAATGCAGCAGCCGACGTCATCATCGGTGCCGACCGCAACGCCAAGGACAAGCCGGACACGTCGACGAAGCCCAAGCGGGCAACGGCGTCCGACGACACCACAGAGACCGCAACGGCGCCTACTCCGACGCCGCCGATGCTGAACGGGGACGACCTCTCCCCTGTCGGTGCCGTGTATCGGGAGATCTCGCCGGACCGAATCGAGGCGAATCCCAAGCAGCCGCGGCACGTCTTCGACGACGAATCCCTTGCCGAATTGGTGCACTCGATTCGCGAATTCGGCCTCATGCAGCCGATCGTGGTGCGTCTCGTATCCGGTTCTGCAGCTGCAGGAGATGCCAAGTATCAACTCGTCATGGGCGAGCGGCGGTGGCGCGCGAGCCAGGAAGCGGGCCTGGAGAAGATCCCCGCGATCGTCCGGGAAACCGCAGACGACGCAATGCTGCGCGACGCACTGCTCGAAAACATCCATCGCGTACAGCTCAATCCTCTCGAAGAGGCGGCCGCATATCAGCAGCTGCTCGAGGAATTCGATGTCACGCACGAGGAGCTCGCGGCAAAGATCGGTCGCTCACGCCCCGTGGTGACCAACATGATCCGTCTGCTGAAGTTGCCGATTCCGGTACAGAGACGTGTCGCAGCCGGTGTCCTGTCGGCGGGACATGCACGCGCACTGCTGTCGTTGGACGCGGGATCGGATGCACAGGAATCGTTGGCTGCGCGCATCGTGGCCGAGGGTCTCTCGGTTCGAGCGACGGAAGAAGCCGTCACTCTGGCCAATCGCGAGGACGGTAAGTCGCCCGAACCGGCGGCGAAGCGCAAGCCGATCCAGATGCCGGGCCTTCAGGATGTGGCCGATCGCCTCTCGGATTCGTTCGATACGAGGGTGACAGTGAGTCTGGGTAAGCGAAAGGGCAAGATCGTCGTCGAATTCGGGTCGGTCGACGACCTTCAGAGAATCGTCGAGATGATGGAAGCTCAGAAGAAAAAGTAGCCGCGTTTTTTCAGGACCAGTCATACCAGGGCGTAACGTCACTGTGACGTATATCGACGACGAGTGGTCCCGAAAACGGCAAGTTGGATCGAAAACTATTGTGATGCACTAGGTTTCGAGGATCTTCCCCGATCACCAGGTAGCGCGACCCCGTCGCCTATCCTGGTCGAGGAGAGAATCGGCTCCCCACCGAGAATCGAGCGGTGGAACGACTGCACGGAGGCTGAGGTACGCGGTGTCGGCGATGGTGACCGGAGTGACCCTCGGCTCGTTCGAACATCTGCCGGCACATTCTCGGCGGTGTAGCTTCTGGGTCCTCGATCCCACGTCCGACGGCGCGGCAGTGGACCTCGAATTCGAGAACGAGGTGTGGCTGTCGACGATCATGCTCGAGTGGGGATCGTGCGGACAGCTGTTGTCCGTGGACGGCAACACGATCGGGTGTGCGCTGTATTGCCCGCCCCGCGCAGTTCCTCGGGCGTCGACCTTCCCTACTTCGCCCGTCAGTCCCGACGCGGTCCTACTGACCCAGCTTCGTATCGACTCCCCGGCCGATGCGGATCTGCACTCGGCAACCCTGATTCAGGCCGTGGTCGGCGATCTCGTCAATCGTGGTGTTCGTGCCTTGGAGGCCTTCGGCATTCGCCACAATGCGGACGACGCGTCGCCGGCAATTCCCAACGCGACGGCACATGCGACGTGCTCGGCTGCGACATGCATGATCGACGCCGACTTTCTGGAGAAGGTCGGCTTCGAGGTGGTGGCGCCGCATCACAGGTTCCCGAGACTCCGCCTCGAATTGGATCGCGATCACGGGTGGAAGCAGGACGTCGAATCGGCGCTCGAGCAATTGCTGGTGGCGGCGAGTATCTCGGTGGTCGACATCGAACAGAAGTCGACGGTCGGAGCTCGCTGAACAACGGGCTCCGACCGATGGCTCGGGAGCGCCGTCGATCAGGGACGGTCGGCGGCTGCGAGTTCCTCGGCCAGTAGTTCAGCGAACGTGAACGTGCCGGTCGGTTGGTCGTCCTGACCCAGGAGGTACAACCGCTTGACGGCGATCAGGATTGCTTCGGCAATGATGTCGCGGAATCGCGGATCGCTCAGTACTTCGACGTCGGATTCGTTGGTGAGGTAGCCGAGGTCTATCTGGATGGTCGGCATGTTGGTGAGCCGCAACAGATCCCACGTGCGACCGTGACTGCGGCAATCGAGAAGTGGTGTGCGAGCAACGATTTCGCGTTGCACGTAGCTGGTGAGGACCTGGCCGATCATCGAGGTGGATCCGTGCGAGTTACCGAAGTGGAAGCTGGCCACTCCATTGGCCACAGGACTGGTGCTCGATGCGCAGCGCAGCGAGATCATCAGATCTGCGCCCCAGGCGTTGGCGGTCTCGGCGCGGTCGGCCACCGACGGGTTGGTGCCCCGTGCACGAGAGAGGAACGTTTCCATTCCGGTCGCCGCCATTCGGCCTTCGAGACGACTGGCCAGATCCCACAGAATTTCCGATTCGGAGACGCGTCCGAATGTGCCGTCGACGATGCGTCCGGTGTCGGCACCACCGAGATCGGGGTCGATGACGATTCGCTTACCCGTCAACTGTGGGCCGGATTTGCGTACGAGTTCTTCCTCGCTCATCGCGTGGGGCGATCCACCGGTGACGCGGGTTCCGAGGAGGTCGAGCGAACGCAGTGTCGCCGGGCCGCAGATACCGTCGGGTGCCAGACCGATCTCGCGTTGAAAAGACGACAGGCCCTCGTGCGTCTTCGGACCGAAGAAGCCGTCGACGCGCTCGTTGTAGAAACCGAGGTCCTGCAGGCGTGTCTGCAGGGTAGCGACGTCGTCGCCGTACAGCGGAGCGGACAGCTGGTAGATCAGCGTGCGGGCGCCGAGGTGGTAGGACGCTTCTTTGAGGGCGCGGTACGTGGCCGGACCGACGACGCCGTCGACCAGTAAGCCGCGATGCTGCTGGAACGCGCGGACGGCACCGTCGAGGGCCCGGTCGAACACCGATCCCGGGGCCGTCCAGTGGCCGTCGTCCATCGGGCCGGGCGGAACCACGGCCTCGTGGAGGAAACCGAGTGCCGAGAGAGTGCCGCGGACCTCGGCGACGGCGGGTCCGGAATCGCCGTGACTGAGCTCCTGCATCCTGGAAAAACCCTCTCGATCGTCCTGACGGTCAACACGCACTTCGATGCGCTGATGTGCCGACGCAAGCATCGGCACATCAGATGATTGTCGCAGAAAGACAGGCTTCTGCGGCAATCCACACCAAGCGTGGGTGAGTCAGATAACGCCTTCGAGGTCCTTGAGCAGCGCGGCCTTGCCCTTTGCGCCGACGATCTGCTTGACCGGCTTGCCACCCTGGAACAGGATCAGCGTCGGGATGGACATGACCTTGAAGTCCCGAGCCGCCTGCGGGTTGGCATCGATGTCGAGCTTGGCGATGGTCAGCTTGTCCTTGTGCTCGGCGGCGATCTCCTCGAGAACGGGAGCAACCATCTTGCACGGGCCGCACCAGGTGGCCCAGAAGTCGACCAGAACGGGCTTCTCGCTGGTCAGAACGTCGTCGACGAACGACGCGTCGGTGATGGTGACTGTGCTCTTGTCGTCGGACATGTGAATCTCCTCGGTGTGGGTCTGCAAACAGGTGGTGGGGCTACCGGTCAGGCGTTGACGGCGTCGACCGGCTGATCGGCGTGCTCGAGTGTGTTGGTGGTGATGTCGCCCTGCTCGGCCAGCCAACGCTCGGCGTCGATGGATGCGGTGCAGCCGGTACCCGCAGCGGTGATGGCCTGCTGGTAGACGTGATCGACGAGGTCGCCTGCAGCGAACACGCCTTCGACCGAGGTGGCCGACGTGGGCGATGCGACCTTGACGTAGCCGGCATCGTCGAGTTCGACCTGGCCCTTGACCAGCTCGTTGCGAGGATCGTGGCCGATCGCCACGAACATCCCGGTGACGTCCAGAGTCGTCTTCTCGCCGGTGACTGCATGTTCCAGAGACAGGCCGGTGACGCTGGTGTCGCCGAGCACTTCGAGAACCTTGGTGTCGGTGAGGAAACGAATCTTCTCGTTCTTCTTGGCGCGCTCGAGCATGATGCGCGACGCGCGGAACTCGCTGCGGCGGTGCACGATCGTCACGCTGCGGGCGAAGCGCGTGAGGAAGGTTGCCTCCTCCATTGCCGAGTCGCCACCGCCGATGACGGCGATATCCTGGTCGCGGAAGAAGAACCCGTCGCAGGTGGCGCATGCGCTGACGCCGCGTCCGAGGAGCTTCTCCTCACCGGGAATGGAGAGGTACCGAGCGGCTGCGCCCATCGCGAGAATGATCGCGCGAGCTCGGTAGGTCTCGCCGCCCGCCGAGACGGTCTTGATCGGCCCGGTCAACTCGAGCTCCTCGACGTCCTCGGTGCGGATGTCGGCACCGAAACGTTGCGCCTGTTCGCGCATCTGTTCCATCAGATCGGGGCCCATGATGCCCTCGCGGAAACCGGGGAAGTTCTCGACCTCGGTCGTCGTCATCAGCGCGCCGCCGAACTGGGTTCCCTCGAAAAGGATGGGCTCCAGCTCAGCGCGGGCCGCGTAGACACCGGCGGTGTATCCGGCCGGTCCCGAGCCGACGATGATGAGATCGTGAACCTTGGGGGTACTCAATGCAGACCTTCCGATCTTGTGCGGCGTGTTCTTGGCGTCGACGCGAAAGTGCACTGAGCACTGCCTATCGACGTACATCTGGTCAACACCACCCTAGAGGCAGTTGTTCCCCGGTGAGAGATGTGTCAGCCGATATCGCGACGCGTGAGGACATCGGGATTGCCGCCGCGGCAATCGTTGCCCACTGCCAGAGCGATGAACTGCGCCGGCCCGGCCCCGGCGAGGACGAGGAGAGTTCCCTGTCGGCCGTCGATTCGAACCTGACTGGATCCGAGAACGGTGGCGGCGGGGTCCACGCCGTTGGCGTCGAGACACGCGGCCAGGTCTGCCGGATCCGACAGGCTGCCGGGGTCTCGTTTACCGATGACGGTGAACGCGACGTTCGAGTCGAGATCGGTGGAATCGAGAACGAGGGACGAGTCGGGTGGCGTGGTCCCCGGGTCGGCTACGACGGGATCCGACGTGCCCGGGCTGTGCAGGACGGCGGCGAAGGTGACTGAACCACCCGCGAGAAGTGCTGCAGCAGCGGCGATTCCGACGATCACGTGCCGGCGTGTACGCGCGCTACGTGGAGGTCTGCGAAGCGGAAGGACATCGGCGGTACGGTCCGCCGACTCTGTGTCGGCCAGGGTCTCGAGGGTGCGATCGATCTGCCGGGCGACGTCGGCGGGAACGGGCACAGTGCCGTTCGGATCCTCGCCCAACTCGTGCAGCCGAGCAGTGACGGTGTCCAGTGTCGCCAGTATTCGCATCGCCTCGGCGTCGGCACGCACCAACGGCCACAGCCGACTGCTGACGTCCTCGGGTAGCGCATCTGCATGCAGATCGGCCAGCAACTCGGGTGAGAACGGGGCACCGGGTAGAGCGTCGGTGTTCGACGACACGTTCCTGCCTCCCTTCGCCGAGTCTTCTTTCCCTCTCACACGGTTTAGACGTGAGGGGTCTAGATTCGGTTCCCTGCGTCCTTGAGGTATGCGAGCTGCGTCGACAACTTGAGTCTGCCGCGAGCGCATCGACTCTTCACGGTACCGGTGGGAACCCCCAGCAACGCTGCGGCGTCGGCCACCGAGTAACCCTCCATGTCCACGACGACCACCGCCGCTCGCTGGTCGGGCGGCAGCGTCATCAGGGCCTGTCGGACGAGGATGCTGGTCTCGGATTCGGAGATTCGGTCCCGAGGCGACACCGGTTCGTGACTCTCGTTCTCGCTCAACGGAACCGACGGACGTGCCTTGTTTCGGCGAATGCGATCGAGGCACGCGTTGACGACGATCTTGTGCAACCAACTGCGGACTGCAGCGTCGGCGCGAAACGACCCGGCCGTTCGATGCGCGGAGAGCAACGCCTCCTGCAACGCGTCGGATGCGTCCTCGGGTGTGTAGCTCGTGCGGCGTGCCGTGAGCCACAGGTGTTCCTGATGGCGATGGATCAACGTGGCGAATGCGGTCGGCTCACCGGCTGCGTGAGCAGCCAACAATTCCGCATCCGTGCGCTCCCCCAGCGCCGAATCGATACGTTCGGTCATACGAAAACGGCTCCCCCCGTGTTAACGCATTGGGGGGAGCCTAGGCCATCGATACCGCGAAGTACGAAACGAACGCGATTTGCCTCTGTATCGCCGGTTTTACGTGTCGAAACCGATCCCGGAGATCGAGGTAGCGATGCGGCCACCCTGCTCTCCGAGGGTGGTGATCCACACCAGGACGTTGCCGGTGGGTTCGGTGCCGTCGAGCGCGATGTCGGTGCGGCCGTTCTGCAGAGTGGCTTCACCGAGCAGCGTGGTGTCGCCGAGGCTCGGTGAATCGTTGGGAGCGGACCTGATCTCGACGACCGTTCCCGGCGACGTCGATTCGATCCACGCATTCTTCAACGTCGACGACGGGATGGTGACGAGCAGTCCGACACCGTTCTTCAGCGCAGGGAACTGCTGGAAGTAGGAGTCGGTGGTCCACGCCGTGCTGGGGTTGTTGTCGATCACGTTCGATGCCGTACCCGGGTTGTCCGCAGACCCCTGTGGGGAGAAGACGCTGACATCGCTCATCGCGACGGGCCCACCTGTCGGTGCCGGGGGCGCAGCGGTGTCGCCGGCCGGCGGTGCGGCAGCCGGGGTCGTCAGTCCGAACTCCTGGCTGTCCAGCGGCGCATCGGTGCTGTCGCCCGCGATGGAGGTGAACAACCAATAGCCGGCGAACGCCAGAATCAGCACCGTCAGAGCGCCGAGAACGGCGATGGCGATGTTGGTTCGCGTCGACTTCGCCTTCTCTGCGGCCAGCTCTTCCGGGTCTGCGAGCGAGTGACCGCTGGCTCCCGGGGCACGCTGGCCCAGTCGCAGTGCCGGCATCAGGTCGGTCTTGTCGTTGACCACCGCGGCCTGATCGAGAACGTGCTGCACCGTCGCGGCGGTGCGAATGCCACTGTTCTGCTCGAGCGCTCGTACCGCGACGGCAGAGATCTCGAACGGAACGTCGGGGCGAATTTCGCGAGGCTCGCGCGGCGCACCCTTGTCGTCCCGATCGGCCGGACGCATGCCGCCGACGCTGCGCAGGGATGCCGCGTCACCGGGAACGACGGCTTCTCCGGTGGTGTCCGACAACGGCCAGCGTGCAGTGATCAGGGCGTAGAGCATGGCACCGAGACCACGGACGTCCGAACTGGAGTCGGCGTCCGCCAGAGTCGCGGGAAACGCCAGGACGGCGTTGCCGCTGGTACTGATGCGTACGCGATCGGGGTGGTCGATCGACAGCGCGCCGCCGCTGCGGTGCGCAGCCTCGGCCGCGGCGGCCAGGACCTTGATCGCACGAGCGGCACCGGTGGGGGCAGGAACCGTATCGGCCATCTCGCGCAGCGAGCGACCGGGAGTCCACTCGGCGACGACGATGCCGCCGGAGCTACCGCGCACCACGTCGAGCACCCGGGCGAGGCCGGGAGAGTTGATCCGACCGAGGCGCAGCGTCCGGGACAGGATTGCCTGCGGGCCCTGAGTGCGGTCGTTGGGTGACGCCGTGGACTGCTGATCGGCGTCGACGAACGTCAACGCGACCTCGCGGTCGAGCTTGACGTCGTGGGCCTGCCAGAACTTCAGCCCGCGAGCTCCACCGTGCGGTGCCAACAGGCGGTAGCGTCCCCCGGCCACCGAAGCACCGGGAATCAGCGTCGGTCCGCGAAGGGTGCGCCCGGGGGCGTCCGCGGTGGACTGGTCCTCGGCTGGTTTTTCGGCAGCTTTGTCCGTTGTCGGCTTCGGTGCTACTGGTGTGTCGACTGCAGCCGATTTCTTCGTCGCCTCCACCGGTGTGCTGTCGGTCTTCGGCTCGGCCTTGCTCGCGTCGTCGACCGGCAGCTTCGCCTTCGAGATGGAGACGGTCTTGTCGGACGGCTTTGCCGCCAGCGCTGCCTTGGAGATCGCGATCGTCTGATCCTTGGGAGCGGACGCTTTGGTTTCCTTCTTTTCGGTGGCCTCGGCACTCGACGCTGCCGCCGACTCAGGCGTGCTGGGTGTGCTCGGCTTCTCCGAAGAATCAGGTGCTTTCGAGTCCGCTGTCTTCGACTCGGGTGTTTTCGACTCGGGTGCTTTCGACGACGCAGCAGACTCGGCCTTCACGGGCTCGGTGCGGTCCTGGGTGTCGACTTCGACTCCGCCGCTCGTTCGGTCGGCTTCGTTTGCTGGAGACTGTGCCGGCCCCCCAGCAACATCGTCGTCGGTCACTGTTACTCCTTCAGGCGAATATGCCCCGTGTTGTTCTACAAGCGGTCGACCTGCAGGGGCGTCTGCCCCCGGGTGCCGTTGACCAGGGTACGGGAGTCGATCCCGCGCAGTGTCCCATGTGGGCTCGGTTCGAATAACCGGAATCACGCTGGTTTCCGCGGCAGCCGGATCAGGCACCGAACCGGACGTCACAGGCTCGGGCGGGGCCGACCGTCCGAGGACCCGGCGGACGAGCCGGCTCAACGCGACGGTGACGGCCAGTACTTCGGGAATCTTGCCGAACCACAGGATGGAGAACGTGATGCCGAGCATGATGACGGCGTCCATCGCGACGCGCACGAAGTTGCCGATCCAGCCGTTCGCCATGGCGTCGAATCCGACGATCCGGTCGATGGCGAGCATGGCTGCGCCGCCGGCCAGCGAGGCGATGAGAACCAGCCAGACAGTCTTCCCGACGTTGGCCATCCGCAGGTTGCCGAGGCTCTTGTGCAGCAGGTATCCGCCGATGACGGCACCGGCCGTGTAGCCGAGGCCGGTCGCGGTGCCGAGGAGCAGCACCACCTGCTCGGGATCGGATGCGACGATCGGCGCGAGCAACGACAGGCCGATCTTGACGGCGGTGATGCCGAGCACGATCCACGTCGGAGTCCAGGCCTGCTCGCGGGCGTAGAACACGCGCAGGTGGATCAGGACCAGGGCGTACGGGATAAGGGAGAACGCGGACCAGCTCACGGCCTCACCGAGCCGGTTGGCGTCGGGCGCAAACTTGCCGAACCCGTACAGCGCCTCGCCCACCCACGGCCCCGCGAAGGTCAGGAACACGACGATCGGGACCATCGCGACCATCGTCAATCGGGTGGCGACGGAGAGATCGTCGACGACCGAGGGCGTGTCACCGTTGGCGGCATTACGACTGAGTCGAGGCATGATCGCCGTCAGAACCGTGACGCCGAGAATGCCGTACGGCAGCTGCAGCACGATCCAGGCCTGGGAATAGATCGTGGGGCTCGCGTCGTCGGCTCCCGACGAGATGTTGGTGGCGACGATCAGACCGATCTGACTGATGACGACATAGAGCACGATCGCCGCCGCCATCGCGCCGAACTTCTTCAAGCGCGCGTCGAATCCCCACAGTGGGCGCAGGTCGATCTTCTCGCGGCGAAGCGCAGGGATCAACGCCAGCACCTGCGTGATGACACCGGTGGTGACGCCGAGGCCGATGATCAACAGCTGCGGGTTCGTCATGTCGACCGGGTTGACGGTGATCTCACCCGGCATCAGGAAGTAGATGCCGAACACCGCAAGTACCACGAGGTTGTTGAATACCGGTGCCCACGCACCGGGTTTGAAGTTCTGTCGGGTGTTGAGCACCGCGGTGAGCAAGCCGGAGAGCCCGTAGAACATCAGCGCCGGCAATACCAGATAGGTGAAGGCAATGGTCAGGTCCTCGTTGACCTTCGGATCACCGTTGAGCATCAGACGCGCCAGCAGCGGCGCAGCGATGGTTGCGGCCAACGCCACGGTGCCGAGCAGCGCGACCGCAATGGTGAAGAGGCGTCGGACGAAGTCACGTCCGCCGTCGGCGTCCTCTTGTTCTGCGCGTACCAGGACAGGAACGACGATCGCTCCGAGGACGGCACCGAGCACCAGCTCGGAGATCATGTTCGGCAGGATCGTCGAGACGGTGAACGCACTGGCCAGGCCGGCACCCAGGGTGGCCGTCATGGCTACTTGCTTGGCGAATCCGGTGATGCGGCTGACGAGGGTCGCCACCGCAATGGAACCGGAGGCGGCCAGCAACGACTTCTGAGGTCTGGGTTCGGACTGCGGTGGTGACTCGTTGCCGCCCGGTGGTGTCTGCGGCGGAGGGATGTTCCCCGACGGCGCGGCGGGTGGGTAGTCCTCGTCCCGGAACCGTGGGATGAGCTGAGTTGCGGAGTCGTCCGCTGCCGGTTGACCGTCGAGCGGGGGCGGCGCCGGATAGGAACGCATCTCGGGTCGCGGTTGTCGCTCCCAAGGGGCGGGGCGAGGGGGCGTCGTGCGCCGGAACACCTGCGCTGCGGGCATGCGTGACCGGGGCAGGTCGCCGTCGTACGGCACATTGCCTGTCATGGTCTCTCGTACCCTTCGTCGGCCGGGTCGGGTTGTCCTCGGAATCGGTGCCAGAGTCGTCGGCCTGCAAGCAACAGTAGGAGCGCGCCGGCGCAGGCGGTAATTATCGCGAGAGCTTGACCGTATGCGTTCGATCGAACCGACACCGTCGATACCTCGCCGAGCCGGGTGCCGTCGAGGGTGGTGACGGAGAAGTCGACCGACAGATTGCGTTTGTCGTCCACCTCGGCGGGCACGGTGATGGTGCGCGATCCGCGCGCCGGAAGTTGGGTCACCCCGACGTCGCTGATCGTCATCTCCGGTGGCGCGTCTACTCGGAGGAGCACGTTGACCGGCACCGGTAGGTCGTTGCGGGCCACGAGCAGCAGCGGACTCTGCTCGGAGGCCAGTGTGTAGACGCCGCCCGGGGCCAGCACGGTCACCGATCCGTAGACGGTGTCGAGTCCGACGCGGGTCGCGGTGAGACGGGTGCGTGCCATGGCCGCGGCGTCCTCGCCTTCGGCGCTGGCGCGACCCGCGGTCGACAGGGCGCGGAGCATGTCCTCCCGCAGCGGGGCGGTGTACAGGCGCGGAGTCAGTGCGGACTGGGGATCCTCGACCAGTGACTGCGCCAGGGTGTCCACGCGTGCGCTCTGTGTGCGCACCGTGTCGATGGCGGACGCATCGAGATCGGTCGGCACATCGATGCTGGTCACCGGGATGCCGGTGGGGGGCTCGGTGATCAGGCCGGGCAGCGGACGAGGCGTCGCCAGGCCCGAACGCAACAGCGAGGACACCGTCGACAGGATTGCCGACGGTTCGTCTCCTCCCGCGGTCCAGTACTGCGGCGGTGCGACGGTCACCGTGCGGCCGGGTCGATCGGCTCCGACGAGGGCATGGAAATTGATGGCACCGAGAGCGTCCTGCAGCCGTGCGGTGCGAGAGTCGGTGCCCAGGTCGAAGCGTTGATTCGCCGGGGTCAAGGCCGGGGTCGACGGGGTCGTCCCGACGCCGGCCAGTGCCGCGGTGGTCGCCGAGTCGTAGTGGGTGGCGGCCAAGGTGCCGGTCGGATCGGCGGCGGTCGGCGCGGTGTCGGTGGACACCAGCAGAGATGTCGGCGACGACGTGGGTGGGCTGATGCTGTTGTCGGCGACGAGGACGGTCCCGGTTCCCGACGATCTCAGCGCGTCCGCAGCGCCCGCGTCGACGCCGCCGGTGGGACTCCAGGTAAAACCGCGTACCGAGCTGATGCCGAGGATGCCGTCGACGATGTCGGCCGGGGCGGCGACAGCGCTGCTGAGCAGCGAGGAATCACCGATGTCGGCGACGGCGGCGAGGTCGGCCTGAGCGAACGGCAGGGCCGTCACGCAGGTGTTCGACGCCAGTGCCTCGAGCCGCGTCAACCACTGGGCTGCGGCCCCGCTGCCGGAGCCCTCCCGCGCGGAGCTGGCCGGATCGGCCGGGTTGTCGACGACGAGGTAGCCGCGGGTCATGTTCGAGACGGTGACCAGCAGGTCGGGATCGATGCCGATACACAGGCTCGACGCCAGTTTGCCGTCGGGATCGAGACCGGGCTGCGTCGCGAATTCCAGTGCTTTGAGCAGGGTGTCGAGCCGACCACCAGCGGCGAGCTGGGTCGCCAGGTCGTCGTCGATCAAGCGCACTCGATCGTCGATGGAACCGGGGATTCCGGCTGCGAGACGGGGAATGTCGGCGAGTGGCCACAACACCGTCATCGCTACGGGATTCCGGGTGTTGGGCGGTAGCGGCATCGCGTCGGGCGCTGCGGGGTCGAGCTGACCGGGATTCCGCGGCAGTCCCACGACGGGTAGCAGGAAGCGGGCGTCGTCGAGTCGAGCCGTCCCGCCATATTCGGGGGTTCCGTTGACGTTGAGAAGTAGGGGGTAGACACCGGGAGCGTCGATCCCGAGGGAGGGCTCGGTGCTGCTTCGTAGCTGCATCGACAGATCGAACTGGCGGCTCTGGTCCTTTTCCAGCGACTCCGCGACCGTGACGAAAGTCCCGACGCGGTCGAACCTTTCTTGGTCGAGGGTGAGCGAGGTCCGCAGACCGGACGTCGTGTCGATGGCCGCCGCGCCCTGTAGGCGAACGCTGACGTCGTCGACGCGTCGATCGCCGGTGTTCTTCACCGTCGCGCGAACCGTGACGAACGGATCGCTGCTGGTGGTGACCGTCGAGGGTGCGACCGTGTCGATGCTCAGCGTCAGGAACGGATCGCCGGACTGCGTCATCGGGGTATCGGGAACGGCGCTGGTCGTGCCGCTGGTGTCTCCGGCGGAATCTGGTTGCGCCGCGGCAGTAGGGAGCTGTTGGGGTACCAGTGCTGCGGTGCCGACGGCCGGCGCTCCAGCGAGGAAAAACGAGGTCAATGCGGCGGCAGCGACCTTCCGGGCCCGCACGATCACTTCCCGCCGGGCGTGGGTGCGTTCGTGTCGCCGCCGGTTGTCTGCTCGCCGTTCATGTCCTCGATGAGTCGGGTGGCGATGGCGGCAAGTTTGCGTTCGTCGGCGTAGGCGAGTCGGGACGGCAGTTCGCTGAGCGGTACCCAGGCGACTTCGGTGACCTCGAGATCCTCGTCGGACAGTTCACCGCCCAGGAAGCGGAGCAAATAGTGGTGAACGGTCTTGTGGACTCGGCGGCCTTCGGTGACGAACCAGTAGTCGATGCTTCCCAGCGACGCCAGCACGGTGCCGCGGATGCCGGTCTCCTCGGCGACTTCGCGCATGGCCGTCTGCTCGGCGGTTTCGCCCTGCTCGATGTGTCCTTTGGGCAGGGACCAGAGCAGGCGTCCGCGCCGGTCGGTGCGGCCGATCAGGGCTGCGCAGCGGGTGGCAGGCGGGCCGTCGAGGCCGTCGACCACCAGGCCTCCGGCAGAGGTTTCTCGGACGGTCCGCAGCTTGGGTGCTTCGGTGTCGGCGCGTGCTTGACGCCGCCGCGGGTTGCGGCGGCTCCTGTTCGCACGTTCGGCAGCAGACACCCGATCCATACTAGTTGCCTCGGCGCCCCGCCCCGGCTTGCCGCACCGTGGCCGATGGCCGAGACGATCCGGTCGGTACTGCGCCAGTAGGCTCTTCCACCGTGGCCGATCAGTCCCTGTCTTCCGTTTCCCCCGAGCACGCCGATGCGCGCCGGGAAAGGTTGCTGGCTGCAGCTGCGGTGACGTTGCGTGAACTCGCGCCGGTATTGACCCCGCTGGGCGCGTTGTTCGCCGCCGCGGGCCACGAGCTCTACCTCGTCGGTGGGTCCGTTCGGGACGCGGTTCTCGGTCGTTTGGAAACCGATCTGGATTTCACCACCGACGCCAGGCCGGAGGTCGTTCAGACGCTGCTGTCCGGGTGGGCGGACCATCAGTGGGATACGGGCATCGCGTTCGGAACGATCAGTGCGGCCAAGGACGGCCAGCAGATCGAGATCACGACGTTCCGCACCGATTCGTACGACCAGGTCTCGCGTAACCCCGAGGTGCAGTACGGCAGCAGCCTCGAAGAAGATCTCGTTCGACGCGATTTCACCGTCAACGCCATGGCCGTGCGGTTGGGTGCGGACGGCGTGCAGGAGTTCGTCGATCCGCTCGGCGGCATGGACGCGTTGCTCGAGGGCGTTCTCGATACCCCGTCAGCACCGGAAACGTCGTTCGGTGACGATCCGCTGCGGATGCTGCGCGCGGCTCGATTCGTGTCGCAACTCGGTTTCTCGTTGTTGCCGCGGGTGCACAGCGCCATCGTCGACATGGCCGATCAGATCGACCGCATCACCGCCGAGCGCATTCAGGTGGAGCTGGACAAGCTGATTCTCGGTGCCCACCCGATCGAGGGCATCGATGTGATGTGCGAGACCGGTCTGGCTCAGCGGATCATTCCCGAGGTGCCGAACATGAAGCTCGAAATCGACGAGCATCATCAGCACAAGGACGTGTACTGGCATTCGTTGACGGTTCTGAAGCAGGCCATCGATCTCGAGGACGGCGACCCCGATCTCGTATTGCGTTGGGCCGCATTGCTGCACGACATCGGCAAGCCCGATACCAAACGTAACGAGCCCGGCGGCGGCGTCAGCTTTCACCACCACGAGGTCGTCGGGGCCAAGATGGTGCGAAAGCGTATGCGCGCGTTGAAGTACTCGAAGAAGATGATCGAGGACGTCTCGCATCTGGTGTTCCTGCATCTGCGATTCCACGGGTACGGCAAGGGTCAGTGGACCGACTCGGCGGTGCGTCGCTACGCCACCGATGCCGGCGAGCTACTGCCCAAGTTGCACAAGCTGGTTCGAGCCGATTCGACCACCAGGAACAAGCGTCGAGCGGCTGCCCTGCAAGCCACTTACGACGATCTCGAAGAGCGCATCGCCCGCATCGCCGAGCAGGAGGACCTGGCGCGGGTTCGTCCCGACCTGGACGGCAACGCGATCATGGAGCTGCTCGGTATCCCCGCCGGTCCCGACGTGGGCAAGGCGTGGAAATACCTGAAGGAACTGCGCCTCGATCGAGGACCACTCTCACGTGAGGACGCCGAAGCTGCGCTGCTCGAGTGGTGGCCGACGCAGTAGCGCGTCCCGCGCACGTGCGCGGAACTTCGTAGCCCACTACGAGCTTCCACTCACGACGAGCGAAGCTCGGCCTTGACGAGATAGACGTTGTAGCTGTCCCACTCCGAGACGGTGAAGTACAGCTCGTTCGCCGTCGACCACGGATGAATGAAGCCCCCGTAGGTCTTGGGGTACTCGGCGGTATCGATCAGGGTGCTCGGGGCGGTCCACTCACCCTGTGGTGAATTTGCTTCGCGCAGAACGATATCGCCGCGTAACGGATCCAGATACGTCATTCGCCAGAGGTCTCGGGCCTCGTCGTGATGGACCGACAGTTCCCCGGCCATACCGTCGGCGATGGGGGTGGCCTCGTTCGATCCGACGGGAGCCCACGTGCCGTTCACCCAGTATTGGTAGGCGGTCTTGTTCAGCACGTCTGCCTTCGGGACGCGTGCCAGGCCGACCTGTCCGGCGCGACCGTTGACGGTGCCGAACATGTACACGTACTCCCCCGCCGGGACCATCGTCGACACCTGGAACTTGGAGAACCCGAAGACGTTGTCCCACTTGGCATGTTCGTCCTTGACCCAGGTGGACCCGTTGTCGTCCGAGTAGGCGATGCCGCCGTAGTTGGTCCACCACATGCCGGGGATCGTGCTCCAGCGCCGGATGGACATGTATGACATGTACTGCCGGTCGTCGATCGCGAACCCGGACGTGGGGATGACCGTGGTCTCCCAATTCTTGATCTTGCGCGAGGGCAAGAGTTCGGCTGCGTGACAGCGGGAGTCCTGCACCATCGAGTCCAGGGTCATACCGTCGGACAGGTCGGTGTCGGTGCTGTGTCCCAGTACGTTCGACCGCCAATCCTTCCCTCCGACCACACCGAATTCCCAACCCTTGCCGAAGGAATCGCCGAAAACGACGGCGACCTCGCCCGGCTTGCTCTCCCACATGATGCCGAGGTCGGTGCCGTCGACCTGCCAGCGCTTGTCGGTGCGGTTCTCCGATCCCGGTCCGGTCAGCTGTGAGACCACCTCGACGTGTCCGACGGCCGGTGCCACCGGCGGTACCGTCGTCGTCCCGGACTCCGCCGCAGTGACCGCGGGTGCGGGCGGCGGGGTTCCCGGAGTTCCACCGGGGCCGGGAATCGGGATGGGAATGGTCTCGGGCTGCGGGTCGATCTCGATGCGAGGGAACGGGAGATGGTCTGCAGAGCCGGTGGTGGGCGACTCCGTGGCGTCGGTGAGGTCGGGACAGGGGTCCGCGCACGGGTCGGCCGACGGCTCGGCCTGGACACGGGTGTTGTTCGGCGGCGGGTCGGGCACCGGCACGAGTTCGATCGACGGATACGGCACGGGGATCACCACACGATCCGGCAACGGCGGCAGCTGCGGCGGATTTCCGGGCCCGACGGGCTCTGGTGGGTAGTCCTTGGGGTCGAATCCGGTTTCTCCACAGGAATTCACCGGCGGCGGCGGGGCCGCGTACGCGGGGGGTGCGGCAAGGACGGCTGTACCTGCGGCAACCGCGATGATGCAGCCGAGCGACGTCGTGCGGCCATGCATGCGGTGCCCCCGTGTTGTCCGACGAAACCTAGCGGTCCGATACGGGAAGATACACCACGTCAGCGCGGTGCGCGCCTCGTGTTGAGTACCGCTGCGACGAAGCCGACGGCGTAGATTCCTGCTCCGACGAACACCAGCGCGTGCGCAGTGGGATCCTGGCTCAGCTCCGTGGCGTCGGGGCCGACGGCGAATGCGGCCGCGGCGAGGGCGCCGACGAACGCGACGTTGAACACGGTGTCCTGCAACGCGAAGACTCGTCCGCGATGCGCGTCGTCGATCTCGATCTGCATGGCGGCGTCCCCACTGAGTTTGACGGTCTGCCCGGCGATCCCGAGGAGAAAAGCTCCGAGCAGCAGACTGGTCTGGGTGAGGCCGGAGACGGCACCGACCTGAGCGGCGATGGCCAGGACGAGGGCCGTGGCGATGGTGCGGGTGCGGCCGAACCGCGGGACGGCGAACGGCGCGATGACGGCGGCGAGGAACATTCCGGTGGCCGTGGCTCCGACGGCAATGCCGAAGCCGGCGAGGCCGCCGGGCAGGGAACTCTGCGTGCTCTCCCGCAGCACCAGCACCATGATGAGGGTGTTGATGCCGAACACGATGCGGTGTGCCCCGATGCCGATCATCGCGGTGGTCACGCCCGGCGACCGCCACACCGCGAGGGCACCCGATTTCAGGCCGGCGGCAACATCTTTCAGCGGGTTGCCGGGCCGATAGTCCGTATCGGGACCGAGAGACCGCGGCGCGAACCGTCCGGCCGCAACAGCACCGACCACCGAGCCGGTCGCGGCCAGCCCCACGGCGACACCCGAACCGAAGTCCCCCGCTCCGACGGCACCGATCACTGCCACCGCCAGTCCCGCACCGGCCGCCGCGAAACCGGAGCCGACGGTGGCCAGTACCGAGTTCATCGGCACCAGCCACGATTGCCGCACCACATGCGGCAAGGATGCCGACGCGCCCGCCAGGACGAACCGACTGAGCCCGACGGTGGCCAGAGCCAACAGCAGCAGCGGCGTGGCGTCGACCCCGGCACACAGAAGCCCGGCGGTAGCGGTGATGAGAACGATGCGAACGATATTGGCCCACAACAGAACCGATCGACGATCCCAGCGGTCCAACAGCGCACCTGCGAACGGGCCCACCAACGAGTAGGGCACGAGCAGAACACCGAAACCGGCGGCGATCTCGGCGGGGTTGGTGGCGCGTTCGGGATTGAACAGGATGGCACCGCTCAATGCGGCTTGGAACAATCCATCACCGAACTGGCCGGCGAAACGAACGGTGGTGAGCTTGCCGACGCCCGGGGACTCACGTAGGCGGGTACGAAAGGAGGCGTCGTTCACCGACGGGACTCTATCCCGCGTCGGTCACACCGATACGGCGGGCTTGTCTGCCTTCCACCACGCGATCGTGGCGGCTGTGCCGTCGGCGAGCGGGGTGGGCTCGAGGCCGAGAACGCGCTCGCTGTGGCTGGAATCGAGGATGTAGGGGTCGCGGAACTGGTACAGGGTGTCCCCCAGCTCTTTCATCGGACCGGAAACGAGCCCCAGTGCTCGCATGACCCAGGCCGGCACGACACCGATCTTCGGGGTCGGCAAGTCCGCTGCAGCGGAGTACATCTCGATCATCTCCCGCTGAGTCACCGCGGGGGCGGTCGGTGCATGCAGGACGGTATTCCACGTGGACGGTCGTGCGGCCGCGACGATCATCGCGGCTGCGAAATCCGGCACGTACGTGAAAGAATGGGATAGGTTCGCGGCCCCGATCACCCGAATGGTCTTACCGGCGAGCACATTGGCGACCACACGTTCTCCCATGTGCGAGACCAGCACCCGTAGGCCGTAGAAGTCGGATGCCGCGATGCTGACGGTGGGGGTCGAGTGAGCGTCGCGTGCGGCCAGGAGTTCGGTGCGCACACCCAGCTTGCGGAACGTGGCATTTCTGGGTGAGTCCTCGCGGATGGGCCCGTCGACCCGGCCGTAGGCGTAGAGACTTTCGGGGAACACGACGACCGTGCCCGCGGCCGCGTCGAGCACACGTCGTTCCATCGCCTCGAGCTTGTCGCGCCACACCGTGTTCTCGTAGGCGGCGTGGGTGCAGTGATAGATGGCGGTTGCTCCGTCGACGTGCGCTCGGAGGTCGTCGGACTCGATGTCGACCGATCGCCGTTCGATGTTCGGATGCTGTGGCCCGCTGCCGGATCGAGTCAGGATACGCACCGTATGTCCCTGTGCAGCAAGCTGTTCGGCGATCGTCCAGCCGACGGGTCCTGCACCGGTGACGACGTGAAGTTCTGACATGGCTACTCCGTTTCGGTAAACGAGAGCGGTGCTCTCTGATGTGTCGAGTGTGCACCTCTGCTCGGAGAAAAGCAAGAGCAGTGCTCTCGGAAAAGAGCGGCAGTTACAGTAGCGAGCATGGCGAGCACTCCGCGTACCCGAGCCCGCGCCCAGACTCTGAGCGACATCACCCGCATCGGACGCGAGCACCTGGCCGCGGACGGTGCTGCGGCCCTGTCGCTACGCGCGGTCGCCCGAGATCTGGGCGTCGTCTCCTCGGCGGTCTATCGCTACGTCTCGAGCCGGGACGAACTACTGACCTTGCTCGTCGTCGATGCGTATTCCGAGTTGGGCGACGAGGTCGACGCGGCCGTCGACGCCGCGGACGGCCCTGCCGACAAATTCCGGGCGTTGAGCCGGGCGGTGCGTCGATGGGGACTTCGAGAGCCGGCCCGGTACGCGCTGCTCTTCGGCAGCCCCGTACCCGGCTACCACGCGCCCGCCGAACAGACCACCGGCCCGGGGACCCGGGTGATCACCACATTGGTAGCAGTCCTGCAGTCGGCCTGGGATATCCGTCGCCCGGACATCGAATCGGCACCCACCGAGTTGGCGTCGCTGCACGCAAGTTTCGAGGACATCCGCGCCCAGATGGACATGGACCTGCCCGACGAGCTCATCGCATTGGGCGTGATGGTGTGGGCGTCACTGTTCGGTGCGATCAACTTCGACGTGTTCGATCAGTACGGCGCGACGACGTTTGCCGACCGGGACGCGTTGTTCGAGTTCCAGTTGGGGATTCTGACGAAGATTGCCGGGCTCGAGTAGGACCGAGGACTGGCCGTCGTGCTTGTGCCACATCCGGCGGTGTGCGGTGCCACAATGGCTGATGTGGCAGCGCATGCGGAGGAACCCGAGGACCGGACGGCGTCGGCACTGCACGATGTTCGTCCCGGCAGTCTGCTGGTGTCGTCCATCGAACTCGTGGAGCCCACGTTTCGGCGCACCGTCATCTACATCATCGAACACAACGACGCGGGCAGTCTCGGCGTCGTGATCAACCGCCCCAGTGAGACCGCGGTGCAGAACGTGCTGCCCGATTGGTCCGAGCTCGCCGCGAAGCCGCGGGCCCTGTACGTCGGTGGTCCGGTCAAGCGTGATTCGGCACTGTGTCTGGCCACGCTGCGCACCGGTGCGTCGATCGACGGGGTCGCCGGTCTGCGCCGAGTCGACGGCCGGGTGGTGATGGTAGATCTGGATTCCGACCCCGCAGACATCGCGCAGTACGTGGAGGGTGTGCGCATCTTCGCCGGGTACTCGGGGTGGACGTTCGGGCAGCTCGAAGGTGAACTGGACCGAGAAGACTGGATCGTGTTGTCGGCCTTGGCTTCCGACGTGATCGGTCCGCCGCGCGTCGACCTGTGGGCGCAGGTTCTGCGTCGTCAGCCGATGCCGTTGGCGCTGTTGGCGTCCCACCCGATCGACGTCGAACGGAACTGAGAGCGGCTGCGCCGCACGTGCGCGGAACTTCGTAGCAGGGGTCGAGTTTCCACTCACGACCCAGGACACAACCTAGTGCGAAAAAGCCCGCGCGGTCGAGTGTCCGCCCGATTTCAGACCGTCGATCACCTCGTCGATGGCGATGCACAGCATGCGGCCGAGGTCTGCGCTGAAGCCCTCGCGGACGACGATTCTGAGTACGGCGACGTCGGTGGCGTTGTCGGGCATCGTGTACGCCGGCACCTGCCAGCCGCGGGCACGCAGTTCGTGGGACACGTCGAACACGGTGAACTCGCAGTGCTCTTTCAGCATGAACGACAGGACCGGGATGGCCGATCCGTCAGTGATCACGTCGATGTCTGGATGTCCCGCGAGATGAGTGCTGACGCGAACTGCGGTGTCGCGCAGTGCTCTCATGATGTCGGTGTAGCCGGACCGGCCCAGGCGCAGAAAATTGTAGTACTGGCCGATGACCTGATTGCCCGGCCTCGAGAAGTTCAGCGTGAAGGTGGGCATGTCGCCGCCGAGGTAGTTCACGCGGAACACGAGATCCTCGGGCAAGTCTTCCTTGGTCCGCCAGATGGCGAATCCGATTCCCGGATAGGTCAATCCGTACTTGTGTCCGCTGGCGTTGATGGACTTGACCCGAGGCAGACGGAAGTCCCATTCGAGCTCCGGGTACAAGAACGGTACGACGAAACCACCGCTGGCCGCGTCGACGTGAACCGGTACGTCGGGTCCACCGCCGCCGACGATCTCGTCGAGGACGGCGCAGATTTCCTGTACCGGTTCGAGTTCACCGGTGAACGTGGTGCCGAGAATCGCCACGACGCCGATGGTGTTCTCGTCCACCGCGTCCCGAACCTGTTCCGGGGTGATGACGTAGCGACCGCGCTCGACGGGCAGGTACTTGGGTTCGACGTCGAAGTAGCGACAGAATTTCTCCCACACCACCTGGACATTGCTGCCCAACACCAGGTTCGGGGTTCCTGTCCCGGCGCCCTTCGCCCGCCAGCGCCACTTGAGCGCCAACCCCGCCAGCATGACTGCTTCACTGGAGCCGATGGTCGAGACGCCGGTGGCCGACGACGGGTCCTCGCGGTCGAGGCCGGGTGCGTGGAACAGGTCGGCGACGATGTTGACGCAGCGTTCTTCGATGGCCGCGGTGGACGGGTACTCGTCCTTGTCGATCATGTTCTTGTCGAACGTTTCCGCCATCAGCTTTTCGGCCTGCGGATCCATCCAGGTGGTGACGAACGTCGCCAGGTTGAGGCGTGAGCTGCCGTCGAGCATCAGTTCGTCGTGGATGTAGCGGTAGGCGGCGTCTGGGTCGAGTTGATTCTCGGGGAGTCGCAGTGCGGGTACAGGATCGGTGGCGAGCCGGCCGGTGTAGGCGGCAGAGACGACGCCGTCCGTGTGCAGTTTCCTGGGCATTGTCTTCTCCGATTTCTCGACTGACACCAACCTAGTCCGCGACGACCGCCGCCGGGCTCGGTTCCGGTCGACGCGCGAAATGCTGAGCGATGACGGTGCACACCATCAGTTGAATCTGATGGAACAGCAACAGCGGCAGGACGATCAACCCGATGGGTTGGCCGACGAACAGCACGGCGGCCATCGGCAGTCCGCTCGCCAGGCTCTTCTTGGATCCGCAGAACAGCAGCACCAGACGATCCTCGAGTGAGAAACCGAACCACTTGCCTGCGTACCAGGTGATCGTCAGAACGAGGGCGAGCAGCAGGATGCACACGGCGACGACGATGCCGATGCGCCACAGGGCGACCGAGGACCACACGTGTTGATTCATCGATGCGCTGAAGGCGGAAAAGACGACCAGCAGAATCGATCCCCGGTCGACGAGCTTCGTCGACGCGCTGTGGCGGGTCAGCCAGCCCGTCACCCAGGGTCGGAGCAACTGACCGACGGCGAACGGGAGCAGCAGCTGCGCAACGATGTCGAGGATCGAGCTGGGATCGATGCTCGCCGAACCAGTGGTGGTCATCAGCGCGAGCACCAGCAGCGGGGTGACGAACACGCCGAGGATGTTGGAGAACGACGCGCTCACCACGGCACCGGCCACGTTGCCTCGGGCGATGGAGGTGAAGGCGATCGAGGATTGGACGGTCGAGGGCACCAGGCAGAGGAACAGCATTCCGGTGTAGAGGTCCTCGCTGAGCAGACTCGATTCGAGGACCCTCAGGGCCAGGCCGAGCGCGGGGAACAGCAGGTACGTCGACGCCAGGATCACCGAGTGCAAGCGCCAGTGTTTGACGCCTTCCCAGGCGTCACGTGGGGACAGTCGCGCGCCGTAGATGAGGAACAGCAGCCCGATGGCGACGCGTGTCACCCAGCCGAGAACGTCCTCGGCGGTTCCCGACGCCGGGAAGATGCTCGCCAGCGCGGCGACCGCGAAGATGCTCAGCAGGAAGGGATCCAGGACGGTGTCCCGCAACGCTTTCACTCGGCCACTCAGTCCGCAGTGGTGGTGCGGGCACGGTCGGTGAGGGTGTTGAGCGTTCCCGCGATCGTGTCGGCGGCTACGGTTCCGATGGTCAGTCGATCACCGTTGGCGAAGGTGACGAATGCCGCCGGCCCGGCTTCGGTGGCGACGGCGTAGTTGCCGCGGCCCTTCGCTCGAAGACCCCACCCGCCGAAGTCCTTGGCCGGGTTCACCGTCCGCACCGAGGCACCGGTGATCTCGGCGATGTCGTAGTCGAATGCCGCCATTCCCAGGCTCGAGACGTAGAGACCGTCGCTGTCGATGTGCACGGTGAATCGCAGTAGGGACAGGATCAGGATGGTCAGCGGAACGAACAGAAAGATCGGCCACGGCGAATTCGAGAGGTAGCACGTCACGCCGGCTCCGGCCGCAGACAGCGCGATCACCGTGACTGCGGCGACGCGGCTCGCTCCGACGGGAACCACCAGCGGCAGTTCGAGGCCGCACCGAGGTAGGTCGGTGTGCAGGGGTGCGGTGGCGACGACGCGTTGGCGGTGATCCCGCAGGCGCGTCGCTCCGAACAGTCCGATGGCGAACCCGGCAACGGTACCGACGGCGATGGCCCAGCCGGGAATGGTGACGCTCTGCTCGGTGGGTAGGTCGAGTTCGCGTGCGAGGGTCGCGATCTCCAGCACGCCGATCGTCCCGACGACGGTGAGCCCGATGATCAGCATCGTCCGACGCATGATCAGCAGCACTCGGGCCAGGGCGGCCACCGCGCTCACACCGCCCCCGACCAACACGATGACGATGGCGACGGTCCAGGCGTTGGCGAGCGGATTGGAGAAGTCGTCCGGCTGGGTTCCGCTGAAGTGAGTCGCCACCTGGTCCGGCAGGCGACCCTCCCACAGATAGGCCAGGACGAGGCAGAGAGCGGCAACCGCGAGCGGGAGGACGACGCCGAAGACGACTCCGGCCGGATCGAAGGTGCGCAGACTCCTCTGTTTCATGCGCTCAGCTCGGCTGGCAGGCGTCCTTGAGGCTGCACGAGATGCACGATTGTCCGCATCCGTCGGCCTCGGCGGGTGCCGGCACTGCCGCGGCTGCGCGGGCACCGATGGATCCGCCGGCTGCGGCGATGAACAGCGCTGCAGCGAGGGCAACGACCACTCCGACGACCGCTGCGATGCCGCTCAGTGCGAGTGCGGCTACGCCGCCGATGGCCAGTACCAGCGCAGATGCGGCTGTGGTCGGGCCGGCGACACGGTTCGCGAGGACGAACGTCTCGTCGTCGCGCATTGCCTCGGGGGTACGGACACCGGCGAATCGATTGCGCGGGAGCCGGCCGAGCAGCGACAGGGCAGCGACAGCCCCGACGACGAGGGCGAGCACGAACAACACAACCGAGACGATGACCACCTGGCCAGGATACGGCGCAGCGAGGTCCTGGTACCAGGCGGGCCGCGTCACACTTTAGGCTGGTAGGTGTGACCGATTCCGTTGAAGCATCCACCGAGTCCGTTCCCGAGTACCGCTACACAGCCGAACTCGCCGGGCGCATCGAGGAGCAGTGGCAGGACCTGTGGGAATCGCAGGGCACCTTCGACGCGCCCAACCCGGTCGGAGCGCTCGCCGGAGACGTCCCCAAGGACAAGCTCTTCGTCCAGGACATGTTCCCGTACCCGTCGGGCAGCGGCCTGCATGTCGGGCACCCCCTGGGCTACATCGCCACCGATGTATTCGCGCGGTACCACCGCATGCAGGGACGCAACGTGCTGCACGCACTGGGCTACGACGCCTTCGGGCTGCCCGCCGAGCAGTACGCCGTGCAGACGGGTACGCATCCGCGCAGCACCACCGAGGACAACATCGTCAACATGCGACGCCAGTTGCGTCGGCTGGGTCTCGGGCACGATCGTCGACGGTCCCTGGCGACGACGGATGTCGACTTCTACCACTGGACGCAGTGGATCTTTCTGCAGATCTTCAATGCTTGGTTCGACGACGAGCTCGGCAAGGCGCGCCCCATCTCGGAGCTGGAGGCGGAATTCGCCTCGGGTGAGCGGACATTGGACGACGGCCGCTCCTGGGAGTCGCTGACCGTCGGTGAACGCCGCGAGGTGATCGACGGCTTCCGTTTGGTGTACGAGTCCAACTCGATGGTCAACTGGTGCCCTGGCCTGGGTACCGTGCTGGCCAACGAGGAGGTCACCGCCGACGGACGTAGCGATCGCGGCAACTTCCCGGTCTTCCGAAAGAACCTGCGCCAGTGGATGATGCGCATCACTGCGTACTCCGATCGGCTGGTCGACGACCTCGAATACCTGGATTGGCCCGAGAAGGTCAAGACCATGCAGCGCAACTGGATCGGACGCTCTCGCGGAGCGCAGGTCTCGTTCTCCGGGATCGAGGTGTTCACCACCCGCCCGGACACGCTGTTCGGTGCCACCTACGTGGTGCTGGCGCCCGAGCACGATCTGGTCGACGGCATGGTGGCCGAGCAGTGGCCTGCCGGAATTTCGGACAAGTGGACCGGCGGCGCCGCGACACCGGCCGAAGCCGTTGCCGCATACCGCGCGTCGATCGCCGCGAAGTCCGATCTCGAGCGGCAGGAGAACAAAGAGAAGACCGGCGTCTTCATCGGTGCGTACGCCGAGAACCCGGTCAACGGTGAGCAGGTGCCGGTGTTCATCGCCGATTACGTGCTGACCGGGTACGGCACCGGTGCCATCATGGCCGTTCCGGGCCACGACGCACGTGACTGGGAGTTCGCGACGGCATTCGATCTGCCTGTGCGCGAGGTCATCTCCGGCGGCGATGTCACCGAGGCGGCTTACGTCGGCGACGGTGAATTGGTGAACTCCGGTTTCCTCGACGGCCTGCCGGTGGACGAGGCCAAAGCCGCCGTCATTTCCCGACTGGAGTCGGAAGGCAAGGGCCGCGGCACAATTCAGTACAAGCTGCGCGACTGGCTCTTCGCGCGCCAGCGCTACTGGGGCGAGCCGTTCCCGATCGTCTGGGACGCCGAAGGCAACCCGCACGGACTGCCCGATTCTGCTCTGCCAGTGGAACTTCCCGAGATCGAGAACTACGCCCCGGTGTCGTTCGATCCTGACGACGCCAGCTCCGAGCCGTCCCCACCGCTGGCCAAGGCCGACGAGTGGGTCAACGTCGAACTCGATCTGGGCGACGGACTGCAGACCTACACCCGCGACACCAACGTGATGCCGCAGTGGGCCGGTAGCTCTTGGTACCAGCTGCGCTACGTCGACCCCACCAACTCCGAGGCCTTCGCAGACCCGGAGAACGAAAAGTACTGGGTGGGGCCGCGTCCCGAAATCCACGGACCCAACGATCCGGGCGGAGTGGATCTCTACGTCGGTGGCGTCGAGCATGCGGTGTTGCACCTGCTGTACTCGCGCTTCTGGCACAAGGTGCTGTTCGATCTGGGTCACGTCAGCTCCAGCGAGCCCTACCGACGCCTGTACAACCAGGGCTACATCCAGGCCTACGCGTACACCGATTCCCGCGGGGTCTACGTTCCTGCAGCCGAGGTCGTCGAACGCGACGGCGGCTACTTCTATCAGGACCAGCCCGTCAACCGTGAGTACGGCAAGATGGGTAAGTCGCTGAAGAACTCGGTCTCACCCGACGAGATCTTCGCCGAGTACGGTGCCGACACTCTGCGTGTCTACGAGATGTCGATGGGTCCGCTGGACACCTCACGCCCGTGGGCGACGAAGGACGTCGTCGGCGCGCAGCGTTTCCTGCAGCGCGTCTGGCGACTGGTACTCGACGAGGTGACCGGCGAGGTTCGCGTCACCGACGCCAAGCCCACCGAGGACACCCTGCGAGTGCTCAACCGGGTGATCGACGGTGTGCACGCGGATTACGCTGCGCTGCGCGACAATACGGCCGGTGCCAAGCTGATCGAGCTGACCAACCACATCACCAAGGCGTACCCCGACGGTGCCCCGCGCGGGGTGGTGGAGCCGTTGATCCTGATGCTCGCTCCTCTGGCACCGCACCTCGCCGAGGACCTGTGGGGCAGGCTCGGACACGAGAAGTCGTTGGCGCACGGGCCATTCCCGCGCGTGGAGAAGAAGTGGTTGGTCGCCGATACCGTCGACTACCCCATCCAGGTCAACGGCAAGGTCCGCAGCCGCATCACTGTGTCTGCCGATGCAACGAAGGACGACGTCGAGAAGACGGCATTGGAAGATGAGAAAATCGTGGCCCTGCTGGACGGGAAGGCCCCGACCAAGATCATCGTGATCCCTGGTCGCATGGTGAACATCGTTCTGAAGTAGCTCTCGCCTCCGCCGAACTCGAAGTTATGGATGAAAATCTTGCGATTTCCGTCCATAACTTCGATCTCGCGGGGGTTTAATTTGTTGCATGTCACCAGCTGGTAGAGGGTTTGCGTTGAGGCTGATTGCCTCCGTCGTGCTACTTCTCGGGTCCGCGACGCTCGTGAGTGTCCCTGTTGCACAAGCAGATCTGGGACCCGGCTCGCCGGTTCCAGCGGATGATCCGTTCTACGATTGGGACGGCGGCCTGGACGTCTCCCCGGGAACGGTGCTGCGGTCGAGGCCCATGACGTTCCGTACCCCCAGCCAGCCGACGCCGATCTCGGGGAGTCAGGTTCTCTACAGAACTACCGACCAGCAGGGTGACGGCGTCGTCACGGTCGCCACAGTGCTGCGGCCCTTGATCCCCGGGCCGACGCGGATCGTCTCGTACCACATGGCGTACGACGCCCTCGGCTCGCAATGCAATCCCTCGTACACCCTCAGTGGCGGGTCCACGAGTCCCATTGCCGGCGCGGAACAGGCGGTCATCGCCGGTTACCTCGCAGCCGGCTACACCGTCGTCGTGCCGGATTACGAGGGCGAGGAGCTCGAGTGGACGATCGGGCGGCAGTCGGGCTACGCAGCTCTGGACGGCGTTCGCGCGGCCCAATCCTTCCTGCAGGTTCCGTCGAGCACCCCCGTCGGGATGATCGGGTACTCCGGTGGATCCGTCCCGACGCAGTGGGGAGCCGAGATCGCTCCCGAGTACGCACCCGAGCTCAATCTCGTCGGAGTAGCGGCCGGCGGGCTACCGGTCGACCTGGCTCACAACCTGCCGTACGTCAGCGGTAACAGAGGGTGGGCGGGTGTCATCCCGGCACTGATCGTCGCCTACGAGCGTGCGTACGGACTCGACCTGAACAGTTTCATCTCCGACTACGGCTTCGAGGTTATCGATCAGGTCGATCAGGAGTGCATTGCCCAGTTCGCCGACGACTACCCGACGCTCACCGACGCATCGATGGTGAAGGCCCCGTACACCTCCCTGCTGGACGTACCCGAGGTGGTGGCGGCGATCGACGACAACATCATGGGCAGCCAGGGCACTCCGCGGACGCCGATGTTTCTGGCCGTCGGTCACGCCGATCCGATCGGCGACACCGTCATGATCACCGGCGACGTGCAGGGACTGGCGTACGGCTACTGCGGCCGGGGCGTGGATGTGCAGTACGCGCAGTACGACGGCCTGACGCACAGCGACGCCTTCCCGGTATTCGAGGCGCAGAGCCTGCAGTTCCTGACCGAACGGTTCAGCGGTGGGCCGACGCACAGCAACTGTGTGACGATCCCGCCCGGCAATGCCTTGACCCCGACTTCGTAGTTCTCTCAGATGGCCCCGAGATCGGCAGACAGCCAGTGTTCGGGGCGCAGGTAGAACACCACATTCTCCTCGTGCTCTCGGTTGGCCATCTCGAGGTAGCCGTCGACCTTCTCCGGGGGCAGGTAACGGGCTGCCATGGCTCGCAGCAGCTGCGGGGTGCTCGGCTCCTCTCGCGCCACGGGGCCCTCGACGCTGACGTAGCGGATCGTCGGATCGGACTGCTCGATCATCAGAGTGAATCGCCCTGCAGTCCTGATCAATTGGGCCTTCTTCGAGGTGGCACCGGTCAACACCCAGGCTTCACCGCCGGGGGTGTAGTCGTACCAGATCGGTACCGTCAGCGGGCCACGGTCCGCCCCGGCCGCTACCGAGAGGGCGGCGATATGCGATTCGGCCAGATACTCTTCGCGTTCTGTCTTCGACAGTGCCATGAATCAACCGTAAGACTTCCCCGGGCGAAGTTCCAGACCTGATTCGACGCCCAATGTGGCCTGATCCTGGTCCGCCGTGGACAGTGGAGGGATGCCGATCGCCGAGCCGAAGATTGCGGGTAGCCCCGTCGGTCGCCGAGTCGTGCTCGGCCTGGTGTCGGCCGGGGTCGCGGGCATCGTCGGTGGGGGCGCGGTGCAGAAGGGTCTCGCGTCGGTACTCGGGCCGATCGGTAACCACGATCCGACGGGACTGATCGGACTGATTCCCGTGGGCGACAACTTTCGCTTCTATTCGGTGACGCAGGGCGCGCCGCGCAAGGACGAGAACTCCTATGCCCTGACGGTGGGCGGTTCCGTCGACACACCGCGCACGTTCACTCTGCAGGACCTCCGCTCGATGCCGCAGACGTCGTTGGTGCGTGACTTCCAGTGCGTGACGGGATGGCGTGTACCGGAAGTTGCTTGGAGCGGAGTGCGATTGGCAGATATTCTCGATGCCGTCGGACCCACCGCGTCGGCGACGTCGTTGCGGTTCACCTCGTTCGACGGCACGTATACCGAGAGTCTGACGCTCGAGCAGGCGCGACGCGACGACGTACTGGTTGCGTTGACCATGCTCGACGGCCCCGTCACCCACGATCACGGAGGTCCGGTTCGGCTGTTCGTCGCTTCGATGTACGGCTACAAGAGCATCAAGTGGATCGGCGGAATCGAGTTGACGGACAACGTGGTTCCCGGATACTGGGAGAAACGTGGATACGACATCGATGCGTACGTCGGCGAGTCGAACGGACGTCGAGATGACCCCACGAGCTGACGACCGCGCACGGTTCGACCGAGTCGAGCGGTACGTGCACTGGACAGTCGGGGTCTTGGTGATCGTGTGCATGGTGACCGCTGCGATTCTGTACATCGGGTCGCTCGCGGTGCTGGTCGGCAATCGCCCGGTGGTGGAGTTCGTGCACGTGTGGTCGGGCTTTCTGTTGCCGATTCCGTTGATTCTCGGTGCGGTCTCACGCAGCTATCGCACGGACCTCGGCCGTCTCAACAGATTTGTCGCCGACGACTGGAAGTGGTTGCGCTCCAAAGCACGTCGACTCGGGGCGGTGGGGGTCGGGAAATTCAACGCGGGTCAGAAGCTCAACGGCGCGCTCAGCGGCGGGTCGATTCTGGTGCTCCTCGGTACCGGCGTCGTCATGTACTTCTCGGCGTGGAGTCCACTGCAATGGCGTATCGGTGCAACATTCGTACACGACTGGTTCGCCCTGGGATTCGGGCTACTCGTCGTCGGACACATCACGTACGCGTGGAAAGACACCGAGGCCATGCGCGGAATGACACAGGGTGCCGTGACCAGGGAGTGGGCAGAGCACGAGCATCCGGAGTGGTGACAACAGTTCTGTCCAGCGTCCTCACCGCGGCCGTATCGCAACACCGGGCATCAGTATTCGCAGGACACCCTGCGCCACTTCGGTTGCGGACTCCGCAGGACGCGTCAGGCAGCGGAAGAGAATGTTGTTGGTCAACATGATTGCGGCTTCGAGTGCCGGTGCGTCGTCGCTGAACACGCCGCTTTCACGTCCGCGTTCGAGGATGGGGACCACAGCGGACGGGAGGTAGAGGTTTTCGATGACCGTCGTGATGGTGCTCGGTTGATGGAACTGTTCGAAGCTCAGCGCGAGCAGCATGCCCGAGCTCATGGCTCGATTGTCGATGACGAACTCGCCCAACGAAACCAACGTGCGTTGCAGTGCGGTGGCGGGGTCGACTCCGAGGCGTTCGTCGGCGCGACGCAGCCGGAGCACACGGTCGAATTCGGGCTTCAGCGCCGCAACGATGATGTCGACCTTGCTCGGAAACAGTCGTCGAAGGTCTTCTACGCGGATCTTCGCCGCCGCCGCGATGTCGGCCAGGGTGACCAGGAAGTAGCCGTTGTCGACGAACAGAGTTTCGGTCGCCGCGATCACGTCGGCCTCGAGGTCGGGCCGCAGAGCATCCGAGATTTCGCCCGGATCGGGTTGGGCAACGGTGCGGTCGGAATGCAGTGGGTCTATGGCCCACTGGAGAATCGAGTTGGTGGCCGATGCAACGTCGTCGGAGGACACCGAGCCCGGCGTGAGCACCTCCCGGAGCGCCAGCCCGTCGAGCAGAGCCCCGACGACCGCCGAGAGGTTTGTCAGCGACAGTGGTTGGCGCAACGATCCGCCGTGAGCCTGCACCGCTTGACCGATGATGGATCGCAGGTCGGTGTCGAAGCACTCGAACTCGGGGATGACGGCCTTTCGGGCACCGTTGTGGTCGGCAGCTAGCAGCACTGCGACGAGGCGACGTCGCATGAGACCGGACGTGAGGTCGTCGAACAGGGCCGACACCGGAGCTTTCACGTCCTGCGTGCCGGTAGGAGCAGCCGTGCCGGTGTAATCGAGTGTGAGGTGGTCGAGGAGGTCTTCGACGAAAGCTTCCTTGCCGCCGGACCCGCCGCCGCGAGAGTTACCGGGGTACGTGTTGTGGAAAGTTTGGTGCGACAGCCCCGCGCGTTCGACGACGGCCGAGATCGAGAGCGAACGCGCAAGATCGGTCGTGTCCATCTCACCGAGCAGGCGATATCCGGCCTGAAGGAACTGCTCCCGTGGGAGTGATTTCTGGTTCACCGACTACCGCCCTCGTCCACCTGCGCCGCATTGTTTGGATCTTGAACTATAGCAACTGGATGGTCCGGATCCCGCTGTTTAGTTTGAACTAAAGCATGGTGTAGCCGGATATGCTTTCTGGAGTAAAGCCTCGAATAAGCTTGTGTTGCATGGAGTTCGGCAACCGTGGTCAGATTCAGACCGGCCCGTAGGCCGATTGCATGAGGAGGCCAAGATGGTAGCGACGAATCATCGACCCCAACTTTATTCGCGAGTCTCGGCGTCGAACGGCGTCCGCTCTCCACTCGCTACCAGGACCGGCGGAGCAAGGCCCACACCTGCGCCTACGCGGGCTGTGCGGGTGTACACCTCACCGGGCCTGACCGCGCGTGAGATCACCGTGCTCAAGGCGTGGCTGGACTGCGATTCCAAGGTCGACGTGGGCGCACGCCTCCACATCGCATTGGGCACCGTCAACACGCACCTCACGAGAATCCGCGACAAGTACTCCCGCGTCGGACGCGCCGCTCCAACGAAAGCTGCACTCGTCGCGCGCGCCCTGCAAGACGGCATCGTGAAACTGGACGAGCTCTGACGCTGGATTGTCCGCGTTGCTGAAACCTGTGGATGCGTTCCCGAGCTCTTTGGCAGTCGCCGCCCCGGACCGTAAGCGATAGATCATCCGAGTGAATGAGAAGACTCCATTCGTCTACTGGCAAGGGTGAAGAGGGAGATGCAGTCGGTGCTGTAAACAACGCCGGGACGAACCTCATGTTGTGAGTGGAAACTCGACCCCTGCTACGAAGTTTCGCTCACCTGGTGCGGAGCACCAATTCCGTGGGGTGAGCATCGGCGGGGGTATCGATTGCGTTGCGCACTGCACGGGCAACGGTGCTGGGCTGCAAGAACTTCGAGCCGTCGTACTCCCCGCCTTCGTGCGCGACGATCTCCCGCTGCATCTCGGTGTCGATGCGTCCTGGGTGCACCGAAGTGACGCGCAACGTCGGCTCCTCGAGGCGCAGTGCATCAGCGAAGGCGCGGAGCGCGAACTTGCTCGCCGCGTAGGCACCCCAACCCGGGTTGGCGCGTATGCCGGCACCCGAATTGATCAGCACCACATGGCCTTCGGCGGAGCGCAGTGCAGGGAGTAGCAATCGAGTGAGTTCGACGACGGCGATGACGTTCACCTCGTACTGGCGACGCCAATCGTCCGCCGTCGACTCTTCGACCGTCCCGAGTGCTGCCACCCCGGCGTTGTGCACCAACACATCCAGAGAATCGATGTTCGACGCGGCAGCGGCCACCGCGTCCGGATCGGTCAGTTCCACCGGCCACGGGGTGGACCCGGACAGTTCCGACACAATGGGGGCGAGGGACTCGGTGGACCGACCACCCAGCAACACGTGATGGTCCGGAGCGAGCAATCGAGCGATATGGGCCCCGAGACCCCGGCTTGCTCCGGTCACCAACGCAGTACGAGTCATGAACTCAGGTTAGCTAGAAGCTCATCCCCGCCTCGGATGCCCATGCCTGGGTGGTGTTCGCGCCGTCGAGTTCCTCGCGAATGATGTCTGCGTGGCCGGCGTGCTGGGAGATTTCTCGAAGGATGTGCAGAACCGTGAATCGTGCACTCTGCCAGATTCGTTCGGGTGCCCACGGTGCCGTCGGGACAGGTACCGACAGTTCGAGGTCCAACGTTTCCAGCGCTGCCGAGGTGGCACCGGCCACCTCTTCCCATTCGGCGACGAGTCCGGCGACGGTCTCGTTCTCGGCCATCACGTACTCGCTGCCGGCGGCGGCCATGTCGAATTCGGCCGTCTCGTCCAGCTCTGCGATCACTGTCATCCAGTGGCGCTCGTTGCTGATCACGTGGTGCAGCAGTCCGCCGAGGGTCAGCTCGCTCGCGGTGGTGCGGGTACGCGCCTGTTCCTCGCTGATGCCGCGGACGGTGATGAGAAAGTTCGCGCGCTGTTCGGCGAGCATTTTCTGAATGTCGGTGTTCTCGGTGGCCATCGTTTTCCTCCTTGTAGCTGGTGAAACTCACACTAGGAGCGATCGCGGACACCTTCGGTCCGCAATCCAACCGAGCAGAAATCGGCCGCCGGACGCAAACTATCTGCATGGGCGATCGCGGTTTCACTTCCACGCAGCTGGCCGCACGTGCGGCGTATCTGCTCCGAGGCAACGACCTGGGCACCATGACCAGCGCAGCACCCAGGTTGTACCCGCACATGTGGAGTTGGGACGCCGCATTCGTTTCCGTCGGCTTGGCACCGTTGAGCGTCGAGCGGGCCGTCGTGGAGATGGACACATTGCTGTCGGCGCAGTGGAAGAACGGGATGATTCCGCACATCGTGTTCGCCAACGGTGTCGACGGCTACTTCCCCGGCCCTGCGCGGTGGGCCACCGGGACGCTGGCGACCCACGCTCCGATGAGTCCGCAGACCTCCGGAATCACCCAACCGCCCGTCCACGCGATCGCCGTGCAGCGCATCCTCGATCACTCCAAACGCCACGGCCGCACGACGCGAGCGGTGGCGGAGGAGTTCCTCGATCGCCGCTGGGGTGATCTGGTGCGGTGGCATCGTTGGCTCGCCCAGGCCCGCGACGTCGACGACAACGGACGCATCGCGCTGTTCCACGGCTGGGAGTCCGGCATGGACAATTCGCCGCGATGGGATTCGGCCTACGCCAATGTGGTTGCCGGTGAGATGGATCCGTATTTTCGCGAGGACAAGGCGGTCATCACGGACTCGTCTCAGCGGCCAAGCAATCTCGAGTACGACCGCTACATCTGGTTGGTGGAGGAGATGAAACAGGTCGGCTACGACGACGATGCGTTGAAGACCAAGATGAGCTTCGCCGTCGAGGACGTGTTCGTCAGTGCCATCTTCGCCGTCGCGTGCGACGTCCTCGCCACCATCGGAGAGGACCACTCGCGGCCGCGCTCGGATGTGCGCGAATTGCGCGGGTGGGCGGACAAGTTCCGCAAGGGAGTCATCGCGACCACCGACACGCGTTCGGGCGGGGCACGAGATTTCGATCTGCGGACGGGTCAGTGGATCGGCACGGAGACCATTGCCATGTTCGCGCCGCTGCTGTGCGGAGGATTGCCGCGCGAGCAGGAGCGCAATCTCATTCGGATCTTCGAGGGCACCCGGTTCTGCGGACATCCGGACCTGCGGTACGCGGTACCGCCGTCGACGTCCCCGGTGTCGAAGGACTTCCGTGCTCGCGAGTACTGGCGGGGACCGGTGTGGCCGGTGATGACATGGCTGTTCTCGTGGGCTTTCGCACGCCGCGGGTGGTCGGAGCGATCACTGTCTTTGCGAGACGAGGGTCTGCGTCAGGCGAGTGACGGCAGCTTCGCGGAGTACTACGAGCCGTTCACCGGCAAGCCGCTCGGCAGCATGCAGCAGTCCTGGACGGCCGCCGCCGTGCTGGATTGGCTCGGATGAGCCGGCCGGGTCAGCCGAGGTAGCTGTCGACCAGCGGGCCGACGACGTCGAACGAGGTGGCGTCGGGCACGAGGTACTTGGCGATCGTGCCGCAGACGAAGGGGTGCCACGCGGACCCTGAGTCGGTTCCCATCGAGGACACGGCGAGGATGTCGCCGAAGTAGATGCCCGGCAGGTGCCGCTGGGCGAGTTCGTCGTTGTGCGAGGCAACGGCGAGCAACTCTTCGGCGTGGCTGCGATCGATGTCGTCGCCCATGGACCCGAGCAGGTCGGCGCTGTCGGCGCTGGACCGAACGGGGTCGCTGTCGAGCAACGTCAGTGCACCGACCGTGACGCCGCGACTCTGCAGCTCGACGGCGATGGCGTGCGCGAGTACTCCACCGAAGGACGTGCCCAGCAGGTGTACGGCCCCGTCGGTCTGGATGCGAACGATGTCGTCGGCGTACTGCGAGGCCAAGGCGACGAGGGACTCCGCGAGCTCTCCCGACGTCGGGACCTGGACGCCGTAGATGGGACGCGCGTCGTCGACGTGTGCTGCGAGTTCCGCGTAGCAGTCGACCAGCCCGACGAGGGGGTGGATGCAGAACACCGGGTCGAGGTGGCCGGCCGTACGAATCGGTGCGATGGTCGGCACCGCGTAATCGGACGGGTCGAGTTCCGTGAGAGCCACGTGGATGCGATCGTTCACGACAGTCATGGGTGCGCCTCCGAGCCAAGAGAAGTAGTTCGTGTTTCTATGGTTTGTTCGTGCCGACTCTGGGTATGTCGCCGTCGGCAGCGTGAGTGTTACCCACGTCTCATCGAGAACGACTCAACCACGTCTCGGAACAGAACGCATTAGTGACTGTTCACCATCGTCGGCTCGGACCCACCGGGCGTCCCGCAGGTGTTTTCCCGACGTCGACGGGCGTCCACCTGCAGATCCAGTAGCCAGACCAGCAGTGCGGCGACCGCGAACACGGCCCCCGCAGCGCACACACCTGCCCACTCGAAATGCTTCCACGCCAACGTCCCGACGGCAGATCCTGCTGAGGCGCCCACGAAGTACGTCGTCATGTAGACGGAGTTGATTCGGGCGCGAGCAGCCGGTTCCAGGGCGTAGACGATGTGCTGGTTGCTCACGTGCACGCCCTGCAGTGCCAGGTCGAGAAGTACGAATGCGACCACGAACACCACCCAGTAGTGGCCGCCGACGGCGAACATCGGCCAGAGTGCGATCAGCAGAACCGCACAGGTACCGCTGGCCCATTGCACCAGTCCGCGGTCTGCGAGCCGGCCCGCGACGGAGGCCATCAACGCGCCGCCGACACCGGCCAATCCGATCAGTCCGATCTGGACGGCACCGAAACCGAACCTCGACGACAGCAACAGCGTCATCGTCGCGAACACCGTGCTCACCGACGCGAAGCCGAGACCGCCGAGCACCGCGCGAGTCCGAAGCCTGGGGTGGGTGCGCACCAGCCGAATCATCGACACCAGCGCCGAGCCGTAGGTGACGTCCGCCGTCACGGTGTTGCGTGGCAGCACCCGCCACAGGCCGACCGCGGCGATCAGCATCAACACCGTGGCCACACGGTAGACGCCCTGCCACCCCGTCACCGACGACAGCAGCCCCGAGATGCTGCGGGCCAGCAGGATGCCCGTCAGCAACCCGCCCATGACCACTCCGACGATGCGTCCCGCTTGCTCCGGGTGCGCCATCGACGCGGCGAACGGCACGATCACCTGCGCCGCCACCGAGAACAGTCCAGCGATCGCCGTGCCGACGAGGAGCCAGGAGAGGCCGGGAGCGAATCCGGTGATTGCCTGACCCGTCGCAGCGAGAATCATCAGCCCGACGCTCAACTTACGGCGATCGACGACGTCGCCGAGAGGCACGATGAGCAGCAGGCCGAGGGCATAGGAAATCTGTGCGACGGTCACCGAGGTGGCTGCGGCCGTCTCGGACACGTCGAATTCGGTGGCAATGAGGTCGAGCAGCGGCTGGTTGAGATAGTTGCCGCCGGCCGAGAGTCCGGTGGCGATCGCCATCAGGGCGACGACGGGGGTGCTCACGCCGGTGCGCGAGGTGCTTGCTGTCTTCACATGAACAAGGGTGCTCGTTGCACATCCAGCTGTCCAATAGAACGTTACGAACGATCGATCGTCTAAACAGATAGAGTTGCGAAGCGTGGAACTCAGACACATCCGGTACGCCGTGGCGGTCGCCGAAGAGCAGCACTTCGGGCGTGCAGCAGCTCGGCTGCGAGTCGCTCAATCGGCGCTGAGCAGCCAGATCAGAGACCTGGAAAAAGAGCTGGGCGTAGAACTGTTCGCGCGCACGAGCCGAAGCGTCACCATCACCCCGGCCGGACAGATCTTTCTCGAACGCGCGCACAGCGTGCTCGGTGCCGTGTCCCGATTGGTGGCCGACGTCGCGCCCGATCCCACGACCGCCATCAGGCGGCTGCGTATCGGCATGATTGCGCCTCTCGCCCGTGTCGATCTGGCCGCGGTGGTCGGCCGGATCTCCCAGCGATTTCCCAACACGTCGGTGACGTTGCTGCCGCGGCCGAGCGCCGACGTTCTCGACGGCATCGCACGCGGAGACCTCGATCTCGGAATCATCGGGCTCGCGCCCGGACGCCCACATCCGGGGTTGACCGTTACCGCCCTGTGGACCGAGCCACTGTCACTGTTCGTCGGTCCCGATCATCCTTGGGCTCAAAGGAATTCGATACGGTTGGCCGACCTGTCCGAGATGACGATGATCGACCGGCCGGCGGGAAGCGAGGCCAGACTGCAATCCGATCATGCATTCACCCGCTCGTCGGTTCCCCGTGGCCGCATTCTGGAGGCCGATTCGGCCGACCTCATCGGTAAACTCACCGCAGCAGGGTTGGGTGTGACACTGCTGCCGTCGTCCTTGGCGTCGATCCTCCCCGAACTGCACATGATCGACGTCATCGATGCACCGACCCGAACGGTGTCGGTGGTGACCAACCCCGAGCACGCGAATGCGGTGATCGCCGCCGTGGTCGAGGATTTGATCGCGTCGTCGGTGGCGAAGTGAACACCGCCCGATGCCCGTAGTCGAGGATTCGACTACGGGCATCGTGGCTCTATCGAAACAGTCTGGGCTAGGCGGACTTCCACACCGCGACGATGGAAGGCCGCGGTTGGGTGTCGCCGCCGTCGGGCCAGTGCGAGATCGGTGCGTCGGCGGTGGCGTCGTCGCTTTCACCCGGGTGCTGGACGCAGACCATGACGCGCTCGTCGGTGACGATGGGGCCACAGGTCTCGCCGCCGGCGGGGACGGTCAGGAACTGACGTGTCTCGCCGCGACGGGGGCCGTCGAGCACCACGGCGAACAGGCCGTCGTTGGAATCGAGGGCGTTGCCGTCGGTCGAGACCCACAGGTTGCCCTTCGAGTCGAACGCGAGATTGTCGGGGCACGAGATAGGGCTGACCTGACTCTTGTCGAATCCGCCGAAATACGTGTCGGCCTCGTTCGGATCACCGCAGACCAACAACAGGTTCCACGTGAACGACGTCCCGGCGTGGTCGTCGTCGAGTTCGAGTACCTGCCCGTTCTTGTTCTTGTTGCGGGGATTGGCCTCGTCGGCCGCCGCTTTGCCCTCGGTGCCGCGGTTGGAGTTGTTGGTCAGTGCTACATACACCTTGCCGGTCACCGGGTTCGGCTCGAAGTCCTCCGGGCGGTCCATCTTGGTTGCGCCCACGGAGTCACCCGCCTGACGGGTGAACACGGCCACCTCCTCGGCCGACATACCGTCGACGAGAGACTTGCCGCGGCCGTCCTCGCCGGTTTCGAGCAAGGGAATCCACGTTCCGCTGCCACGGAATTCACCGTTGGAGGGCAGCGCGCCCGAGCCGTCGATCTCGTCGGGCGTATCACCGGTGAGGCTGGCGACGTACAGCGTGCCGGCGTCGAGCAAGGTCAGGTTGTTGCGCATCGCGGCCTGGCCGGTGCCGGGCATCATCTTTCGGCTCGAGACGAACTTGTACATGTAGTCGAAGCGCTCGTCGTCGCCGCTGTACGCCACCACCGTGCCGTCGTCGGTGACGTGGATGGTCGCGGCCTCGTGCTTGAACCGGCCGAGAGCGGTGTGCTTGATCGGTGCCGACTGCGGATCCCACGGATTCACCTCGACGATGTAGCCGAATCGATTGACCTCGTTGGGTTCTTGCGCCAGATCGAATCGCTTGTCGAAGCGCTCCCACTTACGTTCGCTGGCGGCGCCTTCGACGCCGTAGCGCGACAGGCGCTTGGCCACAGTCGCATCCGTGACGCTTTCGGCATTGGCGAAGTACTGGTTGAAGTTCTCCTCGCCGGAGAGCACCGTTCCCCACGGGGTGAGGCCGCCCGAGCAGTTGTTGAACGTGCCGAACACCTTGGTGCCGGTGGGGTCCACGCTGGTCTTGAGGAAGTCGCTGCCTGCGGCGGGCCCGGTGATGACGAACTCGGTGGTGCCGGTGATGCGCCGGTTGTACTGGCCCATAGCGGGGGTGAGCTTGCCGGTGCCCGATTCGCCCTGCACCTGTACGACGGAAAGGCCGTGTGCCGCAAGGGCTACGTCGAACTGCTCGCGGGTGGGGTTCTCCGCGTCGTAGCCCTTGAACATTGCCGGTTCCGTGCTGTACTCGTGGTTGACCACCAGCAGGTGGGCGTTGGGCGTGCCCTCGATCGGCAGCAGGCCGGCGAAGTCGTTGTTGAAACCGAACTGCTTCTCCTGCGCCGCGCCGGTCTGCTTGTCGAAGTCGAAGGCCGGTGCGCCCGCGACGACGGCGTCGCCCCACCGAATGACGATGCCCTGCTCGTAACCGTCGGGAACGACGACGGCATCCTCGGTGTTCGGTTCCACTGCAACGAAATCCACGCCGTCGACGGGCGGAGTATCGGTTCCCGACGTACCCGTGGTTGCGCTACCGGTCGCGGCCGGCTCGTCGGTCGAACATGCGGCCAGTGCGCTACCGGCACCGACGGCGAGCACTGCCATGGCCCCGCCCTTGATGACGCCGCGCCGCGACATCGCGGTCTTGACGATGTCGCCGAAGTACTGGCCCTTCGACGTATTGGGAATCTCGTGGAAACAGGCATCGCCGCACTTGTACTTGCAGGTCAACGATGATCGTTTGGAGCTTCCGTCGTGAACGGCGAACAGGGGCAGTGGCTTCATGTCACGGCACGCTGTCACCCAAAAGCGAAAGTAAAGGAACGTTCAGGTGAAGTTGGGGAGAACGAGGTTGCCCTAACGTCCGATCGTCTGCCACAGCGGATCCGACGGTCCGATGTCGTAGGTGCAGTCCGTAGGCCGCGGATCCGGTACGAAAGCCCACAACAGCGCCCCTGCTGTACCAGCGGCACGCTGGCCGTCGATCTTCGCGGCAATACCGGTTGCTCGAGAATCGACATCGCCGCACGAGCCGGCGAGTTGACCGATCTCCCCGACCAGCAGGGGTTTGCCCACCGCGGCGCTCTGAGTGATCCGCCGCTGCAACCCGTTCCACTGATCTCCGGGCAGCGGCACGCCGTCGGCACCGTAATCGTGGTACTGCAACACATCGACGAAGGGCGACTGGGCGAGGTACTCGTACTCGTCACCCTGGCTTCCGCACTGGCCGCCGCCGGTGAGGCCCGCTGTGATCACAGTGCGAGGATCGACGGAGCGGAGCTGTTGTCCTGCAGTGTCGAAGAACGAGCGAAGCACCTCTGCAGCACCGGCCGTACACGTTCGGCTGGACCAGGAGCACGAGGTATCCGTGCACGAACTCGTCTCCGGTTCACCGACGAGCTCCCACGCAGCCAACGCCGACGAGTCCTTCCATCGATTCGCAGCGGTGAGCATCCATTGCTCGAAGCTGATCTTCGCGGTCGAGGTGGGCGTGCCGGGGGCCGTCGTCCAGCCGTCGACGTACCACTGCCTGTCTTTGAAGACGTTCCCCTCGCACGCCCCGTCCTGGGGTGACAGCACCGGTACGAGGAGTTGATCGTGAGCCTCGGCTGCGGCGAAGACCGCATCCATCGGCCCGAAGTCGAGGGCACCGGTGAATCGGTTGATCGCCAATGCCTGAAAGGCGTCGAACCGGGTCAGCGAATGCGGAGGAAGCGCCTCGAAGTAACTGTCCAGGTCCACCATCGCCCCGCATCCGGCATTGACCGACCAATCGGTGGCGAGTTGGTAGGCGTTGAACCCGGTCGGCCACCACGGTCGACCGTCGAGTGCGAGACCATCGGTGCTCGCGGAGACACGAGCGCCGGCAACAGGTGCCGCCGTGGCGGTCTCGGCCATGCCCGGTACGACCGTCGACATCAGGACAGCACCGAGAATGCACTGAAGAACTTTCGACGCGATGCGCATCGCCGTAATGGTAGACGCGGATGCGTAGATTCCGAAGCCGTCGATGACGAGCGGCTTTACCGAATTCGACTCCGCGCCGGAGGACATTGTCGGCTGTTGATCGACGGAATCGACAAAGAGCGAACTGAATCGCCGTTACAGTCGGAGAAACCGAATTCAACGGCGGGTTCTGGCGCTGTTTGCGTGCTGTGAGTATTGTGATCGGCACTCCGAAAGTCCTGCGCGCCAACGAGTCGCGCTATTCTCTTGACTCTCCGTTCATTTCGAAGACTGGACATTTCTCATGCGAATCGTTCGCGCTGCGTCTGTGACAGCTCTCGCCGTGGTCCCGATATTGCTTTCGGTGACCACAGCGTCGGCGCAACCCGGCGATCAGGACCAACCCACTGCTGCAAGCGCAGACGAGCTCTCTCGTTTCACTTTTCCCGAGTTGGGCTTGGGGCAGTCCACCACGGTCGACCTGACAGGACCGCGTACGAGGGTGACGGTGCCATCTCCTGCAGGGGCCGTTCCGTCGACCCTGAACGCGGTGCTGACCACGCCCGCTTGGCTCGATCGCGGGTGGGTCGACGTCGAATCGGACGGGCGTCCGATCACTCGTATCGCCCTCGACGGCGCTGCCCCGACCACTCCGGTGTCGATTCCGCTGGCCGCTACGCGAACGGTCGACGGAGTGATTCCACTCGATCTGATCCCTTCCGTCATTCCCGACGATCGCTACTGCCCCGATCCCGATTCGGACGCGGTCCGATTGATCGATGCGACCGTCGACTACTCGGGAGCGCCGGCCGTCCCGGGGACCATCGCTGATTTCCTACCGGTGCTGCTGCGCAAGTTGACGCTGTTCGTGCCCGCCACGCCTGACCGCGAAACTATCACCGCAGCAACAACTGTGGCCACATCCGTGGTACACCACTACGGTGCGCAGCCGGTCCAGGTAGAAGTGCGCCCGGACAGCGAGCTTCAGGGGGCGGTACCCGACGGCTCGTTCGAAAGATCGATCGTGCTGACGAAGAACTCCGACGCCGGTGCCGAGTTGATCTACCCCGTCGAGCAGGCTCCCCCACGGTTGTACCTCGCCGGTACGGGATCGGATCTCACCGATCAAGCCCGGTTGATCACCAGAGATCTCTCCCAGATCGCAATCGGCACCTCGGCATTGGCCGGACCGGGGGCACCCCAGGCTCGACTCGCACCCGATTCGATCACCCTCGACGACCTCGGAATCGGAGCCGTCTCCGGCACAGGAGGTTCCACGGCAACCGCATCTGTCGATATCGATCAGACGCGACTCGGACGATCGGCCGGGAGCGTGTCCGTGCACCTGATCGGCAGCTACACCCCGGGTGCCGGATCTGTGCGAGCCTCGGTCGACGGATCGCCACTCGAAGTCTGGGAGGCCGACGACACCGGCCGTCTCGATCGATGGATCGACATCCCGGATACCGCACTCTCTCGCGTGGGGACTCTCGATGTTTCCGTCGACCATCCGTCGGCCTCTTCCGGCAGCTCCTGCGCTGCCGCCGCCGAAACGACTGTCACCGTAGCCGGTTCGACGCTCGTGCGATCCACCGATTCGTCGTCACCGGTGCCACTGGGATGGCGGTCGATGCCGCAGGCCTTGATGCCGCAGTTCGACATAGCTCTCGCCGACGAGTCCTACGCCGGAGTTGTCCGGGCTGTCACCCTCGCGATCGGCTTGCAGCGGTTGTCGAGCCTGCCGCTCGATCCCGAGGTCGTATCGATGGAGCAGGCGCTCGACGGTAGCGCACCAGCCGTCGTGATTTCGCCTGTCGCAGAGCTTCCGGACTCGGTGACGCTGCCGCTGTCCTCGGTCGACGAGACGACCTTCCGAATCACGGACCCCGAGGCCGCGGGCGGTGCCACCGAGCTCACGGTGGATATCGCCGAGCCCTTGGCGACGATGCAGGTCACGTCGGTGCGCAGCAACGCCGTCCTCGTGGCGTCGTGGAATTCGGCACCGGACGAACTCGACGGCATGTTGTCCTGGCTCGATGCCGATCCGGCGCGGTGGTTTGCGCTGGACGGCGATATCCTCTTCGGCGCGCAGAACACGGAGCCGATGTCGTTGTCCAGCAGTGCATTGTCCGGAGCAGACGGCGCGGCGGCGGCCACAGACGACGGGACCTCCGATCGGATGGTGGTGGTCGTCGTCGGAGTCGGCCTGGCGGTACTTGCAGTCGGCGGCGTCGCTGCATTGGTGTTCGCCGTCCGATCACGTCGCTCGGCGCGCGATCCGGGTCGAGACAGCGGCTCGCAATGAGCGAGGATGGGCAGCTGCCGCGGTCTTTCACGCGGTTCAGGTTGTCTCGCGGCCCAATCGCCGTTCTGGTATTTCGGTGGTCCGTTCTGGTCTGCTGCGTGGTGGTGGCTTTCTTCTCCACCTGGGTGCGGCTTGCCCAGGAGGCAGCCGACGGAGCCATCACCGCATATGTTTTCGTGCTGCCGCTGCTGGCAGTGGTTGCGGCTCAGGGGGTGGCGCGGCGACGAGCCGACGAATTGCCCATCCACGACCGCCAGACCGACAACATAGTCGGCGGCATCGCGTTGCTGGTTTCCATCGCGATCAAGGCGCTGTGGCTACCCCGGTACGCAGACCAGTACGAACTCGCCCACTTGGATGTCTTGGCGGCACTTGCCTTCTTCTTCGGCGGGGCGATTCTGATGTTCGGGCTGCGGCCGGTCGGACGATTCTGGTCTGTGTGGCTGTTGCTGTTGGCGTTGAGTCCGCTGGGCTACCGGTTGGTCGCCATCGGATTCGGTGGCAGCAGGTTTGCGTATGCGGCGGTGATGGTGCTGCTGGCCGGCATCGCAGGTGCCATTGCCGTCGGCCGAACCGCACGTCGGGGTTGGCTGGGCTTCGGGTGCACGGTGTCGACCGGATTCGTCGTTGCCGCAGTCATGTTGGCGATGTGGCCACAAGTCGACATCGTCTGGTTGCAGCTCGTCCCGACCGTCGGCGCAGCCGCGGTCACGGGAGGTGCCTTCTATGTCGTGGCCCGTCGCGGTCGGTTCGACGCCCGGCAGCCGCGCCGGGTCGGGTCGCTCACGGCGAAGTGGTCGCCGAGCTCGAAGGCCGTTGCGATCGTTGCTGCGGTAGTTCTGTTCTTCGTTCCGCTGCCCGGTCGAATGGAGTTGTCGACGGTTGCGGGACCACCGGGACCGGTATCCGAGCCACTCATGCCACCCGTTGGCTTCACCCGAACGGACCTGCAGGAATTCGACTGGGTGAGGGCATTTTTCGGGCAATCGTCTTCGTTGGTTCGACAAACCATGCGAGCAGACGTCGGAAATCCCGCATGGGATGTTCGTGGGCGGCCACGGACGGTGGTGGTCGACGTGTTGTCCACTGCGAATCGGGCCAGTCTTGCTGTGTACCCGGAGAGCACGCTCTATCGGCTCTCCAACACCCGTACGAGCCATCCGCTGCGCATCGATCTCGGTCGCGGAGTGACGGGCTCCTTGTACACCTCCGTCAGTGACGCTCTGTTGCTCACCTGGACGAAGCTCGTATTCGATTGGGAACGAGGCGATGTGACGCAGCGTGTGACCATCATCAGCGTCGACAACCACGATGCCGATGCCGAGTTCCCACAACCGACGCCCTCGATGGCGTCGAATCTCGGAACTGCCATCGGGACGTTTCTGCGTGGGAATGCGGTGTCCGTCGACGACGATCCGGAGTACAAGGATCTTGAACTGCTGACCACCTTCGGGACCGGGTTGCTCCGCCAGCAGTGGCGCTCCGGGGACGGTTCGGCGAGATGAACGATTCTCGGAGTTCGCGGCCGTCGCCGCCCCGCGTCGGCACCGAAACGGCAGAGTTCAAAGCGGCGGCGCTCGACGATGCCATCAACGGGCTCGCCGTCCGAAATCCGTTGGCTTCGGCTGCGATTGCTTTCGTGCCATGGCAGAAGTACACGGCGATCGTGGCTGCGGTGCTCCTCGTTGCCTGTGTGGTGTTCGCCCCGATCGGGACTCTGCTCGCGGTCACGGTTCTATGCACCATCGGATATCTCCTGGCAATGATCGACCGCCTCCTGCTGTTCTCCCGCGGTCTCGACGCTGCCGCAATCGTCACCGTGACCGACGAGCAGGCTCGAGCGATTCCCGACGATCGGTTGCCGCTGTACACGATTCTGGTTCCGGCGTACGACGAGCCCGAGGTGGTGGGTGACCTCATTGCGGCGATGACGGGTCTGGACTATCCAGCCGAAAAGCTGCAGGTCCTGTTGCTGCTCGAAGAGGACGACGACGTCACCATCGAGGCCGCTGCGCGCAGCGGCGTCAGCGATCTCGTCGACGTCGTGCTGGTGCCTGCCGGCGATCCCCGCACCAAGCCGAAAGCCTGCAACTACGGCCTGCATTTCGCGACCGGGTCGATCGTGACGATTTTCGATGCCGAGGATCTGCCCGAGCAATTGCAGCTGCGTCGTGTCGTGGCGGCATTCGAGCGGCTGCCCGACACCGTGGCCTGTGTTCAGGCAAAGCTGGCGTTCCACAACGGTTCTCAGAATTTGCTGACCGGATGGTTCACCGCGGACTATGCACTGTGGTTCGGATACCTGCTACCGGGTCTGATGGCCAGCACGTCGCCGATCCCCCTCGGCGGAACCTCCAATCATCTTCGGCGCGATGTCATCGACGAGGTCGGTGCCTGGGACGGGTTCAACGTCACCGAGGATGCCGACCTCGGTGTCCGAATCGCGGCCTCGGGCTATTCCACGGCGGTTCTGGACTCGACCACCCTCGAAGAGGCGAACAGCGATCCGATCAACTGGGTACGCCAGCGGTCCCGTTGGTACAAAGGCTATTTGCAGACCTGGCTGGTGCACATGCGCAGGCCGCTCGCGACCGTTCGCGTGCTCGGACCGGTGGGCACCTACAGATTCACCCTGCTACTCGCGGGAACGCCCATCACCGCGTGCATCAACATGGTTTTCTGGTTCACCACGGCAGCGTGGATTCTCGGCCAGCCGACGCTGATCGCGCAACTCTTTCCGCCGTACATCTACTACTTCTCGTTGTTGTCTCTGGTGGTGGGCAACATCGCCACGATCTACATGTACTTGATCGCAAGCAGGGAGAGCGACAACGCCTACCTGTTGGTTCCGAGCCTCACGATGCCCCTGTACTGGGTGATGATGAGCGTGGCGTCCATCAAGGGCTGTTGGCAGTTGGTACGTAGTCCGTCCTACTGGGAGAAAACTTTTCACGGCCTGTCCGGACCCGCGCCGGAGACCGGCCCCAGCGAGGAGCAGACCCCATGACGTCGCGGACCCCAGCGGTCGTGTTCGGTACCGCTCTGGCGGGCTACCTGGCGGTGGGACTGACTCTGAGCATGCGGTTCGGCTACATGCTGGGGGATGCGCTGTCGCGAACCTCGGCTGCGCAGGCGGTGTTGCTCAGCCGGGATCCGCACGTCTCTGCCATCGGGTTCATCTTCACGCCGTTGACCGCGCTGGCACAATTGCCGATTGTCGCCTTCGCATCCTGGTGGCCGGGTATCACCCGGTGGAACATCTCGGGTATTGCCGTGTCGGCTGTGTTCATGGCCGGTGCAGTGGTGATGATCCACGGAATCTGCCGAGATCGTGGACTTCCCGGTCGTTACTGCCTACTGGTCACGGTGTTGTTCGCGGTCAACCCGATGATCGTCTTCTACGGAGCCAACGGCATGAGCGAGGCCGGGTTCCTGTTCTGTATGTGCTGGGCGGTGCGGCGGTTGATTCGATGGGTCGGCACCGACGATGTGCACGATCTCGTTCTGGTCGGCATCGCTCTGGCGCTCGCCTTCCTCACCCGCTACGAGGGTGTCGTCCCGATAGCGCTCACCGCGGTGCTCGTGGCGGCCGTCACGGCACTCCGCCGGGGTCGAGTGCATTGGAAAGAGATGCGGCGCAGAGCAATTCTCGACGCTGTACTCGTTGCCGGCCCCGGTGCGGCAGCCTTCCTGGTCTGGATTACCACGAGCTGGTTGATCACCGGCGAAGCGCTCGCGCAGCTGTCCTCCAGCTACGGAAACGCCGCGATTCTGGCGCAGTCCGGTGGGTCCAGTGGCGACTTGTTGAGCACCGGCCTGTTCTCCCTCGCTGCAATGATTGCCTTGGGGCCGACGTTGGCGGTGTCTCTACCGCTCGCGACGGTACTGGCGATACGTCGCCGGGATCTCGAGTTCTTGGTTGCCCCCGTGCTTCTGGGCGGGGTGCTCGCATTTCAGGCTGCGAGCTACATCACCGGCTCCACGTTCGGCTTCCTGAGATTCTTCGTGTGCGCCGTACCTCTGGCCGCTGTGGTTGCGGTGCAGCTGTTTCCGGCCGGTCCAGACCTGGCCACCCGACGCGCGGGTGCGTACCGAAGGAACCGCCCCGCCTTGCCTGCCCTGCGTTCCGTGGCCGCGGCCGGGGTCGTCCTTCTCTGTGCACTCGGTCTTCCGATCACCGGGTGGGCGATGGTGCAGCCGTCGTTGTCGAGTCAGCAGTACGCACTCGGGGCGCTCTTCGACCGAAATCCCTCGGCCGACGACCCTCGGGCTGTGGCAGCCCGGCGAATCATCGACTCGTTCTCCACCGAACGCCGACTCGCCTCTTATCTCGACAGTCAGGATCTACCCGAGGGCTCGATCCTGGTCGACACCGTCTACGGGTTTGCCGTCGTGGCGGCGTCGGAGCACCCGACCCGGTTCGTGATTCCGTCCGACCTCGACTTCACCAAGATTCTCAACGACCCGGCAACCGGAGGCGTGCGATATCTGTTGACCGTGCCGAACGAGGGCCGCGGGGTATCCGATGCGATCAACCGGCGGTACCCCACCATTTACGACAACGGCGCAGAACTGTATCCACTCGTTCTCGAAGTACCGAACGATGGTGCCGATCAACCGAACTGGCGCCTGTATCAGGTGCCAGGCTGACCGGTCGCTGCTACAGCACCTGCGAGAGGAATGTCTTCAGTCGATCGGTGTGCGGATCGTCGAACAACTGCTCCGGCGTTCCGGTTTCGACGGCGCTGCCGTGATCCATGAACAGGACCTTGTTGGACACCGACCGAGCGAAGCCCATTTCGTGGGTCACCACGACCATCGTCATGCCGCCCTTGGCGAGGTCGGCCATCAACGCCAGCACTCCCTTGACCAATTCCGGGTCCAGCGCAGAGGTGGCCTCGTCGAAGAACATCACCTCAGGCTTCATGGCCAGTGCTCGCGCGATGGCGACGCGCTGCTGCTGGCCGCCGGAGAGATTGCCCGGACGCGAATCCGCCTTGTTGGCCAGGCCCACCAGTTCGAGCTGCTCCATCGCGGCCGCGCGCGCCGCATCCTTGTTGAGCCCCAGCAGCTTCTGCGGCCCGAGCGCGATGTTGTCGGCGACGGTCTTGTGCGGGAACAGGTTGAAGTGCTGGAACACCATGCCGATGCGTTGACGAAGTTCGTCGGGATTGTCCTTCAGCACCGACTTGCCGTCGAGCAGGATGTCTCCCTGCTCGGGCTCGTGCAGGCGATTGAGGGCCCGCAACAGCGTGGACTTACCCGAGCCCGAAGGCCCGATGACAGTGGTGGTCTTACCTGCGTCGACATGCAGGCTCACCCCACGCAGAACCTTGTTGGTACCGAACGACAGGTGAATGTCCTTGCCGGTCAGAGAAACTGAAGTCACGTCGGCTACCTCTCCACCACGATGGATGTTTCGACGGGACCGAGGGTGCCCGAGGTGTCGGCCTTACCGGATCGCAGGCGTCGGTCGATGTAATTGACCAGGTGCGTCAGCGGGATGGTCAGGATGAGATAGAACAATCCGGCGGCCAGCAGCGGCGAGAGATTGCCGGTCTGGGCGGCGGTGTCCTGGCCGACGCGGAACAATTCTCGTTGCGAGGCAAGCAGACCCAGGAAGTAGATCAGCGAGCTGTCCTTGATCAACGAGATGAACTGGTTGACGATCGCAGGCAGCACGCGCCGAATGCCCTGCGGCACGACCACCAGGTTCATGGACCGTCGGTAGCTGAAACCCAGTGCGCGGGAGGCTTCGAGCTGCCCGGAGTCGACGCTCTGGATGCCGGAGCGGAAGATCTCACCGAAGTAGGCCGCTGCCATCAACGACAGCGCCAGGATGCCCAACGGGAACGGGCTTCTACTGCCGGTGAATTGGGTCAGCGTCGGGCCGAACCCGAGGCCGATGAGCAGGATGACCACGGCGGCGGGTAGTCCACGAAAGATGTCCGTGTACACCCGCGCCGGCCACCGCAGCCAGCGGGTGCGGGAAATACCCGCCACCGCCAGCCCGAGTCCGATCACGGTACCGATCACTCCCGACGAGGCCGCCAGAATGAGGGTGTTCGGCAATCCGACCGTAACCAGTTTGGGAATGGTCTCGCCGATCAGTTCCCAATCGAAGAACGTGTCGTACAGATTCGACAGAGTGCTCATGAGGTACGAGTGCCCTTACGACGCCGGCAGAACGGACGCCTTGCTGCCCGGCTTCCAGTCGGCGGGGACCTCACGGTCCGGGTACCACTGCTTCTCGAGCGTGCTCCAGGTGCCGTCGTCGACCACGGCGTCGAGGCCGGCGTTCAGGGCGTCGATCAACGGCTGATTGTCCTTGGCGACGGCGTAGGCGGTGAAGTTGGTGGTGTTGATGGTCTTCTCCAGAATGGAGACACCGTCCTCGGTCTTGACCTGACCGGTTGCCTGCTGCGACGGCGCGACCCAGGCGTCGACCTGACCGGACTTCACGTTCGCGTACGCGGTGTTGTAATCCGGGAACCGCACCGGCTCGATGCCGAGGGTGTTGGTGACGTAGTCGTCCTGCACGGTGCCCTGCACCACGGCGATGCGCTGATCGGCGTTCAACTCGGCGATCGTCTTGATCGAGTAGTCGTTCTTCGCGACCAAGGCCATCTCGCCGAAGTCGTACCCGTTGGTGAAGCCGACGGTCTGACGACGGGCGTCCGTGGTCGAGATGGACGACGAACCGGCGTCGTAGACCTTGTTGTTGACCGCTGCGAGCAGGCCCGAGAACTCGGTCGCCGAGAACTCGACGGTGAGGTTCAGCTTGGCTGCGACGGCTTTGAGCAGCTCGTTGTCGAAGCCGGTGAAGTTGCCTGCATCGTCGATGAAGATGTTCGGCGGCGCGTCGGACAGGGTGCCGACGTACAACGTTCCCGGCTTGATCAGACCGAGGTTCGCGGTGTCGATCTGATCGAGCGCGGTGACGCTGTCGGTCGTGTACTTGTCGAGCGAGGCCTGGTCGGAACCGGCCAGAGCGTTCTCGCCGGTGCCACCCGAGCTTCCGTCGGAACACGCGACGGCTCCGAGCGTGAGTGCGAGCGTCGCAGCAACTGCTGCGATGGCACGGCCTCGTAAACGACGTGTGTTCAAGATGAAGCTCCTAGGTGCAATCGGGAGGGACGAACGAGGCTATCGTGCCGATGGAGGCACACGACAATCACATTGCAGTTGTATGAAGCAACCCGCTTGTTCCCGAAATTCCCTCACCTCAATCGCGTTTAGCGGTGTGCGTCCCGCCACGCGATGGCCTCGCCCAGTTCCGTGAGGTCGTAATCCGGTCCCCCGGTACCGACGGTGAACAGCGTGGCTCCGGCGTCGACGAAGTCCTGCGCGGTGTCCGCGCCCGGCCACGAGACCGAGCGGGTGATGCCCGAGGTGTCCCGCCCGACGGTGGTGCCGTGCTCGGCGAGGATCTCGGATTTACGCTTCAGTGCATCGAGGTCGGCGAAGCTGTGCCAGATGTGGGCGTACTCGGCCACGAGCTTGAGGGTCTTCTTCTCACCGCCGCCGCCGATGAGGATCGGGATGTCGCGCGTCGGGGCCGGGTTACCGACGTCGAGGCGGTGCCGGATCCTGCCGAGGCTCTCCTTGAGCAGCGCCAGACGTGAACCGGCCGTACCGAATTCGTAGCCGAAGTTGTCGTAGTCCTTCTCGTTCCATCCGGCACCGATGCCGAGAATCAACCGGCCGCCGCTGATGTGGTCGACGGTGCGCGCCATGTCTGCCAGCAGGTCGGGGTTGCGGTAGCCACCTCCGGTGACGAGCGCGCCGATCTCCACGTTCGACGTCTGCTCGGCCCAGGCACCGAGCATCGTCCAGCACTCGAAATGCGCGCCGTCGAGGTCGCCGTACAGCGGATAGAAGTGGTCCCAGTTGAAGACGATGTCGACCCCCGCGTCTTCGGACCGCAGCACCGCGTCGCGGATCAGCTGATAGTCGGGCGCGTGCTGGGGCTGAAGCTGAACACCGATCTTGACGGTCATGTACGTCTCCTCGTCGTGTGGGCTGTCTCACCCATGATGCACCTCGTTTCGCGCGATGCACGTCGATCGAGATCAGCCGACTCGTACTCCGCTCTCGGCCATCATCGCTCGGAGGACGAACCCGGCCTCGGAGCCGACGATGTCGCCGACCAACGTGATGTAGCGATCGACGAACGCTCCGCCGTGCTGTTGCTCGTCCTCGTCACCGAAGTGGTGAGCCAGTTCGTGGAGCACCACCAGCTCGCGCAGCGCCCAGGCCCGATTGCCCTGATGCAGGGGTACAGCGATGGTCGCGGCGTCGCGTTCGTAGTGGGCGGCACCCGATCCGGATCTGGCCCGGACGGTCACCGTCCGACCGGCGTCGGGCCAGGTAGTCGCGATCCAGTCCAGCGCCAGCACCGCATCGACATAGCTCTGCACGGATTCCAACGAGGCGAACTTCCGCTCGATCGGCAGCGTGATCTGTGAGCCCAACACCGTCACGACGCGGTTGTCGCGCTCCTCGGCTCGATCGAACATGATCCGCACCATCTGTTCGGCGTCGTACACCGCCGACCGCTGCGCATCCCTCGGTCTGCTCACTCGTCCAGCTTAAGCAGGTCGAGTTGTTTCCGTACCGGCGCTCGCCTAAGGTTCAAGTGACAACGATTGTCGAAGTCATTCCCACTTCCAGGCTCAGGAGTTCGTCGTGCTCGTCGTCGAGAATCTCCGCATCGACGCCGGACGCACCCGCATCGTCGACGGCGTCTCGTTCGAGATACCCACGGGTCGACGCGTCGGCCTGCTGGGCGCCTCGGGTTCGGGCAAGTCCTCCATCGCCTCGGCTCTGGTCGGATACCTCCCGCCGGGCATCACGTGTTCCGGTCGCGTCGTCGTCGACGGCCACGATGTCGCCGGTGTTCCGACCCCGCGGCGGCCGCGCACCGCACGCCCGGCGATGGTCTTCCAGGATTCCGCGACGGCGCTGAACCCGACGGTCACCGTCGGCAAACAACTCCGCACGCCCGACGCCGCCGCGCTTCTCGCGCGAGTGGGTCTGCACGACACCGCGCGCGTCCTGGTCTCGCACCCACTCGAACTTTCGGGTGGGCAGCGTCAACGAGTCTGCATCGCAGTGGCATTGGCGCGCGAGAGCTCGCTCGTGATCGCCGACGAACCGACGACGGCACTGGACGTCCTGAGTCAGGCGCGCGTTCTCGACGCTCTGCGGCAGGTGCCGTCGCTGCTGCTGATCACCCACGACATCGCCGTCGCCGCGCAGTTGTGCGACCACCTGCTGGTTCTCGATTCCGGCAGAATCATCGAATCCGGTGCCACTGCAACGGTACTCAAGAATCCTTGCTCGGATCGAACGCGACAGATGATCGATGTGGCTCGGGCGGCCGATCCGTTCCGGCAGCTGGTTGCGTCGTGAGCCTGGACGAGTCTGCCGGTTTGGTGGGTACGGCACTCACGCGGCAGTACGAGAGGCACGGCACGTCGCACACCGCGTTGGATGCCGTCACGTTCGCAGTGCCGCCGACCGGGCGGATTGCCGTCGTCGGTGAATCCGGTTCCGGCAAAACGACACTGCTCCGCTTGCTGCTGGCCGTCGATGCCCCGAGCGGCGGAAAGATCGTGCTCGATGGGCAGACCGTCCGACCCGGATCGGCCGGATCGCTACGGTGGTTCCGCCGCCGTGTGCAGTACATTCCGCAGGATCCGGCGACCAGTCTCGACCCGCGCCGCAGCGTCCTCGACCTCGTCGCTACTCCGCTACGCCTACTCGGTATCGAGGGTGATCACCGAGCCAGGGCCACCGGCGCATTGTCTGCCGTCGGACTCGATGCGCACTTCCTGGCTCGCCGTTCGGCCGAGCTGTCCGGCGGGCAGAAACAACGAGTCGCCATCGCCCGAGCCGTGGCCTGCGCGCCGCACTATCTGTTGGCGGACGAGCCGGTCAGTGGACTTGATCCCGACCTCCGAGAGCAGGTGCTCGATGTTCTTGCCGGCCTACCGGGTGCGCTGCTGATCGTCAGCCACGACCTGTCGGCCGTGGCCAGACTCTGCAGCGACGTGTCGGTGATGCAGGAGGGTCGCATCGTCGAATCCGGTTCTGTTCGCAGCGTTCTCACTCGGCCCCAGCACGAGCACACCCGAGATCTGATCGACGCCGTTCCTCGGCTCACGTAACACAATCAGGAGCTACATTGACCAGCAACATGTTTCGCATCGGCGCGCTCGCAGCAGTGGGCACACTGACGCTCACCGGGTGCTTTTCGTCCAGTTCTGCCTCCTCCGACGACGGCGAGAACCGCGTGCGCGTGGCAATGCTGCAGCCACCTCGTTCGGGGTTGTCCCAGTTCAGTGACGACGCCTTCAAGCTGTCGCGCTGGTCCACCGCCGAGACGTTGATCGTTCTCGACGATCTCGGTGAGGCCGAGCCGGGTCTGGCCACCGCCTGGAACCGCGTGGACGATCGGACCTGGAACTTCGACATCCGGCCGGACGTCACGTTCCACAACGGAGTCCCGCTCGACGCAGCGGCCGTCGTCACCGCGCTCACCGCGGCCACACAGTCGGCCCCCAAGCCGCGCATCCTCGACGGCGTCGAGATGACGGTGACCGCCACCGACGCCGACAGCGTCGCCGTGACCACTGCCGACGTCGATCCACTGGTACCGCAACGACTGTCGAGCCCGCAGCTGGCCATCCTGGCACCCGACGCGTACTCGACGGGCAGCAGCAACCCCATCGGAACCGGCACCGGGCCCTTCGTGCTGAAGGCCGTGAACGGCACGTCGACAGCCACTCTCGACCGCAACGAGAACTACTGGGGAGAGCCGGCGAAGGTCTCCGGCATCGACGTCGACTTCGTACCCGACGGCACGGCCCGCGCCGCAGCGCTACGCAACGGCACAGCCGATGTGGTGGAGGCGATTCCGGTGTCTCAGGCCGCTAACGTCGATCAGGCACTCGTGCACGAGGTGCCGATGCCGCGCACCAACACCCTGTACCTGAACACCGAGTCCGGGGTCTTCGCAGACCCGGCCATGCGCGCAGCCGCACGCGAATCGATCGACCGCGACCGTCTGGTCGATCAGGTGTACGAGGGCCGCGCCGACGCCGCGAACGGACTGCTCGGCCCCGCTCTGCCGTGGGCCGCCGACCGGCCGTCGCGTACGCAGACCCCGGCCGGCGACGCCGCAGGGAAGAAGATCACCCTCGCCACGTTCACGGACCGAGCCGAACTCCCCGAGGTCGCGGTGCTGCTGCAGCAGGAGCTCGAAGCCAAGGGCTTCGTCGTCGAACAGGTCGTGCGCGAATATCAGTTCATCGAAACCGATGCTCTCGCCGGCGCTTTCGATGCGTTCATCCTCTCCCGCGCCACCGTGCTCGATTCCGGTGATCCGGCTGCGTACATGTACTCCGACTTCGCCTGCGAGGGCTCGTTCAACATCTCGCAGTTCTGCGACCCACAGGTCGACGTCGCGCTGGCCGACGCCGCAGCCACCGATCCGGGAGACGCTCGACGTACCGCGATCCTCGAGGCCGAGAAGTTGATCCTCGAGAAGGATGCCGCCGTACCGCTGCTGCACGAACGCGTCATTCAGGGCGAGTCCGAGAACGTGACCGGCGTGGCCCGCGATCCACGCGAGCGGACGCTGATCACCAACCAGACCGCCTTCGAGTAGGCAGTGAGAACGACTGTCTCACGGCTGCTCTCGGTGGCGGGCGTCGTACTGCTCGTCGGGATGCTGCCGTGGTTGTCCGACCGAGACCCCGCACTGAGCATTCTGCGGGCACGCTCCGCCGAGCAAGAAGCGACGCCCGAGGCCCTCACGGCCATCCGCAACGACCTCGGTCTCGACGCCGGGCCGCTACGGACCTTCTGGAACTGGCTCACCGGCCTCGCGTCGGGCAATCCCGGAACATCCTGGAACACCGGCAAACCCGTACTGCCCGGGGCGCTCGAGGCACTGTCCGTCTCGCTGACCCTGATGGGTTTCGCGATGGTCGTCGCGCTCGTGACGGCCGCTCTCGTCGTCCTGCCGAGCATGCGGGCCGGGCTGCGCGGCACGCCGAAGCGTACCGGCGGAAGCGTCGCCGCTGCCCTGACGTCCCTGCCCGAGTTCCTGCTCGCCTCGGTACTGGTGGTCGTCGGAGCAGTGTGGTTGTCGTTTCCGGCGTACGGGTGGAACGGGCCGGAATATGCGGTGTTACCCGCACTGGCACTGGGCCTTCCAGCGGGTGGCTTGATCGGTCGTCTCCTCGCCGACGCGGTAGCCGTGTCCTTCACCGAGGGATGGGTGATCACGTGGACGGTGGCCGGGTTCTCGCGGCGGCAGATCGCCGTCGCTGTGTTGCGCCGGGCCGTCCCCGGACTCGCCTCGCAGGTCGGTTTGATCATGGTCGCCATGACGGGCGGTGCAGTGGCCGTCGAAAAGGTCTTCGCCATACCGGGATTGGGGCGCTCGACGCTCGGTGACGCGCAGTCGCAGGACCTGCCCGCCCTGCAGATCGACATCTTGCTGCTGCTGGCCGTCAGTGCCGCCCTCGGTATCGCGGCGGAACTGTTGCGCCGTCTACTGCTCGGCAGCGCACTGCACGAGAAGGCGATGCCGATCCCGGCCGGGGTGTTCCACCCGTCACCGCGTCGGTGGATCGTTCCGATTGCAGCCGCATCGCTGCTCGCGGTGATGGTTCTGGTGGGGCTGCCACGAGACGGCCAGGTCACCACACGTGAGAAGTTCGCTCGACCATCGTCGGAGTTCCCGTTCGGAACCGACGCGTCCGGCCGCGACCTGCTCGCCCGAGTGGCGGACGGGGCCGTGCGGTCGATCGGCCTGTCGCTGGCGGTCACGCTGGCGGCCTTGTTCGTCGGGGTACTGCTGGGGCTGATTCCCCGAGCGACCCGAGGGCTCGTGGAGGTCACCAATGCCGCTCCGCCCGTCGTGACCGGCATCCTCATCGCCGCGATCTGGGGTCCCAGCGCCGGCGGGGCGGCTGTCGCGGTCCTGATCGTGACGTGGGCTCCACTCGCCGCGCACACCGCGGCACTCGTCGACGAGGCGCGAGCACAGCCCTACATCGCCATCTTGCCGACACTCGGTGCCGGCAACGGTCGAATCCTGTTCGGCTCCATCGTTCCCGGTGTGCTGCCGGCCGTGTTTCGGCACGCCATGATCCGGCTGCCCGGTGTCGCTCTGGCGCTCGCCGCCCTCGGATTCCTGGGCCTCGGTCCGCAACCGCCGACCGCGGATTGGGGACTGATCCTGTCCGACGGGGTAGCCGCCGTCGAGCGAGCACCGTGGGTCGCGGCAGCACCGCTGGCGTCGTTGATCGCACTGGCCGTCCTCGCCGTCTCCGTAGCCAGCGCGACGTCGGGGCGGGTGAGAACGACCGGTAGCGTTGACGGCAAAGTCGATGCAGGAGGGCGCGTTACATGAGTTCGAGGACCGACAAGTCGCCGACGCGGTGGCGGTGGTCGTTTCTCGTCGACCTCGGGCGCGCCACGCCCACGGTGCGATTGCTGGTTCTCACCCAGATGACGTTCAACATCGGCTTTTTCATGGTGTTGCCGTATCTGTCGGTGCACCTGACGTCCGATCTGGGACTCGGAGCGGCACTCGTCGGTGTCGTCCTCGGTATCCGAACGTTCTCCCAGCAGGGCCTGTTCTTCGTGGGCGGCACCCTCGCCGATCGGTGGGGCATCAAGCCGGTGGTCCTCGTCGGCTGTGTCCTGCGGGTACTGGGGTTCCTGGGCCTGGCCGCGTTCGATTCTCTCGCCGGTGTCGTCGCCGCGACGGTGCTGGTCGGGTTCGCGGCCGCATTATTCTCTCCCGCAGTGGAATCCGCGATCGCCATCGAGGCCGGTAAGAGCGAACGCAGCGGCGGCGCCACCCGGGTTCAGACCTTTGCGCTGTTGTCGGTGTGCAATCAGATCGGATCGTTCACCGGCCCACTCATCGGATCTCTGCTGTTGTTGGCCGACTTTCGGATCGCATGCCTCACGGCCGCAGTCATTTTCGTCCTCGTCATCGCCGCGCACATCAGATGGCTGCCGCGCGAGCCCGGCGAACACCGCGACGATCCGTGGCTCTCGGGCTGGACCGACGTGATCCGAAACCGCACCTTCGTGCTGTTCGCCGTCGCCATGAGCGCGCAGTTGGTGGCCTACAACCAGCTGTATCTGCTGCTCCCCCTCGAGGTCGAACGGGCCTGGGGAACCCAGACGGTACTCGGCTGGTTCTTCGCAATCTCCGCAGTACTCGTCGTCACGACGCAGTTGCCCATCACCCGACGCGTCGCCGCGGTCTCGCCGCGCATCACGCTGCCGATCGGATTTGCTGTCATGGCACTCTCTTTCGCGCTGGTGGCGGTCCTCAGTCCTCTGGAGCTGACGGGGCTCGTCGGCCTGATTCCGGCCGCCCTGTTCGTGCTGCTGCTGGCATTGGGACAGATGATCGCAATGCCGCAGGCGCGCGACCTCGTCCCCAAGATGGCTGCCGAACGGCGACTCGGGTCGTACTACGGATTCATGGCCTCCCTCGGCGGCATCGGGGTACTCCTCGGCTCGATCGCCGTCGGAGCGGTGATCGACGCGTCACCCGACACCGGCTGGGGAGCAGCAATCCCATGGCTGGTCGCTGCCCTGTTCCCCATCGCCAGTGTCATCGGCCTGCGAATCGTGTTGGCTCGACTCGACTGAGTTGGTTCTGGTGTCGCCGACGTCTGTCGGC
>NZ_JABFAQ010000016.1:0-76216 GCF_017168275.1 Rhodococcus sp. KRD175
CAACACTCGTACGATGATTCTTCACTGGGGCCTCCCACATCTGTGGCTCTACCGGCCAGGACCCACTCCTGTCGGCAACCCACGCTTACATGCGGAGGGGCCCCAGCCAAGACCTCCATACCGTCTAGGTGCACCGGGAGATTCGCCGGCCGAAATGTTCCGGCCGGCGGATCAGGCCACCTACGGTGTCCACCGAATCGAGCTCCGCTTCGCTCCGCACCGTGGAAAGAGCACAGACGTTTTTTCACAGCGGTTCTGGCTACCGGCGAGCATTCATCACCCGTGCCCGCCGCCTCAACCCCGCGCTCCGCTGCGCTACGGCCGAAGGCTCCGGTGCCTCTCTGTTTGTCAAGCCGCGAGTCTGTTGTCTGCAGCCGCATTCACCCGACGCGTGCAATCGCTGTTACCGACATCGACACATCCAAATCTGGAGGGAGGGGCTGACAACACCGCCTGGCCGATGGGTTCGATCGGGGGCATGCGCGATCGTTCGCGGTGTTCTCGGAATTATCGATCCGCGGGCGCGCCGTCATCATGTACCTGCGTGAGCAGACAGTCAGTCTGGTAACACGATTCGGCCGGTAAGAGTCAATATTAGTGTCGTCGCTGACATTGCCGTTGCCGGTCCGTTGCCTATGGTGAAGTCCACGTCGTTCGCGGCCAGGGTGCGGTGGCCGATATCGACGCCGAAGTGGCGTGCGCGGTTTTTGGTTTCGATGGTCTCAAGGACGGTCAGGAGCTGCTGGGAGGTCGCGGTGGACGGTCGGCCCAATCCCTCGGTGAGATCGAGTCCGTGAATGACATCGTGGCAGAGCGAATCGGTGAGATCGCTGCCCGGAACTTTCCACCGGGTGGTGGTGTTGACCCGAAGAACCTCCACCAATTCGGATCGGCTTAGGCGCTCGATGTCGTGTCTGGCCAATCGGTCCGCTACTCGATCGAAATCCCCACGGGCGGCAACGAGCGATACGAACAGTCTCGGCAGTCCTATCCGGAACGGCATCGACAGGTGCGCGGCTAAGTGTGCAACAGTCCATCCGCGACACAACGTAGGACCGGTCCACTCGGTGTCGGTCAGATCCGTCAGCACATCAACTGTTGCGGCTCGCTGCTCGCGCGTCATGATCTCTACGGACTTGTTCTCGGCCTTGCCGGTCATCTCGATCTACTCCTTGCGATGATTTCTGATGGTCATCCAGTCAGACTCGCGATTGAATGAAAAGTCATCGTCGGCGGCATGTCGAATCGATCGTAGAGGGTTTTCTGTGCAGACATCGGCCATGTCAAACGCTGCGCTCGTACAGGCGTGTTCTGCGCGCGTGCGTCCGTGAGCGATGTGGCTGCGCCGGGTAGTCGAGATGTGAAATCCGTTGGCGCTCAGGCTGAATTGAGTTGAGCGGAGCTGTTGTCGTGTGCTGATCGAATGTGGTCGGCGAGCATAATTTTCCACAGGTGTGTCGCGAGATGACGTTTGAGTGATCGTCTTGCCGCGCGGGGTGTTTTGCCCTCGGCAATCTTCTTGTCGTAGTAGGCGCGGCCGTCTGTGTGGGGCATGCGGATCTGGGTGATGGCGACGGTGTGGATCGCGGAGTTGAGTTTGCGGTCACCGAACCGGGAGAGTCGGTGGTGGGAAGTGTGGGCGCTGGCGATCTGCACGGGTGCGGTGCCGGTGTAGGTGGCGTAGGCGGCAGCGGTGGGGAAGCGCGATGGTGTACCGGTGCGGGCCAGGATGCGGGTAGCGACGACCTCGCCGATGCCATCGATCTCGCGCAGCCGGGTGCCGTGTTCGTCGAGCAGTTTCTTCGCTTGGGCGCTGTTGGAGCGTAGTTGTCGATCGAATCGGCGTAGATCGTAGATCAGGTCGCGGACGAGCACCAGCCGTTGTGTATCGGTCGCTGTGAGCGGGGTGAAGTTCTCGATCGCTGCCTCGGCTTTGGCGGGACTGAGTGCGGTGGGTGCGCCGCCTGCGAGCAAATCGCGTAGCAAGGCATGAAGTTGGTTGACTGTTCGGGTTCTGCTGTTGGACAGGTTCTCTCGGCGTTCGTCGAGTATCCCGAGGGTGTCGGTGATCGTCTCCGGTTGTATGCGGCGAGCATCGCCTTGCAACGCCGCGACGCAGGCCGCTGCGGCGGCATCGATGCGGTCGGTCTTACGTCGTCCACCGCGCGAGAGTTGTCGAACTCGGGCGGTCGCGGTAGGCCGCACGTCGAGGACGGTTTCACCGATGGCCAGGAGCCAGAGAGCGAGGTGGTGTCCAAGTCCTTCTGCGTTCTCGATGGCCCATTTTCTGGTCGGCCAGGACTGGGCCCAGGTCATCAGGCGTTGGTAGTGCCCGAGGTCGGCGTCGATGCGGATCGAACCGAGATCGGTGTTGGTGGCCGCGTCGACGGCGGTGGCGGTGTGGGTTGTCTTGTGTGGGTCGATTCCGATGACGATCATGGTGTGCGCTGGTGCCCTTTCTGTGTTGGTCGATAGGGGGATTCGCAGCGGACATTCCGACTTTCAGTCCCTGACGTATCTGGGATTCACGCCTCTCTCGAGTCACACCGCGAACGCAGGGCGGGAGAGTGAACACACCGGAGCTGGGTCAACCCGGATGCGGGTGACAAACACTTTTCGAGTCAACCCTCCCGTCCTGCTACGGGACGCTAGAGGTAGCTGACCTTGCCACGTGCCCGTGACACACATACAAGTCGAACACTTTTCGTCCCGTGCTCGCTCCGCTCCCACGAAAACTGTCCGGCCGAAGGGTTGCCCCGTCGGCCCCGTGCGCTGCCTTCTCTCCTCACGCCAGAAACGGCGAAAAAACGGGGGGAGGACGCAAGACCGACCCGGCACCAGTTCCGAAGGGCAGCAACAGTTATGACCGAGACCACGAACACCGAGACCGCTACCTGCATCGCGGACGGACCCGACTGCACCGGCGACGTCGAATACCGGGACGCACTGTCCGGAACCGGAGTAGCGCACCCGAGATGCGACAAGCACTGGCAAGACCGCCTCGACCTCGAGGACGACCTCCGACGCCGCTACCCGGCCCACGCACCCGCCGACTTCGACCCCACCTACGCAGGAGAGCGGTGGGACGAGGACTACTGACCCGCCACGCCCACCACCGATCGACCAGACAGAGGAGCAAGTCATGACCGCCAACGACAACGACGACTACTGGACCACCTACGACAAGGCCCTCGACGCGGCCGCCGAATGTCGGAGCGTCGAATCGCTGATCGACACCCTGGGCCGCTACTACCCGCCCTCGTCCGGAGTCGCGTTCTTCCCCAACGGAGCCGACCGCGACCTACTCGGCACCCTCACCGGCGCCGGACACTTCGATACCGTCTGGATCCAAGCGGACTACCACTTCGCGCTCCGTGACGGCCGAGGAGACGGATTCACCTACATCGAAGGCGACATCGTCCGCGGAACCGCACGCCTGTGACCACCCGCCCCGGTGCCTGACGGCACCGGGGCAACCAACCTCGCACCACCTGGAAGGAACGCCCCTGATGCCCGCTCAAGCAGTGAACACTGGACACAGGGTCGCTAGGCACCACGATTGACCTACCGCACAAGTGACCGGTGTGTCTTTCCCAAGACGCGTCGTCGCGGTGTCGAGCGGCCCGCTCGTCGGTGGTCGGGCCTGGCGGCGTGACTTCATAGGACCTTGAAGCGACTCTGCCCCATCACTGTTTTGTCCACCGCCAGCGTCCGCCCACCCAGCGCGAAACTCGGTCGGAAGGCCCGCCGAGTCCGTCGAACGGGAAGGCTCGGATCACATGGACGGTGACATCGTCGTCGGCATCGATTCACACAAAGACACTCACTACGCAGCTGTGCTCACACGGGGTGGAAGGAGGCTCGGAGCGCGCCAGTTCGGAGCCACAGCGCAGGGCTACAACGAGCTGTCGGAATGGGTGGAGACGTTCGGAACTCCGGCGAGCTTCGGTGTCGAGTGCACCGGTTCGTACGCTGCGGGACTGACGCGTCACCTGCTCGAACGTGGCATGTCGGTCGCGGAGATCAACACGACCAACAAACATGCGCGGGCTCGCCGTGGGAAGGACGATGCCCTCGATGCGGAGATGGCTGCTCGGCACGTCCTCACCGGAGCCGACGCCATCGTTCCGAAGTCGAGTACCGGAGCGGTGGAATCGATCAGAATGCTGCTTCTCACGCGGGAGTCGGCAGTGAACGCTCGTACCGTTGCGCTGCAACAGATTCAAGATGTTCTGATCACCGCCCCGGTGGCTCTGCGTGAGTCGATCACCTACAAGCGGGGGAAGGGAGCCGTCGAAGCGTGCTCCCGGTTGCGTCCGGACTTGTCGCGCCTGTCCGATCCGGAACAAGCTGCGAAGTTGACATTGCGGACTCTCGGTCGCCGGGCCAGCGATCTGGCCGAGGAGATCGCCGTTCTGGAGCGCGAGCTCGACACTTTGGTGACCGCGACGGCTCCGACGATGCGCGCAGCGTGCGGGGTAGGACCGGTCAACGGGGCGCAGTTGTTGGTGACCGCGGGGCAGAACATCGGCCGGCTTCATTCCGAGGCCGCGTTCGCCCGGTTGTGCGGTGTCGCCCCTGTTCCTGCCTCGTCGGGCAAGACGACGAGGATGAGGCTGCACCGAGGCGGTGATCGCGCCGCGAACAGAGCGCTCTACTTGATCACCGTGTGTCGGCTGCGGTACGACCAACGCACGATCGACTACATGCAACGCCGGCGCGGTGACGGGTTGTCGAAGAAGGACGTCATCAGGTGCCTCAAGCGGTTCGTGGCGCGGGAGGTTTTCAACGATCTCGTCGCTGATCTCGCAGGATGTGGCAGCATGTCAGCAGAGGTTGACGTACCTGCCGCTCGCGCCCCGTCCGGGGTTCGGTGAACACGTTGCTCTGAGGGTCCACCATCGGAATCCGTCAGGAAGCAGCTGACCGCCGGTAATGCGAGCATCCGGACTCGGTTGTGCTTCCAACGAAGGATCCCTGATGCCCGTTCACATGACCATCGATGAGTTGAAGTCCGCTGCACGAACGTTGCGAAAGTTCCTGGCCGAATCAGGTGCTGCACAATTGACCCACGCCCAGTCACTCGAGGCCGTCGCTCACACTGCCGGATTTCGAGACTGGAACAGCTGCAGCGCCGCTCTTCTCGCTCCCCGTCCGCTGGCGGCTGTTCCGATCCTGCGGGTGTATGACGAGGTCGCGACACGAAACTTCTATTGCGACTACCTCGGATTCGAGGTCGACTTCGAGCATCGCTTCGCCGCCGATCTACCGCTCTACATGCGGGTCACCCGTGGCGGTGTTCACCTGGACCTGAGTCAACACCACGGGGATGGAACACCAGGGGCCGCTGTGTGGCTGCCGACGGTCGACATCGCGGCGTTCCACCGGGAGCTGCGTCGGCGAGACCATCTGGTGACTCTGCGACCCGGTATCGATCGCTCCGCACCTGGTGGACCGACCGTCGAGCTACTGGATCCGTTCCAGAACGCCCTGCGCTTCTGCGAACTCGACGACTGACACATGCTCGACTGACAGACGATTCACTGCTCCCGCCCACGGATCGCTTGACATGTATAGGACCGTCCTGGGTCACCCTGATCGTCGGTGTCCTCGCCGTCGTCGGCGTCGCCCTGACCGTCCGCCAACGCACCGTGGCCGACAAACGCGCCCAAGCCTGGCAACGGATCACCTGGTGCCTCGAACGCACCACCAGCGACAACGAAGCCGAAGCCGCCCTGGGCTGGGACATCTACACACCGGTGACCGACTCACCGCTCATCACCCGAACCGAACGAGACGTCCTGCGCGCTGTCGCAACCCGGGCATTGTGGCGAGCACTGGCGTCACCGGCACAAACCGAGGACACTGACAACCAGAACGAGCAGGAGGACCCACGATGACCACCACCGAGAAGCGCACCACCGCAGCCCGACCACAGGTCGCGCGGGCCGCAGCACGGGCATCGGTCGCGTTGTACGAACGCGACGGCCTCGAGGTACCCCAGTGGATCCGTGACGCCGCCGAAGGGCGCCCGACCACCCCACCAGCCGAACAGCCCTGACACCGGCTCACAGCCCGTAGACCGAAAGGCCCGCACCCCACACCGGGTGCGGGCCTTCTCCATTGCCTGGGATCGGGAAAGCGTGAGGGAGCAGGGTCGGGCCACCCTGCGGGCGTCCGCCGAATCGAACTCCGCTGCGCTCCGCACTGCTACACCCCGACCACAGCGCAGACGGGCCGCTCGTGCACGCGCGGTTCAGGCTTCAACCCGTTGCAGCGCAACACAATCTGTCGGTACCCGATGCCACACTCGAGGCCATGCGAATCCGAACCATCGACGGACCACCACTACCCGCCGAAATCGCCGAGATGACCGCCCGCGCAATCGCTCTGACGCAGCTACACCACGCCGCCAGACGTTCCATCAACGGGAACAACACCGCAGTGGGTGGTCTTGACGCGCTCACCAGCGCAGTTGAATATCCGTCCCCGTCAGCTGCCGAACGTATGAACGCTGACTAAAGCTTATATGTGCGGGTTACTCAGCGAGACAAAGCAACTGGCCGTCCGATGACAGGCCGGAGAGGTAGTGTCGAGCTATGCCTACTCTCCCGGAAGGTCAATCCCTGCTCGTTCGTACCCATTTCGCCGCCGACGATGTCTGGCAGCAGATTGCAGCTGATGCCCAAGCTTCTCACCGACAAGCCGACGGAACCGAGGCACAGGCTTTCCTTACCGTGGTCGACGACAGCGAGTTCAGTGACCTGACACCAACCGATCTTGCCGAATTGATCCCGTCACCACCGCCGTATTACGTGTTTGTGGTCGACCGACAAGCGTGTGAACAGCCCGAGCATCCCGTTCTCGTCCTCGATATTGCAGAAGGCGTCGCACCTGCCTCGTTCCGCGTGATTCCCAGTCGACTCGCGGTGGTGGAGAACAACCTGTCCATAGCAAACCTGAGTTTCGACGAGCTGCGCTCCCAGGCCGACCCTGACGGGGTGTACCGCGGTACACCCGCGGAGCCGCTTCCGGCGGAACGGAGCGTGAACCATGAGGATTTGGTCGGTGCTGCAAACCGCGCAGAGGAGACACCAGTCGTTCAGCAACTACGACAAGATCTCGAGGCGAACCACGCACCCACCCTGACCGCGAGACTCAATAATGATTTGTACGACACATACACCGTATTGGCTGGTCAAACCCACCGACCTGATCTAAAAGTCGGTCGCGACGAAATGTTGGAAGTCCTCGAGCACGGGGGGAGGGGGTATGGCATTCATCTGCCCCTGATCGACAGTTACTGGACGATCTTCTTGGATCCATCGAGTTTGGATCTACAGGCCGCGATGAAAGTCTTCTATCCGCCGCAACCCGCCCCACGGCGACGCCCGGCATAACCGCAGCTCGATGGCCGGCCCCGAGAACGCCGGGACCGGCCATCGACGGTGTCAGGAAATCGCGAACTCGCTGACCTGAGTCGTTCCGTCCTCCGCGTACACGGGAACAGTCTTAGGGGCAGATCCGAACACCTCGGTGCCGTCGATGTTCTGCTTGCGCAGCTTAGAAGCTTCGGCCGGCGACGTGGCTCCGCTGTCGAGGTCCTGCTTGAGGATGTATCCCTGCACTCCGTCGGTGCCGATCGCAGCGACGAGGTCGGGCAATTCCGCGTCGGACGGTGCGGTGTCGCCCGGTCCGAAGGATTGACCCGCTGCATTGGTTCCCGACTCGACAGTGGTCGTTTCGGACTCGGAGGTGGTCGCGGACCGGGCAGCCGGGGCGGTCCAGTCCAGCGGGTTGCTCGGGAAAGTCAGGGCTTCGCGGTATTTGCTTCCATCCCATACCGCAGTGAAACCGTGACTGTTGTACGAACCTGTCCCGCAGGTCGCGGTCGTGCCCAGTGTCAGTGAAGCTGTACCGGTGGAGCTGTACTTGTAGCCGACAGCCTCACACAATGCTCCGCTCTTGAACAGTCGAGCTCGCACGCCGATGTCACCGGGTGCGACCTGCTGGCCGAAGACAGAGTAGATCTTCGACTGTGCGGTCAGGTTGGGCGAATTGATGATTGTGGAGGTGTTCAGGAACTGAACACCTGCGCCGTTACTTCCTGCTGGGCCGACCCAACCGGTGACAACGTCCGCGCTAGCAGCGCCTGGAGCGGCGAGCACCAACGCTCCTAGCAGGGCGGCGATGGTAGCTGTTTTACGTAGTGGTCGAGTTCTCATGTTCGAGGCCTTTCCGTTGGGTACCTTTTATCGGATTCTGAAGATGAAACGGGCTCGTTCAGCCGATTGCCGAAACGAAGTAGTCGTCACCGGGCATCACTCTGTTCCCGCGGTAAAATTCGACCATAAGGGTGCCTTGTTTATTGTTCTCGGTAAGAGGGACCCATCGGACGGTCGACCCGTAGCCGCCCTGCACGGTCGATGCGAAAGGGTATTCATCGCAGGATGGGTCTTTCATGTTGAGAGGTTTCTCGCCGAGTAGATCCAACCGCTGTTGTGACGACCGTGGGCATGCGGCGTCCCGATTTGCCTGATTGTCAGCAGAATTTCCACGAGTCAGCGGCGCGCCAGTACCAGGAATTCCGAAACCAAAGGCAGCCTGGCCAGCCTTAACTGTCTGAGATATGTTCGGGAACGCTGCTTGGGTGTACTGGACAGTCGGCTTCTCGTTCGGGTTGACGCAGCCGGTGCCGTAGTTGACTGATTGAGCAGCATCACACCTGAATTGCTGGCCGGTGGTGCGCGTGCGAACGGGAGTACCATCCAAGTCGTTCGCCGGCGAGTCTCCAATGTATATGAATTGAAGCGTTCGCTTGTCGAACGCGTTTGTCGCGTTTCTCGTCACATAATGCTCGTACTGCTGGTACCCAGTCCCTCCGATGACCATCGGAAAAACGTAGGCGGGATAGGTAGTGGTGCTGTCGTTGGCGAGATCGAGAACAACGAGTTGGAAAGAGTACGTACCCGGAATGGTGGTTGTTGGAGAAGTCGACGAGACATCGCCGTAGAATTGGATCACGTTTTCTTTGGTCTGTGTCTGAAGAGGGCTACGGACCTGGAGAGTGACGTCGATGACCCAGTTTCCGATCGGCTCCAACGGGCCGTTAGGGAAATTGGGTTGAATGAATTGCTCGACGATGGTCGAATATGTTTTGCACGACTGAAAACGTGTTTGGAAACATATAGGACCGGATTGGCGTGCAGATATACCCGACTCCTCGGCATGCTTCTGTGTCAGCCTTTGTGCAATTTCCTCCGCTTCGGCAGGGTCGGTCACTTCGCGAGAACTCCGCTTTTCGACCACCTTCTGACCTGAGGTGGTCGTCGCTCCGGAGTCCGGTGGCACCTCGACTGGAGGCGCATTCTGGCCAGGTGGAGTGCCCTCTATGTCGCCCGGCGCGCCTCGTTTATCGACGGCACCTGAACCTCCACCGGAGCGGAGTCGCCCCCCGAGGGGCTGGGCTCGACTGGTTGCGCGCTGGCGGTGACGCTAGGTGCCGCGATGACGACCAAGCAGGTAAGACCAGTAGCCAACAACCTTGCGAACGAGCGAACTGCTGGCTTCTTCACGACTTTCTTCCGCACTGATTCCTCGTAAGGTCCGTCTGCCCAGACGCCATTACGCTTAAAAGCAGCGTCAGGCAGAATTCGGGCAGGAGAGTGGAACGTCCGAAAAAGACGTGGAGGCCGCCCCGACTACTACAAGGTGCGTGCCACAGGCGCTCGGTGAGCGTAGGCAAACGCTACCAACAGCTGGCTTGTCTTGGCAACGGAAACAGAAATTACGGAACCTGTGGTCGGAGCGTCACCAGGATTGCTCTGGAGCGGTCATCGAGGTCGATAGCTCTCGCAGACACCGACACCGCGACATAATCCGAATAGGGTGTCAGAAAACGAAATTCGGCCGATTCCACAGCCCCGGCTTGCGCAACTTTCAAGGATTGTCCGATTCGGATTGCATCAGGAATGTCACCGGGGTGTAGAACCGGTTTAGCGCCGGGTAAGTGGCTTGTTTGCCATGCAATGCCAGTCGGAGCGTCGCCATACCAGTACAAAAGCTGAAGTGAATCGGGGTCAGCGATCGCGCGATACTCCGAGGGATCGGACAGCGACCGTGCAACCAGCGTATCCAGACCCGCGTTACGTCGATCGATGTGTTCAGTACCCTCCGAAGGACCAATATCCACAGACACTCCCCGAACAACCCGATGAGGTTCACCAGTAGGGCCGATGCCGTCGTGGAGAAAGTGTGCCGTGAACTGCATACGCCGATGTGCACCCGATGGACGGCATTCCACACCGACCTCTTGGAGCACAGTTCCCGGCCCACCGGAAACGAGCTGCGCCAGCACCGATGCTGTGGCGTCCCCAAGATCCAGCTTCGCCAAACCATCCGGAATCGGCCGACTCAGATCAACGCCGAGCTCAGCCCACGTCTGAGTCGCGCTCACGATCGGGCTGCGCCGGGCCACCCCTGAGGTCAAGTCCCACTCGAATGCCCACGCCGAGGGCCGATCACGCAGAGGAGCCAGACGATTAGCAACCTGAACCCACACGCCATGAACGCGACCAGACACATCGTCGGCAATCGGATCAACGCCAACCGTCCGCGAACCATGACTACACCGAACAGGGCTCCCATTTCGGCACACCTGCATGACAGCATCCAGTACGGCCTCGGAATCTCTACGCCAAGTATTTCGGTTGTCCTCATTCCTGGATATCTCGGAGTCGGACCCCGGTGTCATCGCGGGATCTCGTGGCGGGCCGAACCCCAGGGGAGGAAGAGGGAGTAAGCCGCTCAACAGCGGCAAGCGCCCGCATCAGCCGCGCGGGTGACCGCCTGCGGTCGCGTCGAAATGTCGCTATCTGTTGTCGGGCTGGTCTCGACCGGGCCGAGTTACGTCAGTGTGTACAACGCCTGGGGGCTGGCTGCGTAGGCGGTGTCGTAGTCGACCGCGGTCAATGCCTCGACGGACCCGGTTGCGGAACGCTTCTGCCAATCGGCGCCGTTGCGACTACGCCAGGCGTATCCGTCGGTGTCGATCCCCCACAGTGCATCGCCGGCACCGGCGAGCAATACCAAGTTCGGTGCGTCGAGGACAGGAGAGAATGTTCGGGCCGTGTCGGTGCTGTGCTGAAGTCCATCAGGTGTCACCGCCCATACTCCGGAGCTCGTAATCGCCAACGACGCCGCGGGCGCAGCGGCGCCGGGAGTCCAGGTGGAGCCGCTGTCGGCGGAGACGAGTAGACCGGTACTGCCATCGAATCCGACGAGGATGCGTCCATCGGCAGCCAGCGCGTGGAAGTCGACTTGTCCCTCCAGTGACCGATCCGACCACGACATTCCGCCGTCATTGCTGCTACGCAGTCCCAGTGGGTTCGCCGCCGTGCTGGATTCGCCGGGATGACCGGAGGTGAAGAGGGTATCGGTGGCCGGTACACCCGACAAACCCATGAAGTCATCGTCGGAAGAGCCGACCCTGGTCAGGTTTCCGGACGAACCGATGGCGAAGAGTCCTGTGTGGCTACCAGCGAGGACGGTGCCATCGGCGTTGACGTGCAATCCGTGCACATGAGCCAGTGAGGAGGTGAAGTCGACCACTGCCGGATCGGCCGCGCCGTCAGTCGCTGCCGGAGCGGAACATCCAACGAGGGACAGAGCTGCGATCAGAGACGGCAGCAGGATGCGGGAAAGCGAGATGGACATAAAGTGCGGTTCTCGTTCTGTCGATGAGGGCTCGGTGATGTAATCGCTTGAGCGTCAACGCCAAGTGATCTCCCGGTCAGGCGCGGTGAACATGACCGGATACGGCGGCTGAGGTGGACGTGACTGCTCGGGCGGTATGTGCGGGACGACGTAGACGCATCGACCTTCATCTCCATTCACTTAATCTCCAATCACTGAGGCGATGTACGAGCGCGGATCGTTCGGCGGCGAACAGCCGTGGCAGCGACATCGCACCGACGATCGGTATCGGCTGAGTGCGAACAATTCCGACACCTTCACCCGCCTCGCCGTGGCGAGCACTCAACTACTAACCAGCATAGTATTTCGGGCAGGTCAGGCCGAAGTGCCCATCCGGTTCGGTGTCATCGCAGATGCGCCGGTGCGTCGCCCGGGGTGATGCCGACGTGGACGTGGTCGCTGTGCACGTCGTCGGTGAAGAATCCTGGACGGTCACCGTTGAGGTCGGTCGGACCTCCGACCTCGGTTGCGCCCAGTAGGGCTGCCGCAGTGACGAATTCGGAGATCGTTGGGTTGTTGAAGGGATCGTCGACAACGCGCCGACCGTTGATTTCTCGGATGTCCACCGCTCGTCCCACTGCGTGGTTGGACAAGCGCGGGTGCGGGAAGACGGTCTGGATGTGACCGGTGTGCATCACCTGCACTGCGTAGGTGAATCGATCGGCAAGTCCGAGCATGATCTGGAGCACATTGTTGTTGATGCGTCCGGTTCCGATGTCGAGTCGTGCAGGCTCGGAGAGCGTGATGCGAGGGCTGCTCAGCACCGACGACGCAGCGGCGGTCAGTGGTACTGGGGACCCAAGAGAGGTCAAAGGGTTGATCTTTTCCACCGTCCAGGCCGCGCCAGCGGCGATGTCGCGCTTGAGCCGGATATCGAGTGCCATCTGCCGGGTCGTCTCAGCCGGCTGCGCGAGCGTGGGGCGTTGTAGGAGTTGGTCGAACAGCACGATCACTGCAGCACTCTCTGGACCGATTCCGGCGTACTGCGGATACACCACTCGCAGGGTGCTGGCGAGGGCCTCGTCGGGTTGAAGCAGTGCTGCCGTCGCCGCGACTTCGAGCGATACCCCTGCGGTGCGCAAGCTGTCGAGTACTCCTCCTCCCTCGCTCCAGCTGCCACCTGCTTCGAGGAAGCTCGTCGCTGCGCGTTTGATCTCGGGCATCACTTCGCCAGCTGTCGGCATCCACCGCCCCGGATTCACCGGGGCCGATGATCGACTGCTCGGTGCGCTCACGGCCGGGGACCGTGCGGGAGATGCGTTACTGCTCGGTGCGAGGCTGGGGGATTGTCTGTCGGCGGTGTTGATGGTGCAGCTGACTGTGAGCGGCAAAACCGCTGCGGCTGTGAGCAGTTGTCGACGGCTGACTGTGATGGCGTTTCCTTTCGTGCGCGGGGGTCTCAAGGGTGAGTGTCGTGGGTGATCACCGCGGCGGCGGTAGCGGCAGGCCGGGAATGTCGATACTGGGCGGCGCTGGCGTGGGCGTGCGGTCGGGGGCGGGGGAGCCGTCACTGATGTACAGCGTGATCAGCGATCCCGGGATCGCCGCGCCGGATGGGGATGTGCCGGTAGCGGTACCGCGAGCGCCCTGACCGGTGGTGGTGACGACGGTCACCTAGAATCCTGCTGCTTCCAATCTCGATGTGGCCGACGACTGGCTCATGCCGCTGACCTCAGGTACTTGGCCGTTGGCGGAGCCGCGGACGTATTTGTCGTCGACCGGTGGCAGCTCGATGGGGCCGAAGTTCGTGGCGATTGGGTCCATCGCGTCGTACCAGGTTCGTGCGGGTTCGTTACCGCCGTAGAGGTTCCCGGAGCTGCAGGGCCGCAGTGGGAAGGAGCAGATCTGGCCCGGTGTCGGTGAGTCACCGTAGGTGTAGACGGCGGCGGCGTAGCGGTTGGTGAAGCCGAGGAAGCCCGAGGATCGGTTGGATTCGGTAGTGCCGGTTTTCCCGGACATCGGCAGCGTCCAGCCCACGGACCCGGCCGCCGATGCCGAGGTTCCTCCGGGTTGGTCGTCCTTGCTCATCGCGTTGGCGAGTGTGTTGGCCAGGCCGGGTTCGACGACCTGCTCGCACGCTTGTTGTGTGACCGGTACAGCTACACCCTCGCGGTCGGAGATGGAGTCGATCGGGTTCGGCGGGCACCAAGTACCTCCCGAGGCGAGGGTAGCTGCGACGTTGGACAGCTCGAGCGGGTTGACCCAGGTAGGTCCGAGTGTGAACGAGCCGAGGCTTTGCTCTTTCTGGAGGTCGGCCATGCTCTGCTCGTCGAATCCAGACGAGCCGGGGAGGGTGTAGGAGCGAAGCCCTAGCCGCACTGCCATGTCGACTGTCGGTGTGACACCGACGGACTCGAGCAACTTCACGAACGCCGTGTTCGGTGATTGCGCCAGTGCGTCGGTGACCGTCAGCGCCGGTGGGTAGTTTCCGACGTTCTCCACGCAGTAAGCGCCCGCCGGGCAGTTACGCGCGCCGCCGTCGCCCAACCCCCTGACCTCGACGCGCCGGGGAACCTGCAGTGTGGCGTTGGTGCCGAGTCCGCGTTCCATCGCGGCGGCAGTGGTGAATATCTTGAAGATCGACCCGGCGCCGTTGCCTACGAGTGAATACGGTTGCGGCTGAACCGTTTCGTCGGCGTCGGCATCGAGTCCGTAGGTGCGACTACTGCCCATGGCGAGGATGCGGTGTTCGTCCTGTCCGGGTGCGACGACATTCATCACGGTGGCGACACCGTCGAGGTCGGGATCTGTGTTCGCGGTCAGTGCGGCCTGGGTCGAGTTCTGCACCGCCGGGTCGAGAGTCGTTTTGATCAGATAACCGCCCTCGTCGATCTGCTCGCGGCTGATACCGGCGTCCTCAAGATATTGGAGTGCGTAGTCGCAGAAGAACCCTCGATCACCGGCGGCGATGCATCCACGTGGGAGGGTGTTGGGCTCGGCCAGCACCCCCAATGGCTCGGATTTGGCGGCCTCGAATTCTGCGGCTCGGTTCGGGATGGTTTCGATCATGTTGTCCAAGACAAGGTTTCGGCGGCTTGTGACTCCCTCGACGTTGGTGTACGGGTTCAGTGCCGAACTGGACTGAACCATCCCTGCCAGCATCGCTGATTGCGTCGCCGTTAACTCGCTGGCATCGACACCGAAGTAGGTTTGCGCGGCGTCTTGGATGCCGAACGAGGCATTGCCGAACGGAACCAGGTTCAGATAGCGGGTCAATGTCTCGTCTTTGGTCAATTCTCTGTCCAAGGACAACGCCATTCGGATCTCGCGGATCTTGCGAGCCGGCGTGGTCTCGATCGCGGCACGCCGCTCGGCGTCGGTGTCAGCGACGACCAGTAATTGATAGTTCTTCACGTACTGCTGATCGAGTGTCGATGCGCCCTGCTCGACCTGCCCGCTGGTGGTGTTGGTCAAGAACGCTCGCAACGTTCCCTGCCAGTCCACGCCCTGGTGTTCTGCGAAGCGCCGGTCCTCGACGGAGACGATCGCAAGCTTCATCTCGTTGGAGATCTTCGCGCTCGGCACTTCGGAACGGCGTTGCTCGTATAGCCACGCGATCGGGTTGCCTGCCACGTCCGTCATCGTCGAGATGGCAGGAACTACGCCCTCGGCGAGTTCGCCGGAAACGTTGTCGTCGGTGTCAGCGGCGCGGTTCGAGACGTATCCCAGGCCACCGACGATGGGGAACAACACTCCTGCAAGCAGCACGCCTGCGAGCGCAGTGCATCCCACGAGTTCGAACACCGTTCGTCGGGTGCTTGACATCATCGTCTCGTTTCTGTCGACGGGGCAGTGCTCGCGGTCGTCCGGGTTGGTGGGACCGACAAGGGGAGCGGAGCACGGCCGCAGCGGCCGTCTAGCTCTCGCCGGTAGGTCTGCATGGTCCGGCCATCTCGATCGAGACGGTTTCCGCTTTTCTGCCATCCGAGGCGCTCGTAGAAGCCGCCTGCATTGTCGGCCACCCCGAGATCGGTGGACAGCTCGGCGCAACGTGCACCTGCCCGCGCAGAGTCGGATTCGAACCAGTCGAGCAACTGTGCACCCACTCCGATCCCTCGCACCCGTGGGCTCACCGCTATCGCAACGACGACGGCGACACTGTCGGCCGGGGGAGTCTCGGGTTCGCCGTTCGGCAGTGGGATGGGCCGAGCGCGCGCCACCGCTCTGCACCAGGGGCGAAGACGCGTACGAACGAACCGCATGGCGGTGCGCGGGCGGACTGCCATCGCCGCACCGGCGTGTGCAGCCAACGGCAGCACGGTCATCTTCTCGCGCAGTAGATCACCGATATGGGCATGGTGATCGAGGGTGCCGAGGAGGAATCCGACGACGGCGCCTTCGCTATCGGTTGCGACAAGAGCGATGGCGTGTCGTCGGTTGACGAAGCTGCGGTGCCACCGGCGCAGGAACCGTGCTCCCAGCTCGGGGAACAGGCCAATCGGTAGCTCGTCGAGGTGCAACTGCGCGCTCTGCGGTAGATCGTGCGGCCCGGCCTCGCGAAGGACGATCGCGACTCCGGGAGGAGGCGCGGCGGGGTTGGGATGAGGGAAACAAAGGTGCGGCGTAGACGATGAAACGTTGAAGATGATATGCATGGCGTTGTCCTCGACGAGGCAGGCTCGCGCCCTCACCGCGGAGGCGGCGCGCGAGAAGAAAGGTGGACCGATCTGCGCAAACGCAGACCTCTCACACCCTCAGAAGGCATGCCGCGTCGAGCACGGACATCGGCGCAGGGGGAGAGACCGACCTCTCAGTTGGCGACGATCTCGATGCCTGTAGACCTCGAAGCTGGTGCAGTAGCACTGTCCATCCGGTCCGGCGCAGCAACATTGCCAGCCCTAGCGCAAGGATCGCCACCGCTATGTGGACGGACCCGATCAGGGATCCGTGATTGTCGTGATGACTGGACGCGCTACCGCCGATCCCCTCGTCCTGCTCCGGCGCCGACGTGTGCTCGATTTCCGGGACGCTCTCGATGACCGCAGCCAGCGGAGCGTGGCCGGGCTCTGCGGTGGTGTGTGCGACCTGCGACATCATCAGCACCGCCACTGCCGTGGCCGCCATGATGGACCAGAGCAGAATTCGGCGAATACACTCGCTCAACCGAATCGGACACACACGACGAAAATAGCAGATCCATGTCGCCGTCTACCCGCGCTAGCGACGAATACCGTGTGCGGTGACGCCTCCAGCGTTCCATGCGGGCCGCACCCTCAACTGCCAGGCATTGTTGGGTTCGACGTTGGCGCAGGGCCGTGGTGACCCAGAGGGCGGCGGGCCCGTCATCGAGCAGGTGCGCGGCGGCGCGATCCACGGTGACCAGTACATCCTCGTAGGCCAGTCGTAGTGGCGCTCGCTCATCGAGTTGGGACATCGCGACATCCTCGATCAACTGCAGAGGGAACCGCGCCGCTTCGTACTCGGCACGCAAAACAGCTAGTGCAAGTGTGCCTGATCTCACCGCACAGGTATTACTCCGCGGGATGAAACGCGTTTGGACGGCATGAGTAGAAGAACCGATCCGCGCCTACCGTGGGGCCGAAAGCGGCCTAAACCGAACCGCAGCCCGGCAGCGTTCCGGATGGACCAAGTACCACGTTTGTGGTTGCAGCACTTACCCTCTCGCCCAGGCGACTACCGCGCACAACTGCACACGGCCCATCAACTACTATGTTGCATAGTAATTGAGATGCAATCGTCGAAAGGGTGTGGCGGTGTGACAGCTGATCAAACCCCGGCGCTCACATCGCAGGGACGGTTACGCAGAGCAATCGCTGCGGTGCGCAACAGGTGGCGGCAACTGACCTCGATGCGAACGGCACTGGTGCTGCTGTTTTTGCTCGCTATCGCAGCAATCCCAGGCGCCCTGCTGCCACAGCGCAATCTCAACACCCAGGCGGTTGATTCCTACATCGCAGCGCGCCCGGCTCTCGGGGCCGTCATGGACACGCTGGAATTGTTCGACGTATTCGGAAGCTTCTGGTTCACCGCCATCTACGTCCTACTGTTTGTGTCGTTGATCGGCTGCCTGACTCCCCGAATGATCGAACACGGTAAAGCCCTTCGCGCACAGCCAGTTCGCGTACCCCGAAACCTTTCGCGACTACCGCTTCATCATTCGGGCGCTCTCGCCGGTAGCCCGAAAACCGTCATCGACGACATCGCGCCCCACTTGAGAGGGTGGCGTACTGCCGTTAGGCCCGAGCCCGATGGGGCGCTCACCCTCTCCGCCGAGAAGGGCTATACCCGCGAAGCGGGAAACCTACTTTTTCATTTCTCGCTGATCGGTCTGCTCGCGGCCATCGCCATCGGCAAGCTCTTCGGTTACGAAGGATCGGTCATCGTCATCGCCGACAACGGGCCCGGTTTCTGCAACACCTCGCCCGCCATCTACGACTCCTTCCGGGCCGGCAACAGCACCGACGGAACCGGGCTGGAGCCGTTCTGCATCAGAGTCAAGGACTTCAACGCCGACTACCTTGAGAACGGCCAGGCAGAGATGTTCACCTCGAACATCTCCTACCAGAGCGCCGACGACATCGCCGCAGACACCTGGCGCGACTATCAACTCAAAGTCAACGAACCCCTCCGGCTCGGAGATGAACGCATCTACCTCACCGGCCACGGGTACGCCCCGGAATTCACCGTGACCTTCCCCGATGGTCAGAGTCGAACCGAGGCCCTGCAGTTCCGGCCCGACGACGCCACCACGTTCCTGAGTAGCGGGGCGTTGCGTTTCGATCCACCCGGCGGGACCTATGCCACCGCCGATGAGCGACGCCGCGGCCAGATCGCCATCGAGGGCCTCTTCGCTCCCACTGCGCAATTCAACGGAACCCTGCTCTCCTCCCGCTTCCCGGACTTGGTCGATCCTGCTGTGGCAGTGGATATCTACAAAGGTGATACCGGCCTCGACACCGGCATACCCCAGTCGATCTTCTCCCTGGACCAGGAGATGATCAACCAGGGCCGACTTGTCAAGCAGGATCGGGTGAACCTGCGTCCCGGTGAATCGACGACCCTCACCGACGGCACCAACATTCGATTCAACGGCGCCAAGGAGTTCGCCAACCTGCAGGTCGGATACGACCCCGCACAGTTGTGGGTGCTCGTGTTCGCGATCACGATGATGACCGGACTGTTGGTCTCGCTGGTGATCAAGCGACGTCGAGTCTGGTTCCGTGTACTCCCGGCCGAAACAGGCCGATCGAGCGTGGAGATGGGCGGGCTCGCCCGTACCGATCACGCCGGATGGGGACCCGAATTCGAGACCCTCCGCACCGAAATCTGGACGCCGCGGACAAAGAACCACTCCGAGACCCTCGATACAGAAACGGTGTAGCGCCATGCCGATCGACGACAACCTCGCCCGCTGGAGCGACATCAGTTTCGAGACCGCCTTTGTGGTCTACCTTCTCGCCGCGATCCTGTTCATCGCACAACTCGCAACGACGCGAACAGCGACTTTGAGCCGGGCCTCGAGTCTGCATCCGCAACTGATCGCAGCGACATCATCGACACCGGGATACGTGCCGGTCCCCGAGCGAAGAGCCCCGTCCGAACGCCTGGGCCGCACGGGACTCGCCCTGGTAATGCTCGCACTCACTTTGCATGTCGGGTCGATCGTCCTGCGCGGGATCGCCACTGGCCGCCCGCCGTGGGGAAACATGTACGAATTCGTCTCCGTCACATGCGCGGCCGGCATACTTGCCGGACTGATTGTGCTGCGCTCGGAGCAACTGCGCACACTATGGTTGTTCGTCCTTGTTCCGACTTTGATCCTGCTCTTCATTGCCGGAACTGTGCTCTATGCCAACGCGGCGCCCGTCGTACCAGCCTTGCAGTCGTATTGGCTCCCCGTGCACGTCTCCGTCGTCTCGCTCGGCAGCGGGGTGTTCCTGATCTCCGGTGCAGCCAGCACATTGTTCCTGATCCGGATCCGATATCCCAACAACAACGCCGTCCCCGACAGCAGAGTGGGCCGGATCGTCGCTCGTCTCCCCTCGGCGCACTCGCTCGACGTGCTGGCGTACAAGACCACCATCTTCGCGTTTCCCCTGTTCGGAATCGGTGTCATCCTCGGCGCGATCTGGGCCGAGGCCGCGTGGGGTCGGTTCTGGGGCTGGGACCCGAAAGAGACGGTCTCATTCATCGCGTGGATCATCTACGCCGCGTACCTGCACGCCCGGGCCACCAGCGGGTGGCGTGACACCCGGGCCGCGTGGATCAACATCGCCGGATTCGTGGCCATGCTGTTCAACCTGTTCATCATCAACATGGTGGTCTCCGGACTGCATTCGTACGCGGGTTTGAACTGATGTCGCCTGCTAGCCGCCGCCCTGTGCTTCGGCGAGGTCATGCGGCACCGGTCGCGTCAATCCCGCGTCGACCCGGCCGGTGTTGCCGACCGGGTATCGACCGGACCAGGATCCAGGAGCCACGACCACGATCCGAATCAACTGACTGCCTCGTGTCCGTAGTGCATTCCGGAGAGGGAAGTCACAGTGCCCCGAGCTTCGTCACCGGCCAAGACTGGGGCATCGACCGCGTCACCGATCCCACGATGTTCGAGACATCGGCGCAGATCCGTACTGCAGCAAAGGCGTCGACTTCATGAGACTCGGCCGCCCTACGGGGGCTCGCACACGCGAACAGAGCAGTCTGCCCGCCACGGCAACGGCATCCATCCTTGCCGTTGCACTCCTGGTCTCCGGATGTTCCGCAGGCGCCGACGCCGTGCCCTCCGGAGGTAGCTTCGATTTCGTTGCACCCGGTGGTCAAACCGACATCGTCTACGATCCCCCCGAAACGCGCGGAACCATCGGTGAACTCGCCGGACCCGATCTGATGGAGGAAGGTAAGAACACCGCTCTGTCGGACTATGACGGCGAGGTGGTCGTGATCAATCTCTGGGGTCAGTGGTGCGGCCCCTGCCGCGGCGAAGCCGACGACCTCGAAGAGGTCTACGAAGCAACCCGCGAGCGCGGTGTGCAGTTCCTCGGTATCAATGTTCGAGATCCGCAGAAGGACAAAGCGCAGGACTTCGTTGTCGACAACAATGTCTCCTACGCCTCGATCTACGACCCCTCGATGCGGACGCTGATCGCCCTCGGCGGGAACTACCCGACCAGCGTGATTCCCTCGACGCTGGTACTCGATCGAGAGCACCGGGTGGCGGCAGTGTTCATGCGTGCCCTCCTCGCCGAAGACCTGCTCCCTGTCGTCGAACGGATAGCAGACGAATGACTGTTCTTCTTGCCCAAGGCGGCGTTGGCTCGACGTTCCAAAATCTGGCATCGAGCGGACCTCTGGTACTGGCGATCGCCGCATGTATGCTCGCCGGGCTGGTCTCGTTCGCGTCACCGTGCGTGGTGCCCCTGGTGCCGGGCTACCTGTCGTACCTGGCGGGCATCGCAGGTGCCGACGTGCCGTCGCTCGCCGCCGCCTCGACTGGTGAAGCACCGCCGAAGCTGGCAAGCCGCTGGCGCGTGGCAGGTGCAGCGGGGTTGTTCGTCGCCGGCTTCACCATCGTCTTCGTCCTCGCCACCGCCTCGATTTTCGGGGTCATCGGCACCCTGCGCATCAACGAACAGGTGCTTCAGCAGGTCGGCGGTGCCATCACGATCATCATGGGCTTGACGTTCATCGGGTTCATTCCCGCATTCCAACGCGACACTCGATTCGCGCCGCAAACCATCTCGTCTCTTGCTGGAGCGCCGCTGCTCGGTGGCGTGTTCGCGCTCGGCTGGACGCCGTGCCTTGGCCCCACGCTCGCCGGGGTGTTGTCCGTTGCCGCTGGCACTGAAGGCGCAACCGCAGCGCGCGGCGTCACTCTCATCGTCGCCTACTGTCTGGGACTCGGTCTACCGTTCGTGGTCCTCGCGTTCGGCTCGAGTTCGGCGATGCGCGGTGTCGGCTGGCTACGGCGGAACTCGCAGAGAATCAAAGTGGCAGGCGGAGTGATCATGATCGCCGTCGGTGTCGCCCTGCTGACGGGGGTGTGGGGTCTGTTCATTGCCTGGATACGCAATGAATTCGTCAGTTCGGTTGTATTACCCATCTGAGAAGGAAACCGAGCAGCCGCACGTGCAAGACCACGCCTCCCCAACTGCCAGTGCCGGTGGTATCGAACCCACTCTCTGTCGACGGCGCGCCCCCGCCGGGCCGCGATGACCCGATCCGAGAGCCGCCCCCTGTCCCTACCGCGGATCTGCGTGTCCCAAGGACCCCGCAGGCGGGTGCATCAGCAGGGGAGGGCATGTTTCCGGGGCCGTGTTGATCGGTGTGGCAGCTAAAAGGGCCAGGTCCTTCGAAACCGAAGGGCCGGGGCTCGGTATTAGCCGAGCCCCGCCCTACGGTTGATAGTTCCCAGAATTGAGAGTTACTGGGCGAGCAAACTTTCCATTGTGGAGATTTCGCTCTGCTGCGCATCGATGATTGTGGAGGCAAGCTCCTTGGCATCAGCATTGGAGCCGTCGGCCAACTCGATCTGAGCCATCTCGATTGCCCCCTTGTGGTGCTCGATCATCATGGTGAGCCACATGGAGTCGAACTCCGCTCCGTTAGCGGCCGACAACATGTCCATGTCTTCCTGGCTCATCATGCCGGTCATGCCACCGCTCCCCATGTCCATACCGCCCATGTCCATTCCGCCCATGTCCATTCCGCCCATGTCGGCGGACGCTGCGGGCTGTCCCCATGCGGTGAGCAGGGCATTCATCTGCTCCATCTCCGGTGCTTGAGCTGCTTCGATGGCCTGGGCCAGCTCGATGACCTGAGCATTCTCGGTTCGGCCGTCGACAAGTGAAGCCATCTCCACCGCTTGTGCATGGTGGGGGTACATCCCTTCGACGAACGTGACATCGGCATCGTTGAATTCGGCCGATGCTTCGGCGGAATTCTCGGAGGACGACGAGGCCGGTGTATCGCTGCTCGACATGCCGGGCATGTTCATTTCGCCGTCGTTACTGCTGCAGCCAGCGAGAACTGCGGCGGCGACAGCGGAAGCCGCCGTTATCGCGATCGTGAAACGGGTAGATCGATTCGAACGCATAACAAACTCCTGAAATTATGGTGGGGTGGTTCGGATCGACAGGCACACTGACCCGTCGACATCTGTGTCTCACACAACGGTGAGTCACCTGTCAGATCCGAAGCACAGACAATTCGGAGAGAGTGAAAATGGTCCAGGGCGGCGGGTGCCCGGTTCGACGACGAACTGCCGACAGCCGCGCAGCGTGGACGAGAGAACCGGCGAAGCCCACAACGATTGCCCGTAAGACGGCCAACGCCGCGACAGCACCGATGATAGCCAGACACAGATGCATGACCGAGCTGTGATCGCCACAGCCGTTCCCGCAGTGTGCTGCGGAACCACTCTCCGATGCTGTCGCAGATGATGCTCCCGAATGCTCGTCGACGGCAGGTGGAGCGCTCACCGTCGAGGTCATCGAGTGTTCGCCGATACTCGTCGCCGTTGCGAACGACATCGGCGCAGAATGCATGAGAAGGACTCCGAACAGCACTATCGAAGCGCAAACAGCACCTAGGAGCCACTTCTGGTTCATAGGTTCCGTGGCTGAAGTCCTCACCGGTTCGATCTTACCGGTCTGCCACACGGGCATCCGGTCTCCTCGCAGTCGCGGCGTCCGGACCGTGGACATCGAATCAGGTGGCGATGGGCCGGTTGATTGCGGTCACTTCATCCCAGGGAACGGGCGCGACTTTGACGACGTCGCCGCCGGTGGGGGCGTTGACGTATTTCCCGTCGCCGATGTAGATCCCGATGTGTCCGATCGGTGAGTAGAGAGAGATGAAGTCACCCGGTTGCACTGATTCGCGGGAGACAGGTGTGCCCGCTCGTGCTTGGTCTGCGGCCACGCGTGGAACGGTCAGTCCCAGTTGTTTGTAGGCGAAGTAGATCAGTCCGGAGCAATCGAAGGACCCCGGCCCGGTAGCTCCCCAGGAATAGGGTTTGCCGAGTTGGTCGAGGGCGATGCGCATCGCCTCCGCTGATGTTCCACTCGCAGCCGAGACGGCGGCGGGTAGCTCGGAAGGATTCGTGGTGCCGGGGCTGACGATGGCAGCTCGATCCGCATCGGTGAGGGCGGCGAATTGGTCGGTGATTTTGGCGATCTGATCGGCCAGGTCGGTCTGGCGTTGCTCGAGGTCGCGTTGTGTACGTGCGGCGTCCGCCTCGGCTACCGCAGCGGACGCCTGTGCTTGCCGGGCTTGTTCGAGCTGGTCTCGCGCTTCGTCGTCGATCTGTGTCGAGTCGGCGAGTGCAGCGGCTCGATCGGCGAGGATCCGGTCCAACAACACCATCTGATCGAGTAGTTGCTGTGGGCTGTCCGCGACCAGAACGGCCCCGAGAGGGGATTGCGGTACACCTTTGTACGCGGCGTCGACAGCTGTGGCCAGTGCTCGACGGTTGGCAGATGCGGCCACTTCGGCTTCCCGAGCCGCCGCCGAGGTCTCGTGGGCGAATTGAACTGCGGTACTCAGTTCGCCGCGGCGACGATCGAGGGTGTCCTGCGCGGCGTACATGCTCTCGGTGAGAGTGAAGGCGGTCGCATTGAGTTCAGCGAGTTGTCGTACGGCTTCGGATGCGTTCACCGGGGGTGCAGCAGGGTCCGCCGAAGCTGGAGCATTTACCGAAAATGCCGCGGCAACAACGATGATCGAGGCGATCAGGGTAGCGCGGACACGCCGCGTCGGGCCTGAAAAAGAATGCACAGAAGAAATCCTCTGGGGTCGGTGTGGGTTCCCTGCGTCACCAGCGAAGGAAACGGAGCGCGGCGAGAGCCGCATGGGACTGTGTCCGGCCTCGCCGGTCACCATTGTCGGGTATCGGCAGTCGTAGACGGTTCCTCACGGTCGGCTGAGGCTCGCGTCGACGCTCGACGCCTGTGCCGTATGGGCGGCGAGTCGGCGTCGATTGACGCCGACTCACCGCACCTGCAAACTACTATCATTCATAGTAGATGGTGGGGTGGTATCCGCTGACCGGGAGAGGGATGACGACTGTGACGATGCGTGACTGGCCGGCGCGGCGTTGGGTGGCCGCGTTACTGGGCGCGACGGTGGCCGCGCTGGTCGTGGCGATCCCCACCGGGATCATCCACACTGCGTTCTACGTTCGAATGACCCCGGTGTTGTGGTGGAACTATCCGGTGTGGATTGCCACCGCAGTTCTCAGTGGCCTCATTCTTGCGACATACGTGAGCACTGGGCTGGCGTCGTCGGTTTCTTCCCGTGTAGGGGTCAGTGCGAATGCGTTGTCGTTGTTGGCAGTCGGATGTCCGATATGCAACAAACTGGTAGTGGTGGCGGTCGGGGTGAGCGGTGCTCTGGATCTATGGGCACCCGTGCAGCCCGTAATCGGAGTGATGTCGGTGGGGGTGATGGTGTGGGCTCTTCGACTGCGAATCCGCGGGGAACGCGCGTGCCCTACTTCTCGCGTAGGTCAGGAGTTCGGCAACTCCGCTGGCTTTGGCGGTGCAGGCGCAGCAAAATTGTAGGATTTCTCGCCACGTCCTATCCGCGGTCCGGCAGCAACAGACGACGAAGGCGACCGCTTCTCGATGCGCCATCTGCGGTGTTGGGCTGTGCCTGCGACACCGGCAGGCGGGCGTCGGCCAGCAATCCTGCCACCCCGGCGGCCACGCAGGCCGACGTCACCACTATCAATGCCGGATTCGTTCGCCCGGTCAAAGCGTCCCCGAACAGCACCGCGGCGATCGTACCGGGCAGAATCCCCACGACAGTGGCCGTCGTGTAGGGCAGCAGGCGCACCGCGGAGAGTCCGGAGCAGTAGTTGACCAGGGCGAACGGTGCCGGGGCAATGAGCCGTAAGGACCCGACGGCCAGCCACCCCCGCCGAGCCAACCGGGCATCGATGGACTTGACCGCAGGATTCGTCAGCCGCTCCTGCACCGCGGTGCGCCCGAGCGCGCGCACCAGCAGCAACGCCAGCACAGCGCTGACAGTTGTGGCGGCGATCGTGACGGCGACCCCGGTGGCGGGACCGAACAACAGTCCGGCGCTGAGGGTGAACACCGTGCGCGGTACCGGGGCAATCGTCAACACCGCCTGGGTCAGAAAGAACACCACCACGAACGACGGGCCCATCGACTCCGCCCACTCGCGCACCACAATGATCGACGGGCGGGGTACGAGGGCGGCAGCCACTGCCAGTATTGCCAGCGCTGCCACGGTGGCGAGGACTCGGCGATCGCGCAGAATCGCCGATACGGTTTCGGTCATGACGGTCTCTGCCTGCGCCGCCTCGCCGAGGTTTCCGACAAGCACGCGGGAGTGGACGGCGAGGAATGGCTTCGCACTGCCGGTGCTCAGGAGCGGACGAGCCGTGAGATCGCGTCGGTGGCCTCTTTGATCTTCGCGTCGGCTTGGGGACCGCCGGCGATGGCGGCGTCGACCACGCAGTGGCTGATGTGAGCTTCGAGCAGGCCCATGGCCACCGCCTGCAAGGCTTTGGTCATCGCCGAGACCTGGGTGAGGATGTCGATGCAGTACTTGTCTTCCTCGACCATGCGCTGCAGTCCTCGGGCCTGGCCTTCGATGCGCTTGAGGCGTTTGAGGTAGGCGTCCTTTTCGGTGATGTAGCCGTGCGCGGCGTGATCATGGCCGTCGGTCTCGGCGGGTGCCTGCGCGGCCGCGGGAGTGGCCATGGTGTCCTCCTGGAATCCGAGTGTCATGCCGAGCATCCTCGATTATGCCCGCCCGGGGTATGGCGCGAGAGGGTCGGTCCGTCGAGTCGTCGCTGGGCCGCCGCCGCAGCGCACATCACCGCGCAGCGGGCCACCGCTCGGGTCGCCGGGTGCCGGGTGATCTGCACCAAGGTCGTTGTCACGAAGGACATGGCCCTCTCCTTTCGTAGGCTGCATCGGGGTTGTAGCGGTGGGGTGGGGTGGCGCGCCTGCATGCCACGCCCACCCCAGCCTTTTGGGTGCTTGTTCTACCCGCGCGGTTATCCGGTGAGGGACTTGAACCGGCGCAACCGCAAGCTGTTGCTGACCACGAACACCGACGAGAACGCCATCGCTGCACCGGCCAGCATCGGATTGAGCAGCCCGGCCGCAGCCAAGGGGAGGGCGGCCACGTTGTAGGCGAACGCCCAGAACAAGTTGCCCTTGATGGTGCCCAACGTTCGGCGGGACAGGCGGATAGCATCCGCTGCTGCGCGCAGATCACCGCGCACCAACGTCAGATCGCTGGCTTCGATCGCAACGTCGGTACCGGTGCCCATCGCCAGACCGAGGTCGGCCTGCGCCAACGCGGCGGCGTCGTTCACGCCGTCGCCGACCATCGCCACTACCTTGCCCTGCTCCTGCAGCCTTTTGACGACGTCCACCTTGTCTGCGGGCAGCACCTCCGCGATCACTTCGTGGATGCCGACCTGGTCGGCGATGGCACGCGCGGCGGCTGCGTTGTCGCCGGTGAGCATGATCGGCGTCAAACCCAGGCCCCGCAGCTGCTCGATCGCCTCGGCGGAGGTGGGTTTGACCGCGTCGGCGACGACCAGTACTCCGCGAGCCCGACCGTCCCAACCGACTGCGACGGCGGTCTTGCCCTCGGATTCGGCTGCACGCATCGCACTTTCGAGTTCGTCCGGCAGCTGCTGCGCCCGGTCGGCGAGGAGGCGGGCCCGTCCGACGATCATTGCGTGGTCGTCGACTATGCCCTGCACCCCGAGGCCTTCGATATTTATAAACTGCTCCACCGGTGGCAGGGCTCCGACCTTCTCGCGGGCACCTTTGGCGATGGCCTGGGCGATGGGGTGCTCGGACGAATCTTCGAGTGCACCGGCCAGGCGCAGCACCTGCGCGGTGTCCTCGCCGTCGGCGGTGATCACGTCGAGCAGAGTCATCTTGCCGGTGGTGACGGTGCCGGTCTTGTCGAGTACCACGGTGTCGACACGGCGGGTCGATTCGAGCACTTCGGGACCCTTGATCAGGATGCCGAGCTGAGCGCCGCGGCCGGTGCCGACCATCAGCGCGGTCGGGGTGGCCAGGCCGAGGGCACACGGGCAGGCGATGATCAGGACGGCGACGGCTGCGGTGAACGCGGCCGCGATCCCACCGCCGGTGCCGATCCAGAAGCCGAGTGTCGCCGCGGCAAGGGCGATCACGATCGGGACGAAGACTCCGGAGATCTTGTCGGCCAGACGCTGAGCTTGGGCTTTACCGGTCTGAGCGTCTTCGACGAGTTTCGCCATCTGTGCGAGCTGGGTGTCCGAGCCGATGCGGGTCGCCCGGACCACGATTCGGCCACCGACATTGACCGTCGCGCCGACGACCAGATCATCGGGTCCTACCTCGACGGGCACGGATTCGCCGGTCAACATCGAATTGTCGACCGCGGAAGAGCCGTCGGCGACCACGCCGTCGGTGGCGATCTTCTCCCCGGGGCGGACGACGAACTCGTCACCGACGATGAGTTGATCGGTGGGGATGCGCTGTTCGACACCCTCGCGCAGGACGGAGACTTCCTTGGCACCGAGCTCGAGCAGGGCACGCAGGGCGGCACCGGCGCGTCGCTTGGAGCGTGCTTCGAAGTAGCGGCCGGCGAGGATGAAGGTGGTGACTCCGGCTGCGGCCTCGAGGTAGATGTTGCCGGCCCCGTCGGAGCGGGAGATGGTCAGCTCGAACGGGTGTGTCATGCCGGCCGTTCCGGCGGTGCCCCAGAACAGGGCATACAACGACCACCCCAGTGCTGCGATGGTGCCCATCGAGATCAGGGTGTCCATCGTTGAGGTGGCGTGCCGCAGATTGGTGAAGGCGGCCTTGTGGAACGGCCATGCCCCCCACACCACCACGGGTGCGGCGAGGGTCAGGGAAAGCCACTGCCAGTTGGTGAACTGCAGTACCGGAACCATGGCCATCGCGATCACCGGCACGCTGAGCACCAGCGATATGAGCAGGCGTTGGCGCAGCGAGGCGGTGGGGTCGATCTCGGCTGGCCCGGCCGCGTCGGGGTCGGTGGAGGAGGCGGCGGGCGCGGGGACCGTGGCGGTGTAGCCGGCCTGCTCGACGGTGCCCACGAGATCCTCGGTCGAGACATCACCGACGTAGTCGACGCGTGCTTTTTCGGTGGCGTAGTTCACCGTCGCGGTGACACCGTCGAGCTTGTTGAGCTTTTTCTCGATCCGGTTCGCGCAGGAGGCGCAGGTCATACCACTGATGTCGAGTTCGACCCGGCCGTCGGCGGTGGGGTGGTGCGTGACGGGATTCATCGTCGCTCCTCTCGGGGTGTGGTGGTGTGTCAGTGTCCGTGCCCGGCGGGCATCGGCTCCGAGGCGGCGGGCACCGCGGCGTATCTGCTGTCGGTGACCATCAATCCTCCAGGTCTCTGATTGGCGACGGGCCCGCCCGCAGTGGACACCGCGGCGGCGTCGTGAGTCGAGGTGTCGTGTGTGTCGGGTGGTGCGGCACCTTCGGGGCCGAAGGCGTCCCCGGCTCCGAAGGCGAGCCCGAAGACCGCGGCTAGGGCGATGGTGAATCCGACGAACTTCGATGATGCGTTCATCGTGCGAATCTCCTGTCCGGGTCTGGTGTCGATCAGGAGGCGAGCTGGTAGCCGGCCTCGTCGACTGCGTGGGCGATGGCCGTCTGCTCGATCGGGGTGTCCGAGTCGATATCGACTCGGCCGCTCGCGAGGTCGACATTCACGGCGGTCACACCGGGGATGCCGCTGATCTCCTCTCGGACCGAGGAGACGCAGTGCCCGCAGGTCATTCCGGTGACGGTGACGGTGGTGTTCATCGATGCCCTTCTTTCTTCGATTCGGAATGTGATCGAGGTCGTCGCGACCCACTTACAGATTTACCATACCCCCCTACGGTATGCAACGAGATGTGCCGCACCGGTGCTACGGCATGACCCTGGGCACTGACCGGAACACCGCCCTCGGATGCGGGAGCGGCACCCAGAATCGAACGTCGCACCAGAGCCTGCATCGGCGGGCGTCCTCGACTCCGGCTACTACGAACGCGGATTACGCGCGCGCAGAGATGCCCACAATCTTCTCGATGATGTCGCTTCCGTCCTTGCCGACGTCGAATCTCGTGCGGACAGAGTGTTCTTTGGGTGATGATCATCGTCATCGCCATACTGGCCACGATCATGCTCTTCGTATACGAGCGTTCGGCCATCACACCGGTAGTCGGTACGCAGGCAATCCATTCGGCGTTCTGTCGTGGCTGCGCTCGGCGTCGCTGCACTGACCGTACTGGCGTTCGACCTCGGGATGGGTGGCTGGATGCTGCTGCTGTACTACACCGAGACCATGCCACCGGCCACCGACGCTGCGTTCTGGATGCTCATGCAAATCGGTATCGTCCTCGGGGTGGTCACGGGTTACCCCGTCGTCCGTCGCCTCCAACGTCACCGCAACACCCCCGCCTGAGGCGTGGGTGGCCCGCATTCGTGTGAATGCGGGCCACCGGTCGGTGGATAGTCGTGAACGGTGCCGCGTCACACCCTCTGTTCGGCAACCATCGTCGAGGTCTCGGGTGTGGGCAATGCAGGCCACTTCTCGGCGTGCACTGCCGCTAGCCGGTGGCCGGTACCTCGCCGCTTTCGGTCACCGTGGTCTCGGTGGGGGGTGGGGTGAGCCGGTCGGATCGATCGAGCGCATAGAGAGCGGCCACAGATGCCGCCCCGACCAGGGTCAGTATCGCCCAGATCAGTGCACCCAGATGCGCGTCGCTGAGAAGCCCGAAGACGGCTCCTGTACCCAGGTTGCCGAGCAGGATGCCGACCCCGACGATGGTGTTGTAGAACCCGTAATGGGTGGCCACCAGCTTCCCGCCCGACAGGGTCACCACCGTGTCCATCTCGAACGGAAACACCGCGGCGGTGCCGACCGCCAACAGTGCAGCGGTGAACACCAGGGCACCGGCGGCGGCCCACCCGCCCAGCGCGGCCGGGCTCGGCAGCACGATCAGCGGGAGGAACGCCAGCGCCATGATTGCCATACCGACCACCACGCTTCGCCCCGAACCCCACCTGCGGGACAACCAGGACGTGATCCGGAACTGCCCGGCGATCGCGACCACGCCGGAGACCACGAACAACGAGGTCACCAGAGCGGTGTCGGACCTGCCGTTACCGACTACCACCGCAGCCTGCAGCGGCAGCGCAAGATAGATCTGGAACGAAAGCACGTAGGATCCGATCATCGCCAGCGCGAACAGCACGAAGGGTCGGTTGGCCATCACCACCCGCCAGTCCTCGAGTACCGATGTCGTGGCCCCGGTCGTCTCGGCCCGGTGCGCGGGGAGCGTCCAAATCTGCACGATCGTCAGAACAGCAAAAATCGCGGCCGCTGCCAGTGAGGTGACTCGGAAGTCGAGGGTGGTCAGAGCGAGACCGATCAACGGGCCCAGCAGAATCCCGGCCTGATAGAACACGTTGAACACCGCGAACGCCTCGACCCGCCGTGGCCCTGCGTCGGCGGCCAGATACGCCCGCACGGCCGGGTTGAACAGCGCACCGGCGAACCCGGTCGCGGCCGAGGCGAGCAGGATCGCCGGCAGCGATTCCACGGCCGCGAGCAGTACGAAACCGGCAACTCGCAGCAGGCAGCCGGCGACGATCAGGGGTTTGTATCCGAGGCGGTCGGCGAGGGTGCCGCCGAGCAGGAACATCCCTTGCTGGGAGAAGTTCCGCATACCCAGCACCAGCCCGACCGCCCACGCCGCCAGGCCCAGGGAACCGGCCAGATACCCGGCCAGGTACGGCATCAGCATGTAGAAACCGACGTTGATGGAGAACTGGTTGACCATCAACACCTGGCTGGGCCGGTCGAAGCTACGGAACTTGGTCAGAAAAGTTTTCATCGAACGCTCTCGGTGGGATCGACGACGGTGGGATCGACGACGGTGGCGCACCGCGTCCACGACGTCACAGTCTCATCGGTGGGGTGGGCGATGGTCGTCGGCTCGGTCGGCGGGTCAACGTCGAGCAGGCCGTGCTCGGTGCAGTAGTCGTCGTTGTAGATGGTGTCGAAGTAGCGCTGCGGTCCGTCGGGGAAGACCGCCGCGACCCGGGTCTCCGGCGGGCTGGTGCGAGCGATCCAGCCGGCCGCGAGGGCGACGGCCCCGACGCTCCAGCCGCCGCTGGCGTGGTGCGTCGCCGCCAGGGTGCGGCACGACCACACCGCTTCGTGCGGGGCCACCCAGTGCACCTCGTCGAAGGCGGGATAGTCGATGTTGTCGGGATAGATGCTCGAACCCAACCCGCGCATGAGCCGAGTGCTGGCGGGTTGCCCGAAGATCGTCGATCCGATGGTGTCGACACCGACCAGTTTCAGGTCGGGGCAGAACTGCCGGAGCACCCGGGCCACCCCGGCGGAGTGCCCTCCGGTGCCCACCGAGCAAACCAAGGTGTCGACGCGTCCGAGCTGGGCGATGAGTTCGTGAGCGAGCGACTCGTACGCCTCGACATTGTCCGGGTTGGTGTACTGATCCGGGCACCACGACCCTGGATGTGTATCGAGGAGCTCACGGACCTTCTCACGCCGGGCCTGCTGCCAGCCGCCGTCGGGGTGCGGTGTGGTGACCAGTTCGACGCGGGCACCGTACGCGGCGAGCATCCGGTGCACGATCGGTTCCAGTCCCGGGTCGGTGACGAGGGTGACGGGGTGGTGATGGGTGATCCCGGCCAGGGCCAAACCCAGGCCGAGGGTGCCGCTGGTGGATTCGATGATCATCGAACCGGGAGCGAGGTCGCCGCGGGCCTTTGCTTTCTCGACCATGTGCAGCGCGGGGCGGTCTTTCATCCCGCCGGGATTGCTGCCTTCGAGTTTCGCCCAGAAACCGCGGCCGGAGTCCGCGAACGGTTCACCGATCCACAGAACAGGAGTGTTGCCGACCATCGTGCTCGGTTCCGGGCAGTTCTTGGCGGTCGCCAACATGTGGCCGGCGGAGGACGGTGGCACGAGTGTGGAGCGAACAGCACTGTTCATGAGTAATCCCTGTATGTGACCTGCGAGGGCGCAGTAAGTGAGTGATGGGCAGCACGAACTGGGCCATGAGAAGAGGAGTCCTCGGATGGCCCGCGGGCTGCTGATCAGCACCTGTTGATACAGAGTTCGTTCAAGACGGTTCGGCCGTGCCGGATCGGAATGGGTAGATCCGGTGGGGCTCGCGAAATGCGCGGGGCAGACATCGCCACCAACACCACATCGAAGGCCATCGCGGCGACCGCGGCGATGGTCGATGGGCGGGGCGGGTTGTCGGATCGGGGCATTGCGATGACGGTGTTCGTATCGTGCGCCATGTGGGGCGATCCGACGTCGATGTGCGCGTGGTTCGGGGAGAGTTCCGCGGCGGCCTGAGACGAGGACGAAACGATGTGTACGCCGTCGCTGTGATGGTCCTGTTCCCAGGCGATGCCGCATTGAGCGATGGTGTGAGCCAACAAATACAGGACAGCGGCGACTGCGATAACCGTCCGCAGGCGCGGCGGGCCCAGCACAGAGATTCTCACAACGCCTCGACGGTAGCAGCCGGAAACTGGGTTGGCCCAACCCATTCAGGGTGCCCCTGATGTGGCGCCGCCGAATCGGGCGGTCACACCGCCCGCCCGCAGGCACCACATGTTTCTGGTCACGTCGAACACGGCCAGGACGATCGGGGCGGTGATCATGATGGCCGCCAGAGCAGATGCACCCGCATATGTCGGCGTGCTGCGGCGCGGTAGAAGCCAGTCTCCATCCCGGGGTCCAGCACGCATCTTGTGCGAGCCGAGGGTGGTCCGTGCACCGGTCGATGCCCGGCCACGAAGGGCACCGCGAAGAAGAAAGGGCACAGCGAAGGTGCGCGGTCGATATCCCGGGGTATGCATCGACGTCGCAGAGGCGCGGTGTCGGCGGGGGAGCCGGTCCGGGCTCACCGCTGTTACTACTATCGTGCATAGTAGCAACCGAGGGTGGTCAGGTGGCGCTATGCCGTACATGAGAAAAGAGCCATGCAGGCATGCTCGATATCGAGTCCAGCGCAACAACAATGAACCGTCACCGACGAACCCGACGTCGTGCGTTCACCGCGATAGCAGGCAGGTCATCGTCCGCGGTATCTGCTGGTGTGCTGTTGTACGCGGGCTTTCCACCTCGGTCGCTGTGGTTCCTCGCGCCGCTGGGTATCGGGGTTCTTGTTCTCGTCATCCGCGGCCGTTCCATCCGGGCGGCATTCTTCTATGGGTATCTGTCGGGGCTTGCGTTCTTTCTGCCCCTTCTGCCCTGGGTGGGCGTCTACGTCGGCGCCCCGCCGTGGCTGGCGCTCGCGGCGATCCAAGCGATAGCAGTGGCACTGTTCTGCGCTGCAGCGGCCGCAGTGTCCGGGTTGCGCTTCGAAGCGCTGTGGATCGCCGCGATCTGGACCGCCACCGAAGGTCTGCGCGCACGGATTCCGTTCGGGGGATTTCCGTGGGGGAGATTAGCTTTCGCCCAAGCAGACGGCCCTCTGCTCTCGCTTGCCGCGTTCGCCGGTGCGCCCGGTGTATCTTTCGCAGTCGCAGTGATCGGCGCGGCACTGGCAAGTGTGGTCCGCCAGGTACGCTCGCCGACGTCGCGATTCGCAGTCGGATCGGTGGCCACTGTAGTGATCGTGCCAGCTCTGGCTTTCGCGCTCACTCCCGCTGGCGACGCAGGCGCAGCGCGTGCGACGGTCGCCGTTGTGCAAGGCAACGTTCCGCGGTTGGGTCTGGACTTCAACTCGCAACGTCGAGCAGTTCTCGACAATCACATCGAGCGAACAAGGCAACTCGGGGACGACATCACCGTCGGCAGTGTGCCCGCTCCCGACCTGGTGATCTGGCCGGAGAATGCATCCGATATCGATCCGCTGCGCAATGCCGACGCCACTGCCGGGATCGACGCTGCAGCGCGGTCGGTCGGGGTGCCGATTCTGGTCGGTGCGGTCCTTGGCAACGACGACGGCACCTCGACGAATACCTCGATCGTGTGGGATCCGGTACTCGGACCGGGGGAGCGACACGACAAACGCAAACTTGTTCCTTTCGGAGAGTATCTCCCGATGCGATCTGTGATGACGGCGTTGTCCTCGTACGCCTCGCAGGCCGGTAACTTCGTTCCCGGGTCGGGCGACGGTGTCGTCGATATCGCCGGAATTCCGACGGCCGTCGCCACGTGTTACGAGGTCGCGTTCGATGACCTGGTCACTGAGTCCGTGCGTGCGGGGGCGCAGCTGATCACGGTCCCCACCAACAATGCGACGTTCGGGCGCACCGACATGACCTACCAGCAGTTGGCGATGTCGCGGCTGCGGGCGGTCGAGCACAACAGGACTGTTCTCGTTGCGGCGACCAGTGGGGTCAGTGCCGTCATCGACCCACAGGGGAAGGTCGCAGATCGTTCGGGCTTGTTCACTGCGCAGACGTTGGTCGCTGATGTTGCCCTGGAAACGAGATCGACGTGGGCGACAAAGCTGGGACCGCTTCCGGAGTACGCCGCGGTCGTTCTTGCTGTCGTGGGGTGTGCTCTCGCATGGAGAAGGCAGCGTTCGCCGGCCGATGGTCTCCGACCGTCGACGTCCGGTGCTACCGCGCTGTGAGGCACGAAACCACTGCGGGGGACATCGAACTACTAACCATGATAGTAATTACCCCACTCGTCGTGTATCTTTTCGTTATCGCGTCGTGATCCGTTCGATACATCAGTGAGGTGCGCACGTCGATGATTACGCCTCGCTCCATTCGATTACCGAGGACTCTGCTGTGGCACAACACCGTATGACCCGCATGACCGACCGACGTCGACAGTTGATGGACTGTGACGTGCAGGGAGTGGCGGTGACGCCGAGAGGGCGGCATCGCGCTCGGGCGCGCGCCACCGAGCGCCGCGGCAGTGTCGCTGTCGGTATTGCGGTGGCAGCGGGCGCTCTGGTCACGGCGGGTGCCCAATATGCGAGTCCCGCACAGGCGCAGGCAGTCCCCGTGCACGAAGCGACACCGATGCAGGACCCGGTGGCCGAATACTTGCCTCAGATCCTCGCCATACCGGAGATCTCCAATATCAACGATGCGATCGAGCAGTTGGCGAAGGGGCAACGAAGGGCAGAGGAGAGCGCTGCGCGTGATGCAGCGGCGCTGCGACCACTCGTCGTTCGTCCGGTCGCCGGGACCCTGACCTCGGATTTCGGTCCACGATGGGGGACTACGCACACCGGGCTCGACATCGCCAACGCTATCGGAACTCCCGTCTACGCGGCAGCCGACGCTACCGTGCTCGACTCCGGTCCTGCAGACGGATTCGGCCTCTGGGTACGTCTTCAACATGACGATGGAACGACAACGGTCTACGGGCACATCGATCAAACCTTGGTGACAGTGGGGCAACGAGTACAAGCCGGTGAGCAGATCGCCACCGTCGGCAATCGTGGCCAATCGACCGGGCCTCACCTGCATTTCGAGGTCGTCGACGCGGCGGGGAGCAAGGTCGATCCTCAGGAGTGGCTCGCCTCTCGGGGTGTCGCGCTGTCCGACGCGGCTGTTCGGTCGTAGGCCCCCGTTTCACCTCTCGGGCTCGCAGTAGGTACGGCGAACTTACCGGAATGCGGGCGATCGTACTGCGCTCCCGCTGAACATGTCGAGGCACCGAGGGTTCAGGTCTGATGGTGAAAACGAGACCGCAGAGACGCATCCGAAGTCAGTGCAACAGTGCGGAATTCGTTCCCATCGGCGGGCCGTGCGGTCGAGGCTCGGCTACGAGTCACGATCCGAACCGGTGATGGTGGCTCCGCGTTCCGCGAGCCAGGGTCTGGGGTCGACCTTGTTGCCGGCGGGTGTGTCGACCTCGAAGTGCAGATGTGGACCGGTGGAGATACCCCGGTTTCCTACCGTCGCAATTTCTTCACCAGCAGTGACGCGTTGACCTACGGTCACGAGGTTGTCGTTGTTGTGCCCGTAGGTCGTTACGGTGCCGTCATCGTGGCGTATACGCACCCAGAGTCCGAAGCCCTGGGCCGGTCCCGCGCTGATCACCTCGCCGTCCGCAACGGCGACGATCGGTGTACCGGTGGAGTTGGCGATGTCGATTCCTTGATGGGCGCGGCCGTCGCCGAAGGTCGAGGTCAACGTTCCTGTTGTCGGCGCACGATACTTTCCGTTGCTCGACCCTGTTGTGCCGGTAGGGGATTGCGGGGCGGCCGACGAATGATCGCCCGCCTCGGGTGTCGTGGTTTCGGGTGTCGTTGTTTCAGATGACGTGCCGGGTGCCGACGTTTCAGGCACAGTGGCGTCGGGTTCGAGCGCGGGCAGTTCGGGCGTCGCCGAGTCGGCCGACTCGGCGGCCGACTCGGGGTCCTGAGTGTCCTGGGTGCCTTGGGCGGTCGGTTGTTCGGTCGAGGGCTCGGCGTTCGACCTGCCGGGTGGGACCGCCGCATGTGCGCGCGACGAGGTGTGCGGGGTGGCCGGATCGTGGGGAGTCTCGGCGGCCGCGAGTGTGGATGCAAGTGTGGCGACGTCCATCGACGACACCAGTCGGGGGAGAACTGTGGGGTCGATGTCGTCGATCGGCGCGAGACAGGGGATCAGTCGCGAAAGGGCTCCCGTTGGTCCGTCAGCTGTATCGGTGGCTCCGATCGTGCCCACGAGGCAGGAGACGATGCGGCTCTGTGGGCCGGCCAGGTCGTCGAGAGCACCGTTGGCGCGAATCTCGCGTAGTGCGCCGACGACGAGATCGAGGACCTCCTGTTGGACGTGCGGGTCCGATTGGGCCTGCGCGGGGAAGGCAGGCGGCGGCGCAGCCGGATCGGCGTCCGGGGCTGCAGACGCCGTGGGTGCCAGCGCGAGGATGCCTCCCACGAACGCGGTACCGACGAGGATGCGAGTACCCCACCGAGTTCGGTGCGCCATGTACGAGGACGAGGGTAGAGGTCTCATGTCGGTGGTCCTCCTGGACGGCAACTGCATACCTGGCAGTAATTCAGGTCGCCTTCGAGTCAAGGCGACACGCCGCATCACTATTACACTCTTTCCGCACAAGCACCATCAGTCACAGTGAATTACATCGGTAACATTCGCACCCTGCGACCCATTTCGATCGTCGGGTTGTTTCTCGGGAGCCGGGGTTCATGTACGTAATATCTTCTGCGCCAGAAGGACTCGGCGTCGCTGGACGGCCTTCATCGTGCGCCTCGATGGGGGCGGTCGTCTTCGGCGAACGGCCGGAGAGCTGTGTGCTGGCACTGTGAGGCCCGAGGGTGAAGGGGGCCGCGAAAGCGTTGACGGCGTGCAGGATCCACGTTGCTACTATCGAAGATAGTAGATCGTGTAGTATGACGCTGACAGACCGGAAGACATCGTCGAGGTGAACGAGACAGAGGTGCAGGGTGCAGCGGGTGACGACACGCTGGTCCCTACTTGCGATCATCGTCATCGTGACAGTTGTTGGAGCGCTGGCATTGTGGTCTCGAGATCCCTCGACCCAGTCGGTGGGGTCCGCAGGATCGGCACCTCACGTCGAGGACGAGGATCTCCCGTCGGCAGTGATCGCTACCCGTGCTGCCCTCGAGCCGTGCCCGACCTCGTCGCCGGTTCCGTCCCCCGTAACTGGCGAGCTCGTCGGTACGTCCGCACGATGCTTGGGAACGTCGGACTTATCCGATCTGGGGACCTCCCTGGCTGGGCAACCCACATTGCTCAATGTCTGGGCGTCGTGGTGCGGTCCGTGTAGACAGGAGATTCCGGTTCTGGCCCAGTACGCCGCAGAACCGGATGCGGTTCGGGTCGTCGGTCTCAACGTCCAAGACGATGCCGATGCGGCATTGAGCCTGCTCACCGAGCTGGGAGTGCACTATCCCTCGTTCGATCAGGCCGACGCGGCGTTGCAGACACTTGACGCGCCCCCTGTCCTGCCCCTGAGTTTCTTGGTCCAGAGCGATGGAACGATCGAGCGCATCACCTCGACGCCGGTGTTCTACGACCCGAGTCAGGTGCGGGAGGCGGTAACAGCGCTTGTGCGCTGATCTCAGCACGAGCACGAGCACGAGCACCAGCACCAGCAACGCGGCGAGGATCGAACGCCCGCCGGCGGACGGACTTCTACAGAATTGGGAGATGTGTATGACCGGGCAGCGGGCAGGTGCGTTCTCGCTCACGCGCCGCAACTTTCTCGCGCTGAGCGCGGCCGGAACGAGTGCCGTCGTGTTGGGGGCATGCGGCAATGGCTCGTCCGCAACAGCAGTCGTCGGACCGGACTCCGATGTGGTGGGACAGGCCGAGGACGCGCGCCGCTCGGCTACCGGCAGACAAGTCGATATTTCCTTGAGTGCTCAGCCCAGCACGATCGACCTCGGCGGAGTGCAGGTACAGACCTGGACTTTCGGCGACAGACTCCCCGGTGCCGAGATTCGCCTGAGCCGAGGTGATGTGTTGCGCGCACAGCTCGACAACCGCCTCGAGCAGGAGACGACGATCCATTGGCACGGAATCGCCTTGCGCAACGACATGGACGGAGTGCCGGGCCTGACTCAGCCGGCTGTGGCTTCCGGTGACTCGTTCGGCTACGACTTCACCGTGCCCGACGCGGGCACGTACTTCTTTCACCCTCACGTCGGTACCCAACTCGACAGAGGACTGTATGCACCGCTGATCGTCGAGGACCCCGCCGACGGCTCGGACTACGACCTCGAAGCCGTCCTGGTCCTGGACGACTGGCTCGACGGGGTAGCCGGCGACCCCGATCGAGAACTCGAACGGCTGCGCAGCGAGGGCATGTCGATGGGCGGCATGTCGATGAGCGCGCCCACCGCCCAGTCGCCTCTCGGTGGCGACATCGGCGACGTGAGCTACCCGTACTACCTGATCAACGGCAAGATCGGGGCCGATCCCATCGTGCTCGGCGGACGGCCGGGCCAGCGGCTGCGCCTGCGCATCATCAACGCAGCTGCCGACACGGCCTTCCGTTTCGCAGTGGGGGGGCATCCTCTCACTGTTACTCACAGCGACGGATTTCCGGTTCAGCCCGAGCAGGCGCAATGCTTGTTGATAGGGATGGGAGAGCGTTACGACGCAATCATCACCTTGCAGGACGGGGCGTTTCCGATTGTCGCCGCCGCGGAAGGTAAGGACGGGAGCGGGTTCGCTGTGTTGCGTACCGGGCCAGGCGCCGCGCCGCAGTCCTCAGTCCGGCCTGCCGAACTCTCTGCAGCCCCGGTGATGGCTGATCGACTGAGGTCGCTCGATACGGTCCGCTTGTCCGCACGCGAGCCGGATCGCACGTACGACATCGCTCTCGGGATGGAGATGGGCGGGTACACCTGGACGCTCAACGGTGAGACGTACGAGCAGCACACCCCCCTCGACGTTCGCGAAGGCGAAAGAGTACGACTTCGCTTCGTCAACGCCACCACGATGTTTCATCCCATGCATCTGCACGGACACACCTTCGAGGTTGTCAACGGTGCCGGATCAGGCCCCCGGAAGGACACCTCGCTGGTCTTGCCGAACCAAACTGTCGAAGTCGACTTCGACACCGACAATCCCGGCCAGTGGCTTCTGCACTGCCACAACCTCTATCACGGGGAAGCGGGAATGATGACATCGGTGTCCTACCTGGCGTGAGCCTACGGCCGCATTCGTATTCGAGGCATGCAAACCTCTCGGACCAGGGTGCTCGCTACCGAAGGATCACGTAGCTGGCTCGTTCGACGGGATAGAGTGAACACGCGCCTAGGAGGCACTCATGCAGGGTTTGGGAGAGCTCGAAGCTCTGGTGATGGACGTGGTGTGGAATACCAGCGCCGCAGTCCGGGTTCGTGATGTCATCGATCAACTCGAGGACGGTCGAGAACCGGCGTACACCACGATTCAGACGGTGCTCGACAATTTGCACCGTAAAGGCTGGGTACACCGACAACGCAACGGACGGGCATATTGGTACGAAGCCACCCGAAGCAGGGAAGAAGCCGCCTCCGACGCCTTGCGAATACTTCTCGAATCGACCGGCGACCCGACGAGCGTGCTGCTGCACTTCGCCCGCGGCGCTTCCGATGACGAATCGAAGGTGCTCACCCGCGGTCTGAAAGAGCGTCAGAGGTGACTGCCGTACTCCTGTGGGCCCTCGGTGGGCTGTTGGTTGCGGCTGCCGCGCCATTGCTGATGAGGTCGATGATCGACAGAGGTATCGATGCGCACGTCACGCTCTTGACGTGGTCGGCGCTCGTTGTGGGCACCTTGGTCAGCATTGCGGTACCGGTCGTGCTCAGTGCGATCCCCAGTCATGGGGGCGTGACGACCCTGGTCGACATCGCACACCAATGCTGGCTCGCCCTTCAGGGCGACATACCTGCCCGCGTCGAGGCCATCGTCGGGGTTGTCGGGATTGCGATGTTGGGCTGCGGCGCAGTCCGCTGGATCGTCCACCTGAGGCGCGCAGTGTGTGAGCGACGGCGAGTGTACGAGCGGCACATCGATCTGCTGCGCATCATCGCTGGAGGCGTCGGGTTTTCCGGTTCGAATCAACCCGCGTCGACCTTGTGGCTTCCGTTGGACAGTCCTCTCGCGTACAGCGTCGCGGGACGACCGGCGATGGTCGTGGCCAGCGAGGGGCTGCGTACGCAGTTGACGCCTGCTGAAGTCGAGGCGGTCCTCGCACACGAACATGCGCACATCGATGGCCGGCATCACCTGCTCGTAGGCATTGCCGAGTCGGTGGCCTATGCGTTTCCGTGGCTACCGATCATGCGAGCGTCACCTTCGCTCGTGCGCGCTCTCGTCGAACTCGACGCCGACGCTCGGGCAGCACGCTCACACGGACGACACCCTGTGCGACGCGCCCTGACTTCGCTGCACCCGCACCCGGTCCCTCTGCCTGCACTCGGGATGGTCTCGGACACCACCGCTGTGCGGCTCGATCGTCTCGCCGTGGACCGAGTGATCCCGCATGCTCCCTTCCGGTGGGCGCGCGCGTTCGCCGCGTGCACCGCCGTCGCCCTGCCCGCGTTACCGGTACTGACTCTGCTGGGGGCCATGACGTTGGCATCCTGCGCCGTGGGATGAGACGAACTGCGACCCTGTCGATCACGTTCGCTGGCCCGCCGTACTCACCCTCTGCTGCCCGGGGTGGGAAGCGATCGTCGTGAAACGACGAGCGGCGAGGACCATCGCCATCGGATGGCCTACCGCGAGATCCTGCCGCTCGGCGTTCGGAAGTGACCCGAAGCTGCCCGAGATGACGTGGGTCGACCCGATCACGACACCCGCTATCAGTGCCACCCAGCCCCGACCTCGACGGCGTCGCTCACGCTCGTACGCCTCGGTGTAGGGGCCGCCCGCGTCTTCCGACGACCGGCCGTCTCGTTCTTCGCCTGACATCGCGCGCTGCCAGCACGTCCATACGTTGTCGATCGTGAGCGAGTCGGCCGACGGAGCCGAACCACCGCCGAGGAGAAGGCAACCTGGGGCGAGGGCACGCCTGCGCTGGTAGCACTGAGGGTGACAGCGGGCGAGGTTCTGATTCGCCGGTACAGGCCGGGGCCCGTTCGACGTCGTTTGCGCCCGCTGGCAAACCGATAGGTTCACTTCCCGGCAGTAGCGGGACCATCGGCGAAGTGTCCGGTCCCGACCTGGTAAACCCTGACCAAGACGATCTCGGCATTCGATTTCACCGGATCGGTTCTGGTGCTCGACCTTCGGGGGCGGTGGTGCGGAACGTGCGTGATCATTCTCCGATGGTTCGTCCGGTGTGTCGCCACGCGAGCATGCCGCCTTGTAGTTCGACGACATCGGTATAGCCGAGAGCGGCCAGGTCTTTCGCCGCGGTGGCGCTCATTGTCCCGGTACGGCAGTAGATCGCCAGCGGCGTGGTCCGGTCGGGCGGCAACGTCGCGGCCTGTTGTCGGATCTGGTCGAAGGGAAGGCTCGAGTCGGTTCCCGGGAGCTGGCCCTCGTCGGGGGTATGGACGTTGATCGTGACTCGGGCGGGATCGGCGATTGCGGCGGCGAAGTCAGCGGGATCGAGCAGTTCCGCCCGTGTAGCAACGGGCATTGACGCGGTGGGCTCAGAGACCTCGCCGCCGGTACATCCAGCGAGTGCAAGGACGAGGACAGTCAGTATCGATGCCGGACTACGGAGCGTCGATCGGGACACCGAATGCGGTGCCATCGCATCGAGGTGATCATCGAAAGGCACACGCATAAAAATACGTTCGGTGATCACGAGAGCACCTGCGACGCTGCGAGGACGCCGATGAGGACCGCGCAGCAGATGAGCGAGACAGTGAGTCGGCCTCGACGAGTGTGCGCGTCCACCCGGAAGAGAAACAGGCCCTGCCGGACCAATGTGTATGCGGCAATACTCCCCAGGAAGACCAGCCCTCCGACGGGAAGGTCGACCTGAAGCACCACTGCGAGCGCAACTCCTGCGATCAACAGGGCTGCAGCGGCCTCGTAGAGCTGAACGGGAATCCTCCTCGTCGCCAGGGTGCGATCGGACGAAAACAGACCCCACCGAGATCGAGTCGGACGCCCCGAACAGCAGCCCGCCAAGAAGCATCCCGGACGACCGATCGCCATGCCGAGAAACAATCCCGGGGTGGTTGCATCCAGGACTGCGCCGACGTCCATACCCCCGAGTGCTCCGCCGATGACCAAGGTGCCCAGCGCAACGAGAAGAAAACCTTGTATGCACGCTCCTGCGCGGATGAAAGTAGATATCGGTCGACGGTGCAAGATCAAGTACCAAACCTTGGCACCGATATATCCCAGAATGCAACTCAGAGCTGAAATTGCAACAGCAGCAGCAACATTGGCATCCATGCGTGAGAGCAGGAATCCCTGAACAATCAATGCAACCACCGCTCCCGCGGCTACCAACGCCGGCCAACTCCACACCCGCACAGCGGGACCGTATGTCAGTAGCGCAGTGCGCGCGGTGAGCACAGAGTTCTGCTGCCGTTCGCTACTGTCTGCGCCCCCGTCGATGCGTCGCGCACTCACCTCCCACTCCCCGCTGGCAATGCCCTGAATACGGGTGGTCGCGGCGAACCGGCCTCCAGCGGCAGGACGTGATTTCACGACCAGAGTCCGATCGAAACCGACCTTCTCGGTCGATGCATGGCCCTCGACTTCCACCCGCGATCCAGTGAAGCGAATCGCCACGTCGTGGCTGGGCTCGGCATCGGCCCCGCCGACACCCCAGTACGTCACCGCAAGCCCCAGCGGCTCGACCTGGGAAATCTCATCGGTACAACTGGTGGCTGGTGAGCGCTTGGGTGCGTAACTCTGCGGTGCGGGCGCAACAGCTTCAGGCGTGCGGGCACGTGGGCGCTCCGGCGGCGCTGCAGTATCGATCGTCGGATCTGCGGCCTGGGCCGACGCTCGCGGTGGGGTAGTGGAGGCCGGCGCGAAAGCCCGGGCGACAGTGGGATGGAGTGCACCGCTGCCGGGCGAGTGGCCCCTGCTTCGAAGATAATCGGCGGCGGCGACGCTGACCGCAGAATGTGGGGCCACCGCTGAGAGGGGATGCCTTGGCTGGGGCTCAGTACGTATGGCACCGGGGTGGGGAGCCGGTGGGCCGCCCCCGGATCGTGTCGCCGTGGTTCGTCGTTTGTGCGCTTTCGATCGCGACTTGCTGGATTTCTTTCCCACAGGTTGCCTCCATCATCGCCTGTCCGGGCGACGGCGTCTCGACAGCAGTCAACTACTATGCTCGATAGTAGCTGAACTACTAAGCGTTATAGTAGGAGCTGCGGGATGACCACACTCCGCAGGTCAGCAGGTGGCTGGTGCGAGAGTGAGGAGCAGCAATGATGAATATGGGCACCATGAGTGGCGGATGGACGATGATGGCAGGAATGGCCGCGTTCTGGCTGGTCGTGATCGCTCTGTTGATCTGGGGTGCGGTTCGGCTGATGTCCGCTCGCCCGCAATCGGGGGAGGACGCGCAGGAAATCCTCGATCGTAGATTCGCGGCCGGGGAGATAGATCGAGATTTCTATCGCGCAGCGGTCGCAGAATTGGCGACCGCTGCGCTGCGCAAGCGTGCCGACACTCGGTAAAGAGCAACTGCGGTGTGACGGGCAGGCATTTTCACCGCATGTGACCGAGTTTGCGGACTGGATATGTCGGTGCGCGCCGGCTGGCCGGTAGGGCAGGGCTCGCCCGGGGCCGGTGAGCGGCAACTGTCGGCGCGTTCGAAGGCGCACCGAAACGATCAGATCGAAAGTGGAACCGAACGTGAGTGATACACCCATCTACGACTTACTCAACGCTACATCGGCGTCGCCGCAGCCCCATGGTGAACGAGACAGTATCGCTCCACCGTCCGATCTGCGGCGTCAGCGATCGACCGAACGAGCAGTTCCGCGATCTTCGAGAGTCGACACGCGGGCTCGCCATGCGCGCCGTGACACGGCGTAATTCGCCCTGCCCTGCCTCCAGTCGGTGAGAAGACTCGTAACGGAAATCGCAGCGAACGCCGATGATCCACGCGCGTGTGCAGGTACGCCCGTCGCTGTAAGGCTCAGCTGTGCCGCGGATGCATGCGCCCCTTGACCGAATCGGTATCGACATCCATGCCCGTCCGTGAGCATGACAGCGACCGCGGGTGCACCTGGTGGCCAGCCGACTGGCGCTCACGCGTTGACAACACCCTGACGGTTCTTCCCAATGAGATCAGGAAGGGGTATGGTTCGACTTGATCGACATATACCCCTATGGGGTATATGTTGTCCGAGATGTCGAAAGCTACGCATGATCATCACGCACTGTCAGTTACGCCGGTATCGATGTACGGCCACTGTGAGTCGTCGGTCCGCAACGACGTCAACGCCGTGATCGGAATGGACACTGTCGCGTTATCGGCGGCGGCAGGGACATTCACGGTCACCAGTACAGCCACGCTCGTCCAGGCGCAGATCATTGTCGCCCTCGACGCCGAATACACAGCCGAACCAGAACCCACGAGTTCATGGGATGAATGGATATCGAACTCGATGGATGAGAGGACAGCACGATGAACGATCACACACACTCCGACGTCGACTCCGCGCGGACGGATCCGCCGAACAGACTGCAGCACAGCGGGCATGAAGAAGGACCCGAAATGCACACGGACGTGGCAGAGAAGGCGACTCCGCAGTCGGACCACGACACCGGCGGGCACAACGCAGAGCACGGCGGGCACACCGGTCACGGTGGTCATGCCGGTCACGGGGATCACGTCGGTATGTTTCGTCGCCTGTTCTGGGTCATGCTGGTCCTCGCCGTTCCGGTGATCGTTGCCTCGAACATGTTCGCGATGCTCCTCGGATACTCACTGCCCGACTCATCGTGGATCGCCTGGGTCTCCCCGGTGCTGGGCACCGTGATGTACGCCTGGGGCGGGTCCCCGTTCCTCACCGGCGCAGTCAGCGAAATCCGTTCACGTGCACCGGGAATGATGCTGCTCATCGCCCTCGCGATCACCGTCGCATTCGTCGCGTCGATGGGAGCGAGCCTCGGCCTGCTCGATCATCAGCTCGACTTCTGGTGGGAACTGGCGCTGCTGATCGTGATCATGCTGCTCGGGCACTGGATCGAAATGCGATCCCTCGCGCAGACCACCTCCGCTCTGGACTCGTTGGCGGCGCTGCTCCCGGACACCGCCGAACGCGTCGACGGCGACGATGTGGTGCCGGTGTCCCCGGCCGAGCTGCAGCTCGGTGATGTCGTCGTCGTCCGCCCCGGCGGCCGAGTACCGGCGGACGGCACCATCGTCTCCGGATCGGCGAGCATGGACGAATCGATGATCACCGGCGAATCCCGCACCGTCCGCCGCAGCGACGGCGACCACGTCGTCGCCGGCACGGTAGCCACCGACTCCGGTCTGCGCGTCCAGGTCACCGCAGTAGGGGAGGACACCGCCCTCGCCGGCATCGGCCGCTTGGTCGCCGACGCCCAGAACTCGACCTCGCGCGCTCAGCGCATCGCCGACACGGCCGCCGGTTGGCTGTTCTGGTTCGCTCTCGGTGCCGCGATCATCACCGCCGCTGTGTGGACTCTGGTCGGGATGCCCGACGACGCCGTCATCCGCACCATCACCGTGCTGGTCATCGCCTGCCCGCACGCACTCGGACTGGCGATTCCGCTGGTGGTCTCCATCGCCACCGAACGCGCCGCCCGCGGCGGTGTCCTGGTCAAGGACCGGCTCGCACTCGAAACCATGCGCACGGTGGACACCGTGCTGTTCGACAAGACCGGGACCCTCACCAAGGGTGAACCCACCGTCACCGCAATCGAGGTGACCGGCGGGCGCACCGCCGACAACGTTCTCGCGCTGGCCGCTGCCGCAGAAGCAGATTCCGAACATCCACTCGCCCGTGCCATCGTCGAGGCCGCACGCGCGCGGAACCTGACGGTCCCGGCTGCAGCCGGCTTTCAGTCGTCCCCCGCCGTCGGGGTCGCAGCCGACGTCGACGGCGTCCGGATCCAGGTCGGCGGGCCGGCACTGCTCGAGCAGGAACACGGATCCGAACTCGCTGTCGCCGACCGGTGGCGCGGGGACGGGGCGATCATCCTGCACGTCCTCGCCGACGGGGCCGTGATCGGTGCCCTCGCGCTCGCCGATGAGATCCGGTCCGAGTCACGCACTGCGGTAGACGCGCTGCACGCGCGAGGAATCGCGGTCGTGATGATCACCGGTGATGCCGACGCCGTCGCGAAGTCCGTCGCCACCGAGCTCGGTGTGGACCGCTACTTCGCCGGGGTGAAACCGGAAGACAAGTCGCACAACGTCGCTGAACTCCAGAGCGAAGGCCGTACGGTGGCGATGGTCGGCGACGGAGTCAACGACGCCCCGGCTCTGGCGCAGGCCGATGTCGGTATCGCTATCGGGGCCGGCACCGACGTCGCGATCGCGTCGGCCGGAGTGATCCTCGCCAGCGACGACCCGAGGTCGGTGTTGTCGGTAATCGAACTCTCCCGTGCCTCGTACCGGAAGATGAAGCAAAACCTGTGGTGGGCAGCGGGATACAACCTCATCTCCGTCCCGCTCGCCGCTGGGGTGCTGGCCCCGGTCGGGTTCGTACTCCCCATGTCGATCGGTGCGATCCTGATGTCACTGTCGACGATCATCGTCGCCGCCAACGCACAACTGCTGCGTCGACTCGACCTTTCACCCGACGCCATCACCGGCGCAGTGGAGACGGGCCGCGACGCGCGGCTCGAACCCGGCTCGCAGCTGCACGTCTGAGCCCCCGAATTCTCCAGGAATCTTGACCGCAACACACTCGAAGGCCGCATCCTCTCGATCTTGTCGATCCAGAGGATGCGGCCTTCCTCGATACGGAACCAGGTCAGCCGAGCAGTCGCTGCATGGTCGCAATTTCCTGCTGCTGAGTGGCGACGATGGTGCGGGCCATCTCCTGCGCGTCAGGGTTGGAACCGTCGGAGATTTCGGTGTTCGCCATCTCGATCGCGCCGGTGTGGTGGGCGATCATCATCGTCAGCCACTGACGGTCGAACTCCGGACCCGACGCCGCCGTCAACGCGTCCATGTCCTGCGGGGTCATCATGCCGCTACCCGAACTGTGATTGATCGAGCTCATCTGCCCCATGTCGGCGGTGGGTGCAGGCTGGCCCCACTCGGCGAGCCAGGTGGTCATCTGGTCCATCTCGGGCTGTTGTGCGCCGGCGATCGCCGCAGCCAACGCCACGACATCCGGATTGTCGGTGCGGCCCTGGGCCATCGCGGCTATCTCGACAGCCTGGGCGTGATGCGGGTACATCATCTGCGCGAACATCACGTCGGCATCGTTGAACCGTGCGGACGCATCCGCCTGCGGTGACGCCGGAGCAGACGAGGACGCCGATGACGAGTTCATCGAGTGCCCGTCCATCGACGACTCGGTCGAATTATCGCTACAGCCGACGACGATCAATGCGCTCGCTGCGGCAGCAGCAAAGGCCGCGATCATTTTGGTACGCATGTGAAACTCCTTGCAAAAGTGGGTGATCCAGGAAACCGAGGGTGTGTCGATTCGCCGGTGGACGTGGATCCACCGGGCTCCCTGTCACACTCGCAAGGTCACCGATCTGTCCAACTCCCACAACGTCCACGGCGGCGCGCGTTCAAGGATGGAGTCGGTGCGCCCGAGATTCGGTTTTATCGACGCCGCAGACAGGTCGATCTCGGCGTTGATCGCCGGGATCGACAACGCGGGCCATGACACCGTCGTGCCCACGCAGGGATGCATCATCTGATGCGTCGGCGGGCAGCCGTGTTCGGCGGCCATCACCGGAACCGAGTCGTCGATCGAATCGTCGAGCGGGTGCGTCGACGCCATCGGGGGATGGCCCGCGCTCGTTGCCGGAGTCATCGGCGTGGACATCGGAGCAGTCATGGGCATCGACATCGACATCGACATGGAGGGGGTGGGTGTCACCGAATGCATCAACAGCACCCCGAGCACCGTCAACGCGATCAGCAACCCGGTCGCCGGGGCTGTGCCCCGTCGAGCGCGCCGGACTACTGGCTTCATGATTCGACGATAGCAAGACATACCCCCCAGGGGTAACTGCGTGGGGATAAGCCGGTGAATTGCCCGCCTGCCCGGCGATGTGTCGCCCACCGGATTCGTGCCGGGTGTCGAGGAAATGCTCTGCCTATGCGGAGTCGGCGGTGCTGGGCGCGTCCGGTGAGGACATTCCGAGGTGTTCGATGTGATAAACCGCTTCGTCGAGGAGCATCGCCACGTGGTTGTCGTACAGGCGGTAGACGATGCTGCGGCCCGAGCGCGCCCCGGTGACCAGGCCCATCGCGCGAAGCAAGCGGAGTTGATGGGACACGGCGGACTGTTCCATCTCCACGGCGTCGGCCAAGTCGTTCACCCCGCTGGGGCCTTGGCGGAGTTGGGTGAGAATCCGCAGCCGACTCGGTGTCGCCAACGCCTGCAGTGTCGCGGCAACCGTCGCGGCGGATTCGGCGTCGAGCTGCGCCGGAGGCCGCGGCCGCCCGTCGACTTCGTGTCCCATGCGGCAACTCTAGTCCATGTACACATGTAAAGATCTTCATATATTCCTGTACAGTCGCCCACGCATCTATTTCCGTCGGCAGAAGGCAGTCATGGCATCGATCGGCACCACTACCGCTCCGGGCGCGCCCACAGCGCGCAGCAACCCCGGTTACGCGCGGACGCGCCTCCTCGACGTTTCCGAGGTGAGGTGGGCGCTGGCGGCGACCGCGCTGTTCCTGCTCGGACTGACCGCGCAGCTTCTCGGTGCCCCGACTTGGTTGTTCTGGGCGCTCTACCTGGCCTGCTACGTCACGGGCGGGTGGGAACCAGCCTTGGAGGGTCTGCGTGCGCTACGAGAGAAGACCCTCGACGTCGATCTGCTGATGATCGTCGCCGCCCTCGGCGCGGCGGCGATCGGGCAGATCTTCGATGGCGCACTGCTCATCGTCATCTTCGCCACTTCCGGCGCACTCGAAGCGGTACTGACTCGCCGCACCGCCGACTCGATTCGGAGTCTCCTCGACCTCGCACCCGAGACCGCCATGATCCTCGACGCCGCAGGTATCGAGGAACGAGTCGACGCCGCTGATCTCCGCCGCGGCGACATCGTGATCGTTCGACCCGGCGAGCGCATCTCCGGCGAGGGCAGCATCGTCGAGGGCAGTTCCGACGTCGATCAGTCCTCGATCACCGGTGAGGCGATCCCAGTGTTCAAGTCGGTGGGCGACGACGTCTTCGCCGGCACCATCAACGGCACCGGCGCACTGCGGATCCGCATCGACGTCGACCCCTCTGAGACCGTGATCGCCCGCATCGTGGCCATGGTCGAACACGCCTCGGCAACGAAAGCCAAGAAGCAACTGTTCATCGAGAAAGTCGAGCAGTACTACTCCAAGACCGTCGTCGTCTCCACCGCAGCAATTTTCGCGATCCCGATGCTGCTCGGAAGCGAACTCCAGCCGGCGCTGCTGCGGGCGATGACGTTCATGATCGTCGCCTCCCCGTGCGCGGTGGTCCTGGCGACGATGCCGCCGCTGCTCGCAGCGATGGCCACTGCCGGACGCCACGGTGTCCTGGTCAAATCTGCTGTCGTCATGGAACAACTCCGCACCATCGAGGTGGTGGCCTTCGACAAGACAGGAACACTCACCGAAGGAACACCGCAGGTCGAGCACATCGACGCAGTCGACGGCTCCAGCGAAAGCGACGTACTCGCCGTGGCCGCCGCAGCCGAGATGAGCAGTGAACACCCGATCGGCACAGCCATCGTCGACCACGCCCGAAGCCGAGAGTTGTCGATCCCCGAGGCGACGGCCTTCGAGTCGACCCCGGGCGTAGGAGTCCGCGCGAGCGTCGATGGCGAGGTCGTGACGGTCAGCAAACCCGACCTCACACCGAAAACTGACCCTTCCGAACCTCTTTCGGCACACGAATGCGAGGCGGTGGCCGAGCGCACCGCTGCCGAACGCGAATCAGGCGGGATGACCGCCGTAATCGTCCGGGCCGGTGGCAGGCCGATCGGAGTGATCGCCCTCGCTGACACCGTTCGCTCGAATCTTGCCGCGACCATCAGCGAGCTCGAACGTGTAACCGGTAGTCCCTCAGTGCTGCTCACCGGCGACAACTCCCGCGCAGCGCACGCGGTGGCAGGGCGAATCGGGATCACCGACGTCCGCGCGGGACTGCTTCCCGAGGACAAAGCCGGGGCCGTGACGGAACTGCAACGCAGTGGACTCTCGGACGGCGGCACACGTGAGCGCCGCGTTCTCCTGGTCGGTGACGGCGTCAACGACGCTCCCGCTCTCGCCGCGGCGGACATCGGTGTCGCCATGGGACGCAAAGGTTCCGACCTCGCACTCGACACCGCTGATGCGGTCCTGGTACGGGACGATCTCGCAACCTTGTCGTCGGTGATCGAACTCTCGCGCCGCGCGCACCGGATCGTGGTCGCCAACCTCGCGATAGCGTCCACGTTCATCGTGGTCCTCGTTGCATGGGACCTGATCTGGACCCTTCCGCTGCCGATCGGAGTAGCAGGGCACGAAAGCTCCACCGTCCTCGTCGCGCTCAACGGCATGCGCCTGCTGTCCTCCCGTGTCTGGCGGCGCAGGACGTGACGTCGGGACGACACCGGTGCGAGCAGAGGCACACACGTTGTAGCCGCAGAACGGACCGGTTCTGTGTGTTGATCGGGAAAAATTCGGCCAATTCGGTCTCGACCTGCAGTTCGTCGAAAATTCTGTGCAGCAATGGAAGTAGTCGGCGTAGTTCCATACCGCAGATCACCACCACCGCTGTACCGGACAGAGGTCAGCTGTGCGGGGGTTCGCCTGTGATCGTGTGGTCGGCGTAGTTGAGTCCCTCACGGACCAACCGGGCGAGGTGCCCGTCTGCGAGGGTGTAGACCACGTTACGACCGCTCTTCTGCGTTTCGACCATGCCGACGAACCTCAGTTTGGCGAGGTGCTGGCTTACGGCAGTCCGCGACGCATCGGTTCTGGTGGTGAGTTCGGTGACGTCGGCCGGGCCGTGACTGAGCAGCCACAGCAAATGCAACCGGGTGCGGTCGGAGAGCATACGAAATGTATCCGTGGCGGCCTCTAGCCGCGCATGATCGGGATGCGCGGCGTGGTCGAGGCTCGCGTGCGAGTGCTTGGACACTGCGGACTTGGGCACTGCGGTCATGGTCGTCGATCCTGCTACGTCGGTGATGCCGCAGTGGTACTGGTGCGGGCCCACAGCCGTGTTGCTGTCAGTGCGGCAAGTGTAGCGATCACCACCAACGTGGCCGCCGCTGCGAACTGACTGATCTCTGCACCGAACCATCCCGCCAACGGGTAGGTCAGCAAGAATCCGGCATGGGAGAGGGAGAACTGGGCGGTGAAGATCGCCGTACGCGAGCTCTCGTCCGATTCACGCCGAAGAACCCGCGCCGACGGCGTATTGATCATCGACGTACCCGTCCCCATGATCGCCCATATCGCGGACAGTGCGACCCAACCGGGCAGAGCAGTCGGTGTCGACGCTACGAACACACAGGCGGCGGCGATCCCCACAACGACGACCGCGGCCCCGGTGAGCATCAGGGTGCGATCGCTGATCGTAGTCAGGATGCGCGGCACGGTCAGCGCGACGATCATCGATCCTCCGCCGTAGAAGGCCAAGGCGATAGCCACGCCGCTGCTCGATCCTCCGAGGAGGTCGCGAACGTAGACAACGGTGTTCACCACGACCAGAGCTGTTGCCGAGGCAACGACCAGATTGAGTGCGAGTAGCCCGCGCAAGGCGGGCCTCGTGACGAACACTCGGATGCCCGCGGTGGTGCGTTCGAAGAACGAGGGCGTTCGTTCGGCGCGAACGAAGGCAGGAAAGCGTGTTCCGATGACCATGATCGCCGAGACGACGAATCCGACTGCAGTGCCGACGAACAGTGAGTGATAGGAAATGAGCGTCAGCAGTGCCGCCGCCAGCACCGGGCTCAGCAGTGATTCGAGATCGTACGCGAGCCGCGACAGCGAGAGCGCCTTGGTGTACTGCCGATCGTCGGGCACGATCGAAGGAATGACGGCCTGGAACGTCGGAGTGAAGGTGGCCGATGCAGATTGCAGGACGAAGATCAGCACGTAGATCTGCCACACCTGATCGACGAAAGGCAGCATCACGGCGATCGCAGCCCGGATGGCATCCGCGGAGACCAATACCCGTTTGCGGGGCAGCCTGTCGGTCAAGGCGGACACGATGGGTGCGACACCGACGTAGGCCATCATCTTGATCGCCAGCGCGGTGCCGAGGACCGCACCCGCCGAACTGCCGGCGATGTCGTAGGCAAGCAATCCGAGCGCCACCGTCAGCAGTCCTGTGCCCACCAGCGCCACTACCTGTGCGGTGAACAGTCGACGGAATTCAGGGTTGGCGAGCAACATCGCCGGAATCGTGGTGGGTGGATTCACCGCGACCAATATACACAACGAGTGCGCACGTATGCACCTTTCAGGACGGTTCTAACTTCGTTTGATCACAGTTGGTTTCGGTCGGCCCCACCTCCTCGCCTGGGTGCGAACGCCGTGCTCTCGTTCTGCTTGTCTACATCCTCACCCGGCCCCTGGGTGCGAATCTCGGCGACTGGTCCGGGTTCCCCACAGCAGAACGCGGCCTCGGCCTCGGCACCGCCGTCACCAGCGTTATCTTCCTTATGGCGATCATCGCCACCGTCGTCTACCTCACACTCACCCGCGCCGATGTCATCACCGACGCCGACGACGCACCCCATGGGCGGGCTCAGACGAACACCACACGCGAGCGGCTGCTGCTCGGCTACTTCGCTGCCGTGGCCGTCGCCACGGGCATCGTGTTGTCGTGGGCCTCTGCCCAGCCGCACGCGGCGGCGCGCCCCGCCGCAGGTGGGTACAAGGCCGCGACCTCCGCCGGCGAGATCTCCACCGGGCTGGGGTGGACCGCCACCGTCGTCGCCACGCTGGTCAGTCTCGTCGTGGCGTACGCGAGCATCGCGTAGCTGCTCAAGCTCGTCGCGGGACATCGGATCACGTACTTCGTCGGCTATCGGGTAGCGCTGGGACTCGTGCTGCTCGGAACCGGAGCGCTGGCGTCGACCTGATCCCTGCCTATATCTGAACGTGCAGTGGCTCCGGACGACGTCGCCTGGGCCACTGCACGTTCTGGCGAGCGGGTGAGGAGGTCAGTGTTCCCCGAGCTCGCGGACCCCGCCCAGCTCGTGCTGATCTCCGATGTCGAAACCAGCGAACACCACCAGCGCCGCCAGTACCGCGAAGGACAGCACCGCGAGGGCGGCGGTGATGACTCGGTGCCGTTTCGCCAACGTCAGCAGCGCCAGCACGAGAGCGGCGGCGGCGAAGACGGTCGCCCGGATACCCTCGCGTACGGATTCGACACGTTCGACGCGTCGCGCCGACGGCTGCTCGGTCGGCAGGTCGGCAAGAAGCGGGTTCAGTTCGTGGACGTAGCGGGCCGCGTAAAGGGTGCCCAGGCGTTCCTCGACCTCGGTCATGGTCAGCATTCCGGCGGTGGCCGCGTCGTGCAGCTGCATGCTGACGCGTTCGCGGTCGACGTTGGATGCGCGGGTCGGCACCTTTTCGGCGGTGCCCGCTGCGGCGTCGCTGCGGTCGTGCTCGGTCGGTGTCATCAGCGGTCTCCTGAATGGTCGGTGTCGGGAAGTCTGTGGTGTCATTCGACTATGAGCGGGGTCTGCTGAGAACCCGCTGAAAGCCTGTGAACGGCCGACTGTCACGGGGGCAGTGGGTGGCTAGAGTCGTCGCCATGCCAATATCGAACGTGGCCCGCCGGCGGTGAGCGTCGCGCTCGCTCGACCCGGGGTTGCGCTCGCAGTGCTCTGCGTGGTCATGGTCGCCGCTGCTGCTGTCATCTACCGTGTCACCGCGATCGGGCGACCCATCGCAGTCCCTGCGGCAGCGCTCCGAGGAGCCACACAGCTCGCGGTCGTGTCCGCTGTACTTGTGGCGGCGTTGTCGCAGGTGTGGTCGGCGCTGGTGGTCCTGGCCGTCATGTTCGTTGCGGCTGGATTCACGGTGTTTCGGCGCGCAGACGCGGGCCGGTCCGGGCTTTTGTTGGCGTTGGCGTTGATCGCCGGCACTGGGATTGTGGTTCCGATGATGCTGATCAGTGGTGTGGTTCCGGTGGCCGGCGTCGCATTGGTGCCGGTCGGCGGAATCATCTTGGGCGGTTCGATGTCGGCGACATCGCTATCGGCCCGGCGCGCGTTGACCGCGCTCGGCGAGCGGCACGGTGAAGTGGAAGCAGCGCTGAGTCTCGGAATGTCCGAGCGTGACTCGCGCCTGGAGGTGATCAGAGAGTCTGCCGGTGACGCCCTGCTACCGGGTCTGGACCAAACCCGTACCGTCGGACTCGTTACGTTGCCCGGGGCGTTCGTCGGAGTCCTCCTCGCGAGTGGATCGGCCGTGCAAGCCGGCGCCGTGCAGATCCTCGTCCTCGCCGGACTGCTTCTGGCTCAGACGTGTTCGGTGGCGCTCGCAGTGGAGCTGATCGCTCGTGGGTTCGTTCAGCGCGAACCGAAAGCGTGAGTGCAGCGCAAAAACCCAGGTTACTTGGCCGAATTACATCCCCGGGTGCCGTTCCGCCGAGGTGAGCGATGGTGAAGGAGCCGACATGGTCACAATGTGCACTCGTCTTCTGAACGACTGCAGTTGTCTTCTGAAACTGACATCGGTTGTCAGTTTCAGAAGACGACTGCATTCTTTGCTGGCGTTTTGTGGGTGAGTGAACTCCTCTTCTGACATTTCAGTGTCAGAAGACCACTGCACAATCGTACGTGTGGAGCTGAGACCAGATTCCCGTGTTCCTTTGCTTGCACCAGGGCGATTTGGGGGTGCGGGGAGTGGGGTGCCACCCGGCTTCCCTCGGCTCGAGACTCCGGGTGGTCTTCGCGCCCGTGCCCGCGCTGCTGCAGACCGGCCGCTTACCGACCGCGTACCCCACCGGAATCCGGCTATGCAGTGATCAGGTGTCGAAGTCGACTTCGGTTGTGCGGTTGACGATGCCGTGTGCGATCGACGCTATGGACGTCGAGTTCGCGTATGCGTGTGCGCGCAGGGCCGCTGCGGCGTCGGCGATCGGTACCGACAGGCGTGCAGAGAGCATCCCGACGGCGACGTTGATGTGGGCGCGGGCTAGACGGTATTTGCCGGCCGGTCGGCCCGGCGGTGCCGTACGGCCGACGTGAGATCCGGGGATGAGTTCGGTGAGGATCACCGGCCCGAGCGCGGTCGCGATCGCTCGGACGGATTCGACGGCGGACAACGCATACGGGCCCGGGGTGTGGCGGTACAGTTCGAGCACCCCGACCGCGGCACCGTGCGCGGTGATCGGGCAGGCCAACACGGCGTGCACACCGAGCTCGGCGACCACCTCGCAGGCGAACTCCGGCCACTTCGCAGTGCCGGCCAGATCGGTCAGGTCGGGTACCGCAATCGTGGTGCCGGCGTTGAACGAGTCCAGGCACGGGCCTTCACCGATGGTGAACTAAACAGTTCGTCGATCCGCACGGCATCGGCGTCGGTGGCGTGCAGCAAATCTCGAGCAACTGCACCATCAATGATCAGGCTCACCGCTGCGCCGTCGACACCAGCGACCTCGACGGCCGCGTGGGTCACTGCGCCGGTCGCGGGGAAGCGGGGTTCCCCGTCAGACACGCGGGAAGGGGCGTTGTCGGTGTCATCGGTCATGGTGGAGGTCCTGGGTTGATCCAACAGTGGGCAGCGCCGCTCACTTCTCAGGGGAGGAGTTGCCGGCCGGGGAGTGTGCGCTGACCGAGGCGATCAGGGATGCCGCGATATCGGCGACCCTGATGTTGTTGTGCTGAGATTGCCGCGACAGGAAGTCGAATGCCTCGTCGGCGTTCACCCCGCGCATCGCCATGATGATGCCCTTGGCTTGATCTATCTGGGACCGGGTCTTCATGGCGGTCTCGAGGCCTTCGACGTTCTCTTCCGCCGCGAGAGCCCTGCGGGAGACGAGCACAGCCGTCTCGATCGAGGTGACGAACAGCCGCAACAAAGCTTGATCGACGTCGGTGAATCCGTGCCGGTCGTAGCTATAAATGTTCAGCGCCCCGAGGTGGCGATCGTCGAGCGCGAGCGGTGCCGACAGATAGCTTTGCACGCCGATACCGGCGACACTCGCAGCGAACCGGGGCCAGCGACGCTCGACATCGGGAACCACGACCCGAACCATCTGCCGGGTTCGTGCCGCTTCCAGGCACGGCCCCTCGTTGCTGCGGTACTGGTCGGCGTCGACATCGTTGACCCGTGCATCGGTAGAAGCAGCGGTCTGCGGATACTGCCCGCGCTCGTCGAACACCGTGATTCCGGCCAGATCCGCCGTCGGGATGGTCCGGACTACCTCGGTGCACATCGTCTGCAATACGACGGACAGATCGACTCGGGCCATCATCATCGCTTTGAGATGGTCGAGCGCGTCGATGTACGGGGCTACGTGAGCGGGAACCGCACCCGGTACCGCCCTCGGACTGTTCAAGGTCGACGACACGCGGTCGTGTCGATCGGCACATCCGGTACTCATATTCGACGTTGTTCCCTTCCGCTTGACCTGTCGCCATCGGACACGCGGCGGCGCACTCGACTACTGGTCGCGGCGCAGGGCTCGGCCGATACGGACAAAAATATCGCACGGCTGCGAAGAATGCCTGAAACTCGTGCACATGGTTACCGTCGACGACAACGGGCAGGCCGTGACTGCCGCGCGGGATCGACGAGGCCACCGGACCAGGTCGCCTGCCGAACAATCTTCGCTATCGGGTTCACCAAGCAGCGATCCACCGCACGCTGGGTGGATCGAGCGAGCCGAATACCGTTTTGTATTTGGGATCGTGTCACTCTCCGGAGGCGAGAGCGGTGACAGCAGCATCGACGTCGCCATACACCACGAACGCGCGATCGAGCCCCATCAATTCCAACGGCCTGCCGGTTGAGTACCCGTCGGCGCACCACCTCCGGCCCCGCTCAGGTCGAGGCGGGCGCCGGGTGCCAGCGAACTGTTGGGACCGGCCAGGACCGCAGTCCGGCCAGGGTGGGCGACGGGAGCATGGAAGAGTTCTTCGCGATACTGATCAGCGTATTGAAAAGTGAGGAGCCTCGTACAGTGCGAGATGCAGTGCACGGCAGTGAACGTCACGGATGCGGATCCGGGGGCGTAGAACGGCACCGTATCCACCGCCGTTGCTGCTGCGGTGTGCGGCCGTGACGGCATTAGGGGCGGCGTTGTACGGGCTCGGGACCGCTCTCCCGCTGGTGATCGGCGCGGCAATCGGCTTGCGGTGGTCGCTGCCGAAGCAGGTGTTGGCGGCGATGATGGCGTTCGGTGCAGGCACGATGATCGCCGCGGTGTCCTCGGAACTGTTCGCACCTGCCTTCGGGCAAGCGGGGATCGTGATCGCCGGGGCAGCGTTGTTCGCCGGTGCCGGTGTCTACGTCGCGGCGAACCACCTCATCGAGAACAAGCTGGGTCCGGCAGCGATCGGGTGGGCGTTGATGCTCGGTACTGTTCTCGACGGGATACCGGAGAACACCGCGCTCGGGGTGTCGTTGACCAGCGGCGCAGGACTGGTTTTGCTGGTGGCCGTCGCGGTGGGAAACGTCCCCGAGGCGGTCGGCGGCGCAGCCCTGATGCGCGATCAGCACAACTTCAGCCGCGCACGGGCGCTCGGACTGTGGTCGATAACGGCGGTGGTACTCGTCGTCGTCACCGTCGCCGGGTTTCTGCTGTCCGACGCTATACCCGACACCGGCATCTCCGCAGTCCAAGCTTTCGCCGGCGGGGCGACACTGGCGGTGCTCGCCGATTCACTGATGCCCGAGGCCTACCGAGACGGCGGATGGTGGGTCGGAATGGCCACTGCAGCAGGCTTCCTCGTCGCCTTCGCGTTGGGTTGATCTTCGACTCGGATGGTTCTAGTCGGGCCAGAACAACCCGAGGAAGCTGTGACCACTCGGCTCACCCGCCGCGGCAGCAAAATCGGCGAGTGCATCGGCGACGCGTTCACGATCTAGAGGGCTCATCTTTTCGAGAACGTCTCCGATCGCGGCGCGCCGATGGTCGTTGACCGAGTCGACGAGCTCTTGTCCTATGCCGGTCAGTGTCAACGTGATGCTGCGGCGGTCTGCCGGCGACACACTGCGGCTCAGTAACCCCGCCCTCATCAGTCGGTCGCAGGCACGGCTGGCGTTGGACGGATTCACTCCCAGGGCATCGGCAACTGCCCCCAGGCCCAGCGGACCGCGGGTATCGATCAACACCAGAATGCGTAACTGCGGCACAGTGATCGCGTCCTCGACCGCCGCTATCGAGGATGCGGCAATACCGACGAGTACACGCGAGGCACGTAGGACCGCATCGACGTGGCCGCCGAGATCTGTATCGCGGCCGTGATCACGTTGTCGGATCGGGCTCATTTCACAGATCCTGCCGCTCCCTGCTGCTGCGGCGCAACGCAACACCACTGATAGGGACCGGTTGTCTACGCGGGTGTGACGCGGTTCAGCTCGTACGCAGTACTTCGCGATAATCGTTGCGTATGCGCAACGATCGGGTGCAGGATGGCGGGTATGGAGTCTGCCGGACGGAGCCGTGATCGAATCGCCGAGCCGTGGGGTGCCCGCACTCCCTACGCCGCCGGTGAGAGGTGGCCGAGCCGAGTCGATACCTACCTCTCCGGTGATCTGACTCCGGCAGAGGTGGACAGCTGGGTGCAGTCGGCCTCGATCCTGCATTCAAACGGAGACGCCCTCGACATCGCTGTCAAAGACGGGGCCATCGTCGGTGTGCGCGGACGGGAAGTGGACCGAGTCAACCACGGCCGTCTCGGACCGAAAGACCTCTTCGGGTGGCAGGCCAACGCCAGCGCCGACCGTCTGACCACACCGCTGATCCGGGTCGACGGCGAACTCGTCGAAACCGACTGGGACACAGCGATGAACCGCATCACCAGTCGCAGTCGTGAATTGCTCGACGAGCAAGGGCCCAGCGCGATCGGCTTCTACACCAGCGGTCAGTTGTTTCTCGAGGAGTACTACACCCTCGGTGTCATCGCCCACGGCGCTATCGGAACCAACCACGTCGACGGCAATACCCGACTGTGCACGGCCACCGCTGCAGAGGCGCTCAAGGAATCGTTTGGCTGTGACGGTCAACCGGGTTCCTACACCGATGTCGATCACGCCGATGTGATCGCCTTGTTCGGGCACAACGTCGCCGAAACCCAAACCGTGCTGTGGTCACGGATCCTCGATCGCCTCGACGGCGAGGATCCACCGCAAATACTGTGTGTGGACCCGCGGCCCACCCCGGTCGCCGCCCGCGCAACTGTGCACCTGGCCCCGATCCCCGGCACGAATGTAGCGTTGATGAACGGACTGCTCCACGAAATTATTGCCCGCGGGTGGATCGACCGCGACTACATCGACGCCCACAGTGTCGGCTTCGACGAACTACGCCTCCTGGTCGCCGACTACCCGCCGGAGAAGGTAGCGCAGATCTGCGGAATCGACACGACGACCTCCGTGCAGCGGCCCGGTTGCTGGGCACCGCAACCAAACTGCTCTCCACCGTGCTGCAGGGTTTCTACCAATCCCATCAGGCCACCGCCGCGGCCGTGCAGGTGAACAATCTGCACATCATCCGCGGCATGCTCGGCAAACCCGGATGCGGATTGCTGCAGATGAACGGGCAACCCACCGCCGAGAACACCCGCGAATGCGGCGCAGACGGCGATTTGGCAGGGTTTCGTAACTGGTCCAACGATTCCCACGTCGCCGAACTCTCCGCGCTGTGGAATATCGACATGCACCAGATAACGCACTACAGCCCGCCGACCCATGCGATGCAGATCTTCCGGTACGCCGAACAAGGGTCGATCCGGATGCTGTGGGTCAGCGCCACCAACCCGGCAGTATCGATGCCGGAACTGGCTCGCATCCGCTCGATTCTGAGTCAGGAACGACTGTTACTGGTCGTGCAGGACATCTTCCTCACCGAAACCGCCGCCATGGCCGACGTGGTCCTGCCCGCGGCGACCTGGGGCGAGAAGACAGGAACGTTCACCAACGTCGACCGCACCGTACACATTTCGGACAAGGCGGTCGAACCGCCCGGGCAGGCACGGGCAGATCTCGACATCTTTCTCGACTACGCCCGACGTATGGATTTCCGCGACAAGGACGGGCAGCCACTGCCGCCCTGGCACGACGCCGAATCGGCATTCGAGGCGTGGAAGAAATGCAGCGCGGGCCGCCCGTGCGACTACACAGGAATCACCTACGACCTACTGCGGGGCGGGAGCGGCATCCAATGGCCCTGCAACGACGCCCATCCCGGCGGGACGGAACGACTCTACGAAAACGGGGCGTTCTTCAGTGCACCCGACTACTGCGAAAGTTACGGCAAAGATCTGATCACCGGCACCCCGGTCGAACCCACCGAGTACCAGGCAATGAACCCGGACGCGAAGGCGATCATCAAAGCCGCCGGTTTCCTACCCCCGCACGAAAGACCCACTGCGGAGTATCCATTCGCGTTGATCACCGGACGCACGCTCTACCACTTCCATACCCGCACCAAAACCGGCCGTGCCCCGCAACTGCAGCAAGCAGCACGCGAGGTGTGGGTCGAGATATCGGGGAACGACGCCGCTAGGATGGACATTACGGAAGGTGATCTCGTCGAAATATCGTCACCCCGCAGCGCTATCGAAGCTCGCGCGCGCATCACAGCCATCCGAGACGGCGTACTGTTCGTACCTTTTCACTACGGCTACTGGGACACCGAGAATGGGTCGGTCGGTGGTCCGCATGCTCGCGCAGCGAACGAGCTCACTCTCACCGACTGGGATCCGGCATCGAAGCAACCGATCTTCAAAACCGCTGCCGCACAGGCCCGCCGGCTCTCACGCGGCGACGGTTCACCGTCGCCGGCCCCGACGACCACCGCGTCGGCGCCCATCACCATGGGAATACCCGCGACGACGGGCGGCCTCGCCGCGAACGTGCACGAGACAACGATCGGAGCGGTGCGATGAAGCTGGGACTGGCGATCCGCGAACTGCACCGCTCCGAGCACAAACTCGCTTGTCAACTGTCCGCGTTGTCGGCCCGCCACACGGTCGAACACGAAATCTTCTACACCTCCCGCGACATCGCCGTGTGGTCGCGCGAGCACATCGCCGACCTCGCCGATGCCGGCACCCGCTACGGGCTGACGCTGAGCGCGGACCCACACAGCACCGCACACGCGGCCGGTCTGCAACAGCGGATCAGCGCGCTGTTGGGCCGGCGACCCGAACCGGCGTTGCTGCTGCTCGCCGATCTGCGGCGAGTACACCGCACCGCAGCGGGAGTGTCGTTGGACTGGGAACTACTCGCACAAGGCGCACAAGCAGTGAAGGACGTCGACCTGATCGACCTGGCGCAGCGGGGGCACCCGCAGACCCTGCGGCAAATGCGGTGGGCGAATGGCATGCTGAAAACACTGTCGCCACAAGCATTGTCGAGCTGACACCCCGCTCGACAAGGAACTCACCCTCGACGCCAGAGCGAACGGAGTAGACCGCGATGTCCGGATTGAAGTCGATGACCATCGGCCAACTCGACGGCATACTCACAGACCTGGAGACACGGCGCAGGGTCGCGGTCCGAGAGAACAGACCCGCCGATGACGTAGCCCTTCTCGAGGTGGACCTGGCCCGCGTGTACACCGAACTGCGCCGCCGCGGACTGTGAATTCCTAATCGGACTCAACCACGGCGGAAAGCGCCACCAGCAGCTGCTCGATTAGGTGGCCGTAATAGATACCTACTAAAAAGGAACACTCCATGATGAAACGCTCGCTGGAAGCGCTAGCCCGCGAACAACTCGAGAAGGCGGCGTCGGCCTCGAGTGGGCGCGCCGCGCACACCGTGTACGGAGGTCATGAACACGTACTGCGTCAGACGCTGATCGCCTTGATGGCGAGCCAGGAACTTAGTGAACACGAAAGTCCAGGTGAAGTGACCGTGCAGGTGCTCCTCGGACGTGTACGACTGCGGGCAGGGGACGACTCGTGGGAAGGCCGGCGCGGCGATCTGCTGGTAGTCCCCCAACAACCGCATTCCCTGGAGTCGATCGAAGATTCGGTAGTGCTCATGACCGTGGCGAAGCTCCCCTGACCATCGCCGACACTGACGGACTGCGGTCGCATCGCCCTGCAAACTCCCTCCACCTCAACATCACTGACGCCCTGACGAGACGGCGGCGGCCAGGTGACCTGTGCCAGTGTCGAGGCCGGCGGTCCGTGCCCCGGTCGCCCCCGCAGGCAAGCACTCGGCCTCACCGCCGTACAGCGTCTGCTTAGTACTCGGGAACTTCCCAGCAGGCTCCGTCCGGTCTCGTCGACTGTCTCCACGGTCGCCGCCGGGGTCCGCGCCCGCAAAACTGGGAGCGGTATCGATGTCGCAAACCCGTCGACGCGGGTGCGGGTTCGCTAGTGCACGTAGACGAATCAGCACTCGGTATTCGGCAAAGCACTGAATGAGTTCACAGCGGAGAAACTGTGCGAGCGCGTCAAGGCTCCGGTCGGATGAGATCTAGGCCATGTTACTGAAAGTGCTCGGCCCGCCTGGCCTGTGGTTGAAAGTTCGGGAAAATAGCGTGGCTGTATGCAGTTCAATGCCTTCGCGGCCTACTCGGCTGTGGTGGGCGTAACCGCTGAGGTGAGCCCCGAGATGCAGAACGGGGACTACGAGTCCGGGATCGTCCAGATCGGCGAGGGGCCGTGGCGTATCCGGACTGCGCGTAACACCCCGACCAAACTGGGCGCGTTCGTCGCGTTCTGGCAACGGGACGCGGAGGGGAGCACGACGCCGTTCTGTAATGACGGTCTCGCTGCTGGCCTGCTTGTCTTCGTGGAGCAACATGATCGGCGCGGAGCGTTTCGGTCCACCGGCGTGCACCTCACTGAGCTCGGCATCTTTTCAGGTAGACGGCCAGGCAAACGTGGGTTCCGCGTATATCCGAGCTGGTGTGCAGGCTTGAACGTCCAGTCCGCTGTCACCCAACGCGGTCAAGCGCCGCGTTCCGGGAGTACGGAGCTCAGGTCGCCCTGGTGAGGGTGCAAATGGAATGTCGCGGCGAGGCAGAGCCCGGAGTGGTAGTTGCGTGCGAGCTTGTCTGAGCGCATCGCGATCCCGCGCCATTGCTCGAGCTTATTCAAGCACCGCTCGAGGACGTTGTGGCCGCGGTAGATGACGCGCTGTCGATCGCCGGAATCGATCGGTCGCCCTCGACGCTTGCGGCGGTGGGCGATCTGGTCGTCCCGTTCCGGGATCGTCGCCGCGATACCGCGATACCGCGATACCGCGATACCGTGACCCCGCGGCCAGGCCCGGTGCGCTCTCGATAGGTAGTCCTTATCCGGTAATCGCACGGTCGGGCCGGGTCCGTGGCCGACCTCGACCGACTGGCACCCGGATCTGTTCGAGCCGGTTCAGCGGGTTTGAGCGTTGACCAGTAGCCGGCCGTCGACGATCTCCACAACATTGTCCATGTCGGACAGATGTGCGCGATCGTGAGTGACCACCACAGTCGCAGTACCGTTGGTGTGGGTCAGGGTGGTGAGGAGATCGAGGATCGCTGCTCCGCGCTCGTGATCGAGTGCGCTGGTGGGTTCGTCGACCAGCAGCACTGCAGGGTTGCTCATCAAGGCTCTGGCGATATTGACCCGTTGCCGTTGCCCACCGGAGAGTCGATGCGGCCTCTTGTGCGCGTGATCGCCGAGGCCGACAGCGTCGAGCAGCATGAGCGCGTGCGTTGCGGCGCCGCGGGGGGAGTGCCCATCGAGGTGGGCGATGACCTGTAGTTGCTCGACGGCGGTCAACGACGGCAACAGATTGGGCTGTTGAAAAACGGTCCCGATCTTGTTGCGCCGCAGTGTCGTCAGTTCGTTGCGGGTCATTGCGACAGTGGGTGTTCCGTCGACGACGACGCGTCCGCTGTCGGGGGTGGTCAAGGTGGCCGCCACGGCGAGCAAGCTGGACTTGCCGGAGCCGGACGGGCCGATGACGGCAGTCATCGTGCCTTTCTCGACGTGCAGATCGACGCTGTCCAGAGCGGTCAGCCGGGCGTCGCCGTCGGAGTAGGTGAGGGTGATATCGGTCAGATGCAGGCTCATCGTGCGCTCCCGAGTGCGGTGAGGGGGTCAACGGAGGTGATTCGGTTGATGGATAGTCCGGCGCCGAATGCGCCGAGGACGATGATGATCAGCGCGGGTAGCGCCACGGTGCCGATGTCGAGCACGAACGGCACGGTGCCGCCGACGAGTGCGCCCACTCCTGCGGCCAACCCCGTTCCGACGACGGTGCCGATGGTCAGCAGCGCGACGGCCTGACCGAGCGCATCTCGAAGCAGATATGCGGTGGATGCTCCGAGAGCTTTGAGTACCGCGACGTCGCCACTGCGCTGGATGGTCCACACGGTGAAGAACGCCCCGATGACAAGTGCAGAGATAGCGAAGAGGAAGGCGCGCATCAGTTGCAGCGAACCGTTTTCCGAGCTGTAGGAGCCAACGGCGGACTTGGCGTCTGCGGTGGGCACCGTGTCGGTGCCGATCCGTTCGTCGGCCGCAGTGAGGTCGACGCCGGAGACAGTGCTCAACCCGACCACTGTCGCGCGCAGCGGGCCGTCTGACGCTCCGCCGGACAGGGTCTGCCAGGCCTGCAAGTCCATGTAGATCACCGGGGTGTGGCTGTAGGAGGCGTCGCCGTCGACATCAGCGACCGTCAGCCGCTGTCCACCGAGGACGAAGTCTTCGCCGACTCCGACGTCGAGCTCGTCGGCGGCCGACGTAGACAGTACTGCGCTGCCGGTGCGGATTCGGTCCGATTCCGGTGCCAGAGTCGAGCCTGGCTGCACGCCGAACGCGGAGATCGAGGCGCTGCGCGGGCCGGCCTCGGCTTTGGTGGTCGTGATGCCGAGTGGTTCGGCTCGCTGAACTCCGTCCACTTGTGCCCACTGCTGCCAGGTGGATTCGGTGACGGTGCTGTCGGTGAACGACACCGCCTTGCCCCCTGTCGGTGCCGAGAATGTCAGATGGTCGGCCGGCAGGTCGGTGATAGCCGACGTGCTTTCTCTGCCCAATCCTGCGGTGAGTCCGGACAACAGGCCGACCAACATGGTGATCAGCACGATGACGGTTCCCATCAGGGCGAACCGCCCTTTGGCGAATCGTAGGTCTCTCCAAGCGACGAACACGTCTTTTCTGCCTTTCTTGCAGACGACCGGATCAAGTACCCGGTGACTGAGTCCAACTCTCGCCGCTGCCTGGGTGCGGGGGCATCGACCGGGAGAGTGCATCCTGAGAGCCGGAAGGATCAGAGCCGGTTACACCTTTCGGCCGATGCCGGCCGAGTGCGAACCGCATAGCCTGGACACTGTTATGGATCCGTCGTCGCTCACCCCTGTCCTGCGCATCCTGCGAGGGTGCCTACATCTGTTGCTGGGGGCATTGCTGACGCTGTCGATCGTGCGTGCGGTCCAGGAGCGCGTACCGCACCTGATGGCGGTCGTCGTTCTTGCCGTGGTCCTGGGCGTGGTGTACGCGGTGGGCGCAACCTGGCCGAGAGTGCGTCACTCCGGGGCGATCGCCGCGGGATGGCTCGTGGCTGTCTGGGCGGTGTGGACGGCGTTGCTCGTGGTGAGCCCCGAGGCCGTGTACCTGGCGTTCCCGTTGTTCTTTCTCGAGCTCCATCTCCTGCAGACGAAGTGGGGCATGACGGCCGTTGTCGTCACGACCGTCACGGCGATCGCTGGGTTCAGCTGGCATCAGGAAGGTTTCGAAGTCGGAGCGGTGGTCGGGCCCTCGCTCGGTGCCGCGGTCGCGATCGCGGTCGTTCTGGGCTACCAGGCGCTCTACCGAGAGAGCGAACAGCGGCGCGCGCTCATCGAGGAACTGACGGCTGCTCGCGGAGAACTGGCGGCGGCCGAGCACGAGGCCGGGGTCCTGGCCGAACGTGAACGGCTGGCCCGTGAAATCCATGACACCCTTGCTCAAGGTTTGTCCAGCATCCATTTGCTGCTCCGCGCGGCGGAGCGCCTGCTCCCCACGGGTTCCGACGAGGCGAACAGGCATATCGTCCAGGCCCGAGAGACAGCGTCGAGCAATCTCGAAGTGGCCCGCCGCTTCGTTCGTGCGCTCACACCGCCGGATCTGGAGAACGGCTCACTTCCCTCGGCGTTGGAACGATTGTGCGCCCGCACTTCTACAGCTACCGGACTACCGGTCGACTGGCAGTTGTCGGGTGTTCCGGTACCTCTCCAGACAGCACACGAGGTTGCGTTGCTGCGCATCGCTCAGTCTGCTCTGGCGAATGCCACGCAGCATGCTGATGCCACCCGGGTGGCGGTCACCCTGAGCTACATGGACACCGAGGTGGCGCTCGACGTCGTCGATGATGGTGGGGGCTTCGATCCCGACACCGTCAGCACTGGGGATCGTGGTTTCGGGCTGCCCGGGATGAGGGCTCGCGCTGACTCACTGCGCGGCACCCTGGCGGTGGAATCGAAACCTGGCGAGGGCACAGCCATCGCCATCACTGTGCCGTTGGAGGTGCGAACATGATCCGCCTCCTCATGGCCGACGACCATCCGATAGTTCGCGCAGGATTGCGCGCGGTACTCGAGACCGAGCCGGATTTCGTGATCATCGCCGAAGCGACGACAGCCGAGCAGGCGATCGAACTGTCAGCCGAGCTCGAGGTCGACGTGGTGCTGATGGATCTGCAGTTCGGTCCCGGAATGCACGGCGTCGACGCCATCGCCCGCATTGCCGCCCTCCCCAGCGCACCGTATGTCCTGGTATTGACGACCTACGACACCGATGCCGACATTCTCGCTGCCATCGAAGCCGGCGCAGTGGGCTATTTGCTCAAAGACGCACCGCCCGATGATCTCTCGGCCGCGGTACGCACTGCCGCAGCGGGAGGGTCGGCGCTCGCGCCTGCTATCGCGTCGCGACTGATGGACCGGATGCGGACACCCGGAAACACCCTGACGTTGCGTGAGATCGAAGTGCTGCAGTTGGTGGCAGACGGACACTCCAACGTGCAGACCAGCCAGCAGCTGTTCTTGAGTCAGGCCACCGTCAAGTCTCATCTGGCCCACATCTACACGAAGTTGGGCGTCGATTCACGGACCTCGGCCGTGGCAGCAGCAACGTCCAGGGGCCTGATCCGGCCCGGGCAACAGCAACACTGACCCGGCACGCGGCAGTTCGAACCCGGCTCGCACACTTCGAGGGGGTCGTCGGACGTACTTACAGCACCGTCATCGAAACATCGTTTCCCCCCGACTCCTTTGCGCGATACATGTGAGCATCCGCCGTTCTGGCCATTCGCACAATGGTCGAGGCCCCGATACCGGGCGACATCGAACTGACTGGGAGCACTGCTGCGCCGATGCTTGCTGTCACAGGTACCGGATCTGTCGGATGATACAACCCTGTTTTGACCAGATGGATCAATTCATGCAGATCGCATTCCGCGCCAGTGGACGCCACCAGAAATTCCTCGCCGCCCGTTCGTGCCACAACGCCTCGTCTACCTGCCAGTGCGGCCAAACGATTTGAAACCAGTTGAATGACCTCATCCCCCCGAGCATGCCCATGATAGTCATTGACCCGCTTGAACTTATCTATATCGACTACGAGAACTACAAGAGAAAGTCGTTTCTCTTCAGCCTCCGCCCACAAATCGAGTAGCGCGTTGTCTGCGCCTCTCCTGTTGAAGACGCCAGTCAGGGGGTCGAGTGTCGAGTTCCGCGCGTCACGCGATATCAGGGTCCACGCAACTTGAGCGAACACCGGTGTGCCGTTGGTAGCCACGAGTACGGTGCATGTCGTAGCCAGAATCGTTGCCGGGTCCTCATTTTCACCCCGAAATGCCAAATAGCCGAAAACTACAGTAAAAAAACTTGACCACGCCAAGTGCGCCGCCAGCCATCGCGGGCTCATGAGATATCCAACAAACGCCCCCGTCACCGAGAAGAGAACACACCCGGTCAAACGCCCGAAATCATCGTAGAAAGCCAAAACTGAGGTCAATCCTACGTCCCCGAAAATGGCGAACATAACAAAGACTTGTACCAGCCTTTTCCGACCATTGGGCAGAGGCAGCACCAGCCAGGCACCTGCAACCGCGACCTGAATTCCCAGCATCACGACAATCCAGGTTCTACCGCTCTCGCTCGTGGGACCATGGAAACTGAACAACATGACCGTCGAGATAAAAGCGATGGACAGAGTCCCCGCTGCGATGACCCCACCGAGAAGTCCGCGCAAATGACGGGTGGAGTGATGAAGTACTATCCAGTCGTAGTCGAACGGTTGCGTGAACCAGTCCGACAGTGCCGCGGAGGCTCGGCCGAAAGAGCTCTTGCGATGCCGACCCGACCGCGGTGGCTCACCGTAACGCTGCGACCGGATCGTATGCACCCATCCCCATTCCGTCGACCGTTGCCAGCTTCACTAGAAGGCCCAGTCCGGTCGATGCGCAACCCCGACTGCACAGGTGGAGCAAGGCTCTTACCCGCCTGTGCCGACCTCACAGCTACTTCAAGTTCGATGAAGCGGGTCGGCCCACAAAGCCGGAGTCATACCGTCATGTTCGTCTAACGCTTGTCGCGACCGGAACGCAGGTGGTTCGCCGGCGCAGAAACACAGACTTGTGATCTGTTGCGTAGGAATGGTAGCCATCCGGTCGAACAAGGTCCATAGCCTGCGCTGCTCAATTCTGAGGAAATGGACAGACATCGACGACGATGGTTTCCGATTGAACCAGCACAGGTTACGGGTGCAGGCGGAGTCAACAATCATCAGAGCCTGATCCACCCTCGCCGACGTCGAAATCCGTGCGACCGATTACTGGCGGATCTCCTGGCGCGCCATTTGGGTCGAAAGCGGACGGTGCATCGACACTGCCACTAAGTGACGTGCAGGTCAGAATCATGTGCACTTACGTGGCTCTTCCCAGATGACGGTGTAGGTCGGCCGGGCGCGTCGGTCCGCAGATAGACGTCGAGGTCTCCCGACGATGGAGGTTCCTACGCCATCCATCCGAAAGACCTCGACGTGTCCGACGCTACCCCCGGCCCAGCCACGAACCCCGCGATCAACGTCGCCTGCGGCTGAGTCAAATCCCAGTCCATCAACGGACCCCACACAATTCCTCCCACGATCAACACAACAGGGACACCGAAGGCCAGCGACACACCAAGAACCCACTTCATGCCTCGGCATCATGCCTTGCTCCAACATCACCCATGTTGGTCTGTCAACATTCCACGCCACCCCGACCACCGAATTCGTCCCATTGCTGCCGCGACACCGAGCGTGGCCGGTCTCCGTTGCTCCCGCACAGTCACCGGGCGAGCTCCTCAGGTGGGAGGTGGCCCGCTGGCCGGCGGCGACGCGCGTGATGCATTCCGCCTGGCGGTGGTGCCGGCCACCTTGCGGGCGTCCCTCCGAACCGAGCTCCGCTGCGCTCCGCACCGCGAATAGACATCGATTTCTTGTCGCACATCTGGCTCCCGGCGATACTGCATCACCCGGGCCCGCCGCCTCAACCCCTCGCTCCGCTGCGCTTCGACCGAAGGCTCCGAACACTTTTCGTCCCGTGCTCGCTGCGCTCCCACGAAAACTGTCCTGCCGCGGGGTTGCCCCGTCGTTCCCGTGCGCTGCTGTCTCTCCTCACGCCAGAGGACGGCGACAAGAAATTGGCAGAGCAGGCCGGGGGACCGGTCACGAGGGAGAGGGGCCAGTCATGGCATCACGGACCAAGACCAGTGCAGCGGACAAGGCCGAAGCACGCCGCGAGCTGGCGGCATCACTGCACGCCTCGATCACGGACAAGGTAGCCGAGCTGACCAGCTCCGATACCTGGCGCGCGTACCTCGATCACGTGGCCTCGTTCCACTCCTACAGCACTGGCAGGGTTGCCGTATTCGACCCTGCGAATAGCGAGACTCAGGAGTGGCGGTCGGCGGCGTAGTTCGCCCATTGGCCGCTGGCTCGGAGCGTGTGCTGCGCGACGGTGTGTGCGTTCAGACCCAGCATCGCGGCGAGTGCGCTCGGTGGGAGCTCTCGGGTGAGGTGGGCGATGGCGGACAGTCTCAGGGCCTGCGGACTGATACCGATGCGACGCAACCGGTTACCGAGCGCCGTCGCCGTGAGTGGTATGTCAGCACGGTGACCGGGGAAGAGCCATGTCTGAGGTATCTGCTCGGCGGTTCCTGCGCGTCGTGGTCGGGGTAGTTGCAGTGCGATCTGGGCGAACGGATCCGGTAGCAGAAGCGTGTCGGCGCTGCCGAGCCGCAGTTCCACCCCGGCGTCGGTTTCGGTGACGTGGGCAGTGGTGAGTCCGGCGATACGGGTCAGTGGTTGGGCGAACAGCGCGATCAAGGCGCCGGCGAGCCGGTCGGCGGGGTCCAGAGACTCGTCGTGGACGAGGCGTCGGCAGATCTGCCACCTCTCGTCGTCGTCGGTGGGGACTTCCGCTCGGCCTCGGTAGCTCGAGGGGAGGGTGAGTGTGCGGGGTAGGTGCCGGTTGCGTCGTGCCCACGTCAGGAAGGACCGCACGCGCCAGTGGGCGGCTCCAGGCGCGCTGAACCAGGTGTCGATGTCGTGTTGTGTGCACTCGCCGAGCTCTGTCGAGCGCTGCTGCAGCAAGTCGAGGAACAGTGCCGATTGGCGAATCTGTGAGCGAGCGTTCTGGGCGCCGACATGGCCTTCCCGCTTCTCGGTCGCCGCGCGCAATCTGGGGAGTACGGCCCACTGTGTCCACCGGGTCAGGAGTGCGCGGTGGTTCGGGGTCAGGCTGCTCAGTAGTTGGGGGAGTTGGGCTTCGAGGCGGCGCAGGCTGCGGTCGAGGTCCGGGCCGAGGATGCCGGTGGCGACGAGGAGTGAGCGCAGGTGCTCGACCGACTTCGGGTGCGGGAGGGTGTCGAACGAGGTGTGTGTGAGGGCTGTGCTGCCGTCCTGGATGGAGAGCAGCAGGGGTGTGGTGCGGATCAGCCACCGGCGGGTGGTGACGGGTTCGGCGTGCAGGAGCGGCTGCCGCAGCGGTGCGAGGGGGCCGTCGGCATGAGGAGGGATTATCGCGTCGAGGCGGCGGGTCAGTGTGCACCGGTGACAGAGGGTGTCGCCTTCGGCGCCGGTGAGAGCTGATCCTGTTGCATCGCAACAGGTGCAGGTGCGACGCGCCTTCTGGCGGCACCACCGGCAGGTGTCGGCGTCGTCCAACAGTTTGTCCGGCTTTCTGCAGCCGGCGCACGTACCGCGGTGCTGCGTGGCTCGTTTTCTGCAGCGGTCGCACACCGTCATGCCGCGAACCTCGGCGGTGGTGCAGATGCGACACCGTCCTGCGATCACTGTCGCCGGATGTCGGCGCGTCGTGGTGTGCGGGTCTTGGCGCGGGTGGTCGCGGCAGCGGTGTCGGGGCGGTGTGTCGATGTTCCGGTCGCGGTCCCTGTGGCGGGTTCGGCGATCGGTTCGATGAGGTCGTTGGGTGTGCAGGTGAGGATGTCGCACAGTGCCATCAGCGTGCGCAGGCTCAGACGTTCGGGTGTCCCGGTGACCAGGCGATACACCTGTGCTTCGGAGAGTGTGATGCCCCGTTCGGCGAGGAGGGGTCCGAGTCCGGTGGTCGCGAAGATGCCCTGGTCGGCCAGGAGGCGGCGCAGATGCCACTGGTAGTTCAGCTGCGGGTGCGGCATCAGTTCTCCTCGTCGGTGCTCGCGGTGGTGAACGCCCGACTCAGTGCTCGTCGGAGGGCGTTGTTCTTGTAATCGGTGCCGACGCTGGTGTAGATCGCGGTGGTCGATCCCCAGGAGTGTCCGAGTTGTTGTTGGACGAAGAGGTGATCGAACCCGTCCTCGAGCAGATGTGTCGCATACGAGTGGCGCAGACAGTGCGGGCCGAGGTGCTTCTCGAGCCCGACGGCGTCGCGGTACTCGGCGAACCGTTGGGAGATCGACACCGCTCCCACCCGTGCGCTGCGCTCGGTGGGCCAGAGGGCGAGTTGGTCGGAGTCGTAGAGGGGCCGGATCTCGGTGACCCACTCGTCGACGGCCTCGGCGGCCCATTCCATGGTGGTCAGGACCGTGCGGCGCCGCGGCGGTCCGCCGGAGAGGGCTTTGCCGTGGCGCACCGACAGCGCCCCGTAGCGGCCGAACTCGGTGGCCGCGGGGTTGGCGGTCCAGTCGACGGTGTCGAGCATCGAGGCCTCCCGGCGGCGTAGGCCCCAGGCGTAGATCACCTTGAACAGCGTGGCGTCGCGATAGCTCGCCAGCCATCCTTTGCGGCCGGAGGCGCCGACCCGGTTCACCCGGGTGTCGCAGTAGTCGAAGAACGCCTGCAGCTCGTCGCGGGTCAGCGGCCGATTGCCGGGTCGCCCTTCATAGTCGCTGCGGTGCACGACCATGTTCCACTCGTGGAAGATCTGCACCGGGTGCACCCCGAAGTGCCGCTCACAGACCTCGTGCCACCGGTAGCGGACGTCGGAGATGTAGCTGCAGAAAAGCGATGCCGCCATCTGATACAGCCGCACCGTCGAATGCGCGGCTCCCGACTCCACCAGATGCGTCGTCCACTCCTCGACGTCCGCCGACGACCACTGCCACGGGTAGTCGTTGGTGAAGACCACCAACCGGCGCACGATCTGTGTCCGCCGCTCGATGGTCAGGTTCGCGAGCATCCGCGAGCGCTGCTGTTGCTCCCACCCTTCGATCATCGCCGCGAGCACGGTCTCCTCGGGCGCGAGCAGCGACAGACCGTCTCGCATCAGGTGATCTGCCGACCCCCCGGCGCGAGAAGCGCCGGACCCGACGGTATCCATGGCCGACATCGCATGAACGTATCATGCATCCAATGCAAGTTTCGTGATGACGCCGATGGATGCGTGGTGATCAACGGCTCCGCCGGTCAGGAAGTGGTGACAGCGTCACCGTCACCGTCGACGACCGGGCTTTCGGTCCGAATAGTGTTCGTGGAGAACGTGAGCAGGTTCCCATCGCCGTCGACGGTCGCGAATTCCGTCGTCCCCCAGTCCGTCGCGACGGGGTGGCCGGCGTCTGCCGGGTGCAGAACGCCCGCGCGCGAGAGTTCGTCGTACAGTTCCGTGATCTCGTCGACGGTGATGCGGCAACTGGCCGTTCCGGCGAGGAAGGTCTCCGCTCCGCTGCACACCGGCCACGGCGCAGGGTCGGTGCGGGTGGTCCAGCTGTCGTCGTCGGAGGCCCACAGGTGGATCTCGACGTCGTCTCGAGTGAGCTTGGCGAAGGTGGGATCGGAGTACTGCGCCGTGAAGCCGAAGGCGCGGGTGTAGACGGCGATCGCGGTCTCGATGTGCCGTACCGGCAGCGCGGGGACCGCTCTGGACATAGCCATGGGCAACACTAACGCCGGCGAACGCCACGAGGGAGTGAACGCTGCCGTGCCTTAGGGGAGTGCGTGCAGGTCGAGGTTCACTGGTCGCCGCGCGGGCGCTACCGCTCAGTGTTCGACCGGGGCGGCGGGACGCGACCCTTCGCTGCGTTCATCGTTGCAGCGCTTCGCCTTTCGATTGCAGCGACGCGGCGAGTTGGTCGACGGTCGGCAGACCCGCCAGGCCGCGGTCGGTCGAGTAGACGCGGCAGGCGAGTTCGGTCAGTTGCACGGCATCGTCGAAGGCATCGACGCCGTCGACAAGGATGGTCGGTGAGCCGGCGAAGGCCGACGCCGCTGCCTCGGCGTCGGACGAGATCAGCCGGTGACCGATCTCGATGTCCGACTGTCCGATCAGGCTGGCCGCAGCGCGAACCCGGTCCGCAGCTTCCTGCCAGTTCGGGCACCCGTCGAAGTACAAGATTTCCACCTTCATACGAGCGAGTCTGCCCTCGAATCGGATGGCGTGCCGGTGCGGCCACAACGGGCGTCGGTTCATGGTGAGATCGTGTCGGCTGCAACGGGCGGGGCGGCGATCGTGCATCTGATGCTATTCCGCATCCTTCTTCAACAACGTCCTGTTGATCCTCGCCCAGAAGCCCGAGGCCACGCAGGTCGCCGGATTCCGTGCCTGGCAGCAGCGTGGGCGGCAGGTCCGCAAGGGGCAGAAGGCGATCCGGATCTACGGCTACAGCTCCCGCATCGTCACCGAGACCGACCCCGACACCGGCGACGAAGAGACCCGCAAGGTGCCCACGTTCCCGATTCTGTCGGTGTTCGATCACTCGCAAACCGACCCGATCGAGGGACACCCCCAGCCCGAGGGCATCGCTCAGCTTCTCACCGGCGCCGATCCGGACGCGATCTACGACCGCGTGGCAGCGATCATGACCGGCCGAGGCTGGACCGTCATCCGCGAGGCGATCCCCAGTAGCGCGAACGGCTACACCACCACCGACGGCTCCCACCGGATCGTCGTCGACGCAGCGTTAGAACCCGCAGCGGCCGCGAAAACGATGATCCACGAGGCAGCGCACGCAATCATGCACGCACCCGACCTCATCGGCCCCGAAGCCCGCAAAGACCTGCACCGGGGCCGGATGGAAGTCGAAGCCGAATCCGTCGCCTACGTCCTGGCCGGGATGCTCGGACTCGACACCAGCGCCTACAGCGTCGGCTACATCGCCGGATGGGCAGCAGGAGACCCCGAGCAGGTCACCGCCACCGCGAAAGCAGTACTGACCGCTGTCCACGATCTGGCCGACGCCCTCGACCCTGCCGACGCCGAGTCGGACGACGGCGAGGACACCGGGACCGGGGCAGCCGCCTCATATGGAGGTCGGCCTGTCAACGACGGCATGGTGAAGCGGTGGCACGCACCGTCGTGTGTGCCACCGCTTCCTGTTGCCGGGATGGTGATCGATGCGAGTGGGAGGTGAGCGTGTCGTAGTGTTC
>NZ_JABFAQ010000017.1:0-91892 GCF_017168275.1 Rhodococcus sp. KRD175
CATCCGGGCATCCGATCTGGCCATGGATTACTCCATAGCCGGTCACAGTGCCCCGCAGCATCATCACAGCCCGTGTGTCACATGTCCGTGGACATCTCGTGTCTCATATGTCCCCAGACTGAACACGTAGTGGGCTACGAATTTCCACTCACAAGCGGCGAAGCCGCATACTGACGCGGTGAGTTCTTCCAATTTCGGCTTCGATATCGGCACCCGGCTCGACGGTGAGCTCGGACGCACCGGCACCATCCACACCCCGCACGGCGATATCGCCACCCCCGCGTTCATTGCGGTGGGGACGAAGGCGACCGTCAAAGCGGTGCTGCCGGAGGCGATGAAGGAACTCGGCGCACAGGCGGTACTCGCCAACGCGTATCACCTGTACCTGCAGCCGGGCTCGGACATCGTCGACGAGGCAGGCGGCCTGGGCAAATTCATGAACTGGGACGGGCCCACGTTCACCGACAGCGGCGGCTTCCAGGTGATGTCCCTCGGTGTCGGGTTCAAGAAGGTCATCTCGATGGATGCCTCACGGGTGGAGTCCGACGACGTCATCGCCGAGGGCAAGGAACGATTGGCCCACGTCGACGACGACGGAGTCACATTCAAGTCCCATCTCGACGGCTCGAAGCATCGATTCACTCCCGAGGTGTCGATGCAGATTCAGCATCGGCTCGGAGCCGACATCATGTTCGCGTTCGACGAGCTGACCACGCTGATGAATACCCGCGGGTATCAGGAGAAGTCGGTCGACCGCACCCAGGCATGGGCGAAGCGATGCGTCCTCGAACACGAACGCCTCACCGTCGAGCGTGCCGACAAGCCGTACCAGGCGCTGTTCGGAGTGGTCCAGGGAGCGCAGTACGAGGACCTGCGACGCAAGGCCGCGCACGACCTCGAGACGATCACCGGTGAGACCGGCCGCGGCTTCGACGGCTACGGAATCGGCGGCGCACTCGAGAAGCAGAACCTGGGCACCATCACTCGGTGGGTGAACGAGGAACTGCCCGAACACAAGCCGCGCCACATGCTCGGGATCAGCGAGCCGGACGACTTCTTCGTCGCAATCGAGAACGGTGCCGACACCTTCGACTGCGTCAATCCCTCACGGGTGGCGCGCAATGCGGCGATCTATGTGCCCACGGGCCGCTTCAACATCAACACCGCGAAGCATCGGCGCGATTTCACCCCGATCGACGAGAACTGCGACTGCTACACCTGCGCGCACTACACCAAGGCCTACATCCATCACCTGTTCAAGGCGAAGGAGATGCTTGCCTCGACGCTGTGCACGATTCACAACGAGCGATTCACGGTCAAGCTGGTCGACGACATCCGCGCTTCGATCGAGCAGCAGCGATTCACCGAGTTCAAGACGGAGTATCTGGGCCGGTTCTATGCGTCGAAGACTGCCTGAGCTGATCTTCCAGCTCCGAAATACGCTGCAGTAGTTCGGTTTCCCGTTCGGCAGCTTTGCGCTGGTATACCTCGGACAGGTCCGCGAGGTACGCCGCGTCGTAGCGCGGGATGATGCTGCGCGTGCAGTTCCAGTCGAATGCCTCGACGTGGATGACGACGCTGCGTTCGCAGGTGGCCGCGACGGTCAGGTCACCGATCTTTTTGAGTCGCTCCAGTAGTTCGGGATCGTCCGCGGCCTCGATCGTACGTGCCCGTCCGTAGAGCTTGAGTCGTTGCCGCAGAGGGTAATTCACGAGGAAGATCGCGACGCGATCGTCGTGATCGAGATTGGCCGCCGTCACGTACTGATGGTTGCCGGCGAAATCGGCGAAACCCAGAGTGTGGTTGTCGAGAACCTGGAGAAATCCCTTCGGTCCACTGCGGTACTGGATGTAGGGCCACCCGGACTCGGTGACGGTGGCGATCTGGAACTGATCCAGGGCGCGGATCATCGCCTTCTCGCGATCGTCGAGTGGCATCGGGCCGTCGTCGGGTCGCTCGGTCTGTGAGCCGTAGGCGGTGTAACTGCCGTCGACCTGCTGCCGCGCAATCGCGGCAGGGCCGAACATCAGGTGGTGATAGTGGTTGTTCGGCGGCACGCACCGACCATACGACACCCCAGGCCAGCACGGCTGTCGAGATCTCGCCAGTGTTCGACTCTGGCAGCGGCGTACATTGTTACTACAGATCATGTAGTAGCTGGAACCGCCGTGGGGGGACCACAATGTTCGACGCCTTGCCTCTGACTTCGGCGCAGGCCGATATCTGGATGGCTCAGCAATTCATGCCGGACGCGCCCTTCGCCATCGCGTACTACGTCGATCTCGTCGGTGCTGTGGACCTGGATACCCTGGTTAACAGCGGAAGCGCGGCGCATCGAGAGTACTCGTCGTCGACGATGCGCATCGTCGAGATCGACGGCCTCCCGACGCAGCGGTTCGAGGCGGCGGAGACCGACGCAGTGCAGATCCTCGACTTCCGTGAGCACGACTCTCCGGCAGACGCGGCCCGACAGTGGATGAACGACGATTGTCGAACACCGCTGTCGACGGACGGTCAGCTCGTACGGTTGCGTGTCCTCCGCGTCGGGGACGATCGCGTGTTCTGGTACACCAGAGCCCACCACATCGCGCTCGACGGCTATGCCTCGATGAAGGTTCTCGAGCGGGCGGCGGCTCTATATGCCGCAGTACAGGACGGAGTGGAGCCACCGCTGATCGAGCCGACGACTCCCGCGGCACTTCTCGCCGAGGACGAGCGCTATCACGCATCCACTCGCGCACGGCGGGATCGGGAGTACTGGGAATCCACCGAGATGGGGTACACCGCGCCCCTAAGCCCGGCCGCCACGCCTGCATTCGTGCCCATCGTCGTGGGCGAAGATCGAACCATTTCTCGGGCCGACTGCGGTCAACCCACGTCGACGGTGGTCATCGCAGCATTCGCCGCCTATCTCGCGCGCATGAACGACACCGACGACGTCGATCTGTCCTTGCCCGTATCTGCACGGCCCACAGCACTTCTGCGCCGAGCCGGATGGTCGTTGTCGAATGTGGTTCCGTTGCGGCTGCCGGGCATCGGGTCGGCGACAGTGAACAGCGTGGTCAAATCGACCGAGGTCGCCATCGCAGCCGTGCTGCGACATCAACGCAGCAGGCCCCCGGCGTCGGAGAGTGGACGTGCACTGCGCGCCGGCCGTTTCGGGCCGACGATCAACGTGATGATGTTCGCGAACACGGTGTCCCTCGGCGATGTCGACGGCGAGATCAACATTCTGGCCACGGGTCCGGTGCCGGACCTTGCGGTCAACATCTATCCCGGTCGAGGCGGAGCTCGTCCGCGCATCGACTTCGAGGCCAACCCTGCCGCGTACACCCCGAGCGACCTCGCTCGCCACCACGAACGGTTCCTGCACTTCCTCGACCGTTTCGCCGCATCCGGCTACGGCGACACGGCAGTGGCCGACCTCGACCTGTTCCTCCCCGACGAGCGTGATGTGGCGTCCGCTTCGGTCGGCGCGGCCGTGACCGAGCACGGTTCTCTGAACGAGACGTTGACCGAGGCAATCATGAACTGCAGCAATCGAATTGCGATTCACGATGCGCATGTGTCGGTCACCTACGCAGAGTTGGCCACGAGAGTTGCTGCCCTCGCATCTGTTCTGACTGCCCGAGGAATCGGCATCGAGGACCGGGTGGCCGTGCGCATCGGCCGGTCGGTGGAGGGAGTCGTCGCGTTCTGGGCAATCGCGCGAGTGGGCGCGGTGTACGTTCCTGTCGACCCGAATCACCCCCGCGAGCGGGCGCAGTTCGTCGTGCACGACAGCGCAGCAGTGTTGGGTCTGTGCACGGCCGGCAACGAATCGGGCGCGATCGAGTGGCTGAACATCGAGAACGTTGTCGCAAAGGGAAGCTCGAACGATAGGACGGCGTCGACCGCACCGCACCAGGCGGCCTACGTCATCTACACCTCGGGATCCACCGGTACACCCAAGGGTGTCGTCGTCACCCACGATGGAATCTCCGCTCTGGTGCAACAGATCCGACGCAGCTACGACCTCGACGCCAGGTCGCGGGTCTGTCATCTCGCCTCACCCGGATTCGACACCGCCCTAGTCGAAATGCTGGCCGCAGCGAGTGCAGGCGCGGCAGTGGTGATCGCACCGACAAGTAGTTACGGTGGCTCGGAACTGTCCGATGTGATTGCCCAACAGGCTATTACCCATCTCTTGATCACGCCCTCGGTTCTGGCGACGATGGAGCCCGCAGCGCTGGTGGGTGTCGGGACGATCATCATCGGCGGTGAGGCAGCCCCGCAGGATACGGTCGACCGCTGGTCGACGGGTCGGCGACTGCTCAACGCCTACGGCCCCACCGAGACGACCTGCAGTGTGACGATGACGGCGCCGCTGCGTCCGGGCAGCACCGACGGAATCGGACGAGCCATGGTGGGTGCGGTGATTCACCTCCTCGATCGCACCCTACGGCCGGTTCCATCGGGTGCGGTCGGTGAGATCTACATCGAGACGTCCGGTATCGCGCGGGGATATCTCGGTCGCACCGTGGACACATCGGCGCGGTTCGTCGCGAACCCGTTCAGTAGCAATGGGATTCGGATGTTTCGTAGCGGAGACCGGGCGCGCCGGCGCGAAGATGGCACGCTGGAGTTCCTCGGCCGCATCGACGATCAGATCAAGATTCGGGGAAATCGCGTCGAACTGGGTGAGGTCGACGCAGCGCTACGGGCGCATCCGGAGGTCGTATCGGCATCGTCTGCGTTGCGTCGCAGCGACACTGGTGATCTGCGTATCGACGGGTACGTCGTGGCCGCGCGCGCCGGGCACGTGCTCGACACCGAGGCCATTCGTCGGGATCTCGCACAGAGACTGCCTACCCACATGGTGCCGTCGACCCTGTCGGTTCTCGACGAGATTCCGTTGACCATCAATCGGAAGGTCGATCGCGGTGCACTTCCCGCGCCGGACCTCACCACGTCGACGACCGGTGCTCGAAGCGAACCGTCCGGTGCCACCGAGGAAATCGTGGCGGCCGCGTTCGCGCGCGTGCTCGGCAGGGACGGTGTCGATTGCACCGCGTCGTTCTTCGACCTCGGAGGCGACTCGCTGGCGGCGACCAGAGTCGTTGCGTCGGTGCGGGCCGAGACATCGGCGGACATCGGTGTGCGAGACCTCGCCGGTGCGCCGTCCGTCCAGGCGTTGGCTGCATGTATCGATGAGCGTCGTCTGGTTGAGCGGCAGGACAATTCGCGGCCCGAATGCGGAATTTCGGAGGGGGTAGTCGCAATTCCGCTCGCGCCGCAGCAACGCCACATCGATCGAAGCGCACGGCTTCCGCTGTACAACCTGCCGTTCACGGTCACGATTTCCGGGGAGTTCCACGCAGTAGCAGCCGCGCAGGCCTTGACCGACCTGATCGATCGACACAGCACGCTGCGTACGCGCTACCCGGATGTCGACGGGGTCCCGGTGCAAGTGGTCGAACCGGATTCTGCCGGCGTCGCACCGAATCTCGTTGTCCACCACTTCGACGATGCCGCGGTGACGCAGATCCTCGAGCAAGCCTTCGACGTGCGCACCGAGGTTCCGATCCGAGCGCGCCTGTTCGCAGTAGCGCCCGATCGCCACGTGCTTGCGTGCGCCATTCACCACATCGCCGCGGACGGGTGGTCACTGGGGCTGTTGGCGTCGGATTTCGTCGTCGCGTATCACGCCAGGATGACCGGCACCACGCCGTCGTGGCCCGAATTACCCTTGTACTACGCCGATTACAGCGTCTGGGCCTGCACACGAGACGTATCGGCCGATCTGGACTTCTGGCGCGCAGAGCTGGCGGACATACCCAGGTCGAGGGACTTGCCACTGGACCGGCCGCGAGCACAGGACTGGGATTTCTCCGGCGCACGCACAACGCTACGGTTCGATGCACACGCCACGCAGAGAATGTCCGGTCTCGCACAACGCTGCGTGACAGGACGATTCACCGTGCTGCGCGCAGCGCTGTTGATTCTGCTCGCCGAGATGACAGCGTCCACTGATCTGGTCATCGGAACCCCGGTTGCCGGTTGCGACGACCCGAACCTCGAGCAGGTCGTCGGAACGTTCACCACCACCGTTGCCATCCGGACCGAGATCGCAGCGGCGACAACCGTCGAAGACGTCGTGAAGGCGGCCCGGGCCAGCGAACTGCGGGCCTTCGACCATGCGACGGTGCCGTTCGAAGATGTCGTGACTGCCGTCGCTGCGGAGTCGTCGGAAGCGCGGCATCCCATCTTTCAGGTTGCGCTGTCGTTGGATGTCTTCACCTCCGCGACCCTCGACATGGGGGACGTGCACGTCGAGATCACGCCGCAGCCGATCGACATCGCCAAGTGCGATCTCCACTTTCACGTCACCGAACGGCGGGACGACGAAGGGAAGGCTATCGAGACTACGGTCGATATCGTCTATTCCACAGCATTGTTCGACCAGAACACCGTGATGGAGCTCGGTCGGCGATTCGAGCAGATCCTGACGGCAGGCGTCGCAGAACCGGACTCGGCGTGGCGAAACCCGACCACCTATGTACTACACGATGTGTAGTATCTACGGTGCGTGAGGTGCACGCGACTTCGAATCCAGCGGGAGAACGCATGTCCACCTTCAACGGCCTTCCGGCCCATATTCTGCTCGTTCACTTCATCGTGGTGCTGGCACCGTTGACCGCGCTGCTCGCCATTGCGGCCAGTATCTGGACCGGTGTGCGCAGCAGGCTGGTGTGGCTCATCGCAGCCCTGGCGGTGTTCACGCTGGCGCTGACTCCGCTGACCACCGAGGCAGGCGAGTGGCTCGAGAAGCGCGTACCCGAGACCGCGGCGGTGGAGCAGCACACCGAGATCGGTGACTGGATGATCTACTTCTCCGTCGGCTTGGTGATCGTCGCTGCGCTGCTCGTGTTCCTGCATCTGCGTGAGCGTCGCGGTAACGCGCCCGTGCGGTGGCAGTCGATTGTCGTCGTGGTCTTGGCAGTAGTGATCGGAGCGACCACAATCGTCCAGGTGTACAGAATCGGAGAGTCCGGCGCTCGCGCCGCGTGGGACGACGTATCGGCAACGGCCGTCGATGAGTGAGCCCGAGCCGAGCCTGCACGAGCACGAACCGCACGGTGATCTGTCCGGTCGGCTGAACTGGCTGCGGGCCGGGGTGTTGGGTGCCAACGATGGCATCGTCTCCACCGCCGGCCTGGTCGTCGGCGTCGCGGCCGCCACCACGGACAGAGGGTCGCTGCTCACCGCTGGTGTCGCGGGGCTCGTCGCCGGAGCGGTGTCCATGGCGCTGGGGGAGTACGTCTCGGTGAGCACGCAACGTGACGCCGAGCGTTCTCTGCTGATCAAGGAACGCCGAGAACTCGACGAGCAACCCGAGCAGGAATTGGCCGAGCTCGCGGCACTGTACGAGGCCAAGGGCCTGTCGGCCGACACGGCACAGACCGTCGCTCGCGAACTCACCGAGCACGATCCGTTTGCCGCCCACGTGGACATCGAGTTGGGCATCGACCCGGATGCGCTGACCAATCCGTGGCAGGCGGCCGGCTCGTCTGCGGTGTCGTTCGTCAGCGGTGCCCTGCTGCCGTTGCTGTCCATTCTGTTGCTGCCGCCGTCGCTGCGCGTTCCGGTGACGTTCGTCGTGGTGCTGCTGGCTTTGGCCTTGACCGGAAGCATCAGCGCGCGTCTCGGCGGTGCGCCGGGTCGGCCGGCGATGACTCGCATCGTGATCGGTGGTGCGATCGCGATGGCCGTCACCTATGCGATCGGCCAACTGGCGGGCGTTGCCGGTATCTGACCGAGATCAGCGGAAGATCGAAGTGGCAGCTTCCCCGGTTTCGGGTGCCACCACATCTTGGACGACGTCGAACAATGCCACCGAGATGACGGCGAAGGCGAGGACGAGGACCACGCCGGCGGCCAGGATTCCACGGTCGGGGCGATGCTGCGGTGGTTCACCGAGGGCTTGGACCCGCCGCACGACGTCGCCACCGGTACTGGCGAGGGTGCGAGTTCCACGGTCGAGCTGATTCCGGAGCAAAGAGGTTCTGGCGATGGCAGACAACGTCTCTCGCCGTCCCAGCCTTGCCGCACTCTCGTCTGCCTGACGCTCCGCCGCGTGCCGTACCTTCGCGGTCAACGGTTCGAGAACCGGATCGACGCGGGCCGCGATTTCGCACATCTGGATCCACACGCTGTGACGGTGCCGCAGATGGGCGCGCTCGTGCTCGATCACTGCTCGTAATTCGTTGTCCGACAACGCTTCCGCGAGGCCGGTAGTGATCACGACGGCACCTCCGCCGGAGGGGACGGCAAAAGCGTCAGGAACGTCGGAGTCGACCACGACGATGCCGCCCGTCGCCCGCGCCTCGTCACCGAATTCGGATGCGATGGACGTACTGGCGACGACGCGTCGAATATGGCGGGCCACTTCGACCGACCGCCAGATCATCCACGCGCAGATCACGATTCCCAGTGTCACCCACACGGCCCGACTCGTCGCCAGGAAGACCGCGGCGAGCGCAGTCAGGGACGCGAGCGCCGAGAACGCCGTGACCACAGACAGAATGGGCAGCAGCACCACGGCGGTCGAGGGGTTGAGACGACGGTCGATGCGGTCGGCTCCGAATCCAAGGAGCAGCGACAGCGCCCACGGCAATACGGCGACGATCAGGAGCAGAGTCATCGATGGTGCTCGGCTGCGTCCGATTTGGCGAGCAACTCTCGCAGCGTCGCCTCGTCCTCAGGGTCGAGTGCGGCCACGAAGCTGGCCAGTACGTCGGCGCGCTCGGCTCGTGTGCCGAGCTCGGTGCGCATTCGCATCGCGGCCCGAAGCGCCGGGATCTCGTCGACCGGGGCGTTGAGGGTGTAGACGTACGACCGTCCTCGACGCTCGCGATCGACCAGCCCCTTGCCGTGCAAGCGCACCAATGCGGTCATGACGGTGGTGTGCGCGAGATCCGAGCCCAGATGCTCGCGGGCCTGGGCCACCGAGAGTTCCGTGTGCTCGCCGAGCAAATCGAGGATCGACTCCTCCAACTGTCCGGACGCTCTTCGCACTGCGATCCCTCACTCGATTCGGTTACCTCGAGGATAGGCCAGTTCGAGGTCCCGCCACTATCCCGCGGCCTCGAGAATGTCGGTCAACGCGTCGATCAGAGCCACGATTCGGGCCGACGGCGGCCTACCGCGCATCGTGTGAATTTCGGCCCGGCGCTGAGCGAACACCGGATGCACGAGGGGGATGTACGTCAGGCCCGATTTGCGGTCACCACCCAGGTCGCTGACGAGTGCGACGCCGTCGCTCGAGCGAGCGAACTCCAGTATCGGCGCCAGCCGCTCGCATTGCAGACCGACGTGGGGTGAGAGTCCCTCCAGACGGATTCCGGCGTCGAACAATTCGCGTTGACTCGAGCCGGTGGTCGACAGCGCGAGGGGATAGGCGCAGATGTCAGCCAGATCGACGCTGGCTCGGTCGCTGAGCGGGTGACCGAGCGCGACGACGGCGCAGATGGGCACGGTGACGGAATGTTCGACCGTCACGTCGGTGCGTCGACCGAGCGAGAAGGTGACCGCGACGTCCGCGCGGGCGTCGACCACCCGTCGGCTGGCCTCGTCCGGTCCCACCACGTCCAAAGTGAAGGTGACCGACGGGTGAGTCCGATGGACCGACGCCATGGCCCGTGGGACGACGGACTGCGAGAAACCTTCGGTGCAGGCGACGGTGACGCTGCCGTGTTCGGTGGCGTCGACGCTGCGTATTTCGGCGATGAGAGTCGACGATTCCACTTCGTGTCTGCGCGCGTGGGCGAGGAGGCGATGGCCCGCTTCGGTGAGTGTCATTCCCCGGGCATGTCGCGCGAAGAGCGGCACGCCGATGTCACGTTCGAGCTTGGCGATCTGTCTGCTGACCGCCGACGCGGCCAGATGTTGTGTTGCGGCCGCCTCGGTGACCGACCCCGTTCTCGCTACTTCGCAGAAGTACGTCAGCGCGGAGGGCATCAGATGCAACGAAATCACCCCTTCTTTCACAGCACTGTCACGGCGGTGACACGTGATTGTCATCGAACCTCTGCCCGGCCTCAGCGTTGCCGTGAAAGCAACGCAGGGAGCGTCAATCGGCAATGGTGTAGACGGTATCGGGCTCGCTACTGTCAGGCGAACACCAGGCCGACGGCGAGGGAGATTCGATGAACCGCGAGCATGTGATCGCACAGGCCAAGGACTTCTACGATTCGGGTGCGTTCCATCGTGAACTCTCCGAGCTCGTGTCGGTCCCCTCGGAAAGTCAGTCGACGGCTGGTCGAGTTGCGTTGTCGGCATATCTCCAGGATCTGCTCGTGTCGAGGCTCGAGGCGCTCGGGTGTGCGGTCGAGACCTATTCCAACCCGGTCGAGGAGGGTGGTCCCTTCCTGATCGCCACCCGTCACGAGGCCCCCGAACTGCCGACCGTGCTCTGTTACGGCCACGCCGACGTGGTTCTGGGCATGGCCGAGGACTGGTCGGACGGATTGTCGCCGTGGACTCTCGTCGAGCGAGACGGCCGGCTCTACGGGCGCGGAACGGCCGACAACAAGGGTCAGCATCTGGTGAACCTCGCGGCACTGCGGACGGTTCTCGACGCCCGCGGATCGTTGGGATTCAACCTGACGCTGTTGTTCGAGACCGGTGAGGAGATCGGCTCACCCGGACTCGAACAATTCGTGTCGGATCACCGAGGCGAACTCGCTGCCGACGTGCTGATCGCCTCGGACGGACCACGCCTCGACGCCCAGACGCCCACACTGTTTCTCGGTGCCCGTGGGGGCGTGGACTTCGACCTCGTCGTCGACCTACGTGAGCGCGGCTACCACTCGGGCAACTGGGGTGGACTGCTCCGCAACCCCGCGACCACCCTGGCCGGTGCCATCGGGACGCTCGTCGACGGTCACGGCCGTATCCAGCTCGACGGCTTGGTGCCCGAGCGCATTCCCGAGTCCGTCGTCGATGCGCTCAGAGCTATCGAGGTCGGACGCACCCCGGGCGATCCGGTGGTCGACTCCGGCTGGTCGGCCACCGAATTGTCGCCTGCAGAGCGGGTTTTCGGGTGGAACACTCTCGAAGTGATCGCCATGAGCGCCGGCAACATCGTCGAACCGGTCAATGCGATTCCGGGCCAGGCGCGAGCGCGGTTGCAGCTGCGGTACGTCGTCGGGACCGACCTCGACGATCTCGGCGCGCGGTTACGACGACACCTCGACGCGCACGGGTACTCGATGGTCGCCGTCGAACTCGGCATCTCGTTTCCTGCGAGCCGAACGGACCCGAACGACCCCTGGGTTCGCACGGTCGCCCAGTCGGTCGAGCGCACCGTCGGGTCCCCGGTCACCGTGCTGCCCAACATCGGTGGGTCACTGCCCAATCACGTATTCACCGACACTCTCGGAATTCCGACGGTCTGGATGCCGCACTCCTACCCGGGATGCCGTCAACATGCACCCGACGAACACATGCTCGCATCCGTTGCGCGCGAGGGACTCGCCATGGCCACGGGCCTGTTCTTCGACCTCGGTGCGGGTACAGACGACGACCGCGACGCACCGCTCGAATCCGCCAGCGCCTCGCGCTCCTGAACACCACCGGAGAATCCGACATGTCCACTGCACACGTTCATCGAACTCCCGATCGTGACGGCGCGGGTGAAGCCGTTGTGTCCGTGAAGAATCCGGTCCGGGCCATCGCGGCCGCGACCATCGGGAACGCTCTCGAATGGTTCGACATCGCCATCTACGCGTTGTTTGCCATCTACATCGGGCAGAACTTCTTTCCCTCGGCTGACCCCGGCGTGCAACTGGTGCAGACGTTCGCGGTCTTCGGGGTCTCGTATCTGATTCGCCCCCTCGGCGGACTGATCCTCGGCTCCTACGCAGACCGGAAAGGGCGAAAGAAGGCTCTGGTGATGAGCATTCGCCTGATGGTGCTCGGCACCGCGTTGATCGCCTTCATGCCCAATTACGACGACATCGGCATCCTCGCTCCGATCGGTATCATCGTCGCGCGCCTGATTCAGGGCTTCGCGGCCGGTGGCGAATTTGGCGCGGCCACATCCTTTCTCGTCGAACAGAACGGCAAGCGCCGCGGATTCTTCGGCAGCTTCCAGTTCGCCAGCCAGGGACTGGCTACGCTGATGGCGGCCTCGTTCACCGCCGGATTGACCGCGGTGTTGTCCGAGGCCAGCATGGTCGACTGGGGTTGGCGAGTGCCGTTCGTCTTCGGGCTCATGGTGGGCCCGGTGGGATGGTTCATCCGACGTCACGTCGACGAATCACCGGCCGTCGTCGCCGCGTCGGACACCCCGAAATCGCCTGTGCGCGATCTGTTTCGGAATCAGTGGGGCGGGATTCTCATCGCCGGCGGTGTGCTGGTGGTGTCCACCGCGCTGAACTTCATTCTGCAGTACCTGCCGACCTTCGGTATCAAGCAACTGGGACTGAACAATTCGCTGTCGTTCGTAGCATTGATGATCACCGGCGTCATCCTGACGGTGGTGACACCGTTCGTCGGCCAGCTGTCCGACAAGGTGGGACGCATCAAGATCATGTTGCCGTCGGCGATCGCGATCGGCGTCAGCGTCGTCCCGCTCTTCATGTGGCTCATTGCGGTGCCGTCGTTCCTCACCCTCGCGCTCGTCATGACCGTGCTCGGATTGCTGAAGGCGCTGTACTTCGGTGCGCTGCCGTCGGTGATGTCCGACGCGTTCCCGGTCCATTCGAGGGCCACCGGCCTGTCGTTCGGATACAACGTCACCACGGCGATCTTCGGTGGATTCACTCCGACCATCGCGGCCGCTCTGGTGGCCGCGACCGGTCAGGCGGTGTCCCCGGGCTACTACATCCTGGCGGTGTCCCTGGTCAGCATCGCTGCGCTGATCGGTGCCGTACGGATTCGCGGCATTCGCTAGCTTACAGATGCCTAGCGGTCGGCACATTGATGTAATACGCTGATCTCACCAGCCCACCACCTCGAGGACGATCCATGAGCGTCGAAGCGAACACCCGGAATATCGAGAAGAGCGTCGTCACCGATTTCAGTGACCGCATGAGCTACGGGTCCTACCTCGACCTCGATACGCTGCTCAGCGCTCAGAAACCGGTGAGCACCCCCGAGCATCACGACGAACTGCTGTTCATCATCCAGCACCAGACCACCGAGCTGTGGCTCAAGCTGGTGCTGCACGAGACCCTTGCCGCGCGAGCCGCATTCGATGCCGACGACATCGGTACCGCACTCAAGTGCGTGGCCCGGGTGAAGCACATCCAGAAGACGCTCACCGAGCAGTGGTCGGTGCTGGCGACACTCACCCCGACGGAGTACTCCCAGTTCCGCGACTTCCTCGGCAACTCCTCGGGGTTCCAGTCGTATCAGTACCGGGCCGTGGAGTTCGTGCTGGGCAACAAGAATCCGGGAATGCTGACGGTCTTCGAGTCCGATCCTGCTGCGCATGAGATGCTTTCGACTCTGTTGCGCGAGCCCAGCCTGTACGACGCCTTCTGGCGGTCGTTGGCACGGCAGGGATACGACGTACCGGCATCGGCCCTCGACCGTGATGTCGCGACGGCATACACGTTCAACGAGGACCTGATGCCGCTGATCAAGTTCGTCTACGAGAACCACACCGAACATTGGGCGGTGTACGAGGCATTCGAGGAGCTCGTCGACTTGGAGGAGAACTTCCAGCTCTGGCGATTCCGCCACATGCGCACGGTGCTGCGCACCATCGGAATGAAGAGCGGGACGGGAGGGTCGAGTGGCGTCGGGTTCTTGCAGAAAGCACTCGAACTCACGTTCTTTCCCGAATTACTCGCTGTGAGAACGGAAATCGGCCGATGATGGAACGTGCAGTCGAACTCGACAACAAGGACCCGCTCCGCAGCTATCGTGACAAGTTCCTCGGCAGTGACGACCCGTCGATCAGCGCGTATCTCGACGGCAACTCGCTGGGCCGGCCGACCAAGGCGAGCGTCGAACGCATCAATGCCTTCATGACCGACGCCTGGGGCGGACGCCTCATTCGCGGCTGGGACGAGCAGTGGTTCGACCTCCCCGTCACCATCGGCGACGCCCTGGCCGACGCCACCCTCGGGGCCGCGCCCGGGCAGACCACCATCGGCGATTCGACGACGGTACTGCTGTACAAGCTGGCGCGGGCGGCGATCGCCATGCGGCCCGGCCGCACCGAGATCATCATCGACCGCGACAACTTCCCGACCGACCGATACCTGCTCGAAGGTATTGCGGCCGAGTTGAATATGACCCTGCGATGGATCGAGACGGACCGCCGCGGAGGCATCGAACCGGAACAACTCGCCGAGGTGGTGGGGGAGAACACCGCCCTGGTGGTGATCACCCACGTCGCCTACCGGTCAGGCTTCCTTGTCGACGTGGCCGAGGCGACGCGTATCACGCACGAAGCCGGCGCACTGATGCTGTTGGACGTGTGCCATTCCGTCGGTTCGGTGCCGCTCGAATTCGATTCGTGGGGAGTCGATTTGGCCGTCGGGTGCACCTACAAGTACCTCAACGGAGGTCCGGGATCGCCGGCCTTCGCGTACGTGCGCAGTGATCTTCTGGCCGACTTCGTGCAGCCGATCTGGGGGTGGATGGGCCGGGCCGATCCGTTCGAGATGGCGCAGGGTTACGTTCCGGCACAGGGCATTCGACGCGTCATCAGTGGTACGCCGTCGGTGTTCGGGATGATCGCGATGCAGGACACCATCGAGATGATCGCCGAGGTGGGCATGGACGCGATCCGTGCGAAGTCCGTTGCGCTCACCGAATACGCCCTCGAACTCGTGCGTGAGATGCTGGTACCGCTCGGGGTGGAGATCGCCTCACCCGAGGATTCGAATCGGCGCGGTGGTCACGTCACCATCGACCACCCAGATTTCAAGGCCATCACTGCTCGGCTGTGGGAGCAGGGTGTCATCCCAGATTACCGCGCACCACAGGGTATTCGGCTGGGGTTGAGCCCACTGAGTACCTCGTACCGCGAGGTGTACCTGGGTATCGTGGCGATTCGTGACGAACTCCGCGCCTAGCACCGCCGGGGCCATCCTCGACGACTTCGAGTCTCGTCCAGGTAGCGCCACCTCTTTGGTGCGCACGGTGCTCGGAGCCTACGTTCGGCCTCTCGGCGGGTGGTTTGCCATCGCCGATTTCGTCGTCTGGATGGACACGCTGGGAGTGCCACCGGAAAGCACGCGCATTGCGGTGACGAGGTTGAAGAAGAAGGGCGTCGTCGAATCAGCTAATCGAGAGGGCCGCACCGGCTATCGGATCACCGAGCAGGCCGATGCGATGTTCGCTCGGGGAGACGGTCGGATCTTCGGCTTCCGGCGGATGGCCGACGGCGATCCATTCCGGTTGATCTCGTTCACCATTCCCGAGACGCAACGCGCGGCGCGCCACCAGCTGAGGCGACGACTCACCGGAATAGGCTGTGGCACAGTCTCACCAGGATTGTGGATCGCGCCCGAATATCTGGCGGCGGAGGCCATTGCCATCGTCGACGCGTTGGAGTTGTCGCAGTACGTCACGACGTTCGTCGCGTCCGAGGTCGCGCCTCCCGGCACGCTGCGCGAAAGTGCCGAGCAGTGGTGGGAGCTGGCCGGCATCGCTGATCGGCATCGGGCATTTCTCGACGCTTTCGACGGCGGGTCGCCGGCGCGGAACCCGCGCGATGCGTTTGTCACATTCGTGCCTTTGCTCGACGAATGGCGCGTCATTCCCTACGTCGACCCGGGTCTTCCGCCGTGTATGACACCGGAGGACTGGCCGGGCACCCGGGCCGTCGCCACGTTCGAGACGGCCCGGGAGCGCTACTTCGATCTGAGTACGGAATGGGTCGCGTTCTAGCGATCCTGGTACGACGGCTCGCGCTTTTTGATGTACGAGATGACGCGGTACGTGATGGGCATGACGATGACCTCTGCCAGTGTCTTCCACAGGAATCCGACGATGACGTAGTTGATGAAGTCGGTCCACGTGGTGATGCCGATGACTCCGGCGGCGATGGAGCAGAAGATCAGCGTGTCGAAGAATTCGCCGACGATGGTCGAGCCGATCAGTCGCGCCCACAGGTGCTTTTCCTTGGTGCGTTCCTTGATCTTGACCAGCACGACGGAGTTGAGGAGCTGCCCCACGGTGTAGCCGGCGAGACCGGCGAGGACCAGTCGGGGGACGACGCCGACGACGCTTTCGAGCGCGGCCTGGTTCTCGTAGAACGAGGCGGCGGGGAGTTCGATGGCGATCCAGAAGCACACGGACGTGAGCAGCAGGGAGCCGAAGCCAAGGTAGATCGCCCGGCGCGTGGCTCTGAAGCCGTAGACCTCGCTGAGCACGTCGCCGAGGATGTAGGCGAGGGGGAAGAGGAAAAATGCGCCGTCGGTATTGATCGGCAGGATTTGGAACGGTCCGAGCATGACGTCGGACGAGGCGAAGAAGGCGACACCTTTGCTGGCGGCCACATTCGAGATCAGCAGCGTCGCGACGAACAACGCGACGATGGTGGGGTAGTAGCCCCGGCTGATGTGAGCGAACGTGGCCTGCCCAGACTCGGTGCCGCCGTCAGGGGCGGTGTGTTGGGTAGTAGTCACCTGACAATCCAAGCACCGAGACGACGATGGGCGCGAATCCCGGGGTGGGATGCGCGCCCATCGAGGCGGACTACAGGTCAGGCGACATGGCCACGCACCGTGACGCGGTAGGCGTAGGTTCCGGCGATGATCGTGATCGGAATGCTCGCCAGCAGGCCGATGCCGAGGAGGAGGCCGCCGACGATATTGATGCCGACCAGGGCGAGCGCGAGGACGAAGAGGGTCCCGCCGTTCGACGCGATTGCCTGCGCGCTGGCCTTGATGGCGGGAATCGGCTCGTCGCCGCGGTCGATGACGAACTGGAAGGTCCACCACGTGAAGAACGTGATGACGATGCCGGGGATGATCAGCAGAACGAAGCCGATGCTGGTTGCAATGCCGACGAGGATGCCGGCGATGATGACGGCGGCAACATTGCCGAACTGGAAGAAGGACCCGAACGCGGGCTTGACCCCGTCCACCTCATGCAGAGCGCCGCGAACGAGTGCCGCCTGGATGAGGAGTGAGACGACACCGATGATGACGCTGAAGATCAAGCTGAAGACGATGTTGTTGGAGCTCAACACGTAGTTCAGTACGACCTGGATGACCGCGGCGATCAGGACGATGCCGACCCAGACGAGTGCGTTCTGCTTGAACTTCTCGAAGCCGTAGCCGATGGCCGTTCCCACGGACAGCTGCGTCGGCATCGGTGAGTTACCGAACGACGGAGGCGGCGGATAGTTGCCTTGCGCGGGTGGTGGGTAGTTGCCGGGTGGTGGGTAGCCGCCGCCCTGCGGCGGGGGATAACCACCGGGGTTCTGTGGATCCTTGTCGGGGTCGTAGCCGCCTGAGGTCATGGTGTCCTTCTCCCTCGGGATAAGTTTGTCGCGGTCACTGTACGTCCGATTCGTCCTCGAGTCGGGTTCTGTCGCGTTGCAACGTGATCTCGATCGGTTCGTGGTCAGACGATCGAGGGGTCGAACACCCACGGTTCGCGCGGCACCAGCCTCGGCTTCCACTGTTCGAGCAGTTCCTCGGCGTTCTTCACGTCCGGCATGCCGAGGGAGCCGGTGATGAGCGCCCACGCATCGGGCCGTTCGCGCAACGTGACGGCACCGTCGCGCTTGGCAAGGCGCTTGCCCTCGACGTTCAGAGCGAGGGGCACGTGGACGTACGTCGCGGGGGTCAGGCCCAAGAGTTGAGCGAGGTAGCCCTGCCGCGGCGCGGACGTGAGCAGGTCGTCGCCGCGGACGATCTGGTCGACGCCTTGCGCGCCATCGTCGACGACGACGGCGAGGTTGTAGGCGGGTACACCGTCGGATCGACGCAGGACGAAGTCGTCCACCTGGCCTCGGAAGAGACCGTGCAGCTGATCGACGACGGTGAATTCGGTTGTCTGCGAGCGCAATCGGATGGCAGGTGGTCGGTCTTTGGCTGCTTTCTCGTCAGCGGTCAGATTTCTGCAGGTCCCCGGGTATGCGCCGTCGGGTGCATGCGGAGCCGACGCGGCCTGCAGGATTTCCCGACGCGTGCAGAAGCATTCGTACGTCAGCCCGGCGGCGGTGAGCGTGCGAATCGTGGCGTCGTAGATTTCCCGACGCTCGGATTGCCGCATGATCGGCCCGTCCCAGTCGATGCCGATTGCCGCGAGGTCGTCGAGTTGACGTTGCTCTGAGCCGGCTTTCACGCGATCGAGGTCCTCGACGCGCATCACGAAACGACGTTCAGTGGAGCGGGCGAAGAGCCATGCCAGTAGTGCGGTTCGTAGATTGCCGAGATGCAGATCGCCCGAAGGACTGGGGGCGAAGCGTCCGGCGGGCATGGGAACAGCTTAGTTTCAGGGTGTTCATAACTGACCAACCGATTGCGGTATCGGGGTATCGGGGTATCGCAGCGAGTTTCGGCTGCGAAGACTTCGGTATGTGCGTGCGAACAACGATCGGCCATGTCGTATCGGTAGATCCCCGGCCGGATGCCGGCGATGCGGGTTGCGAACAGGAACGTGTCGCGGGTGCGGAGGCCGCCTGCGGTCGGTGCCACGCTCAGCGGGTACTCGCGGTCGCCGTAGGCCTCGATCCGGCGTCCGAGTCCGAGCGCGGTACCGAGCAGGGTTCCGACCGAATCCACGCTCAGTTCGCCACTCGGGTCGAAGTCGTACCGCGAACGCCGGGCATGGACCAGCGCTGTGAACGGCGAGTCGAGTGTGCGTGGCTTCGGGAGGTGAATCGAGGCACCGTTTCGATTCATGGGTCTCTGAGTCGGCGCAGGATCGACTGCGCCGTTGAGCCGATCGTGAATCTCCCTGAGAGACGCGATCTCCGTATGCATCAGGGTCGGCTCCTTCACCAGTACGCACAGCCCGAGGTGTCGTCTCCGCACTGTGTTCGCTACTGTATCGACACTGATTGTCATTAACAACTAGCTGCCGGGATGTAGACCTGATGAAACGATCGCCGGCCACTGCGGTGCGCAGCACGGGCGCACCGCCCTTCGCCTCGCCCCAACGCTTTCGCGTGTTGCTGGCGATCTCGGGCGTCGCCATCGTGGTCATCGCGGTGGCGTCGGTCAGCATCGGCGCTGTCACCATCGGACTCGGAGACATCTGGGGCTCGGTCGCCCAACACCTCGGCATGGCGGGCACGCACACCTCGACACCGGTCAACGATCAGATCGTCTGGCAGGTCCGCGTCCCGCGCACCATTCTCGCCATCGTCGTCGGCGCGGGTCTGGCGATAGCGGGCGTGGTCATCCAAGTCGTTGTACGTAACCCGTTGGGCGACCCCTACCTGATCGGAATCGTGCCGGGCGCGAGCCTGGGCGCAGTTATCGTCATCGTCTTCGGCACCGGGGTACTCGGCGGCGTATCGCTGTCCGCGGCAGCCTTCATCGGCGGCCTCCTGGCGTTCGCGCTGGTGTTCGTCCTCGCCCGCCGCGGAGGGCAATGGACACCGACCCGGCTCGTGCTGGCAGGGGTCGCCGTCGGGTACCTCGTCTCCTCGTTCACGTTCTTCTTTCAAACCATCGCCACTCCCAATCAATCTCAGCGCGTGCTGTTCTGGAGTCTCGGTTCGATCGCCGGAGCATCGTGGGCGAGCCTGCTGCTGCCCTCGGTCGTCATTGCGGCGGCCACGACGTGGCTGATGTGGAACAGTGCCCGCCTGAACGCCCTGGCTTCCGGCACCGACCTCGGCTACTCCCTCGGCATCGACGTCGCGCGATTCCAAATGACGCTGATGGTGGTGGTGTCGGTCCTGACCGGCGTCATCGTTGCCGAAGTAGGCGGTATCGGGTTCGTCGGCCTGGTCATCCCGCACATAGCGCGTCTGCTCGTCGGTGCCGATCACCGCCGCGTCGTCGTCACCGCCACACTGCTCGGCGCATGCTTCCTACCGCTCTCGGACATCGCCGCCCGCGTGCTCCGCGCCCCCGCCGAACTTCCGATCGGGGTGGTCACCTCGGCCATCGGCGCTCCGTTCTTCCTGTACCTGCTGGTCTCCTCCGGGCGGACGGCGAGGGCTCGATGAAACTCGGCGCACAGGGTGTCGCCGTCGCCATCGACGGTGCCAAGATTCTCACCGACGGGGTCATACACGCCGAATCAGGCTCGGTTGTAGGACTTCTCGGACCGAACGGCAGCGGAAAGTCGACGCTGCTGCGCACGCTCTACCGGGCCCTCATGCCCTCAGGCGGAACGATCGTACTGGGCGAGGACGACCTTCGCCGCCTCAGCGCTCGTGAATCGGCGACCAGGACTGCGGTTGTCCTGCAGGACGATTCACCGGAATTCGAGTTCACCGCACGGGAGATCATCGAACTCGGACGCATCCCGCACAACACCGGTCTGCGACGCTTCGGCGCGGTCGATGTCGCCGCAGTGGACGCCGCCGTGATGGCCGCCGGGATCGCGCACCTCGTCGACCGTCAGATCTCGACCCTGTCCGGTGGCGAGCGGCAACGCGTCTTCGTAGCTCGGGCCCTCGCGCAACAAGCTCCGATACTGATCCTCGACGAACCCACCAATCACCTCGACATCTCGGCGCAGCTCGACCTCCTCGAACTGCTCACCGCAACCGAAGCCACCGTCGTTGTCGCACTACACGACATCGACCTCGCTGCCGCCTACTGCGACAGCCTGTTCGTCATGAAATCCGGTGCCCTCGTCGCCCACGGAACTCCCACCGACGTCTTGACAACGGACATGCTTCGCGAGGTCTACGGCGTCGACTCGGTCATCGCCGTCAACCCGATCACCGGCCGACGCTGCGTCCATTTCGGACCCGCCACCTCGCACCGCCCATCCACCGCGAGCTGCACCGCTACTCAACCCAATTTCGACACCCGCACCGAAAGCAGCCAACCATGAAGATCGCCGTACGAACCGGAACTTGCTTCGCCGCAACCATTCTCCTACTGTCCGCCTGCTCGAGCGGACAGGCCGAACCCACTGCCGCAGGCACCGAGACCGACAGCGGCACCTCGGCATACCCGGTGACCGTGGCCAGTTGCGGCGTCGACTACACCTACGACGCCCCACCCGAGCGGGTACTCCTCGGAGCTCCGGGAGTCATCGCCACGCTCGATGCACTCGGCGTCGCCGACAGCGCGATCGGATACACCAACGGCAGTTACGCATTCGACGGACTCGACCGATTCTCGGGCCTGACCTCCAACACCGACGACTATGCACCCTCACGCGAATTCCTTATCGGGGCCTCACCGGATCTGTTCCTGTCCAACGACCAAGGGCAACTCGGCGGCCAAGGATCGGCAAGCTCCGATGACCTGACCGCTGCAGGCGGCAACCTCTACGTCCTCGGCGAATACTGCCAGAACACGCCCGCGCCCACGACAATCGACGCGGTCTACACCGACGTGGACAACCTCGGCACCATCTACGGCGTCCCGGACAAAGCAGCAGAGGTCGTGACCTCGCTGCGCGATCGCGTCACCGCAGCACGAGCGAAGAACACCGACAGTGCGCCGCTGTCGGCAGCGGTTGTCCAGAGCTTCGACGGCAAGCTCTACGCCTTGAGTGGGTCTTACTACAGCGCAGTGGTCGACGCACTCGGCATGACCAACGAATTCGCCGACTTCGACGGCAATTTCGCCGAAATCACCCCCGAAGCAGCCTTGAGCGCTGCACCCGACGTCGTCCTGGTGCAATACGCCGGATCGGAAGCGGACGCCGCGACCGCCGTGACAGATATATCGGCTCTGCTCGCGAACTCACCAGCGGTGCGGAACTCCCGGGTGTACCCGCAGAACGAAGCCGACTTCCAGGCTGCCGGAGTCCGCATCGTCGACGCCATCGAGAACACCGCGGACAACGTGTTCGGCAAGTGAGCTCGACGAACGCTCCGACGCCGCTGGGGTCCGCGTTCCGGTTGATGGTGCTCGCGCGCACCGTCGCCTGGTTCGGAACTGCCGTCGCGTTGGTAGCCTTTCCGCTCGTCATCTACCGCACCACCGGAAGTGCCGCAGCCACTGCGCTTCTCACCGCTGTCGAATCGGCACCGTACCTGCTGTTCGGGCTGTTCGCCGGTGCCGTTGCCGACCGCTGGCGGCGTCGCCCGACGATGGTCGTCACCGCGCTCGCCGCATGCGCTGCAACGGCATCCATACCGACTGCGTATTGGATGGCGACTCTGTCGACGGCACACGTGTTCGTTGCAGCGTTCGTCAGCGCCGCCGCTATGGTGTTCTTCGACGCCGCCGGCTTCGGTTTGCTGCCCTCACTGGTGCCACGCGCTCGACTGGCCGACGCGGTCGGGCGACAAACTGCGATGGCAACGGTCATCACTATGGCCGGGCCCGCATTGGGTGGTGTGCTTATTGCCGCATCCTCGCCGTTCGCCGCGCTGGCCCTCAACGCGGCCACGTTCGCAGTGACCGCGATCCTACTGCTGTGGGTACGTGAACCCACATCCGCGCCGCGGACGGAACAACCCCATTTGTGGCGCGATATCGGCAACGGGGTGCGCTTCATCTACGGTCACCCACTTGTCCGCCTGCTCACCCTGATCGGGACCGGCAACAGTGTTGCCGGCGGCATCATGACCGGCCTCCTCGTCGTCACCGCCGTCGAGCGGTACGGTGTCGACGAGGACGGCGGCGAGCTGGGTCTGTTCTTCGCAGCCCTCGGGGTTGGAACCCTGATCTCGACAGCATTACTGCCGCGCCTGTCCCGAAAGTTCACAGCTGGGACGATCGCCATCGCCGGTTTGCTCGTACAAGCAGGCGCGATCAGCGTGTGGATTCTGGCCACCGTACCGGTGCTGGGAGTGTGTGCGTTGGTCGTCTTCCAAACAGCAGCATCGACGGTGATCATCAACGGCATCACCGTCCGCCACTTGGTGACCCCGGACGAACTTCAGGGCCGCGTCAACACCACGGCCCGCATGCTGGCGTGGGGCGGACAACCCATCGGTGCCGGCCTCGCCGGAGCCCTCGTGGGTCCGATCGGCCTGCCCGCAACGCTGTCGCTGGCAGTCGGCGTCATTGCGGCCAACGCCCTGTTCGCGTACCTGTCCTCGCTACGAGCCGTCAGCTCACAACTCCACTCGAACAGCCGTTGAGGATCGGACAGGCGGAAAGACGGCTGCGAGAACGGTCAGACCTCGATCGCGAGCCTTGACGACCGAGTTCGAAGACCCGGCCTGCGACACGTCGGATCGAACACCACAAGGGTAGCTATTTCACCTCACGGCGACCGGTACGCCCGATCTGCCGACCATCTCAGCGGTATGGGGACTTCGGCCGGCTCCGGAGTGCGAGAACTGCGAACAGCCACATCTTCGACCTCAACCCGTGACAAACCTCGCCCCACCCGGAATCTGCAATCCCACGGCGTCCCCGACCCGCACATCAGATCCCGCTGCCAACTCCACTTTCACGGTCGTCGCGCCCACGGTGACGTCCGCAATGCTGCGAAAACCGGTGGGCCGTATGCCCGACACGACCCCACGAATCCCGTTGTCATTCAAAGTGATCAACTCATGTCGAAGCAGTAGCACGGCAGGCCCAGCCGGCAAAGAGACTCCTTCGACCTCCAGCTCCCCGAGCTCGGAGCGATGCACCCCAACCCCGTCCCACTGCCCCCCGATTTCGTTCATCCCACCCATCAGTCGCGACACTGCCAACGTGCTCGGACGCGTGTAGGCCGTTGCGATATCGGAGTGATGCTCCAATCGACCGTCGATGAGCACCGCCACCGAATCGGCGAGCACCGCCGCTTCCTGCTGATCGTGGGTGACGAGCAGCAGAGTCTGATCCAACGTCGAACGCAATTCGCGCACCAGGTCGTGCATCTCGGTGCGCAACACCGGGTCCAGCGCACTGAAGGGCTCGTCCAGCAACAACACTCGCGGTGAACCGGCGAGTGAGCGCGCCAACGCCACCCGCTGGGCCTGCCCGCCCGACACCTCGGACACCGCTCGGCCCCCGATGTCGCCGAGATGCACCAGTTCGAGGTACTCCCGGGCCCGCTCGCGCGAACGCTTGCGACTCTCCCCGGCAGCGCGGTAGGCGAAGCCGATGTTGTCGAGTACCGACATGTGCGGGAACAACATCGGACGCTGGAACACCATCCCGACGCCGCGGTTCTCTGCCGCAACGCCGTTCACCTCGCGTCCGTCGATCTGCACCGTGCCGGCAGTGGGTGAATCCAGTCCCACGATGATCCGCAGTGCAGTGCTCTTGCCCGAACCCGACGGCCCCAGAATCGCCGTGCAGGATCCCGGTGGCACGGTGAGATCCAACGAATTCAGAGCCGCAACCGATTGACCGGCATGCACTTTCGTGAGCCCGTGAACGGACAGTTCGACGCTCATCGTGCACTCCTACGGCGCAGCCGAGCGAGCATGAGCACCAGCAACAACGGCGGTATGAGGGCGGCAACCGACAGCGCCGCCACCACCGAGTCGTTACCGGTCCCGGCAGCGAACGAGGCAACGAGAATGGGCACGGTGACCAGTCTGCCTCCACCGATCAGCAGAGTGATCACGTAGTCGCTCCACGCCACGAGGAACGCGAGTAACGCCGCCCCCGCCGATGCCGGAGCCAACAGGGGAATGCGAATCCGTCGCAGCACCATGGCACTCGACGCACCGAGCGTCCGAGCTTCTTCCTCGTAGCCGATGTCGTACGCGCCGAACGCCACTCGCATCAGGTACGTCGTGTACGGAATCGCCGCGACCGTCAGCAACGCGATCACCGCCACCGTGCTCGGAATGCGCGAGCGCAGCACCAGAACATCGAGTCCCAACGCCACGGCAAACGGGGGCAGGGCCAACGGAGCGAAGAGAACCCCGGCCACGAAAGCGGGGAAACGCACGGAACCGTTCACGAGTGCGCGAGCGGCCAACGCGCCCAATGGCGTTGCGATGACTGCGACGGCGAGAGCGAGCAGGGTAGACCGCACAAAAGCATCGACGCCCCCGGCATCGAGGGCGCTACGGACGCCGTCGAATCCCCATTCTTGCGGAACCGAGCCGGGAAAAGACCAGCGATTGCTGATGGTCCACAAGACAACCGGGATCAGCGGCAACAGGAACCACAGGACCAGTACGGACCTGCCGACAGCGGGAAGAACCCTGTTCACTTCCACCCTGTTCATTTCCACGCCGCCGATCTGCGCAGATAGTGCAGCGCCACCGCGGCTACGGCCACCGTCAGAGCGGTGGCGATCGTCGCGGCAGCAGCTGCCTGCGGACGCGTCTGAAGATCGATCGACGTGAACAGACGAATCGCCATCACCGACAACGGCTCCGGATACGGGCGACCCAGAATGTGGGCTACCTCGTACGAGCCGACCGTGTAGGCGAACGCGATGGCCGCCGATGCGATCAGCGCGGGCCGAGCCAACGGCAGCGTGACCAAACGGAGCCGAGCCCACCGTCCGGCACCCAAGGTCGCGGCCGTCTCGTCGAATGCAGCTACTCGGGTGGCGAGAGTCCCGGCCACGACAACGGCCACGAAAGCCGATTCTTTCCAGGCATATTCGGCGACGACGGCGATCCACCACTTCCCACCGACCAACTCCGGCCAGCCGCCGTCGGTCATGCCGAGAATACGAGGCAGCATCCCTGAATCTGCCAACAGCAATGCCATCGCCGCGGCACCGATCAGGTGGGGAACCGTGACGGTCAACCCGGCAGCGACCAGCGGGGTGCGTCCACCTGACAAGGCCGTCAGTGCCGCGGCAAGCCCGATCACCGTGGCCAATGCCGTCGAGACGACGGCAATCGACAGCGTCAGCACCACCGAGCGCCATAGGTCACCGCCCAGAGCGGAGTACGCGTCGACCGATAGTTCGGGGGTTCCGACGAAAGGCATCAGACCCAGGCTCTGCAGCACCACGGTTCCGAGACCGCCGCCGACGACGACAACGACCAAGACGACGGCGGGGAGTACCGCCGCTGTGCCGCGAAAGCTCCTCGTGGACGCGCTCACTGACCGGCGAGCACGCTTCGACGCCAACCCTCGTCGACCGGCGAGACCCAGTCGGCTGACAGTTCTGGATGCGCGTTGGCCGACAGCTCTTCGTAGGACGGCAGAACCGTCGAACTCGGCAACGCCTCGAACCTGGCGCGGGCGTCATCGGGCAATCGGTCGATATCGAGCACGGTGAACTGGCCCCACACTTCCGGCGTCGCCTTTGCGAGTTGTTGCTCGGGCGACAACGCGAGATTGGCAACCACCTGCGCCGCGGCCGACTTCCCCGACGTCGACGGAATGGCAAGGAAACTCGCATTCCCGACGGTTCCCTCGTCGAGAGTCAGGACGCGGGTCTCCGGCGGGAAGGTGCCGTCGGCGACAAGTTTCGGGAGGGTCGCGGGGCCGTACGTCATCGTCATGTCCACCTGGCCACCGGCGTAGAGGGCGTCGAGCTCGGAGGAGGACTGCGGATACGTCGTTCCCTCGCGCCACAGCGACGGGGCGAGCTCGTTCAATCGGTCGAACAATGCCGGGGCGAGGCGATCGTAGGAGGCCTGATCGAACTGAGCGGGAACCTCGTCGACGCCTCCGGATATATTGGTCAACGCTTCACGCACGAACACCGAGCCGGTGAAGTCCGGGGGAGCGGGGTAGGTGAAGCGGCCCGGGTTCGCGCGAGCCCAGTCGAGCACGCCGTCGAATGTCGTCGGCGGATCGGGGATGGCAGCCGCGTTGTAAACCAACGTGAATTGAGCCTTGTGCCAGGGTGATTCGCAGTTCTCGACCGAAGTGCCGAAGTCGTCGAGTAACAGCGGATCCTCGGGATCGGTGAATTCCATGTTCGGTAGATTCTGCGTCCAACCGCACAGCCACGCCCCGGCCTGCTTACCGGTGCCGAAGTTCGCGCCGTTGACCCACACCAGATCCACTTCGCCGTCGGTGACCCCGGCCTGCCGCTCGGACAGGATGCGGTTGACGGCATCGGTCGTCGATTCCACCGGCACCCGGCGCAGCGTGACGCCTTCCTCGGCCGCCGCGGGCGTCAGCACGTCGTCGACATAAGCATTGCCCTGCTCGTCGCCGCCGTACATCCACAGCGATACCGTCTGTCCTTGCGCCTGCTCCTGGATCTCGCTCCAGGACAAGTTCTCGGCGCGCGGAGCCTCCGATGATGGTGCCGCGCATGCGGTGAGCAGCAGCCCTGCGCTCGCGGCAATCGTCACTGCGCGCCGTACTGAACGAATCACCGTGGGCCCTCCAGATCAACCGAAGCAGCCGTCGTCGACGCTGCCCTCACCACCGTAATCGGTCGAATGCGACAACCGCTGAACACGCGGGCAGACCGGCCGTGTGCACAATGGATCGTGAACCGTCGGACGAGAGGCACACACCGTGACGCAGGACCGCCCGACGCGTAGTCGCCGCGGCACGACCCTGAAATTGCTCGCGGCTGCCGTGATCGTCATCGCTGTGGTGATCGTGCTGAGCACCGTCGATCTTCCCGATCCGTCGTTCATCCGCGATCGCGTGGCGTCGGCCGGGCCCTGGGGCATCGCGTTGTTCGTCGTGCTCTATGCCGTCCTGTCGGCTACCCCGTTCCCCGCCAGCACGTTGACCATCGCGTCGGGACTGCTGTTCGGGTTGGCGGTGGGCGCGACCGTCGTGGTGTTCGCTGCCACCGCGGGGGCATATCTCGGGTACTGGGGAGCGCGGGCGCTCGGCCGTGGACAGGTGGCCCGCACCGAATGGGACAGGCTCCGCCGGCTCGACGCCATGCTCGGACGACGAGGATTGCTGTCGGTACTGCTCGTGCGCCTGGTGCCGCTGCCGTTCTCCCTGGTCAACTACGCGGCCGGAGTCAGTGCCGTAGGGCAACGTGACTACGTGGTGGGCACCATGATCGGGATCGTGCCCGCGACCGTCGCCTACACCGCGCTCGGTGCCTACGGGACGTCGCCGCTGTCATGGCCGTTTGCCATCGCATTGCTTGCCGTGCTGGCGATCGCGGCCGGCTCGGCTCTGTTGGCCCGACGTCTCGGATTGACCGGAGCCACCGAATGATAGACAGCTTTCTGCGCCGCCACCTCGAACGCCCGCTGGATCGCTGTGCCTGCGCGCTCGACCGTTCCTCGATCACCCCGGATCGGATCACCGCTGCCGGACTCGTACTGGGCCTCGGTAGTGCACTGGCCGCGGGCCTGCAATTCTGGCTGCTCGCGTTGGCATTGTGGATCGTCTCCCGAATCGCCGACGGGCTGGACGGGCCTCTCGCGCGTAGGCGTTCCACTACGGGCGGTGCCGGCGGATTCTTCGACATCACCGCCGATTTCGTGGTCTACGGAACGACCGTGGTGGGCGTTGCGGTCGGTGCCTCGGCCGCGTACGACGCCCCCTGGTGGCCGTTCCTGCTGGTGCTGTTGGCGTACTACATCAACGGCACCGCATTTCTTGCGTTCTCCTCGATTGCCGAACGCACCGGTCGCACCATCGACGACGGCCGCTCGCTGTCGTTCCTCGGGGGATTGGCCGAGGGTGCTGAAACCATTGCGGTGCACAGTCTCTGGTTGCTGCTGCCGGGTATCTCCTGGCAGATCGCCGTGGTGTGGGCGGCGGTGGTCGCGGTGAGCTCCACCCAGCGGATCATTGCCGGGTATCGCGCGCTTTCCTGATCCACGCGCCGCGCACCTTCGCCAGTGCGGCCGTTGCTCGAGAAATCACCGGAGAAGCTAACTGCGCCTTTACGTCCGCTATCGCCGCGTTCCACGGTCCGTCGTTGTAGGTCGGATACGGGTGCGTGGCTCCGGCGAGATCGCGAGTACGCAAACCCTGCTCGATGGCGATGATCAGCTCCCCGATCGTCTCGCCCGCCCGCGGTCCCACAACGCAGGCCCCGACGATGCGACGCTTGGCGTCGAGCATCAGCGTCGTCGACCCGTTCGTTGCTCTTTCGGTGACGGCGCGATCGACGTGGTGGTGGTCGAGGATCTGCAGCCGCAAACCACGCTCCCTTGCAGTTCGCACATCGATTCCGGCCGAGGCGATCTCGGGATCGGTGAACGTCACCCGTGGAGTTCCGGTCGTACTCACCTTTCGGTTCAGGCCGAGTGCAGCATTGCTCGCGGCCAGACTGCCGTGCACACCGGCAGTGTGCGTGAACTGCGGATGGCCGGTGAGATCTCCCGCCGCCCAGATGCGGGGATTGGTGGTCCGCAGATGCTCGTCGACCTGAACGAATCCGTTGTCGTCCACTTCCACACCGGCCGTGTCCAAGCCGAGGGACGCGGTGCGCGGAGTCCGCCCGGTGGCGATCAGGACCCGGTCGAAAGCGATGTCTACGCCCGAGTCGGTAACTGCGGAACCGTCGCCGATGCGCACGACTGCGGTAGAGGTCAGCACGCGTACGCCCTCGTCCGCCAGTGCTTGCGTCAGTATCGACGAGGCCTCAGGGTGCTCGCGGGGAAGGATAGTCGCTGACCGTCCGACAAGGGTAACGTCGGATCCGAGACGCGAGAATGCTTGCGCCATTTCGCAACCCACCGATCCGGCACCGACGATCAGCAGTCGCTGCGGTAAGTCCGTCAGTTCCCACAGGGTGTCGCTGGTCAGGTAGTCCACGTGCTCGATGCCGTCGATCGCCGGCACTGTGGGATGCGCGCCGGTGGTCACGATCGCCTGACCGAAATGCAGCATCCGCGTGCCGACATTCACCGTGTTCGGACCGGTGAACACGGCGTCACCGCTGATGACGTCGACCCCGGCCGCAGTGAGTGCCTCCGGTGAATCGATCGGCGCGATCTCGGCGATCGACCCGTGCACGTGCTGCATCACGCGTGCAAAATCCACGCGCGGTGGCTCGGTGTTGATGCCGAACCGGGACGCGGATCGAACCGTCTCAGCCACCGAGGCCGCCGCGAGCAGGGCCTTCGACGGCACGCATCCGGTCCAGAGGCAGTCGCCGCCGGTGCGGTCCCGTTCGATCAACACGACGCGAACGCCGAAGCCGGCCGCGGTCTTCGCCGCCACGATGCCGGCGGTACCGCCGCCCACCACGACCACGTCGGCGCGGCTCTCGGGCACACTCGAAGACGAACGACGAATTCCCATACCTCCCACTATGCCCGCGCTTTGGAGAGACCCGAGATGAGACGACCGACCAAGTACACCTTCTCGGCGCGCCTGTATGACGTGATCTCCGCCGAATGGCCGGTGTATCGAGCCGGGCGGGACGCGGCGTTCGAGCTGATGAATCTGCCTGTGGGGAGCCATGTTCTGGACCTCGGCTGCGGGACGGGGCTGAACTTCGCCGGGTTGCAGCGGATGATCGGCCCGACCGGCTCGATCACCGGAATCGACGCCAGCCCACAGATGCTCGAACAGGCGCGACTTCGAGCTGCCCGCGCGGGGTGGATGAATGTCACATTGATCCCCGCCGACGCCACCGCCCTGACGTCCGCCGATCTGGGGGAGCAGGTCCCGTTCGATGCGGCGTTGAGCACCTACGCGCTGTCGTTGATGACGCCATGGCAGGCGGCGCTCGAATCGATGATCGCGAACACTGGCGAGGGCGGAGTGGTGGCCGTCGTCGACATGCAGCGGCCCGTCGGACGAGCTGCTGCTTGGGCCCCGCTTGCCAAGCTTGCGTGTCGACTCGGAGGGTCGGATATCGACGCGCATCCGTGGACGGCGATGACGCCACTGCTGCAGGATCTTTCGGCCCGCGCTGTCCGCGGAGGCCATATCCAGATTCGCGTCGGGACTGTCGGTGCCCGCCCCGGGGAGCGGAAATCCTGAGCGGTGCTCGCCTGCGTTGCCTTCAGTTTATCGCTGAGTTGGGGGCTTGCGGCAAGACCCAGTCGGTGGTGCACACTCTTCCGGCTACCGACACGGAGGAATTTCTATGGCAGACATGGCCGACACACTGGAGCGATTTCGCGTGCACGAGTCCGGTGCCTCCCAGGAGCGCAGCCTGCGGAGCGACCAAAGTTATTTTCATGGCACGAAGGCCGATCTGAAGGCCGGCGATTACTTGTCTCCCGGCTATCGCTCGAATTACCGTCCCGAGCACATCTCGAACTACATCTACATGACCAAGGTGCTGGACGGTGCCGTGCTCGCGGCCGAGATGGCCGTCGGCGAGGGGCGTCCTCGGGTCTACATCGTGCAGCCGACCGGCAGCGTCGAGGACGATCCGAACGTCACCGACAAGAAGTTCCCCGGCAATCCGACTCATTCCTACCGCAGCGCGGAACCGGTACGCATCGTCGAGGAGACGTCCGAGTGGGTCGGGCATTCGCCCGAATACCTGAGCCGGTTTCGTGAAGGTTTGGAGAAGTTGCGACAGACGGGAACTGCGATTCTCTACGACTAGCCGGTGAGTTTTCGCTCGTACCGAGGTCCACACCAGCATGACGACACACACAGTTTCCGTGCCCGGTGCGACCCTGACGTACGACGTGGTCGGCGAACTCGAGCCCGGGGTTACTCCCTTGGTGCTCATCGGCTCACCGATGGATGCGAGCGGGTTCGGGACGTTGGCATCGCATTTCCGTGGCCGCGTGGTCGTCACGTACGACCCGAGAAATGTGGGACGCAGTCGACGAGACGACACGACGGCCGCGGTCACCTTCGGCCAACATGCCGACGACCTGCATGCAGTGCTCACCGCCGTCGGCCATGGGCCTGTGGATGTGTTCGCCTCGAGCGGGGGTGCGGTCAATGCGCTGGTACTCGTCAGCAGATACCCGTCCGATGTGCGGACGTTGGTGGCCCACGAACCACCCGCCGGAGGCACCTTGCCGGACCGCGAGAACATCGCGACCGTGTGCGCAAACATGGTGGCCGCATACGACGCTCACGGCCGCGGTCCGGCCATGGCCCAGTTCATGGCGTTGCTCATGCACGCAGGCCCCATCGACAACACGTTCTTCGATCGCCCGGCACTGGACCCGGCGCAGTTCGGCCTCTCGGCCAAGGACGACGGAACCCGCGACGACGCCCTGATGTCCAACATGCGAGGCGGCGGAGTCGATTTCGCGCCCGACGTCGACGCGGTGCGTGCTGCTCCCACCACGGTCGTGATCGGAGTCGGCGAAGAATCCGGCGGTCCCGAGGACGGTCACATCGCCGCTCGCGCAGCATATTCCACTGCATCGACCCTCGGATCGGAGCCGATCGTCTTTCCCGGTGGCCACTCGGGCTTCCTCGGCGGTGAATTCGGTCAGATGGGAAAGCCGACCGAATTTGCCGAAACACTTCGGAAAGTATTGAGCTGAAGAAGCTTTCGTCTTACAGAACCAGGAGCAATCATGGGCCTCATCACGTTGGAGCTGTTCGCCACCCTCGACCTCGTCGCGCAATCACCCGGAAGCCCAGAGGAAGACCCCGAGAACTTTCCCTTCGGCGGCTGGCAGGCTCCTCTGCTCGACCAGGTTTCGGGGGCGCAGGTCGCCGCCGCTTACGAGGGCACGGATGCGCTCCTGCTCGGGCGGCGCACCTACGACATCTTCGCCGCGTACTGGCCGCACCAACACGATTCGTTCGCAACGTTGTTCAACACGATCCCGAAATACGTGGCCTCCCGCGGCACACCCGATCTGCTGTGGAACGGTTCGACCCAGCTCGGACCGGACCTGGCCGGAGCCGTGCGTGAGATCCGAGATCGACACGACAATATCAAGGTGGTCGGAAGTCTCGATCTGGTGCAGACCCTGTTGCGCGAGAAGCTCTTCGATCGACTCGATCTGTGGGTGCATCCCATCCTTCTCGGAGTGGGAAAGAAGGTGTTCGCCGACGGCACCGTGCCCAGCAATCTGACGCTGCTCGAGCCACCGGCCGTCGACGGCAAGGGCACCGTCTACCTGCGGTACGGCCTCGACACCGGGACCCCGGACGTCGGCAACATGGACGACGTACTGACCGACTAGATCGGAGGGCAATTCACTTCTTCTGCCGTCGGCTCCCGCCGTGCCAATCCTGTTGCACGCCAACCTCGTCCTCCGTCACCCCCAGTGCCTTCAACTGGGGGAGTTCACGCATGCTGCGCTTCATCTCGGCAAATCCAGGGAATCGTGCGAGTCCGATCACGTTGTCCCACAGCGGTACTGCTTCTTCGTCGCTGGGTAGTCGGCTGATCACCGGACCGAAGAACGCCACACCGTCCGGCGGCTCGAAGGCGATGATGGGAGTTCCGACGTCCTTGCCGGTCAGCGACAGCGCATGATCGGTTTCGGCCCGGATCTCGTCGTCGATCGTCGAATCATCGAGTGCTGCAGTGTGATGGGTGGGCAGCCCGACTTCCTCGAGGATCGGCCCGAGGAATGCCGCGGTGCCGCGATGTCCGTGGCTCGCTGCGTCGTCGGGCACGATCTCGGTATCGAAGATGTGCGTTCCGAGGGCCTGATACAGCGGCCCGACAGCGTCCGACCCATGCTCACGACGAACAGAGGCAGCGGCCCGCAGTAATCGCAGACCCGCGGTGTGGCCGGCCTCGTACTCGGGTGGGAAATGGGCGTCGTAGTCGATGTGGGAGTTGAGCAGGCGAAGCGAGATGAACCGCCAGTCGACGGTGTAGTCGCGTTGGGCCTGAACCTTGCGAACCCATTTGCTGGTCACCCACGCGAACGGGCATACCGGATCGAAATAGAAATCGATATCGGACATCAGGGGACTCTCCTTGTGGGGCGTAGGTTCCGTGCGTTCATTTCTCACCCAGTAGAGCCGAGTGTTGTTCGGTGACCACCGCACGAATCGCGTCGATCACTGCGGACACTTCGGGTCGTCTGAGGGTTTCGGTGCGGGTGACGAGCCAGTAGGTCAGGGTCACCGCGATGGCGTCGGGCAGGATTCGTTGCAGGTCGGGGTGTCGGTCGGCCATGAAACACGGCAACAATCCGATGCCTGCCGAGGCTCGTGTGGCCTCGACATGGACGAAGACGTTGGTCGACGTCACCGATTCGCGCATCGTCGGAGTAAAGTTGGGGGCCAGATCCAGATCGTCGACGTGCAGCATCGAGTCGATGAAGTAGATGAACGGATGGGCGGCGAGGTCGGCCGGCACCTGCGGTGTGCCGTGCTCGTCCACGTAGGTCTGCGACGCGTACAGACCCAGCACGTAGTCGCCGAGCCTGATGGCCTCCGCGCGATGCACCTGCGGTTGTCCGACGACGATCTCGATGTCCAGTCCGGACCGTTGCCTCGACGCACGTCTGGTGGTCGCGACGATCTCCACCGACACCAGCGGATGAGTGCGTTGCACGCGAGCAGCCGCAGGGGCTGCGATGTAAGCACTGAAACCGTCCGTGGCCGAGATGCGTACGACGCCCTTCAGCGCACCCGCGTCGCTCGAGACCAGCGTCTGCAGCGCGTTTTCGACGGCCTCGGCAGCGGCCAGTGCGCCGTGCCCCAGTTGAGTCAGTTCCCAACCTCCGCCGGCACGGGTGAGCACTCGTCCGCCGAGGGTGTCCTCGAGTGCGGCGATGCGTCGGGAGATGGTCGTGTGGTTGATGCCGAGGTCGTCGGCAGCGGAGCTGTAGCGTCCGGTTCGACTGACGGCGAGCAGGACCAGCAGATCGTCGGCACTGGGAACCTTCCCGTCACCGCGTGTCATGTGTGCAGTTTTGCAGATCGAACCTGCGTCCATGCCTCTTGCGCAGAAAAAGATCTGCACCAATACTCAGACCAACCCCGCTACATGTGTGGTCTGTCACAAACACGAGCACGCAGTGCCGAGCAACACAGGAGAAGCTATGAGCGTCGACCAACCGCTGGCAGAAAGGTCCGAGCCGGACCCCGATGCCACCCCCACCGGCCTGAAGAAGGTCGTCGGAGCATCGATGGCCGGCACCATCGTCGAATGGTACGAGTTCTTTCTCTACGGAACCGCCGCCACACTGGTGTTCAGCAAGATCTTCTTCGCGGCCGGAACCAGTGAACTCGACGCCATCCTCGCGGCCTTCGTCACCTACGCCGTCGGCTTCGTCGCACGACCCCTGGGCGGCATCGTCTTCGGACACTACGGAGACAAGTACGGCCGAAAGAAGCTGCTGCAGTTCAGCCTCGTCCTCGTCGGCGGAGCCACGTTCCTCATGGGTTGCCTACCGACATTCGAGGCCATCGGCTACTGGGCCCCGGCACTGCTGGTGACCCTGCGATTCATTCAGGGCTTCGCCGTCGGCGGCGAATGGGGTGGCGCGGTTCTCCTTGTCGCAGAACACAGCCCGAACAAGAGCCGCGGATTCTGGGCCAGCTGGCCGCAGGCAGGCGTCCCCGCCGGTAACCTCCTCGCCACCGTCGCACTGCTCGTCCTGACGACAACCCTGTCCGACGAAGCCTTCCTCAGCTGGGGCTGGCGCGTCGCGTTCTGGCTCTCTGCCGTCATCGTTTTCGTCGGCTACTACATCCGTACCAAGGTCTCCGACGCCCCGATCTTCCTCGAGGCACACAAGCAGGCCGAGGTCATCAAGGCCGCGTCGTACGGCGTCTTCGAGGTCGTGAAGCGTTACCCGCGTGGCGTATTCACCGCGATGGGTCTGCGCTTCGGTGAGAACGTCATGTACTACCTCGTCGTCACCTTCTCCATCACCTACCTCAAGGTGGAGGTCGGCACCGACACCAGCACGATCCTGTGGTGGATGCTCATCGCCCACGCGATCCACTTCTGCACGATTCCGTTGGTGGGCAGGCTCGCCGACCGCATCGGCCGCCGTCCGGTGTACTTCGCCGGTGCCCTCACCGCGGCAACGTGGGGCTTCTTCGCCTTCCCGATGATGAACAGCGGCCACAGCGTCGTCATCCTGCTGGCCATCATCATCGGCCTGATGTTCCACGCCTTCATGTACGCCACGCAGCCGGCCATCATGGCCGAGATGTTCCCGACGCGGATGCGGTATTCCGGTGTGTCCCTCGGCTATCAGGTCACCTCGATCGTCGCCGGCTCGCTGGCCCCGATCATCGCCGTGAAGCTGCTCGACATCTACGGCTCGTCCGTGCCCATCGCGGTGTACCTGGCCGTGGCCTGCGCGATCACCGTGGTTGCCGTCGTCGTAGCCAGGGAGACAAAGGGATTGGCGCTCGAAAGCATCGACATTGCCGACGCCAAGAACCTGGCCACCGAAGCCGAGCTGGCGAAGGCCGGTCTGCTCGATCCGAGTGTAAAGCGGTGACCGACCTGACCGGACGCTCCGCCCTCGTCACCGGGGGAGCGTCCGGCATCGGGGCCGCGTGCGCGCGTGAGCTCGCCGGCCGCGGTGCCCGCGTCACCATCGCCGACGTGAACGACGTCGCAGCAAAGGAATTGGCGGCCGAGCTCGACGGCGAGGTGTGGTCGGTCGATCTGCTCGACACCACCGCGCTGGACGACCTTCGGTTGGACGTCGACATCCTCGTCAACAATGCGGGTATCCAAACCGTCGCACCGATCGTCGATTTCGACCCCGGCGCATTCCGTCGAATACAGACGCTGATGGTCGAGGCACCGTTCCTGCTGATTCGTGCGGCGTTGCCTGGGATGTATGCCCGCCGGTTCGGCCGAGTCATCAATCTGTCGTCGGTGCACGGACTGCGGGCGTCGGAATTCAAGGTCGCCTACGTCACCGCCAAACACGCACTCGAAGGACTGTCGAAAGTGACAGCCCTCGAAGGTGCAGCGCATGGCGTGACGAGCAACTGCGTCAACCCGGGATACGTCCGCACACCGCTGGTGGAAAAACAGATCGCCGATCAGGCCAAGGCGCACGGGATTCCCGAGAACGAGGTGCTGGAGAAGGTGCTGCTGACCGAAGCCGCCATCAAGAGACTTGTCGAACCGGACGAAGTCGCTTCACTGGTGGGATGGCTGACGTCCAAGAACGCAGGAATGGTCACCGGGGCGTCGTACATCATGGACGGTGGTTGGTCGGCTCGTTAGATTGGTGACGCCGGTCTGCTGCGCCCCCACTTTGGGATCAATGTGGGTTTCAGTCGCTCAGATTGCAATGCACAGCTCCCCGGAAGTTGGACTGAGTAATTCAGTTCCGACTACCGGGGAGTTTTGTATGCGTGCACGAAGTTCACTTACCGAGGATCAGCGGGTCGCGGCGGTAGCGTTGTTCGAGGATGGTGTCATCGACTGGTTCAACAACGACCGCATCTCGCTACGACTCGACGGCCTGAGCCCGGTGCAATACCGAGCCCAGGCCCTCGCAGCCTAGGATTTCCATTAACCGGTCCAACCCACGGGGTCCAGTGCACAACAAAGTCGCATTCATCCGGATCGGGTCGCCGCACCCCACCGGATGAATGCGGCTTTGTTGCACTCAGACGGACTCGAACGCCCATTGATCCGGAGACGGGTGGGCTGATCGGGAGACGGGTGGGCGCGAGCCGGAGCACCCCTCCCCGAACAGCAAGAAGCCCCCGTGACGTGTCACGGGGGCTTCTCTGGCGGAGGATAGGGGATTTGAACCCCTGAGGGCGTTAACCCAACCCGCGTTCCAGGCGAGCGCCATAGGCCACTAGGCGAATCCTCCGTGGGGGAGCTTACCCGGTTACCCCCACCATCTCCCAAATCGGGAGGCGCGAAGGGTGGTGATGCGTTGCTCGACGGGAGGCGGCTACACTTCCTAACGGATCCCGCGCGGCGCGCATCCTGTGAACTCCCCCAGGGCCGGAAGGCAGCAAGGGTCAATGGGCTCTGCCGGGTGCGCGGGGTCCCCTTTATTTCAGTGACATAGACACTGTCCGGGGAACCCAGTCACCGAGAGGCCGCTCCGCATGCCAGCGCAAACCCAGTTGGGTCTGATGAACCATGAGGAGCTCGCCTCCGAGCACGAGCGGCAGAGCGCGAAGTACACGCAGCTCAAAGCCGAGAATCTGAAGCTGGATCTCACCCGCGGCAAGCCGTCGCCCGAGCAGCTCGATCTCGCTGCCGAGCTGCTGACGCTCCCCGGCGCGGACTACAAGGACGGCAACGGCACCGATTGCCGCAACTACGGTGGCCTTGCGGGTCTGCCGGAATTGCGTGCCATCTTCGGTGAACTGCTCGGCATCCCGGTGAAGAACCTGGTGGCCGGTAACAACGCCAGCCTTGAGATCATGCAGGACCTGATGGTCTGGGCTCTGCTGCACGGGCTGTCGGATTCGCCGCGCCCGTGGTCGGCGGAGCCGAACGTTCGCTTCCTGTGCCCGGCCCCCGGCTACGACCGTCACTTCGCGATCACCGAGAGCTTCGGCATCGAGATGATTACGGTGCCGATGGGTCCCGACGGACCCGATGTGCACGAGATCGCCAACTTGGTGGCGTCGGATCCGCAGATCAAGGGCATGTGGGTGGTGCCGAACTACGCAAACCCCACCGGAGCCGTCTACTCGAAGGAAGTCGTTCGCGCACTGGCCACGATGCCGGCTGCTGCGCCTGATTTCCGTCTGTTCTGGGACAACGCCTACGCGGTGCATCCGCTGACCGAGGAGTTCGCGCCGTCCTACGACGTCATCGGGATGGCGGCGGAGGCCGGTTTCCCCAATCGCGCGTTCGTGTTCGCCTCGACGTCGAAGGTCACGTTCGCCGGTGCGGGCGTCAGCTTCTTCGGCAGTTCCGAGGAGAACCTCGCCTGGTATCAGAAGCACCTCGGTAAGAAGAGCATCGGCCCGGACAAGCTCAACCAGCTGCGGCACCTGCGTTTCTTCGGTGACGCGGAGGGGGTGCGGGCTCACATGGCCAAGCATCGCGAGATTCTCAAGCCCAAGTTCGCGCTGGTGCAGCAGATCCTCGAGGACCGGCTCGGTGCGTCGAAGATCGCGTCGTGGACCGAGCCCAAGGGTGGTTACTTCATCAGCCTCGACGTGCTCGAGGGCACGGCAGCTCGGTCGATCGCGCTGGCCAAGGACGCCGGAATTGCTCTGACGGCCGCCGGCTCGGCCTTCCCGTACGGAAAAGATCCGGAAGACAAGAACATTCGCCTCGCCCCGAGCTTCCCGTCGCTCGGTGAGCTGGAGAAGTCGATGGACGGCGTCGCAACCTGCGTTCTGCTGGCCGCGACGGAGAAACTGCTCGAAGGCTGAACGCATGTGAGTGGAAACTCGTAGCAGGCTACGCGTTTCCACTCACATGCGGCGAAGCCGCTCTCAGTGCCCGACGACGACCGCACCCTCGGGAGCGGAGGGCAGCGGCCCCTTCTTCAGGAGCGTGGCCGAGAGCACCGCGCCCAGTAGGAAGATGCCCGACGCCCACCAGAAGGTGGTCGTGTAGCTGGCAATTTCGGCGTTGGCCTGCAGCAGAGCCGCATCGGTTGCCGTCGCCATGTTGGAGCTGACGTAGCTGGTAGCGGCGTTGGCTGCCACGGTGCTCAGGAGTGCGGTGCCGATCGAGCCGCCCACCTGCTGCATGGTGTTCACCGTTGCCGACGCGACGCCGGAGTCGTCCGGGGCGACGCCCGAGATTGCGCCCTGCATGGCCGGTGCCATGGTGGCACCGAGTCCGAGACCCATGATGATCAGGCCGGGCAGGATGTGCGTGACGTAGCTGCTGTCCAGATCGATCTGGGTGAGCAGTCCCATACCGATCGACGCGACGACCAGGCCGGTCGTCATGAGGATGCGCGGTCCGAACCGGGGGAGGATCAGTGCCGTCGACAGTGTCGCGGTGAGGATCAGCGACGCGATCATCGGCATGAACGCGAACCCGGTGGTGATCGGGGTGTACTTCAGCGTGCTCTGCAGGTAGTAGGTCAAGAACAGGAACACCGCGAACATGCCTGCGCCGGTGACGAACACCGCGAGGAATGATCCGGCCCGGGTGCGATCCAGAACGATGCGCAGCGGCAGCAGAGGGTGTTCGACGCGATTCTGGATGGTTACGAAGACGGCGAGAAGAACGACACCTGCCGCAAGGAAGCCGAGGGTGACGGGGTTGCTCCAGCCGTCGGACTCGGCGTGGGCGAAGCCGTAGACGATCGAGAACAGCGCAGCGGAGACGGCGATCGTTCCGGGGATGTCGAGCTTGGGTCGGACGTCGACCTTGTGCTTGGCCAAGAACAGGAAGGCTCCGACGAAGGCGAGCGCAGCGAAGATCAGGTTGACGTACAGGCTCCAGCGCCAGTTGGCCCACTCGGTGAGCATGCCGCCGAGCAGTAGACCCAGTGCGCCTCCGCCGCCGGCGATGGCACCGAAGATGCCGAAGGCCTTGGCGCGTTCTTTGGTGTCGGTGAAGGTGGTGGCCAGCAGTGACAGGGCCGCGGGTGCCAGCAGCGCACCGAAGACGCCCTGACCGGCGCGGGCAGCGACGAGCATGCCGAAGTTGACGGCCGCGCCGCCCACTGCCGACATCAACGCGAAGCCGACGAGGCCGATGAGGAAGGTGTTACGTCGACCGAAGAGGTCGCTCAAGCGTCCACCGAGGAGCAACAGGCTGCCGAACGCGAGTGCGTAGGCGGTGACGACCCAGGAGCGGTCGGCGTTGTCGAAGCCCAGATCGAGCTGGGCGGCGGGGAGTGCGATGTTCACGATGGTCGCGTCGAGCACGACCATGAGCTGGGCCAGTCCGAGAGTGGCGAGAATCAACCAGCGATTCCGGTGCGCACGCTCGTCCGCCGGCGTCGTGGTCGACGTTGCGCCGTCCACGTTCTCCGATGAAAGGGTGGTCATGGTGTCCTCGGTTCGACTATGCGGAGGTGTATCCTCCGGTTGTAGGGCAAAGGTAGCAGCTAAGTGGAGGAATGTCCTCCGCTTATCGGGTGAAACGGACATCGAATGAGTGTGAGAGCGGACACAGCGGCATCGAAGCCCCTACGGGCGGATGCCGAACGCAACCGACGCCGCATCGTGGACGCGGCTCGCGAGTTGTTCGCTTCCCGCGGTATCGACATCACGCTCGACGACGTCGCCGCACACGCCAAGGTGGGCGTCGGCACCGTCTATCGCCGCTTCTCGTGCAAGGAAGAGCTCATCGACGGCGTCTTCGAGCAGCGCCTCGAGGGAATGCTCGCCAGTGCCGAACGCGCCCTCGAAGCGGAAGATCCCTGGAGTGGGTTGGTGGGCTTTCTCTCGGACGTATGCGAGGAAATGGCCTCCGACCGCGGGCTCGGTGATGTGGTCCTCGGGTCGGACGAGGGGTGCCGCGGCATCGCGGAGATGCGCCGACGGATCGATCCGTTCTTCGCGAAAATCGTCGATCGCGCCCTCGAATCCGGTCAGCTGCGTCCCGATGTGGCCGTCACCGACTTCTATCCGGTGCTGGGGATGATCGGCTCGACCGTCGAATTCTCCAGTCATGTCGATCCCGCGAACTGGCGTCGGTACTTCACGGTGCTGCTCGACGGCCTGCGCGGTGATTCGGTACCCCGATCGGAGCTCCCCGGACGTCCCTTCACCGACGACGAAGTGGATACGGCGAAGGCGGCCATGCACGGTCGCCGCCGCTGACTGGTGATTCGTCCAACTTCGGTCTGTACGTTGTGTGCGCCGTCACGTAAGGTGCGTCACGGTAAGTGCTACGCGGGGTAGCGCACACCTGGCAGCAGGTGTTCAGACGTTGGGGGTTCGATTTGCGTTCGACGCGTGTCTTCGGTTCGGCCGTGGCAGTGATGGCAGTGTTCATGGGGGTGACTGCGCCGGCCGTGTCGGCAGCACCGTCGACGGGTTCGACCGTCGAATCCGACTTCTACATTCCGCCGAGCCCGCTGCCCGCCGGCGCGCCGGGCGACGTGATTCGTTCCGAGCCTTCGCATCTCGCGCTGTCGGTGCCGGGCATCGGCGGCACCCTGCCGGGTGAGGCAACCCGAATCATGTACCGCAGCACCGATTCCAACGACGACGCCAACGCCGTCACGGGTACCTACATCGACCCGGCCGCGCCGTGGACCGGTCCGGGGCCGCGCCCGCTCGTGGTGTTGGCACCGGGAACGCAGGGGCAGGGCGATCAGTGCGCGCCGTCGAAGATGCTCAACAACGTCATCACCTACACCCCGCCGCTCGGATTCATGGTCGAGTACGAGGTACTGGCCGCGTATTCGCTTCTCTCCCAAGGCTATGGCGTCGTGATCACCGATTACGAGGGTCTCGGCACGCCGGGCGCGCACACCTATGTGAACCGCGCGTCCGAGGCCCATGCCGTGCTCGACGCGGCCCGCGCAGCTCGGCAGTTGCAGGGCACCAAGATCTCCGGCGACGGCCCGGTCGCGGCCTACGGCTACTCGCAGGGTGGCGGAGCTGCCGCAGCGGCGGCCGAGATCGCCGATGAATACGCCCCGGAACTCGACCTGGTCGGCACCTACGCAGGAGCACCTCCCGCGGATCTGAAGGCGACCCTCGAACAGGTCGACGGCACCATCCTCACGGGCGTGATCGGCTACACCCTCAACGGCCTGCTCAATTCCGACCCCGGTCTGCAGCCGATCGTCGACGAGAACATCAACGACGCAGGAAAGGCCATGCTGAACCTGGTCGCGAATCAGTGTGTCGGAGAGACGATTCTGAACGTCGGGCTGCACCGCACCAACGAGTACACCAAGACCGGCGAGCCGTTGTCGGTCGTGCTGGACAGGTTGCCCGTCGCGCAGGAAATCCTGGCCAAGAACAAGATCGGTGAGCGTACGCCGAATGCCCCGGTACTGATCCAGTCCGGTACCTCCGACGACATCGTGCCCCACGGTCAGGCCGTCGAACTGGCCGGCGACTGGTGCGGCAAGGGTGCAACAGTGCAGCTCAGTTCCGCGCAGGTCCCGGCTATCGTGCCGGGTTCCGGTGCCGGGCATCTGATCCCGGACATCCTCGGTCTCGGCGAAGCTCAGAGCTGGATCAAGGATCGCTTCTACGGAGTGCCCGCCCCGTCGAATTGCTGATCGGCAACCGATGATCGAACGGCCCGCGCTCACCGAGCGCGGGCCGTTCGGCGTTCCCTCCCATGTCGACCATCGATTCGTGTCAGCAGGAATGACCGACGTCACACCGTCGAGTTCTCCAACGAGCCCACAGCGGTGTGAGGGTGTAGAAGGATGCGCAGCAGGGTACTGCCCTGCAATGCCCTGAGGTTGGGCTGTCGAGCGGTTGGGGTGAGTGAACATGCGGGACAGTTACACGGAGGCGCTCGACACGTTGGCGTCGGAGCTGTCCGAAATGTCGAGAATCGCGGAACGAGCGATGGCTGACGCCACGCGCGCGCTGCTCACCGCCGACATCGTGCTCGCCGAGCAGACGATCGAGTACCGCGAAGAGATCGACACTCTCGCCGTCGAATGGGAACACGAGGCCTTCGCTTTCCTCGCTCGACAGTCGCCGGTTGCTCACGATCTGCGCCGTGTCGTATCCGGGATCAACATCGTGGCCGACCTCCAGCGCATGGGTGGACTCGCGGTGCACATCGCCGAGCTGGCCCGCCGCCGTCACCCCGCGCATGTGCTGCCGCCCGAGGTCGAGGGCGTGTTCACCGAGATGGGTCGGGTAGCCATCGCTCAAGCGGAGGCGACCCAACGGGTGCTCGAGACGCGGGACGCCGAACTCGCCGCGAGTCTGCGAACGCAGGACGAGGAGATGGACGCTCTTCACCGCAGCCTGTTCATGTTGACCTCCGCGCCCGACTGGCCGCACGGTGTACCGGCCGCCGTCGACATCACGTTGCTCGGCCGCTTCTACGAGCGTTATTCCGACCACACCGTCGAGGTCGCGAAACGGGTCATCTTCCTGGTGACCGGAGCGCGCCCCACCGACGAGTCTTAGTCTGCGAGAACCGCTCGGAGATGGCAGGATCGGCACGATGAAACGTGACGTCTCCGCGTACCTCGATGTCGATGTGACCGAGGCCAGCACCCTCGAGTTCCAGATCGCGATCGCGCCGCACCCAGGAACCGAAGTGTGGGAGGCACTCTCGTTCACACTCGACGGCCAGCCCGTCGAAGCGCAGGAGATCAGCGGCGCACACGGCACTCGCATCCACAAGCTGCACGCCGACGTCGGCAAGCTCGAAGCGTCGTACTCGGCGACGATCTACGGCAACACCGACCCGGCACCGGTGTCCGATTACGACCTGTCGCTGTATCTGCGGCCGAGCCGCTACGCCGAGGCAGACAAGTTCTTCGGTTTCGCGGCAACGGAATTCGGCTCGTACCCGCCGTCGGAGAAGCTGCTCGCCGAGGTGTCGTCCTGGGTCGGAGCCCGGCTGAGCTACGTTCCCGGAAGCAGCGACCCCATCGACGGCGCCGTCGACACCCTCCTCGCCGGTGCCGGGGTGTGCCGCGACTACACCCACCTCGTCGTCGCACTGCTCCGCGCAGTGAACGTGCCCGCTCGACTCGTGGCCGTGTACGCGCCGGGCTGCGATCCGATGGACTTCCACGCTGTCGCCGAAGCCTTCGTCGAAGGACAATGGCGAGTGGTCGACGCCACCTGCCTCGCGCCGCGATCGACCCTGGTGCGCATCGCAACCGGACGCGACGCAGCCGACACCGCATTCCTCGACAATCACGGCGGATCGATCATCCTCAACAGCGCCGTCGTCGGAGCCGTCGTGGATGGGCCGCTGCCCTTCGACGACATCACCCAATTGGTGTCGATCACCTGACCCTGTCGCGGCGAGGCGCGTTAGGCTGCGGCCCGTGCGAATGTCGTTGCGGCGTGGTGGTGTGTGGCCCGATGTGATCGTCGTCGGCGCTGTGGTTGTCGTCGGTGTCGTGTTCGCAGGGCTTACTCACCAGCCGATGGGGCAGTCGGAAATGGGTTATGGCAGTGAGCCTGTCGAATACCCCGTGGACATCCCAGGGTGCGCATCGGTAGAGCCGCCCGAGGAAGATCAGTTCTACGAAGTGATCGTGGGCCGTGACTACGACGACCCCTCCTACCCGTGGTTGACGTCGAAAAAGGCGAACTCGATGTCGATCGCAGTGCGCAAAGCCCTTCCCTCTCAGGTCGACGTCGTTGCTGGTTCGACGTTCTGGTCCGGCGGTGATCCGCTGATTTTTCAGCCGGTTGCCAGCGCGGACGGAGCGTATGACCCCGGCACCTCCGCGGACGGCATAGTGTCTCGCGACGGTGTCGAAGGTTCGCTGATGGTCAATGTGACCCGCGTCGACGACGGTCCCAAGCCATGCCAGGCCGGGTGGCTGGACGCTCGCGAGATTCTCTCCGACGGAACCGTCGTCGACACCAGGGACACCTGGGATGAATTCGACGGGGATCGCACCCATTCGAATATCGTGCGCGTGTACGCACCCGATAATTCCGTCGTCGTTGCGTCATCATCGGACCGGAACGCTAATTACGTGTCCACCGGTTCCGTGCCACTGTCGATCGAGGAGTTGCGCACGATAGCGCTGCGGCCGGAGTTGCTCTGGTCTGCACCGGTTCCGGAGGGAACTCTCCCACTTCCAATTTCGTGCGACACCAATTCCAAGGGTGCAGGGCAGTTCTCGCCGGAGGCCGTCGATCGCCTCAATGCCTCCCTGGACGAGTTCTGGCGAGCGGCCGAGATGCCAGTGGAACTCGACAGACCGCTGGGCTCGATGCGAACTGCCCCTTCTGGATCGGCCGGCGCGTGCGGAGCCGTGCTGGCCGACGACGGCACCCTGATGATCAGGGTGATCGACGCGGACTACGTGCCCGCCGAGAATCCATGGGGTGCGGTGACATTGCCGGACGGTTCGGAATTTCGCGACGACAACCCCGGCGCGAGTGCAATGACTCTCGACGGTGATCCGATCGAGGACGTCACGTTGGTCAAACCGTCGGGCACCCGAGTGGACGTGCAGATCGCGGCATCGGAAACCGACGTGGACCGGCCGCTTCTGCAGGCTATCGCGTTGGTGGTAGCCGGTTCGGTCGACTGAGAATCGTGATCTTCATTGCCGGATTCATGATCGTGGTGGTGGTATCGATTGCGGCTGTTCGTTCACGTGACGGCTTGTGCATGGCCGCCGTCACGCTGGTGTGGCTCCCCCTCGGCATTGCTTTCCTGACCATTTGTGCGTTCAGCTATCGGTGGGCAAACCAATCAGGTTGTCGCGAAGCCTTTCCCGAGTATTTCGGGTACCGGCCGCCGGATTACGAGGTGGAGCCGTTTCCCGTCGAGGACCGGCAGACGTGGTGGCCTCTCGGTCGAGAATGCGTCGGCCGCGACTCCGATACCGGCACCGTGATCGTCGAGCACACTGGCTGGGTAACAACGATGATCGTGTACCCAGCCTTGACCTGTGCGGTGGTCGCACTGGCTGTCGTCGTAGTAAGACTGTCTGCTCTCGGGCGACGCGCCGGCCGTGCGCGGTCGTGAGCTCCTGACGTGTCCGCCGGCCTGCACGGCGAACTGTATTGGTTTGATCGGGCGGGTTCTCGAGAGAATCCGCGGGCTTGTCACTGCCGCCTCGCGCGCCACTGAACCGGCTTGTGGGAGCAATCGTCATCCGCTGTAGATGGCGCGTGGCAGGATCGAGGCCATGTCTCGCACTCTGAACCTCGTCGGCGATCCGGAGGCCGATGCATTGCTCGCCGAGGATCCGTTCGCGCTCTTGATCGGCATGCTTCTCGATCAGCAGGTGCCGATGGAATCCGCCTTCGCCGGGCCGAAGAAGCTCGTCGACCGTCTCGGTGATCTGAAGGTGGATACCGTCGCCGACGCCGATCCGGACGACTTCGCCGCATTGTGCGCGCAGACCCCGGCCGTGCATCGTTTTCCCGGCTCGATGGCCAAGCGCATCCAGGGACTCGCCGCATTTCTGGTCGAGAACTACGACGGTAAGCCGCAGGAGATCTGGACCCGCGACGACCCCGACGGCGCCGAGGTTCTGAAGCGTCTCAAAGCACTTCCCGGCTACGGCGATCAGAAGGCGCGCATCTTCCTCGCGCTGCTCGGCAAACAGATGGGCGTGACGCCCGACGGGTGGCGAAAGGCCGCCGGAGCGTACGGCGACGAGGGTGCACGTCGATCCATCGCCGATGTCGTCGACGAGAAGTCCCTGCTCGAGGTACGCGAATTCAAGAAGGCAGCGAAAGCGGCAGCCAAGAACAAATAAGTCTGTCGGTGCCCGTCGGTACGTTGTGGCAGAACTTGCGCCGGGGGGGACGAGATGACCGAGAAGATCGGGACGTACGAGGGGTGGCTGGCCTCGCTCGACGAGGACGCACTGACGGATCTGTTGCGACGTCGACCGGACGTGGCAACCGACCCGCCACCCCGCTCGTTCGGGTTGCTCGCGCAACTCCTCGGCTCGCCCTGGCGGGTGGCGGCCTTACCGCGGAAACTCGACAGAGGTGCGCTCGACCTGCTCGAGTTGTTCGCGCTCATGGAAGATCTCAGCCGCGCCGAGATCGGCCACTGGACGGGCGAGGGAATCTCGAACGAGACGGCGCATATCGATACGGCCCTGAACACGCTGATGGCCTACGGCCTGATCTGGCCGCACACGGCAGGGGGCTCGGACGCGGTCGAGTACCGCCCCGTCGATCTGTCCGGCGTGTTCTCGCACCCATTTGGGCTTGCTCGCAGGCAGCGAAAGTTGTTCTTGCACTGCGCCGTCGAGCAGGACCGACTTGCTTTGCTGACCCGCCTCGGAGTCGACTCCTCGCTCGATCGAGCCGAACGCGCCGACGCCGTCGCGGCCGCGATGACCCCCGAACGTATCCGAGCTTTGTACGACGACGGCCCGCCCGAGATGCGAGAGATGTTGTCTCGCTTCGTCGATGGACAACCGGCGTCATTGATCTTCGATGTGCCGCCGACCGCAGGTACGGCCGCCTTCGAGCGCGGGCTGCTGTATCGATTGGACGGGCATAGCGTCGGGGTGCCGTTGGAAGTGAGCATCGCGCTGCGAGGAGACGGGTGGCGATTGCCCATCGAGCTCAGGCTTCCAGAATTTGGCACTCATGCTCTCTCGCAGGATGACTCGCAGCGCGCCCGCTCCATCGCCTTGCTGCAGTTCTGTGAGCACACGCAGGCGTTGTTGACGGCAATCGACACCGATGGCCTGGCAATGATGAAGACCGGTGGCCTCAGCGCCAAAGAGCTCCGTGCGCTGACTGCTCGTCTGGGATTCGCCGACGAGCATCACACCGCGCTGATGCTGATGCTGGCGCGCGAAGCCGGTTTGCTCGCCGACCGGGGAAAGACCGGTATCGCATTGACCTCGACCTACGAAACATGGTCGACGAGCTCGCGATCCGAGCAGGCGGCAGCATTGCTGGCCGCGTGGTGGTGCTCGCCCTTCACTCCGACCCATCGGGTGCCACGATCCTCCCAGAAGACCGCGCCGGTGCTCAAGAAGATGCTCGACGATCCCGCAGCCGCAGACGTGCGTTCGACTGCCTTGACGGCTCTTCTGCGCCTCGGTGGATCCGACAGCCCGACGCCGGTGTTGTCCGATCCCGACGAATTCGCCCGCTACCTCGAGTGGCATATCCCGGTCGTCTCGACGAGCGCCGGGCCCGGCCACGTGCGCGCACTCTGGGCCGAGGCCACCCGCCTCGGAGTTCTGGTCGACGGCGCACCGACCGATCTGTGCGCCACCCTGACGGACTTCCGAGTGGGCCGAGACGGCGATCCGCGTCAGATCGCCTCCGCGCTGGCAACGCAGCTACAGGATCTGGCCGACTGGGTGCCGTTCTCGGTGCGCCTGCTGCCCGATTCGACCGCAGTGGTCACCGGGCCGCCGAGCACCGAGGTGGCGTCGATACTCGGTGCGGCCGCGCAACCCGAGTCGCGGGAAGTGGCGTCGGTCTGGCGGTTCACCCCGGCGACGATCCGCAGCTTCTTCGACACCGGTGGTACAGGGGAGGAGTTGATCGACGCCCTCGCCGAGATGGCCGACACCGACGTTCCCCAAGCCCTGGCCTACACGATCCGAGACTGTTGGCGCACCTACGGCGCACTGGCCGTGCGCAAGATCCCGTGCGCCATCGTCTCCGAGGACGTCGTACTGCTGACGAACATCGAGACGGACGAGGCATTGGCGGTGCTGAAGTTTCAGCGGCTCGCGCCGACAGTCCTGATCAGTTCTGCCACACCCATCGACACTCTCGCGGTGCTGCGCAGGCACGGATACTCCCCGGTGCGACATTCCGACACCGGCCGGCTCGAGCTGGACAGCGCGACCAAGGTCCGCGCCAACACCACCCGCACCCCGCACCCGAGCGCACCCGCAGCACCGGCTCGACGCGAATCACGCGAGCTGGCACAGCTGCTGCAGACAGGCGACCCCGACACCGTCGACGACGCGCGGGTGCGCTCCGCACTCAGCAGGCACAGCAGACTGCTGCCACGGGAGCTCGACGCGCTGACCGACGCCGCAGCGCGCGGCGCGCCCGTCTCGATCGACTATCAGAACTCCAAAGGCGCAATCGTGCGGCACGCGATCTCGGACGCGCTGCAGGACGGCAACTGGCTACTCGCGCTGTCGACGTCCACCGGCACTCGGGAAAGCTTCGCGATCATGAACATCAGAGCGGTGTCCGCCGGTCCGCACTGATGCACGATGCAACTGTGTCGTCGGTCGCCGGTACCCTTTCGGGCGTGGCCCTCTACCGGAAGTACCGTCCTGCGACGTTCGCCGAAGTCGTCGGTCAGGAGCACGTCACCGAACCGATCAGCGTGGCGCTCGATTCCAACAGAATCAACCACGCCTATCTCTTCTCAGGCCCTCGTGGCTGCGGAAAGACGTCCTCGGCGCGCATCCTCGCCCGATCGCTGAACTGTGCCGAAGGACCGACCTCCACCCCCTGCGGTGTGTGCAACTCCTGCGTCGCACTGGCACCGGGCGGGCCCGGCAACTTCGACGTCGTCGAGATGGACGCAGCCAGCCACGGTGGCGTCGACGATGCCCGCGACCTTCGAGACAAAGCCGTGTACGCCCCGGCCGAGTCGCGCTACGTCATCTTCATCATCGACGAGGCGCACATGGTCACCCCGGCCGGATTCAACGCGCTGCTCAAGGTCGTCGAGGAACCGCCGGAGCACCTGGTCTTCATCTTCGCGACCACCGAGCCCGAGAAGGTGCTCCCCACCATCCGCTCGCGAACCCACCACTACCCGTTCCGACTGCTCGCGCCGTCGACGATGCGGGGCCTGCTCGAAAAGATCTGTGGTCAGGAACAGGTCCCGGTCGAGGACGCGGTCTATCCACTCGTCATCCGCGCGGGTGGCGGCTCGCCGCGTGACTCGCTGTCGGTCATGGACCAGTTGCTGGCCGGAGCCGGACCGGAAGGCGTCACCTATCCGCGAGCTCTGTCGCTGCTCGGCGTCACCGACGTCGCGCTCATCGACGAGGCCGTCGACGCCCTGGCCGCGGGAGACGGCGGCGCACTGTTCGGCACCGTCGACAAGGTGATGGACGCGGGCCACGACCCACGTCGCTTCGCCATCGACCTTCTCGACCGCATGCGAGACCTGATCCTCATGAAGGCCGTACCCGACGCCGGTGAACGTGGCCTGGTCGACGTGCCGGGCGACGTCCTCGAACGACTCCGCGACGAGGCGGACCTGCTCGGCTCGGCGACGCTGACTCGCTACGCCGAGATCGTCCACTCGGGCCTCGGCGAAATGCGAGGGGCCACCGCGCCGCGTCTGCTGCTCGAAGTGATGTGCGCACGGATGCTGCTGCCCTCGGCCTCCGATGCGGAATCGGCCGTACTGCAAAGGCTCGAACGCGTCGAACGTCGCCTGGACGTCACGCTCCCTGCCGGTGAGCAAGCGGCAGTGGCACAGGCAGCCGCAGACCCGACACGACCACAGCTGCCCGCGACCGACGAGCCTGCGCCCTCCGGCCCGCCCCCGGTGAACAAGTTCCAGCGGCCGTCCCAGCGACAGCCGGCCGCCGAGTCCGCACCCGCTGCACCACCAGCCCCCGCTCCGACACCAGCGCCTGCGCCTGTCGCGGCACCCGAACCCATGGCGGTCCCGGAACCGTCTCCGGTGCCCGAGCCTGCAGCTCCCAAACCCGAGCCTGCAGCCCCCGAACCGGCTCCCGCACCCGAGCCGGCTCCGACACCCGAACCGGCTCCGACACCCGAACCGGTCCCGACACCCGAACCGGTCCCGACACCCGAACCGGCTCCCACGCCCGAACCGGCACCCACGCCCGAACCGGCACCCGCGTCGGAACCGACCCCCGAATCGGCACCGGTCACGACTCCCGCTGCAGCGCAACAGCATTCGGAACCTTCGCTGTCCCATGAGGATTTTCCGCCGGAGCCCGAGGACGAGTACGGCCCGGAGCCCGAGCCGGTGTACGAATCCGAACCCGAGCCTGTCGCGGCACCCGCGGTGGCCTCCAACGAGCCGGATGCGGCGGCCGTCCGCGCGGTGTGGTCCGAGGTGCGAACCAAGGTACGAGAGCGAAGCAGGACCGTCGAGGTGATGTTGTCCGGTGCGTCGGTACGGACCGTCGAGAACGGCACCATCACTCTCGGCCACGATTCGGCACCGCTGGCGAAGCGTCTCGAAGAACCCCGCAACGCCGATGTCATTCGGGACGCGTTGCGTGACGTGTTCGGCGTCGAATGGTCGGTGGTCTGTCTGGTGGGTGCTGCGGCAACACCGGAACCGTCATCAGCAAAAAAAGATGAACCGGCAGCGAAACCCGCGTCGCTGCCGAAGTTCTCGAGGCCGAGCCAGGCAGGGGCTCCCCGTCCGACGTCGGACGGTTTCGGTTCAGCGGGCGATGGATCGGACGCAGATATTCCGATGCCCGAGGCCCCGGACTATCCCGATGATCCCGAGCCGGTAGGTCCGCCGCCTCCGGAGACACCGGAGGACGAGGAAGAACTGCTCAAGGCCGCGGCCGAACCCGCGGACCCGTCGGTTCGTCGGGACCCGGAAACGGTCGCCATGGAGCTGCTGGTGAGCGAACTCGGAGCGGTACCGCTCAAGGAGATCTGAGGCTCAGGCGAGCGTGAGATCGTCGGTGTCGACGAATACCAATCGGCCGCTGTCGAGAGCGACGGCCCAACGCTTGGCGACAGCCCAGTTCCGCGAGGTGCTGTCGGTCGCTTGGACTCCGAAGTCGTCGACGATTGCGCCGGTCTCGTAGGCGTCGGATCCAGAACTGTCGGCTTCGGACTTGTCGTCGTTGCGAGTGCGTACCTTGACGCGAGCGCCCACGGTCGGTTCGTTGTCGGTTTCCATGGTCGGTCTTCTTTCGCCTTCGGTCGATCTGACGCATCGTAATTTCCCATGACGGGGTCGTTCAAACCTGAACCGCATCGTGGGTCATGCGAAACGCTCGTTTCGGTCCTTATGTCGGATCGGTATGCCAACTTACTGTGGCATGAGCTGAGGTCTGTCATGGCCTCGCACCGACGCGATCGGCCGGCACGGCGATCGCGACAAGATCGAGTATGTGGAAGGAACTGCGCGCTGTGACTACAGAGGCATTCATTTACGAGGCCATCAGGACTCCCCGAGGTAAAGGAAAGAACGGCTCCCTGCATTCGGTGAAGCCGATTTCCTTGGTGACCGGGCTGATCGACGAGCTTCGTCGACGTTTCCCCGACATGGACGAGAACCGAATCTCCGACCTCATCCTGGGCGTGGTCTCGCCCGTCGGAGATCAGGGTGCCGACATCGCCCGCACGGCCGTGCTCGCAGCCAAGATGCCCGACACCGTCGGCGGCTTCCAGCTCAACCGCTTCTGCGCGTCGGGCCTCGAGGCCGTCAACCTGGCCGCGCAGAAGGTGCGCTCGGGCTGGGACGAACTGGTTGTCGCCGGCGGCGTGGAGTCGATGTCTCGCGTGCCGATGGGCAGTGACGGCGGCGCATGGGCCATGGACCCGGCCACCAACTACGACACCTACTTCGCCCCGCAGGGCATCGGTGCCGACCTGATCGCCACCATCGAAGGATTCACCCGCGAGGACGTCGACGCGTATGCCGTCCAGTCCCAGGAGCGCGCCGCTGCGGCGTGGTCCGGTGGCTACTTCGCCAAGTCCGTCGTTCCGGTCACCGACCAGAACGGTCTGCTGATCCTCGATCAGGACGAGCACATGCGTCCGGGCAGCACCGTCGAGTCGCTCGGCAAGCTGAACCCGGCATTCACCGGTATCGCGGCCATGGGCGGGTTCGACGACGTGGCGCTGCAGAAGTACCACTGGATCGAGAAGATCGATCACGTCCACACCGGCGGAAACAGCTCCGGCATCGTCGACGGCGCAGCCCTCGTCCTCGTCGGCAGCGAGCAGGCGGGCAGGGACCTGAACATGGTCCCGCGCGCCCGCATCGTCGCGACGGCCACCAGTGGTGCCGACACGACCATCATGCTCACCGGACCGACCCCGGCGTCGAAGAAGGTTCTCGCCACCGCGGGACTGACCGTCGACGACATCGATCTGTTCGAGCTCAACGAGGCGTTCGCTTCCGTCGTGCTGCGTTTCCAGAAGGATCTGAAGATCCCGAACGAGAAGCTGAACGTCAACGGCGGCGCCATCGCCATGGGCCACCCGCTCGGTGCCACCGGAGCCATGATCACCGGCACCGTGCTCGACGAGCTCGAGCGCCGCGGCGGCCGGTACGCCTTGATCACCCTGTGCATCGGCGGCGGCATGGGCGTTGCCACCATCATCGAGCGAGTCTGAGGTAGAACGATGTCTGACAACATGATTCAGTGGGACCAGGACGCCGACGGCATCGTCGTTCTGACGATGGACGACCCCAACCAGGGTGCAAACACGATGAACCAGCTGTACAAGGACTCGATGGGCGCGACGGTCGACCGCCTCGAGGCCGAGAAGGACAGCATCACCGGAGTCGTGCTGACCTCCGCCAAGAAGACGTTCTTCGCCGGCGGCGATCTGCACACCCTCATCGAAGCCAAGCCCGAGGACGCCCAACGGGTGTTCGACGAGGTCCAGGAAGTCAAGGGACAGCTGCGTCGGCTCGAGAAGCTCGGTAAGCCGGTCGTGTCCGCCATCAACGGCGCGGCACTCGGCGGCGGACTCGAGATCGCGCTCGCGACGCATCACCGCATCGCGGCCGACGTTCCCGGCGTGCAGATCGGTCTGCCCGAGGTCTCGCTCGGTCTCCTGCCCGGCGGCGGCGGCGTTGCCCGCATCACCCGGCTGCTCGGCATCCAGACCGGCTTCATGACGGTCCTCGCGCAGGGCACTCGGTTCCGTCCGGCCAAGGCTCTCGAAATCGGTCTGGTGCACGAATTGGTCGGCAGTATCGACGAATTGGTGCCCACCGCCAAGGCATGGATCAAGGCCAACCCCGAGGGTGGCGTCGCACCGTGGGACGTCAAGGGATACAAGATCCCCGGCGGCACGCCGTCGAATCCGAAGCTCGCACAGATCCTGCCTGCTTTCCCGTCCAACCTGCGCAAGCAGATCAAGGGCGCACCGATGCCGGCTCCGCGCGCGATTCTCGCTGCGGCAGTGGAGGGTGCACAGGTCGACTTCGACAATGCGTGCACCATCGAGTCGCGGTACTTCACCGAGTTGGTCACCGGTCTGGTGTCCAAGAACATGATTCAGGCGTTCTTCTTCGACCTGCAGGCGATCAACGCCGGCAAGTCTCGTCCCGACGGCATCGAGAAGACCACCTTCACCAAGGTCGCGGTTCTCGGCGCAGGCATGATGGGCGCGGGCATCGCGTACGTGTGTGCCAAGGCCGGAATCGACGTGGTGCTCAAGGACGTTGCCCTCGAGTCGGCGCAGAAGGGCAAGGCGTACTCCGAGGCCATCGAGGCCAAGGCACTCTCGCGTGGCAAGACCACCCAGGAGAAGTCGGACGCTCTGCTCGCACGCATCCACCCGACCGCCGATGCCAAGGACGTCGAAGGTGCCGACCTCGTCATCGAGGCCGTCTTCGAGTCGGAAGAGTTGAAGCAGAAGGTCTTCCAGGAGATCGAGGACCTCGTCGATCCGACGGCGCTGCTCGGTTCCAACACCTCGACGCTGCCCATCACGAGCCTCGCTCAGGGCATCAAGCGTCAGGAAGACTTCATCGGCATCCACTTCTTCTCACCCGTCGACAAGATGCCGCTGGTGGAGATCATTCGCGGCGAGAAGACGTCGGATGCGGCCTTGGCCAAGGCCTTCGACCTCGTGCAGCTCATCAAGAAGACCCCGATCGTCGTCAACGACAGTCGTGGATTCTTCACCTCTCGCGTGATCGGTACGTTCATCAACGAGGCCATCGCGATGTTGGGCGAGGGCGTCGAGCCGTCGACCATCGAGCAGGCCGGTCTGCAGGCCGGTTACCCGGCTGCGCCGCTGCAGCTTTCGGACGAGCTCACGCTCAACCTGATGCAGAAGATCCGCAAGGAAACCTACGACGCCATCAAGGCTGCCGGTGGAACACCTCCCGAGGATCCGGCCGGCGAGGTCATCGACAAGATGGTCGACGAGTTCGAGCGTCCGTCGAAGGCCAAGGGTGCGGGCTTCTACGAGTACGAAGACGGTAAGCGCGCCGGCCTGTGGCCTGGACTGCGTGATGCGTTCAAGTCGGGTTCGGCGGACATCCCGTTCGAGGACCTCAAGGAACGCATGCTGTTCATCGAGGCCATCGAGACGCAGAAGTGCTTCGACGAGGGTGTCCTGAACACCACCGCCGACGCCAACATCGGTTCGATCTTCGGTATCGGCTTCCCGGCATGGACGGGTGGCGTGCACCAGTACGTCGTCGGCTACCCGGGTGGTCAGGCCGGATTCGTCGCTCGCGCGGACGAATTGGCCAAGAAGTACGGCGAGCGCTTCCAGGTTCCTGCCTCGCTGCGCTGACCCCATGTGATGCTCCTATGAGTGTCAAGTGGCAGTTTTCTGGGTGAGATGTTGGAACATTTCGCGGGCGACGGCTCGCTTGAGGCAGCGGATGATGTCGCGTTTGCTCTTGCCTTCAGCGAGTCGTCGGTCGCGGTATTGCTGGGTGCGGGTGTCGTATTTGAGGCGGGCCATGACGATGACGTGTAACGCTCGGTTGGCCTGCCGGTTGCCGCCGCGGTTGAGTCGGTGGCGGGTGGTTTTGCCCGACGATGCGGGTATGGGTGCGACGCCGCAGAGGCTGGCGAATGCTGCTTCGGAGCTGACGCGGTGGGGGTTGTCACCGACGGTGATCAGCAACTGTGCTGCAGTTTCGTAGCCCACCCCGAACCGGCCGACGAGGTCTCCGGCGGCATCGTCGATGAGCACTGCGAGGTTCTTGTCCAGTGCCTTGATGTCGGTGTCGAGGAGCTGGATCCGTCGCGCCACCGACCGCAGTGCAGTCTTGATCGCCGCGGTCAGTGCACCTGGAGTGACGGCGGTCGGGCGCAGTGCTGCGCATGCGTCGATCAATGCGACTGTTGTCAGACCCCGGAGCTGTTCTCGAATCGGTTCGGGTGCGTTGACGACGGCAGATTTGAGACCTGTGATCGCCTCGGCGCGAGCTTTCACCGCGGAGCGACGAGCGTTGTGCAGGAACCGAATTGCCTCGACGTCCCCGTCGTGGGTCTTCGGGATCGTGCGAGCGAGCCCGGCCGCAGCGATGCGAGCAGCACTGTAGGCATCGAGCGGATCGGATTTGCCGTGAAAGCGCCGCGAGCGGCGGTCGGTGCGGTCGACATCGACGACCTCGAGGCCCGCTGCGAGCAGGACCGTGGTCAGCGCGGAGCCGTAGCTTCCGGTGCCTTCGATTCCGACTCGGACGACGATGCCGGTCCCGATCAACCATGCCAGCAGTGCGCGGTAGCCGGCGCCGGTTGCCGGGAACTCTCGGTCGCAGATTTTGCGGCCGAGGTGGTCGATGATCGCCGCGTGGTGGGTGTCTTTGTGAGTATCGATGCCTGCAATGACGGTGAGGCTGACATCGGGTGGGTTTTCGGTCATGCTGGACACTGGTTATCCCTTCGACAGGTGACCACGCACCGGCCGGGACGGCGGACAACACAGTGACGGGACTCTTTGGTCAGGCTCCTATCAAGTCACTCCGCCCACCGGTCGCGTGTGAACGATGTCCGTCGAGGCGAAGGCCGACACATCACATGAAAGACAGCCATCGGCGTCAGAGCGGAAACGAGTCATACCTTCCACCTCGACGAACGACTCCAGTATCACTGAGTGGAAATGCGTAGCAGAGCCCGTGTTCAGTCTGGGGACATATGAGACACGAGATGTCCACGGACATGTGACACACGGGCTGTGATGATGCTGCGGGGCACTGTGACCGGCTATGGAGTAATCCATGGCCAGATCGGATGCCCGGATGCATCCGGGCATCCGATCTGGCCATGGATTACTCCATAGCCGGTCACAGTGCCCCGCAGCATCATCACAGCCCGTGTGTCACATGTCCGTGGACATCTCGTGTCTCATATGTCCCCAGACTGAACACGGTGCCTGCTACGAGTTTCCACTCACGTGCGCGTAGCGCTCTCATCCGCGATGCGCGATCAACCTCTCGGCGCCGTCTGTGAATTGTTGCTTCATCAATTCGCAGGCGGCGTCGATGTCGTTTCGAATCAGGGCCGCGATCAGATCCTCGTGATTGCGCACGGCTGCTCGGCCCCAGTCGCGGTCGGTGGCGTAGAGACGGGTCGGGGTATAGCGGGTGGCGTTGTTGAGAAACCACGCCAACTTGGACGACTCGGCCAGACGGTTCAGCACGCGATGGAACTCGAACTCGATGTTCTCGACGTCCTCGGCCTTGCCGTTCTCGACGGCGACCGACAGTGCGTCGGTGAGCTCGGTGAGCCGATCCAGTTCGACCTCGGTGATCTTCGGTGCCGCCCGGCGTACTAGTTCGACCGCGATCTGCCCCTGCAGCCAGAAGATGTCGACGATGTCGCTCGGCGTCAGCGCAGACACCACATAGCCGCGGTGGGGGACGAGCTCGACGATGCCCTCACCACGCAAGGTCAGTAGCGCCTCACGCACCGGGGTGACGCTGACGCCCAGCTGGGCTGCGGTCTCGTCGAGCCGGATGAAGTCTCCCGGACTCACCTCTCCGGACATCACCAGGTGCCGGACGTGGCTGGCGACTTCCTCGGACAACTGCGGCCGTCGCCTCAGAGCCGTCCGCTTGTCTGCCATGTCGAAAAGCCAATCACACCGCGGGCTTGGTCCGGAGCACAACCTTCGCGACGGGTTCGACGACGCGGGCAGCAATCGGCCCCAGGATGGCCATCAGCAGCACGTACGCGGTCGCCAGGGCTGCCAGTTCGCCTTCGACAGCCCCCGCGGCGACGGCCAGTCCGGCGATGACGATGGAGAACTCTCCGCGCGCCACCAACGCCGCACCGGCGCGTAGTCGTCCCGGCCTGCCGATTCCCTGCCGACCTGCCGCCCACCAGCCCGTCGCGATCTTGGTCGCGGCGGTGGTGACGGCGAGGACGACGGCCCAGCCCAACACTGGCGGGATGGTCGACGGGTCGGTGCCCAGACCGAACACGACGAAGAACATCGCAGCGAACAGGTCGCGTAGGGGTTCGAGGACGCGGGTCGCGTTGTCGGCCGTCGAGCCCGAGATCGCGATTCCCAACAGGAACGCGCCGACGGCCGCCGAGACTTGCAGTTCCGACGCGATGCCGGCCACCAGCAGGGCGGATCCGAGGACTTTGAGCAGGACGATTTCGCGGTCGGGACTGTCGACGATCGCCGAGACGAATCTGCCGTATTTCAGCGCGACGACCAACACGAAGGTGATGACGAACAGTGAGATGCCGAGGGCTTCGAGTCCGCCGAGGAAGCTGACTCCGCTCAGCACTGCGGTGAGGATCGGGAGGTAGATGGCCATCGCGAGGTCTTCGAAAACCAGGATCGACAACACGACGGGAGTTTCACGGTTTCCCAGTCGGCCCAGGTCGGTGAGAACTTTGGCGATGATGCCCGACGACGAGATGTACGTGACGCCGCCCATCACGAGCGCGCCGACTCCGCCCCAGCCGAGCAGCAGCGCGACGACGGCACCGGGCGCGAAGTTGAGGACGATGTCGACCAGACCGGCCATCCACGATCGACGCAGGCCGGTGACGAGCTCGGTTGCGGTGTATTCGAGGCCGAGCAGCAGCAACAGCAGGATGACGCCGATTTCGCTGGCGATCTCGCTGAACTCGTCGATGCCGCCGAGGTTGACGAATCCGCCGTTGCCGAAGGCCAGTCCGCCGAGCAGGTAGAACGGGATGGGGGAGACGCCGATCCGGCCGGCGAGACGAGCGAGAAGTCCGAGAACGAAGAACACGGCACCCAGCTCGGTGAGGGCGAGCGCGCTCTCGGCCACGGGTCAGCCCCGACTGATCTCAGGCATTGCCGAGCAACTTGGCTGCTGCGTCCAGTCCGTCCGCGGTGCCGACGGCGACCAGCAGGTCACCTGCGGCGAGCGTGAAGTCGGGGGTGGGTGACGGTTGTACCTGGCCGGCGCGCATGACAGCGACGACGGATACTCCGGTCTTGGTGCGCATGGCGGTGTCGCCGAGTGTGCGGCTGACGAACCGTGAATTCGCGCGAATGGGGAGTTGACGAGTGTTGATTCCGGGGAGGTCGCGATGCTCTTCCCCGAGCTGAGCAATGAGTTGCGGCGACCCGAGCAGATTGCCCAGGGCCGCCGCTTCCTCATTGCTCAGGGTGATGGACGCTTGCGTCGCATCGGGGTCGTCCTTGCGCGAAACGATCAACTCGTTCGCGCCGTCCTTGCGGGTGATGACGCCGATGCGGCGCCCGGAAGCGAGGGCAAAATCTTTCCGCACCCCGATTCCGGGCAGCAGGGTCACTTCGACGTTCATGGTCGAAATGCTAGCCCTGCAGGCAACGCGTTATCGCAGGATCAGGAGTGGAGCCTGCAGGAACGACCCGTGAAAATGTGAATCAGGATGCGACGGCAGCGAGCAGCGCTTCGCGCTGGTTTGCGCCGAGGCCGCCGATGCGGCGCGTATCTGCGATCGACAGCTGCTCGAGCAGCTGTGCGGCGCGCACGGATCCAACGCCCGGCAGGGCCTTGATCAGCGCGGACACCTTGGTCTTCTTGACGATCTCGTCGTTCTCCGCCTTGGCGAGGACGTCAGCGACGCTCAGTTCGCCGGACTTGACGGATGCGAGCAGCTTCGACCGCGCAGTGCGTGCCTCGGCCGCCTTGGCCAGCGCCGCGGTGCGCTGTTCCGGTGTCAATACTGGTAAAGCCATGGCCTGTTCTCCTCGATTGTGGTGACCCGTCGCTCGTTGACAGGTCTCGACCCTCTTGCATCGTGCCTGGTGGCTCTTCCAATCTAACCGAACAACACGGGTGTCATTCACGGTCGAACCACCGAACCTCCCTCGCCAGGCTACGTCCTATCCGATTCGGGGTGTGCCCCGACCAGCACTTCGGCCTTCTGGAGCCGGTGTGTGCTGGGTGTTCGACGCCTCGAGCCGGCTCGGTCGGGAGCGGTCGCATGCGTTTTTCGATGGGCGACGCGAGCGTCGTGCCGTGGGCGCTACGGCCAGTGACGCCGTATCCGAACGGTCGGTCGGATTGTTATTCTGGCGGCATGATGCGCACCCGAGGACTGCTGGCCGGACTGGCCGCGTCGATGCTCCTGCTCGTCGGCGCGGGTACCGCGGCCGCTGCTCCGATCAACGTTCCGTGGTCACCCGACGACGCGCTCGATTCGGAGGTCAGCTTCGAGTCCGGTGGCATCACCTTCTACGGCAGCCTTCGCATGCCGGTCGGCGACACCCGCGGCGTGGCATTGGTGCTGCCGGGCAGCGGGCCGACCGACCGCAACGGGAACTCGGGTGATCTGCAGCTGAATACGACCGCATACGTCGCCGACGAGCTGTCGCGACGCGGTATTGCGAGCCTGCGTTTCGACAAGCTCGGGAGCGGCCGCACCGGCCTGGCCGGGGTGGATCCGAACAATCCGCCCGGCTTCGATGCGCAGGTCGACAATGCTGCGGACGCACTGGCGTTCCTGCAGCAGCGCACCGGTGTCGGGGCGGATCGCACGACGGTGATCGGGCACAGCGAGGGCGCACTGACGGCGCTGCGCCTTGCTGATGCAGACAGCGCGGCGTTCACCCATGTCGGCCTGCTCGAGCCGTTGTCGATCCGCTACCTGGATCTGCTGACCGCACAGGTCGATCGCAACATCGGCGAGGCCGTGGCGGTCGGCCAGTTCACCGAGGAGCAGGCCGCGTCGTCGAGGGATCGCTTCGCCCAGGCCGTCACCGATATTCGCGCGGGACAACCGCTGTCCGCGGAGCCCGACCCGATCGTCGACGGTCTGGGACTGCGGCAGAGCGCCACCTTCCTGCGTGAAGCGGATGCTACGGACCCGGCGGATCTGGCTGCCGCGCTACCGGACTCGTACTCCTCGTTCCTGACCTGCTCGGACAAGGACCTGAACGTCTCCTGCGGCCAGGTCGAGAACGTGCGAGTGGCCCTGGGCCACACCGATCTCCACTTCGCGCACTTCGCCAACAGCTCGCACATGCTGGGCGAGCTCGGCCCGCTGCCCGCCGATCCGAACACCGCCTTGGCACCGCTGCCGCTCTCGGGGGAGTTTCGCGATGCGTTCGGCCGGTGGGTGGACGGACTCTGACCCGTCGAGTTGGCAGTTACGTCGTCGCTACCGGACAACCGCGAATCGGTGATGCGGCCTGGGTGCCCAGATCGCGCGGGCTGTACCCGACGGGATAGCCGGGGTAGGTCTTGTTGCCTGCGTCGGCTGTCGTGCGTGAGTGTTTTCTCGTGGGCAGGAATCGCTCCACGCGGGCCTTGGTCCGCAGCGCCCGCACCGCGGCCCGTTCCAGCGTGGGTGAGCCCGCGGGAAAGCCGAATGCGTTCGCCATCCGATCGTCGAGCAACGCGAACACGCCCTGCCGGACGGCCGGGGTGAGCGCGGCGGGAAACCACGAGCAGTAGAGATCGAGTGTGTAGGTGCCGATGCGACGGTTGTCCTCGCCGAAGCGGAACGTGCGTTCTTCGTAATCGAGCTTGAACTGTGCGAACTCGGTGTACGACTCCGGAATGTCCCTGATGCCCATGCGTTTACCCACTTCGCTGTAGAAGTGGAAGGTCGCGAGCCGCTCGTGGGGATGCAGGCGACGCCACCCGTAGGTGTCGATCCATTCGATGGGCTCGTAGATGAACGTCGTGAGCACGTACAGCATGTCGTCGTTGCAGATGTCGTACTGCGCGTGCATTCGATTGACCGTCCGCAACGATTCGCGACCTCGTTCGGAGTCGTATCCGTGTTCGACCATTTCCGACATCAGCAGCGAGGTGTCGTCGTACCGCTTCTGCGGTCGCTTCTCGAACTCGCCGGTCCGGGCCAGCAGAGCGGAGATCGTCGGCACGCAATAGGTTCGGAACAAGGCGAATTCGAGGGCCCGCTGATAATCCCAGGGGAACTCGTACCCCGCGGTGATCCGGTGAATGGTGTGACAGTCGCGGACCGGGTCGAGTTCCTCGACGCGGCGCAACCACCCGTATCGACCCCGACCCGGCGCGATGTCCATGGTCAGCCTCGTCCGTGGCGGAGTTTGAGCGCCAGCACCGAGAGCTTCATGTTCCGGGCTTTGCGCTTCATCGTCAACAGATCGATCGGTGCCGCGAAGCCCTGCACGGTCAGTGATTTGACGGTGCTGAATTCGCGAAGGCCGTCGTCGCCGTGAATGCGGCCGAAGCCCGAGTCGCCCGTTCCGCCGAACGGCAACGCCGGCACGCCGGCGAAGCCCAGCACCGAATTGACCGTCACAACACCACAATCGAGCTTCTCGGCGGCGCGTCGCCCGACCGCGGTGTCCTTGGTGAACACCGATGCACCCAGACCGTAGGAGGACGCGTTGGCGCGGGCGATGGCCTCGTCCAGGTCGCGGACCTTGTTGACGACGACGGTGGGCCCGAACGTCTCCTCGGTGATCGCGGTCGAATCCTCGGGAACGTCGGTGAGGACGACGGGGTCGATGTACGGCCCGTGCAGTGAGTCGAGACCTCCCACCACTGCGGTGCCGCCCTTGGCCAACGCATCCTCGATCTGGGCGCGGACGATGTCGCTCTGCTTGCCCAGCGTCATCGGGCCGTAGGACGAGGTCTTCGATCCACCGGGCTTCAATTCCTTGACCGCCCTGGTGAATTCGGCGACGAACCGGTCGTAAACCGGGGCGGCGACGTAGATACGTTCGACTCCGGCGCAGGTCTGCCCGGCATTGCCCATCGCGCCGAACGTCGCGAACTCCACGGCCGCAGAGATATCGGCGTCGGCGTCGATGAGCATCGCGTCCTTACCGCCGCACTCGGCGATCAACGGCGTCAACGATTTCGCGCACGTGGCCATGACTTTCTTGGCCGTCGCGGTCGAGCCGGTGAATGCAATCTTGTCGACGCCGGCTTCGACCAGGGCAGTGCCGGTGGAACCGTCGCCGGTGATCGTCTGGAACACCGGGTGGGGAGCGGCGAGCGACTGCCACTTCTCGGCCAACCAGACCCCGACACCCGGGGTGAGTTCGCTGGGCTTGAAGACGACGGTGTTGCCTGCGGCGAGGGCGTACGCGATCGACCCCATCGGCGTGTACAGCGGGTAGTTCCACGGCCCGATGACGCCGACGACGCCGAACGGGCGGTAGCTGACGTAGGCCTTCTGGTTGATGGCGAGCAGACCCGATCCGACCCGGCGCTGTTTCAGGGTCTTGCCGGCGTGACGCGCCGCCCAATCGATGTGTTCGACGCCCAACATGACTTCCAGCAGGGAGTCCTCGTCCGGCTTGCCGGTTTCGGCGGCGATGACGGCGGCGAGGCTCGCGGCGTCGCGGGCGATCGAGGTCTTGAATTCGAGGAGCCACCGCTTGCGGCCCTCGAATCCCTGCGCGTCCCACCACCGGGCGGCCGAGCGGGCGCGGGCCACGGCGATCTCGACCTCGGCGGCGTCGGCGATCGGGTACGTGGCGAGTGCGAGACCCGTTCTGGGATCGAGGCTTTCGAAGGTGCTCTCGTTCGTTCGTTCGATCTGGTCCGTCACGGGCTCTATCCTCCAGCAGATCGCATCACATATATTTGATGTGATTCAATGTTCTCCAGGACACACTATGCGTCCGTCACCGTTGCAACAACCCCCGCCGCCCCGCTGTGCAGGAGATGTGGAATGAGCCTCGATCTCACGCGCACGGCATCATCGAAACAGCCGATTCCGCGACGTCCGCAGTTGTCCGAGGATGTCGCCGTGAACATTCGTCGCAGGATCGTCGCCGGTGCGCTGAAGCCGGGGACGTTCGTCCGCATCGACGAGACCGCAGCAGAGTTGGGAGTCAGTGCCACCCCGGTACGCGAGGCGCTGGTGTCGCTGCGCGGCGAAGGGCTGCTCGAATCGGTCCCGCATCGGGGCTACCGCGTCGTCGAACTGACACAGCAGGACATCGACGACATCTTCTGGTTGCAGGGCACGATCGCCGCGGCCCTGGCCGAGCGCGCATCCCGGCGGGTGACGGCGGAGCATCTCCAGCAGTTGACCACCCTCAACGACGACCTACGCGACGCCGTGACACGCGCCGACGCCGATGCCGTCGAACGGTGCGAGTTCGAGTTTCACCGCGCCATCAACAAGATCGCAGGCGGCACCACATTGGCGTGGTTTCTGCTCGGTGCCGTCAAGTACACCCCGACGCATCTCCATGCGTCCGACACCGACTGGGGACGGCGGGCGGTACGCGGCCACGAGGAATTGATCGAGGCGATGCGTCGAGCCGATCACCGGGCCGCCGGTGAACTGATGCGACATCAGTTCACCGACGCAGCGACCCTGGTTCGATCGTTCAGCTGAGTTCGATCAGCTGAGGTGATGCGGCTGGGGGTGCGACTTGTGCCCCTCGTCCGAGCCCTCGTTGTCCTGATGACCATTGGATGTGCCCTGCGCTCCTGTTCCCGCCGGAACCATCGAGATGATCACCGACTTCGAGGTAGGGCAGTTGCTCTGCAGCGCAGTCGAATCCAACGGGATCAGCGGATTGGTCTCGGGGTAGTACGCAGCAGCCGACCCACGCGGGGTGTCGTACTCGACGATGCGGAACGACGGCGCGCACCGTTCCACGTCGTCGTCGTCCCACTTGGTGACGAGATCGACCATGTCGCCGTCGCGGAAGCCGAGCGTCGAGATGTCTTCTCGGTGCACGAAGATGACGCGTCGGCCGTTCTCGATGCCGCGGTACCGATCGCTGAGGCCGTAGATCGTCGTGTTGAACTGATCGTGGCTGCGCAACGTCTGCAGAATCAGATGGCCGGGCGGAACCTGCAGCACGTCGATCGGCGAGACGGCGAATTCGCCCTTCCCGCTCTTGGTTTCGAACGTCCTGCTGTCGCGAGGGGGATGCGGTAGGACGAAGCCGCCGGGGCGTCGAACATTGACCTCGTACCCTTCGCAACCGGCGACGACGCGCGAGATGTGCGTGCGAATGTTGCGGTAGTCGTCGCGGAAACCCTTCCAGTCGAGACCGTATCGGTCGCCGAGTGTCGCCTCGGCGATTCCGCTGACGATCGCGACCTCCGAGCGCAGGTACGGGCTCGCGGGCTTCAGCGGTCCTCGTGACGAGTGCACCGAGCAGGTGGAGTCCTCCACCGAAATCCATTGCTCACCACTGGCTTGCACGTCCTTCTCGGTGCGTCCGAGGGTCGGCAGAATGAGAGCGGTCTCGCCGCAGACGAGATGCGAACGGTTGATCTTCGTGGAGATCTGCACGGTCATGCGCATCTTGCGCAGCGCCTCGAACGTGACGTCGCTGTCGGGCGTCGCCTGTACGAAGTTGCCGCCGAGGCCGAGGAAGAAATGGGCCTTGCCGTCGCGCATGGCGCGGATCGAGTCGACGGTGTCCAAGCCGTGCTCACGGGGCGGCTCGAAGTCGAACTCTGCCGCCATGGCGTCGAGGAAGGCCACCGGAGGGCGCTCCCAGATGCCCATCGTTCGGTCGCCCTGCACGTTCGAATGGCCACGAACCGGAAGCAAACCGGCACCGGCCTTACCGATGTTTCCTTGCGCGAACGCGAGATTGGTGACTTCCTTGATGGTGGCGACGGCATTGCGATGCTGCGTCAGACCCATCGCCCAGCAGAAGACGGTGGCCTTGGAGTCGCGCAGCATTTCGGCGGCCTCGGTGATCTGCTGCATCGACAGACCGGTGACCTCGGTGACGAGATCGAAATCGACCTCGGCAACGTGTGCCTTCCACTCGTCGAATCCGACGGTGTATTCGCCGAGGAATTCGTGATCGAGGGCGTCCCACTTCACCAACAGCGCCCCGAGGGCCTGGAACAGAGCGAGGTCGCCGTTGAGCTTGATCGGCAGGTGCAGATCCGACAGATCGGTACCGGGACCGACCATGCCGCGCGGGGTCTGGGGGTTCTTGAAGTTCAGCAGTCCCGCTTCGCGAAGGGGATTGATGGACAGAATCTTTGCGCCGTTCTGCTTCGCCAGCTCGAGGGCGGAGAGCATACGCGGGTGATTCGTGCCGGGATTCTGGCCGGCCAGGATGATCAGTTCGGCGTTGTGAACGTCGTCGAGCGTGACGCTGGCCTTGCCGATGCCGATGGATTCCTGCAGCGCGATGGACGTCGACTCGTGACACATGTTGGAGCAGTCGGGCATGTTGTTGGTGCCGAACGACCGAGCGAACAACTGGTAGATGAACGCGGACTCGTTGGACGCACGACCCGAGGTGTAGAAGATGGCCTCGTCCGGGCTGGCCAGGCTCTTCAACTCGTCGCCGATCAGACGGAACGCATCGTCCCATTCGATGGGCTCGTAGTGGCTGCCGCCGGGGAGCTTGATCATCGGATGCGTGATGCGGCCTTGCTGACCCAACCAGTGTTCGGTGTGCGCATCGAGCTCGGCAATGCTGTGCTGCGCGAAGAACTCCGGAGTGGCCCGCGTGGTCGTCGCCTCCTCGGCGACGGCCTTGGCACCGTTCTCGCAGAACTCGGCGGCGTGCCGATGACCCGGATCGGGATCGGGCCACGCGCAGCTCATGCAGTCGAAGCCCTCGGCTTGGTTCAGCTTGAGGAGCGTCTGCGCGGTGCGCTTGGGACCCATGTGTCCCAGCGCGCGCTTCATCGACACCGCAACGGCGGTGGCACCTGCCGCATGGGTTTTCGGCTTCTCGATGTCGAGCTCGGCCTCGTCGACGTCGCTGTCGGTGCGTCTCATGCGGGTCCCTTCGTTGCGTTACCCCCGCCCTCGACCATAGCCGTAGGCTCAGCCGGCGAGGAGTGCGGTCACCAAATCCACGTACTGCTGTTTCGCCGAATCCTGGCTCGTGCCTTCGAGCTTCGCCCAGGCATCGAACTTTGCGCGGTTCACCATGTCCAGCCGTCCGGGACGCTTACCCGTCACGTCTCCGATCGAACCTTGCTTGAAGAGCGAGTACAGGCGCAGCAGATCGTCGTTGCTCGGCTTGGACGTGAGCTTTTTGACGTCAACCTGCGCATCGGCGAACGACTGGTCGAGATCGGACATGAACGAGCTCCTTCGGCTGTAGGTGCCGTCATCCTTGCACGGCGGCCTGCTCGAGGATGCGAATACAGTGCGCGACGAGAGCGTCGCGAGTGGCGTCGAGGGTGCCGTCCAGAAAACCGATGAACAGAGCCGTCAACGCGCCGACGGTTCCGACGGCGACGAGCTGCCGGTCGGCGGACTCGGGTAGCCGGGCACGAACCAGTTCGACGAACCCGGGCAGCAGGTCGAGTCCGCGTCGGCTCAGCGCAGGTTCGGCCAACGGAGCGATCAGCAGCACTCGTCCCATCCGAGGCTCGTCGACGACGATTTCGACGAACGCCCGGACGGGCGCGGCCACGGCGTCCTTCGGTGGTGCTCCGGCGACGGCGTTCTCCAGGGCCTCCTGCGCCCGAGCCCCTACCCAGGCGTAGACCGCGCGAACGAACGTGTCGCGATCGGTGAAGCTCTCGTAGAAGTAGCGCTCGGTGAGTCCGGCTGCGCGGCACACGGCGCGCACGTTGACCGCAGGTCCCTCCTGCGCGCCGAGGAGTTCGATCCCCGCATCGAGCAACGCGTCGTATCGCATGGATCTGCGCTCTTCCAACTGTTGACCACGCATGTTGTCGAGGCTACTTTGACAACATGCGTAGTCAGTTCGATCGACCTGTCCCACTCGGTCCCGACTCGCTCACCTGGAAGTACTTCGGTGACTGGCGGGGGATGTTGCAGGGCGTGTGGGCGGGGTCGATGCAGAACATGCACCCGGGCCTCGGAGCGGGCGTCGAACAGCATTCGACGTTCTTCGACGAGCGATGGCAGCGCCTCTACCGCTCCCTGTATCCGATCGGGGGAGTGGTGTTCGACGGCGACCGCGCCGAGGAGACCGCCCACCAGGTTCGCGGCTACCACAAAGACATCAAGGGAATCGACTCGAAAGGGCGCACGTACCACGCCCTCGATCCCGACACCTTCTATTGGGCACACGCGACGTTCTTCATGGGCACGGTTCTCACCGCCGACCGTTTCATGGGCGGACTGACCGAAACGCAGAAACTGCAACTGTTCGACGAGCACGTGCAGTGGTACCGGCTCTACGGCATGAGCATGCGATCGGTGCCCGAGACCTGGGCCGAATTCCAGAAGTACTGGGAGCACATGTGCACACACGTGCTGGAAGACAACATGGCTGCACGTGGAGTGCTGGATCTGTCCGCGCTCGGACGGCCGCCGTATGCCTCCTGGCTGCCGGAACGAGTGTGGGCCGTGCTGCGCAGACCGGTGGCATCGTTGTTCGTCTGGATCACCGTCGGGCTCTACGACCCGCCCGTCCGGGAGCTACTGGGATACACCTGGTCGGAGCGGGACGCACGACGGTTCGCGGTGTTCGGCAGGGCGGTGAACCTGGCGTTCGGGCTGGTGCCGCGTCGTCGCCGACTCCATCCGCGCGCCCGGGCCGGCTGGGATCGCGTGGCGGGCCGCAGGCCGGCATCGGCTCCCCTGGTGCACACGCCTGCCCGCAATCTGCCGCCGGCGCAGCGTCGCTCGCACCCGTCGCACTACAGCCCGAAAGTGTAGGTTTCCGGTCTCCGGGTAAGACGCGGGTATGTACAACGTCAGAACTGGCAGCGGGTCGCCGCTGGTCCTCGTCCACGGGCTCGGGTCCTCGTACCGCAACTGGGATCCGATCGTCCCGGCACTCGCGGAGCACCGCGAGGTCATCGCCCTCGATCTCCCCGGGTTCGGACGGACACCGCCGCTGGCCGACGTGTCCATCGCGTCGTTGACCGATGCCCTGCGCGCGTACCTCGACAGCGAGGGATTGTCCGACGCCGATCTCGTCGGCAGCTCGATGGGCGCGCGGATGGTCGTCGAGCTGGCCCGACGGGGTCACCGGGGGTCGATGGTCGCCCTCGACCCGGGCGGCTTCTGGAACGACCGCCAGGTCAAGGTGTTCGGGGCGACCATCACGGCATCGCTGGCGTTGATGAAGCGGGCGCAGCCGCTGGTGCCTTTCCTGGCCGGGAACCCGATCACCAGAACCGCTGCACTGGCGCAGTTCTCGGCCGCGCCGTGGAAATTGCCGAGCGGACTGGTCGAACGGGAGCTGAAGGGCTTCTCTGCCAAGACTTCACCCTCGCTCGATGCCGCTCGCAAGGCGCTGATTCACGGGCCCAAGCAGCAGGGTGCCCCGAAAGGTTCCCTGCAGGGGTCGCTGCTCATCGGCTGGGGCCGTCAGGACAAGGTGACGACGCCCAGCCAGGCGGAGGTGGCGATGCAGCGTTTCCCCGACGCCACCCTGCACTGGTTCGACAAATGCGGACACTTCCCGCACTGGGACCAGCCGACCGAAACCGCCCGAGTCATCCTGCGGGCGACCGGTCGCTAGCTCCCATGTGAGTGGAACCTCGTAGCCTGCTACGAAGTTCCACTCACAAGGCTCAGCCGTTCCACCACGGACGCAGAGGTACGTCGGCCTGACCTTTCGGTCCCAGCTTGACCGCCAGAACCTGGTGCAGCTGAACGACATTGCGCTCGAATCCCAAGCGGGACCCGGCCATGTACAGGCCCCAGACACGGGCGGTTACCTCGCCGGCCTCGGCGACGCACGCATCCCAGTTGTCCACCAGGTTCTGGCACCACCCGGCGAGGGTCAGCGCGTAGTGCTCGCGCAGGTTCTCCTCGTGCCGGACCTCGAGGCCGACGTCCTGGATCTCGGTGATGATGCGACCCGATCCGGTCAGCTCCCCGTCGGGAAAGACGTACCGGTCGATGAAGCTGCCTGCCTTGGCGTGCGCGCGGTTGTCGGGCCGGGTGATCGAGTGGTTCAGCAGTCGACCACCGTCACGCAGCTTGGACTGGATGAACGTGAAGTACGCCGGGTAGTTGCCGACACCGATGTGCTCGGTCAGCCCGATCGACGAGATCGCGTCGAAATTCGTCTCGGGCACGTCGCGGTAATCGGAGAAGCGAACCTCGGCGAGGTCCGCAAGACCCTCGTCTTCGATGGCCTTCTGCGCCCACGAGGCCTGCTCCTGCGAGAGAGTCACACCGATGACCTGAACTCCGCGTCGCGCTGCATAGCGCACCATCGAACCCCAGCCGCACCCGATGTCGAGCAGGCGATCACCGGGCTGCAGACCCAGTTTGTCGAACACCAACCGATACTTGTTCTCCTGCGCGGCCTCCAGAGACTGCTCGACATTCTCGAATGCCGCACAGGTATACGTCATCGAGGGACCGAGGACCATCTCGTAGAACCTGTTGGACACGTCGTAGTGATGGTGGATCGCTTCGGCATCGCGTGTCTTCGAATGCCGCAGACCTTCGGCGATGCGACGCCACCGCGGAATCGCCTCCTGGGGCGGAGGAGCGATGGGACGCAGCACGTCCCAGCCGAGCGACCGAGCGATCGAGGTCAAGGTCATGGCCGACGGGCGGCGGAAGTGGAGCTCGTCGCCCATCAGCGCAAGCAGTTCGTAGGGATCGCCGGGATGAACACCGGTGGCCTCCAGATCGCCGGAGACATAGGCGCGGGCCATGCCGAGATCACCGGGAGCTGTTGCGAGATAGGTGGTTCCGCGTGGGCTCTTGAGGTTGAGGCCGATCTTGGCATCCTCGGGGCCGGCCACGCTGCCGTCGTACGCGGTGAAACGCAGGGGAATGTTGCCGTCGGAGATCAGCTCGAGGATCTCGGAGATCTTGAGTTTCTGTGGCCCGTTCACCGTGCGATTGCCGGAGTCCTTGAACGTCGTCATTTGCGCTGCACCGCCTTCGAGTACAAATCCAGCAATCGGGATTCGGGATCGTATTTCTTCTTCAGTTCTCTGTATTTCTCGCCGCCGTAGAGAACGGCGAATTCATCCTCGGTGTAGTAAGCGTCCGAGTACAGCGATTTATGCCCCTCGAACTCGGTGACCTTCTTCTCGATGGCGCGGTTCGCGGCACCCTCGGGTCGACCGGGCACGATCGGCACCGACGACCAGAAGCCGACGTTGACGTAGGTGCGCTTGGGCTCGAGCGGGTACAGCGGCCACGGCCTGGACGGATCGGCTCCGGGGGCGGCCGGTTCGCGAAGACGCAAGGGGCACAACCACAACGGCTCGATCGGAATCTCGTCGAGAAACCAGCGTACGAATCCGGCGGTGTGTTCGATGGGAACCTCGACGTCCTGTACGACGCGTTCGCGCGGCGGATTTCCCTTGCGCTTCTCGAGTCGATCGGCGATGTCGTACTTGCGATCGAGGCCGATCAACTTCCAGTAGAAGCTGCTGCGCCGGTACTTGCGCGGCCAGAAGCGTCGGATCCGGGGGTTCTGGGTTCCGAACGCACGCGAGCACCAGAACCAGTCGGTGTCCCAGCGCCACAGGTAATCGTGGATGGTGAACCGATCGGTCTTCGGAGTGTCCGACGAATGCTGGATCGAGCGGTAGAAGATGTCGGCACCGGTGTAGTCGCTGACGGGTCCGGGCTCGTCGGTCTGGACCCCGAGAGTGAGGTAGCTTTCGTCGGCGCTGAAGACGACGCCGTCCAGGTACTGAACGTCGATGCCGTCGTACTCACGCCGAGCGACGATGGTGTCCATCGTGGCCTGAAGCGCGTCCAGATCGTGGAATCGCAAGTGGCGCAGGGTAACGAATGGAAGTACCGGCTCGAGTTCGATCTTCAGCCGCGTCGAGTAGCCGAGAGTGCCGTACGAGTTGGGAAAGCCCCAGTACAGGTCTGCGTGCTCGCCCTCGGGTGTTGCCGTGAGGATCTCACCGCTACCGGTGAGGACGTCGATCTCGAGTACCGACTCGTGCGGAAGCCCGCTGCGGAACGACGTCGACTCGATGCCGAGTCCGGTGACCGCGCCGCCGAGGGTGATCGTCTTGAGCTGCGGAACGACGAGAGGGGCGAGGCCGTAGGGCAGCGTCGCGTCGACCAGATCCTCGTACGTGCACATCCCCGCCACGTCGGCGGTGCGAGCCGCGGCATCGACGGTGACGACCTTGCTCAATCCCGAGACGTCGAGTCCCGGCATCTTCGAGGTCGTCCTGGCCCGAAACAGGTTGGACGTCTTCTTAGCCAGACGCACCGTCGCGTCGGTCGGTATTGCGCGATAGCTGCGAAGCAACTTCTCGACACCCGACCGATGCGCTGCGTAACCGCTCTCCCTCGGTTCTGGCCGTCGTCCGAGAAGAGCATTCACTGAAGCCACGAGTAGACGCTATATCTCGTACTGCTCGGTATCCACCGAAGCTGCCGACGGTCCGGTGAAACTTCACGCAACTGTTGTCGAATCGGACGGCTCAAACGGAACTATTCGGACAAATGGTTGCATCATGCATGTGTTTTCCGATGATAACTTATCGGATGTGAACCACCTCACACACCCTCGGCGGCAGTGCCGACATCGGGAGCGACGCGAGGCAGGATGGAGAACGCAACCCCAATCGACTCGAAGGAGAACGTTCTCGTGGCTCAGGTCAGCGCATCCAGTTCCGCCACCATCGCCACCACACCCGATCAGGTGCTCGCCGCGCTCGCCGACTACGAAACCGTGCGGCCCCGCATCCTTCCCGAGCAGTATCGCGACTACCGGGTGGTGCGGGGCGGACAAGGCGACGGCACCGTGGCCGAATGGACCCTGCAGGCCACCGAGAAGCGAGTGCGCAACGTGAGCGCCTCCGTCACGGTCTCCGGCTCGACCATCACCGAACGCGACGCCAACTCCTCCATGGTCACCACCTGGACCGTCGCCCCCGAAGGCAACGGCACCGTCGTCACCACGACGACCGAGTGGACGGGTGCCGGAGGAATCGGCGGATTCTTCGAGAAGACGTTCGCGCCCCTCGGATTGAAGAAGATCCAGGCCGCGACCCTCGACAACCTGCGCCGCGAGTTGATCTAGACCCGCTCGAAATCCGGCTCTTCGATCAACGCCAACGTGCCGACCACCACGGTGCGCATCGACCACAGAAACATCCCATCGGGTCCACGGTCGATCGTGTCGTAGGCCCCCGGCAGGGTGTCGAGGTCGGTGCGCGCCGCTATCGCGTCGTCGTACTCACGGTCGCGGCGATCGGCGTTGTACACCATCTGCGCCAACGCCAGTGCATGTTCGCTGACGGTGATGACGGCCCACGTCGCCTGCTTGGAAGTCAGTTCGTACCGCACTCGATATCGGGTCTGCACGGTGTCGGCCATCCGAAGGGCGTCGATGGAACTGGGAGTCAGTCCGATCAGATACTCGGCGATGCCCGGGTTCTCGAGTACGAGCACCCGCAACGCGGACGAGAGTCCCAGCAACGCGTCGTGCATCGACTCGTCGTCTCCGGGGAGCGGCGGCGACCACCGGCGCAGGATCTCCTCGGCGACCAGGGCCTTGAGCGCGGCCGGGCCGTCGATGTTGTTGTAGATCGCGACGATCGATACGCCCAGCGCGTCGGCGACCGACTTCACCGTCACCTTGGGCAGCGTCAGGGCGATGCCTGCCTCTGCCATGGTTTCGGGAGTCACTCGGCGCTTGCGAGGGGTCGAGCTCGCCGGCGCGTTCATGCCCTCAGGCTACGTGGGGTCAGAACTGACGGAACGTCAGCCGAGTGTCGAACCCGATCGTGCGGTCGAACGTCGTCCGACACCGTGCGACTACGCTGGAGCTCGCTTCGACCCACGCGAGAGGACGGCACAGTGCAACCCGGTGAACAGCCCGACATGGCCTCGATTCTGCAGCAGGCTCAGCAGATGCAGCAGCAACTGATGGCGGCACAGGCGGAGATCGCCGAAACCGAGGTCACCGGCCAGGCCGGCGGCGGACTCGTCGTCGCGACCGTCAAGGGAACGGGCGAAGTGGTCGGACTGACCATCGACCCCAAGATCGTCGATCCCGACGACGTCGAGACACTGCAGGACCTGGTGATCGGTGCCATCGCCGACGCGTCGAAGGCAGCGCAGAACGTAGCGAGCGAGAAGCTCGGCCCCCTCGCAGGCGGTCTCGGCGGCGGCTCCCTCGGACTACCCGGCTTCTAGGCGAGACGAGTGTACGAAGGTCCCGTACAGGATCTGATCGACGAGCTGGGAAAGTTCCCCGGAGTCGGTCCGAAGAGCGCTCAGCGCATAGCGTTTCACCTCCTGGCCGTCGAGCCGCCCGAGGTCGATCGCCTCATGCGCGCGCTGCAGCGCATCCGCGACGGCGTGCAGTTCTGCATCGTCTGCGGGACCGTATCGGACAAGGAACTGTGCCGAATCTGCGCCGACTCCCGACGTGACAGGTCCATGATCTGCGTCGTCGAAGAGCCCAAAGACGTTCAGGCCGTGGAACGTACGCGCGAATTCAAAGGCCGATACCACGTACTCGGCGGAGCGCTCGACCCACTCAACGGAGTGGGCCCCGACCAGCTGCGCATCCGAGAGTTGTTGACCCGCGTGGGAACTCAGGACGACGGCGTCGACGTCACCGAGGTCATCATCGCCACCGACCCCAACACCGAGGGCGAAGCAACGGCTACGTACCTCGTGCGGATGATGCGCGATTTCCCCGGTCTCGCCATCACCCGTCTCGCCTCCGGCCTGCCGATGGGCGGAGACCTCGAATTCGCCGACGAACTGACACTCGGCCGAGCTCTCACCGGTAGGCGTCGTATGTGAGAGCGGCTTCGCCGCACGTGCGTGGAAGTTCGTAGCAGGGGTCGAGCTTCCACTCACGACCCTTTCTATCCACAGCCTGTGGATAGATTCTGACGCGGTCACCGTAAACCGGCCATCCTGAGGTACATGAGGACGAGACCGGCGGGTGCCTGGCAGCGACTACTGGACGATCAGCACGGAATCATCACCACGAAACAAATGCACGAGAACGGGGTCAACAAGGACTCCATCGACCACTGTGTGGAAACCGGGCAGTGGCTCCGGGTGTTTCGCGGAGTCATATCGGTGACCAACGGACCGCTGACTCGTGAGATGCAGCTGTCGGCGGCATTGTTGTTCGCGGGCCGGGGAGCGTTGCTCAGCCACACCACCGCCGCTGAGGAGTGGGGGTGGCGTCGGGTCAGTTCTGGGCCGGTTCATCTCACCGTTCCCTACGGGTGCTCGGCAATCAGCAGGCCGCCGACAATGCGACACGCCAAGCAGAACTTCACGTCGGAGAGCAATGAACAAATTCATCCCGGCGTGATCGTGCACCGTTCCCGAGCCATGAGCCACATCGGCGTCGAGACGAATCCGGCGCGAACGAGCGCTGCCGACACGGTGCTAGATCTAACAGTCGCGGAACCGTCGTCGAGGCAGGCGGTGATCACGCTGGTTTCAGCGATGTCATCGGGCGGCGTGAACGTCGCGGCAATGACGCGCAAGATCGAGGTCCGACGGCCGATGCGCTACCTGAGGGCGATTCTGCACACATTGGCTCTCATGCGCGACGGGGTCCATTCTGCGCTCGAGCACCGCTACGTGCTCGATGTCGAACAGGCGCACGGACTTCCGGCCGGGAAGCGACAGGCACCGGTCTTCGTCGACGGCCGTCAGCTCTTCGAGGACATTCGTTACGAAATATGCGACCTCATCATCAGGCTGGACGGCCAGGCTTTCCACTCCGCCAAGCAACGGCGTTTTCGCGATCGACGACGCGACAATGCCGCGGAGCTACGAAACCTGCCGCGGCTGATGTACGGCTGGCACGAAGTGACCGAAGACCCGTGCGGTGTGTACCGCGAAGTCCGCGAGGTGCTGGTCAGAGAGGGATGGAACGACGCGTCGTACCCCTGTGAACGGTGCACGTCGTGAGTGGAAAATCGTAGTGGGCTACGAAGTTTCACTCACGTGCGGCGGAGCCGCTCCTTGCGGAGTTGCGTGACCTCGGGGAGGTCGAGGGGAGCGAGGGTGGTGCCCAGCGCCCGTTCGAGTAGGTAGTCCGCCAACTCCGGGTTTCGGGCGAGTACCGGCCCGTGCATGTAGGTGCCCAGCACCGAACCCTGCACGACGCCTTCACGTCCGTCGCCGACACCGTTACCCACCCCGTGCGTGACCTTGGCGAGTGGTGCCGCGTCTAGACCGAGTGTCGTTCCGCCGCGGTGGTTCTCGAATCCACTGAGCTTCTGGGTGAGACCGTCGAGCGTGGGTTCGGTGACGACTTCACCGATGGATCGGGTGGCCTGGGGCGCGGTGGTCACGTCGAAGAGGGAGATACCGTCGACGCGTTCGCCTGCGGAGGTCTCGTACCAGTGCCCGAGCACCTGGATCGCGGCGCAGATAGCGAGTACCGGCACACCGCGAGCAGCTGCGTTCTGCAGGCCCGGGTATCGGGTGAGGTGACGCGTCGCGAGGCGCTGAGCCGAATCCTCTGCTCCACCAAGGGTGTACACGTCCAACGAATCCGGGACCGGATCGTTGAGCGTGATGTGCACGACCTCGGCGTCGATGTCTCGCATCCGCAGTCGCTGGCGGAGAACGAGGGCGTTGCCGTTGTCGCCGTAGGTGCCCATGACGTCGGGCAGAACGAGGCCGATGCGAACGGTGGACTCAGACATCCTTGGTCTCCCGTGCCAGTGCGCGACCGAGATCGCGGAACGCGGTGTAGTTGGCCAGCACTTCGACGCGTCCCGGCGGGCAGGATGCGATGGCCTGCAACGGATCTGCGATGGTGGTGTGCTGCGAACCGGCATACAGCAGGCGGACGCCCAGGTCGGTCGCGCGTTCACCGGCCGCGACGACAGCGACGTCCTCGAAGTGCTCGAAACGCACGTCCCACAGCCACGACAGGTCTTCACCGTCGGGAACCTGCCCGTTGACGGCGATGACGAGACCGTCGCACGTGGGGTCGATCATCGACAGCGCTTCCTGCCATCCGGCCGGATTCTTGGCCAGAAGCATTCGGACGGAATGCGATCCGTACTGGACGGTGGAATAGCGTCCGGCCACCTCGTCGACTCCCGATGCCGCTGCCACGGCGTCGGCAGGCGATGCGCCGAGAGTGACGGCTGCGGCCACGGCCTGAGCTGCGTTGCCGCGGTTGGCCTTTCCCGGCAGCGCCAATGTCATCGGTAGAACGAGCCCATCGGGGCCGTAGAGATTCTCGTCGTCGAGCCACCAATCCGGCGTCGGACGCTTGAAATCGCTTCCGGTGCTGTACCAGTGCTCGCCGTCCCAGACGATGGGTTCGCCGGTACGCGGGCAGCTGACGGAGTCGCCGGCCCAGCCGCCGCCCGCGGCGACCCACACGACGTTCGGCGCATCGAATGCCGCCGAGGTGACGAGGACGTCGTCGCAGTTGGCAATGACGACGGTGTCGGGATGACGGGCCAACCCGGCGCGCAGGGCTCGCTCGATCATGTTGATCTCGCCGACACGGTCGAGCTGGTCGCGACTGAGATTCAGCAGCACGATCGCCGCGGGATCGACGGCGTCGGATACGTGGGGGACGTGGAGTTCGTCGACCTCCAGGGCCGCCAGCTCCGCGTCGAAATGAGCGTGCAATGCCGCGACGATGCCGGCATCCATGTTGGCTCCGTCGGCCTGGGTGGCGACGTCGCCGAGAGTGGCCAATGCTGCGGCCGTCATCCGCGTCGTGGTGGATTTGCCGTTGGTGCCGGTGACGATGACGGTGCGTCGCCCACGGCCAAGGCCGCCCAGAATGGTCGGATCGATCTTGAGCGCGACCAGACCACCGATCATCGAGCCCTTGCCTCGGCCCGCCTTGCGGGACGCCCACGTCGCCAGCTCCGCCGCGCGTAATGCCACGCGGCCACGGGCGCCGATACGTCTGCGCTCACCCAGTTCAGCCATCCGCCGAGTCTGGCACAGAAGAGCGTGCAGTTTCACGTCGACGCTTGCTACCCCTCGCTCATTCCGCAGGCCCCACTCCCGCTACCCCTGGGTCATTCCGCAGGCTCCACTCCCGCCCTCATACCGGTACTTTCTCCAGAACTGGGGCAGGCTTCCTGGCCGCCATTCCGCCCAGGCAGCCGCCGATGACGATCGCTCCGCCGAGCAGGGCCAACAGCGACGGGGTTTCGTCGAGGAACGCCCAGGCACCCGCGATACCGACGACGGGAACCAGCAGCGAGAACGGTGCGACGAGACCGGCCGGGTTGCGGCTCATCAGGATGCTCCACAGGCCGCTGCCCACGATCGTGGCGGGAATCACGATGTACGCCAACGCGACCAGACCGGGCCAGCCCTGCGATCCGAACGAGTCGGCCAGCGCGTGCCAGCCCGTGCTCGGGCCCTCGACGACCGCCGACAGCGCCAACATCGGCACCGGCGGTACGACGGTCATCCACAGCATCAGTGTCATCGGGGAGTCGGATTTGGCCAGTCGGTTTCCGAGATTGCCGAAGGCCCAGCCCAGACCGGCGAGCAGGGTGAGGACGACAGGAAGCAGGGTGGCGTTCTGGGCCCGATCCCACCCGATGAGAACCATGCCGAGGACGGCCACGCCGATGCCGATCGCCTGCCTGCGGCTCACGTGTTCGCGTAGCAGCAGCGCGCCGAGAACGACGGTGAACGGGGCCGACGACTGCAGCACGAGCGACGCCAATCCCGTGGGCATGCCTGCCGCCATCGCCGCGAACAGGAAGGCGAACTGCAGGAAACCGAAGCCGAAGCCGTAGAGCAACAACCATTTCAGGGGCACCTTCGGTCGCGGAACGAACATCACGACCGGAACTGCGATGACCAGAAAGCGCAGTGCCGCGAAGAAGAAGGGCGGAAAGTGGTCGAGCCCGACGCGGATGGCGAGGAAGTTCAGTCCCCACAGAACGGCGACAGTCAGTCCGAGGAGGCGGTCGCGTGTGGTCATGCCATTTATCGTGACGGGTGCAAACAATCAGCACAATCGAATATATCCGCACCAACAGTTAAGATTTTCTGTATGAATGTGGAGCGGCTCCGGATCCTTGCTGAGCTTGCCGACCGCGGGACCGTTGCATCGGTCGCCGAGGCGATGTCGATGACTCCGTCGGCGGTGTCTCAACAGCTCAAGTTGCTGGCGCGCGAGGCCGGCGTGACATTGCTCGAACCGGACGGGCGCCGGCTGCGCCTCACCGACGCCGGGCGGGCACTGGTACTCAGAACCGACGAGGTTCTCGCTGCCCTCGCCCGCGCCACAGCAGAAATGGATCGTTATCGAGCGTCTCCGCGGGGACGCGTCCGAGTTGCCCTGTTCCCGTCGGGTGCGGCACTGCTGCTGCCCGGGGTCCTGACGCGGTTGGCGGACTCGGACGTCGACATCGATGCGCGCGACGAGGACCTGCCCGCCTCCTCGGTGCCCGAGCTACTCGCCGATTACGACGTGGTGCTCACCCACCGAGACGACAGGGCTCCGTCGACGGCGGGTCCACGGATCGAGGTGACGACCCTGATGCGCGAGCCCATCGATCTGGTGTTGCCTCTCGATCACGCACTGGCGCAGCAAGGCTCGATCGATCTGCGGGACTTGATCGACGAGCGGTGGATCAGCGTTCGCGGCGGTTTTCCGGTCGACGACGTGTTGCTTTCCGTGGCCTCGGTGACCGGAGTTCAGCCGCGAGTTGTCCAACGCATCAACGACTTTCGAGTGACCGAAACACTCGTCGCGGCCGGGCACGGAGTGGCGTTGATGCCGCGCTACGCCGTTGTGCATCCGGGCCTGGTACGTCGAGAGCTCGCCGGCGTTCGAGCCGGGCGAATCTACGAACTCGCGACGAGGACGGATGCGCGGCGACTACCCGCGATCGCCGCTGTGCTCGATGCGTTCGGAGCGGAAGCGACGTTCAGGACAGCGCTTTGGCCTTCAGCGTCGTGAACTCGTCCTGATCGATGGTTCCGTTGTCCAGCAACGCCTTTGCGTGTGCGATCTCTTCGGACGCAGATCGACCGGCGACGTGCTTGATGTACTCCTCCTGCTGGTCCTGTGCGTGCTGCAGGGCGGCAACCTGACGCTTGGCGATGTTGCTGCCGTTCACGATGAGGTAGACCAGCGCGGTGAGGAACGGCGCAACGATGAGGAAGAGCACCCACAGGGCTTTGACGAACCCGGATGTCTTGTGGTCCCGAAAAAGATCTCCGATGATCGAGAACATCACCATGAGGTAGGCCACGAAGGCGAACCCGACGATGAGAAGCCAAAGAAAATCCCAGAAAGAATCCATGGCGAACTTCCATTCTCCAAGGTGCCCCGACGGCTGATTCAGTGTGGCATTTGCGGCACCCCGTGCACACGGGTCTTTGGTCCCTTTCGTCGACCGGAAATCCCAGTGAGCCCCACGTCGACCGCGCCCGCTTTCGTTTCGTGAGGGCTCGACAACGCAACACGCCGCCCACCCCGAAAGGTGAGCGGCGTGTCGTCGAGCAGCGAAGTTACTTCAGCGCGCGGTTCACGGCCGAGACCACGGCACGCAGTGACGCGGTGGTGATCGAGGTCGCGATGCCGACGCCCCAGACTGTGGTGGCGACACCTGCAGGCGAGGTGACCGAGGCTTCGACGTAGGCGGCGGCCTGGGCGTCGTCGCCTGCGGACAGTGCGTGCTCGGAGTAGTCGAGGACGCTGACGTCGTAACCGATGGTGGACAGCGCGTCGACGAACGAGGCGAGGGGCCCGTTGCCGGAGCCGGAGATTTCCTGCTCGACGCCGTCGACCTTGACCGTGGCGGTGATGGTGTCGGTTCCGCCGTCGATCTCGGCAGCCTGTACCGACTGCTTGATGCGCTCGAGCGGACGGATCGGCGTCAGGTACTCCTCGGCGAAGACGTCCCACATCTCCTTCGGCGAGACCTCGCCGCCCTCACCGTCGGTGATGCGCTGGACTGCCTGGGAGAACTCGATCTGCAGGCGACGCGGCAGGTTCAGCCCGTGATCGGACTTCATGATGTACGCGACGCCGCCCTTGCCGGACTGCGAGTTGACACGGATGACGGCCTCGTAGGTGCGGCCGACATCCTTGGGGTCGATGGGCAGGTACGGCACCTGCCAGGTGATGTCGCCGATGTCCGAACCCTGTTCGTCTGCCGTGACCTTCATGGCATCGAGGCCCTTGTTGATCGCGTCCTGATGGCTGCCCGAGAACGCGGTGTACACCAGATCACCGCCGTACGGATGACGCTCGGCGACGGGCAGCTGGTTGCAGTACTCGACCGTGCGGCGAATCTCGTCGATGTTGGAGAAGTCGATCTGCGGATCGACGCCGCGAGTGAACAGATTCAGGCCGAGCGTGACCAGGCAGACGTTGCCGGTGCGCTCACCGTTGCCGAACAGGCATCCCTCGATGCGATCGGCACCGGCCTGGTAGCCGAGTTCGGCTGCGGCAACACCGGTTCCGCGGTCGTTGTGCGGGTGCAGAGACAGCACGATGCTGTCGCGGCGATCGAGGTTGCGGCTCATCCACTCGATCGAGTCGGCGTAGACGTTCGGCGTCGCCATCTCGACGGTGGCCGGCAGGTTCAGGATCAGAGGCTTCTCGGGCGTCGGGTCGATGACAGCGGTGACCGCGTCGCACACCTCTTTGGCGTAGCTGAGTTCGGTGCCGGTGTAGGACTCGGGGGAGTACTCGTAGCGCCAGTCGGTATCGGGGAACTTGGCCGCTTCTTCGAGTACCTTGCGAGCACCGTCGGTCGCGATCTTCTTGATGACGTCACGATCGGCCCGGAACACCACTTTGCGCTGCAGGATCGACGTCGAGTTGTAGAAGTGCACGATGACGCTGCGAGCGCCCTCGCACGCGACGAACGTGCGCTCGATCAGTTCGGGACGGCACTGCGTCAGAACCTGGATGGTGACGTCGTCGGGAATCGCGCCGTCCTCGATGATCTCGCGGACGAAGTCGAAGTCGGTCTGGCTGGCGGACGGGAAGCCGACCTCGATCTGCTTGTAGCCCATGCGGACCAGCAGGTCGAACATCCGGCGCTTGCGCGCGGGGCTCATCGGATCGATCAGCGCCTGGTTGCCGTCACGCAGATCGACTGCACACCACTGCGGCGTCCGGTCGATGATCTTGTCCGGCCACGTGCGGTCGGGGAGGGTGACGGGCTCCACTTCCTCGGCGAACGGCCGATAACGGAACGTGGGCATCGAGGAGTTCTTCTGGGTGTTCCACGCAGGCTGGTCGCTGGGCGCGGGCCGTGAGGGAGGGGTGATGGTGCGGGATCCCGAGGTGAATGCGTCGGCTGGTGACATGGTCTTCGTCTCTCCGTACAGATCAGAGCAATGGTGTTCGACCGGCGCAACGAACCCCGCGACGGGAAGCCAGTCTGGTCTCAGACCCCGTCGCGGCTGTTAAGAAGGAGAGCTCGCAGCATGGGGTGAGTGTACTACCGCAGACCGACCGCCTACCCCAGGGTTCGGGAGTCGAATTTTCCGGTCACGGTGTCGTGCCTGCGCTGCCACTGATCGATGTCGTTCGGTCGTCCGACATCGTCCGCGGTCCAACACCGTGCGAGCAGTTCGTATCCGAGATGATCGACCTCTGCATGCCTGTCCCACATCCGATGCGCCCAGCGGCGATCGTTGTGCGCCGCTTCGGCTCCCGCGAGCGCGGCACCGACCAGCTCGAACTGGATATCTCGTCGTAGCTCCATAGTGGCGGCCGCCGAAGCGTTTTCGCTTCGGAGGACCGTCAACAATCGGTCGGTCAACTCCAGAACCCGCCGATCGGACCACAGCAGCGCGCGCCGAAAAGCGCCCGGTAACAACAACCACAGCGCCGCGAAGGCAAGGGCGACACCCACCGCGGTCTCCACCACCCGATCGACGACGATGCCGCCGAGCGGAGCGCCCGGATGCGAGATGGTGCCCATCAGCAACGCGAGTGGGGTGATGAACGTGACGGCGAGACCGTAATTGCGCGCAACACTGATCTCGATCGCGAACTGCAACACCATCAACACCACGATCACCGCGAGACCGGTCAGCGGCGAAAGATAGATCGCCGAGAACAGCACCACTCCGGCCAGCGTTCCGCCGAGCCTCTGCATGCCGCGGTACGTCCCGTGCACACGATCCGGCCCCTGCTGGAGCACCAGGACCGCGCCGAGGATCGCCCAATCCGGCCTGCTCAAACCCATCGCCACACTGATCCCGCCGGCACCTGCCGCCGCGCAGAACACCCGGATCGCCGTCGACGCTGCGTGCGAATCTCGATGCAACGACCGCTTCAACCGATACTTGATGCCCGGACGCGCCAGCGGCAGCTGATCTCGTGGCGATTCGACCTCATTCTCGGGATCTGGCACGGTACCGGCGCGTGCCCTCGTGGCAGCCGCAAAAGCGAGATGGGCGTCGAACAGGGTCTGTACCAGCGCGGGGCGCGAGGTCCCGCGCGTCGACCCGGCCTCGTACACCGCGGCCCACGCCCCATGCAGCCGCGAGGCGGCGGTGTGCCGATCGACGACGGACGCCGTCGGCGATGCCGTGTACTTCTCGATCGCCGTCACGGCCGCACCGACGGCCGCCCGTTCGGGACCCCTCGGGTCACGCACCACCCCGGACATCGCGACCACCAGCGCCGACGCCACCCCGATCGCCGCACACACGGCACCGCGGGTCGCGCTGATGTCGGCGGCAGGGAGGTACGACGCCACCGCGCACACCAGCACGAAGAAGAAGGCTCCGGGCGGGCCGAGTCGCAGCGCTGCCACGACGTAGACCGCGACGAGAGCGAGAACGGACAACACGGTCACCGGGATCATCCGCGCCCACCCGGTCTCGCCGAAGTCGAGGGCGAGCCGACCGGCCGTCGCGCCCAGCCACACCGAGGCCACCAGGGCGGCCCCTGCGGTCAGCACCACCCACCACCGCGATCGGTAGGGACGGCCCTCGCCGTAGATCACCGCGAAACTGCCCGAGACCACCAGCAGTGCCTCGGTGTGGAAGCCGAGCAGCCACGCCAGGATCGCCGGAACACCGAACGCCAGCGCCGAACGCAGTCCACCGGGCCAGCGCCGGCCGACGGCGGGGAGCCCGAAGAGCACCTTCAGGCCTCGAGCCGGCGGTGGTGGGAGATGTTCGGGAACGGTCACTCGAACATGTTAAGGCAGGCGAGAGGCCCTAAAGTCCCAGCTCGGAGCTACCCGGCCCACTGCTCGGGGCATTCGCTCGGTAAGGTGACCCGCGGACAATCGAACGATTGTCGGCTATCCAGCGGAGGTAAAACGCGTGGCTCTCATCGTCCAGAAGTACGGTGGATCGTCGGTGGGGACCGCCGAACGTATCCGACGCGTCGCTGAACGAATCGTCGAGACCAAGAAGGCGGGCAACGACGTTGTCGTCGTCGTATCGGCGATGGGCGACACCACCGACGAACTGCTCGACCTGGCACAGCAGGTGTGCCCGGCCCCGCCCGCTCGCGAGATGGACATGCTGCTCACCTCGGGTGAACGCATCTCCAACGCACTGGTCGCGATGGCCATCCACTCGCTCGGCGCCGAGGCACGGTCGTTCACCGGTTCCCAGGCAGGCGTCGTCACCACCAGCGTGCACGGCAACGCCAAGATCATCGACGTCACCCCCGGCCGCGTCCGCAGCGCACTCGACGAGGGCTCGATCGTGCTCGTCGCCGGCTTCCAGGGCGTCAGCCAGGACAGCAAGGACGTCACGACGCTCGGTCGTGGTGGGTCCGACACCACCGCCGTCGCGCTCGCCGCGGCCCTGAACGCCGACGTCTGCGAGATCTACACCGACGTCGACGGCATCTTCACCGCAGACCCGCGCATCGTCCCCAACGCTCGCCACCTCGAGACGGTCTCGTTCGAGGAGATGCTCGAAATGGCAGCCTGCGGCGCGAAGGTGCTCATGCTGCGCTGCGTCGAATATGCCCGTCGTTACAACGTTCCCGTTCACGTGCGCTCGTCGTACACCACCAAACCCGGAACGATCGTCTCCGGATCTATGGAGGACATTCCAGTGGAAGAAGCAATTCTCACCGGCGTCGCACACGATCGCAGCGAGGCGAAGGTCACCGTCGTCGGTCTGCCCGACACACCGGGCTACGCCGCCAAGGTCTTTCGCGCCGTGGCCGACTCCGAGATCAACATCGACATGGTGTTGCAGAACGTCTCCAAGATCGACACCGGCAAGACCGACATCACCTTCACCTGCCCCAAGGCCGACGGCCCGACGGCAGTGGAGAAGCTCACCAAGCTGCAGGCCGATATCGGCTTCGCGCAGGTGCTCTACGACGACCACATCGGCAAGGTCTCGCTCGTCGGTGCCGGTATGAAGAGCCACCCCGGCGTCACCGCGACGTTCTGTGAGGCCCTCGCCGACGCCGGCATCAACATCGATCTCATCAGCACCTCCGAAATCCGTATCTCGGTGCTGTGCAGCGACACTCAGCTCGACGACGCCGTGCGCGCACTGCACGCCGCCTTCGATCTCGGCGGCGACGAAGAAGCCGTCGTGCACGCAGGAACAGGACGATAGCCATGACCACAGTTGCAGTCGTAGGAGCCACCGGCCAGGTCGGTGCCGTCATGCGAACCCTGTTGGAGGAGCGCAACTTCCCCGCCGACACCGTTCGATTCTTCGCCTCCGCACGCTCGGCGGGCAAGAAGCTGCCGTTCCGCGGCGAGGAGATCATCGTCGAGGACGCGTCCACCGCGGACCTCACCGGTATCGACATCGCTCTGTTCTCGGCCGGTGCCACGCTTTCGCGTGAGCAGGCACCGCGATTCGCCGCCGCAGGTGCCACCGTCATCGACAACTCGTCGGCGTTCCGCAAGGACTCCGATGTGCCGCTGGTGGTCAGCGAGGTCAACCCCGAGGCCGCGAAGAACCCGCCCCGCGGCATCATCGCCAACCCGAACTGCACCACCATGGCCGCCATGCCGGTGCTCAAGGTGCTGCACGACGAAGCCGGCCTGCAGCGGTTGATCGTCTCGAGTTACCAGGCGGTGTCCGGTAGCGGCCTCGCCGGCGTCGACGAGCTCGCCACGCAGGCACGCGCCGTCATCGACGACGTCGAAAAACTGGTGCACGACGGTTCGTCGGTCGATTTCCCCGCCCCGAACAAGTACGTCGCGCCCATCGCGTTCAACGTCCTGCCGCTGGCCGGCGCGTTGGTCGACGACGGATCCGGCGAGACCGACGAGGACCAGAAGCTGCGCAACGAATCGCGCAAGATCCTCGGACTGCCCGACCTGCTGGTCAGCGGAACGTGCGTGCGCGTTCCGGTGTTCACCGGGCACTCGCTGTCGATCAACGCCGAGTTCGCTTCACCGCTGTCGGTGGAACGCGCTCGTGAACTGCTCGCCTCCGCACCGGGTGTCTCGCTGGTCGACGTGCCGACCCCGCTGGAAGCCGCAGGCAAGGACGACTCCCTCGTCGGCCGCATCCGCCAGGATCCGGGCGTCCCCGAGGGCCGCGGACTCGCGCTGTTCGTCTCGGGCGACAACCTGCGTAAGGGTGCCGCACTCAACACCATTCAGATCGCCGAGCTCCTGGTCTGAGGTCGTACGCGTTGTGCGTCCCCAGGGGTACGCACAACGCGCACGACGGTCAGTTCAGGCGGTGACCTTCGGCGGAGGCGTCGAAGATGTGCGCATGGGCCTCGTCGATGCGGACGTGAACACGGTCGCCCTTCTCGGGCGGGCTGCGCCAATCGGCACGAGCGACAATGGTTTCGGTCCGGCCGTTGATGTCCGCGCGGCCGAACACGAAGGCCTCGGAACCGAGCTCTTCGACGACGTCGATCTCGAGAGCTATTCCGCTGCTCGCGATCTCGATGTGCTCGGGACGAATGCCGAACATCACCTCGGTGGCGGAACCGAGGGTCTGACGTGGGACCGGGACTACCTGATCGGCCAGGCTGACGCCGCCGTCGGCGACCGGAGCGCGGAACAAATTCATCGACGGTGAGCCCATGAACCCGGCGACGAATGCGTTGACCGGGGTTCGGTAGAGCTCACGCGGGGTGGCGCACTGTTGCAGCACACCACCTTTCAGGACGGCGACGCGATCACCCATCGTCATGGCCTCGACCTGATCGTGCGTGACGTACACCGTCGTCGTGCCGAGTCGGCGCTGCAACTGAGCGATCTGCGTCCGCGTCTGAACCCTCAGTTTGGCGTCGAGATTGGACAGCGGCTCGTCCATCAAAAACACCTGGGGCTGCCGAACGATGGCGCGGCCCATGGCAACTCGCTGCCGCTGGCCGCCGGAGAGCGCCTTGGGCTTGCGGTCAAGGTACGGCTCGAGGTCGAGCAGCTTCGCGGCCTCCTCGACGCGAGTGCGAATGTCCTCCTTGTTCGCCTTCGCCAGCTTGAGCGCGAACCCCATGTTCTCCGCGACGGTCATGTGGGGGTACAGCGCGTAGTTCTGGAACACCATCGCGATGTCGCGATCCTTGGGTTCGGAATTGGTGACGTCCTTGCCGCCGATGAGGATGCGTCCCGAGTTGACCTCCTCGAGCCCGGCGAGCATCCGGAGCGACGTCGACTTGCCGCACCCGGAGGGGCCGACCAGAACGAGGAACTCACCGTCCTCGATGTGCAGATCGAGCTCGTTCACCGCGGGGGTGTCGGAGCCGGGAAAAAGCCTGGTCGTGCGCTCGAAAGAGATTGTTGCCATGACGAAATAGATCCCTCCACCGGCAGGAACGTGCCGGACGATCCGAGTGTGGGGTGACGGCGGGAGCCGACCAGCACATAGTATGGGCCCCATCACAACCAGGAGGAAGGTGGCCGGGTGAGCGGCTCCGTGTCCAGACGCACCGCCCTACGTGGGCTGGCGGCGGCCGCAGTGGCAGCCGGAGCAGCAGCGATACCCGTGGCGTCGACGACGCGTCGAGCACTGGCCGACGACTTCCTCCGCGGGCAGAGCCCACTGCTGTTCCATTCGCCGCCGCTGACGCCGTTCCGTGACGAGCTACCGCGGTTGCCGCTGATCAGCGGTACCGAGATCTCCCTGGACGCGCACAGCGCCACCCACTCGTTCCACGCCGATCTCAGGCCCGCGCCTACGTTCGGCTACGGCCAGTGCGACTACCTCGGGCCCACCATCGAATCGCAGCAGGGCCAGCCGTGGACGCTGAAGTACTCCAACACCACCGCAGGCAACCCACTCGCCGCCGACGTAGACACCTCGCTGCACGGCATGAGCGAGATGGATCGCACGATGACGCCGACGGCACTGCACCTGCACGGTGCCGTCACCGAACCCGCGAGCGACGGGCACTCCGAGATGCTGGTGCGCCCGGGTGAGTCGATGACGCACAACTTCTCGGGTCTGAACGACGCCGCCGGACTCTGGTACCACGACCACGCCATGTCCATGACACGTATCAACGTGTACGCGGGCCTGCTCGGGATGAACCTCGTCCGTGATCGGTGGGACACCGGCACATCCGACAACGCCCTCGGTCTGCCCTCGGGCGAATTCGAGTTGCCGTTGGTGCTGCAGGAAAAGATCATGAATCCAGACGGCAGCATGAGTATCCGCTCCAATATCACTGTGCCGCAGGGTAAGTGGGAGGGCGGCGGTACCGGCGACGTCGGCGTCGTCAACGGCAAGATCTGGCCGACGATGGAAGTGGCCCGGGGCATGTACCGGCTGCGGCTCGTCAACGCCGGGTCGTACAGCGTGTGGAACCTCTTCTTCACCAACAAGTTACGATTCTGGGTCATCGGAAACGACGGTGGATTGCTCGACGCACCGGTGGAGACCACCAGCATCCGGCTCGCGCCCGCCGAGCGTGCCGACATCCTCGTCGACTTCGGAGCCGTCGAGGCAGGTGCCCTCGTCGAGCTGCTGAACGACGAGCCTCCGCCCGCGCAGGCCGCGTCCCTCGGAGCCGTCCCGATGCCGATGTTCTGCCAGTTCCGCGTCGCGTCCGCGGCGGGATTCCGGGGTGGCATGCCGTCGTTGCTGCGCGGGGGAAAGGGGCAGCCGGATCTGTTGCCCGCGTTGCCGACACCCACCTTCACGCGCACCGTTACCGTCAACCAGCCCTCCGGTGGGCTGAACCTCGACATGACGCTGATGAACTTGAACAACCTGCGGTACTCCGACCCGGACATCGAGATGCCCAAGCAGGGCACCGTGGAGATGTGGAACATCGTCAACACGACGGTGGAGCCGCACCCAATTCACCTGCACCTGGCGCACTTCCGGACGCTGGGGCGAATTCCCATCGACCTCGCGGCGTACCAACGCGACTTCCCCCGGCCGACGTTCGGCACCAAATGGGCTCCGCCGGTGGAGAAGTTCCTCACCGGACCCTCGGTGCCGCCGGCCACCTGGGAAGCCGGGTGGAAAGACACCGTCAACACGTACCCGGGCACCGTTACCCAGATCCTCGTTCGATTCCCGACGGCCGACGAACTCGGCTTCGATCCCGACGCCACGTTCGCGGGACCGGCCGCACACCACGGCGGTCACGACATGAGCGGTCACGACATGCCGGCTGCGGGTCCGTCCGAACTGCAGGGGTACATGTGGCACTGCCACATGCTCGACCACGAGGACCACGAAATGATGCTGCGGTACCGCACCGTCGCTCCGTGACGCACGACCCCGAACCTGTCCCGGGTCGAGAGTTGGTTGTATTCGCCGTCAGGTCGGCCCACACTGACCGTGCCGTGTAAGGCAATCACCGTGCTCGGTCGGTCTTTCTGCCCGTCGGCTGACTGCGACGACTGAACGGACCCAGGCCATGACCAGCGGAACGAAATCCGACCCGTGGGCTCTCACCACCGCCCCCGGCACCTCGGCGTACACCATGTACCGTGATCCCGACCACGAGCCACCTGCCCTCGTGTGCCAGGTGGGGTCGACGACTCTTCGATACCGCATCGAGGCAATCGAAGACCTGCACGGTTGGCTCACCGAACGTGGCGACTGGGTATTGCTCGGTGCCGCTGACGAGAAGAAGCCGGCTGCGCCGGACACGGTCGAAGCGTGGGGGCGTTCGCCCGACAATCCGGTCGGTGGTTGGTACGGGCTCAGGAACGGATACCGCGGCCGCTTCGGCATGTATCTGCCACCGCTGCTCGAAGAGCTCGGCCTGGCCGAGCTGACCCACAATGCGCGGAACAACAGCATGCGCGCGCTGTAGCGGAGTCATCGAAAAAGTCTGTCGGTGGGTGGGTATAGCTTTCGTGGGGTGAAGACATGGGGGGATGTGTTCGGGCTCGGGGACCAGGAGTTGGTCTCCGAGCTTGCTGACGTCATCTCACTCGAAAACGCTCTCGCCGCACAGAGATTGACGTTGCTCGCCGAGATCGACCGACGTGGCTTGGCGATGAAACTCGGGCACTCGTCCGTCACCCGCTGGTACGCCCGATCGATACGGATCACCGACGGATCCGCCGCCCGCCAGAACGCACTGGGGTACTGGCTGTTCGATCACCCCACGGTGCTCGACGCCCTCGCCGATGGTCGCATCCATGCCGCGCACGCCGCCGCCATCGCCGAGGGATACGACGTCGTTCTGGTGGCCGACCCGACGTTGGATCAGGTCCGCCGCGAAGGAATTGTCGACGAATTGCTCGACACCGCGATGCGCAGCACCGCCGGCCAGGTGACCTCCCGCGCGCAGGCTTTGGCGCATGCGGCCGCGGACGACGCCCGAGCGCGACACGCGAAAGCCGAGAAGCAACGCCGAGAGCAGGAACAGCGGGAACAGGAGCGTCGCGCCGCCGACACCGCCACGTCCTCCGACCGACACGGCGAACCGACACCGGATCCGGAACCGCCTGCGCCCGAGCCTGTTCCACCGACGCCTGCACCGCGACCGGTGTCGGAGAACCTAGACCTGAACCGATTCGACCTGCACCCCCTGGCCAACGGCCGCTTTCAGTTCGGCGGCGACATGGACCGGTTGCTCGCCGAGAAGCTTCTCACCGCTCTGTCGCCGTTGACGGCACCGCGGCCAGGTCCCGGCGGGGAGCGCGACCCGCGGAGTCCGTCGAAGCGCCGGGCCGATGCGCTCGATCAGATTCTCGACCGACACCTACGCGGCGGCACCCGCGGGTCGGCGGGCGGGTCGCGGGCGTCGGTGCACCTGATCGTTCCCCTGCGGGACTTGCTCGCCCACGGCGGCAACAAGCAAACGGGCAGCACCGCAACCGAATCGGGCGACACCGGTACGGGCGCGGGGAGCTCCTCGAACGGCGGCGACAGCAACGGCTCGCGTCCGCATGGAGTGGCTCGAGGGGATATCGCTGCTCACGGCGAAGCGGCATCCGGATGTGATGGTGCCGGGCAGAAGTCTGTCCCCAAGCCGGGCGACGCGGACTGGCCGTTCCACCTCGACTGGACCGGGCCCATCAGTCGCTTCCTCGCCGAGCTGGTCACCTGCGACGCCGACCTGACCCCCGTCATCGTCGACCACCACGGCGTACCACTCGCGCTCGGACGAACCACCAGACTCGCCAGCGACGACCAACGCATCGCCCTGACCATCCGCGACACCTGCTGCGTCATGTGCGGGCGCCCCGCCCAGTGGTGCCAAGCCCACCACATCAGATTCTGGGAACACGGCGGCCCCACCGACATCGACAACCTCGCGCTCGTCTGCGGAGAATGCCACCGCCTCGTCCACCACGGCGACTGGCAGCTGCTGATGGGCGACGACGGACACCCCTACCCGATCCCACCC
>NZ_JABFAQ010000017.1:91992-139492 GCF_017168275.1 Rhodococcus sp. KRD175
AGACAGCCCCTACCCGCTCCCACCCGAATCCATCGACCCCGGACAGCAACCCCTTCCCAGCTACCACCGACGAAAACAGCGAGCCGCCTGACTCCACGCCGGCTGTGATCCTGCCGATCTATCGGACGGGAGGTGCAACCGTGCGGTAGTGCGCCGCGATGTCGCCGGGGGTGGTGAACCAGACGCCGTCGTTGTTGGCGGTCAGGTGCTCGAGTGCAGCACGGAACCGTCGCAGTCGGTAGGGCTGTCCCGTCAGGAAGGTGTGCACGGAAATCGCGAGCACCACCGGTTGCCTTGCCGAGTTCTCCTTCAGTTCGTCGAAGCTTCCGATGATGTTGTGCTCGAATGCTTCTGCGGTCTGATGGTGATGGACGAACATCGGCAGGTCGTTGATCTCATGGGGATACGGGACGCTCAGCAGCGGGCCGCCGCGGGTCTGTAGCCACACCGGTTGGTCGTCGACGGGCCAGTCCAAGGTGTACTGGTAACCGCGCTCCGCGAGGAGGTCCTCGGTGTCGCGGCTCGGGTTGGCACCTGGGCTCATCCATCCTCTGGGCGGTGCTCCCTCGTGTCGTTCGATCGCGGCGGTGACATCCTCGATGGAGCGACGTTCGGTGTCCTCGTCTTGATCGTTCGGTTGCACCGCGTTCGTTCGGCCGTGTGCGACGACCTCGGCGTCGAGTGCTCGGAACGCTGCGGTCAGCTGCGGAGCGTGCTCGTACACCTCGGTGTTGACCAGCAGTGTCGGCCGAATTCCGCACTGCTGCAATGTCTCTGCGATGCGGAAGCCGCCGACGCGATTGCCGTATTCACGCCAGCCCCAGTTGTACGTGTTGGGTTGGTCCATCGCAGGCGTGTAACCGAGGCCGGGCTGCCCGTCGTCGTACGGAAAGTGCTCGCAGTTGACCGCGACATACACCGCGAGACGCGCGCCGCCGGGCCACTCGAACCGAGGCCGATCGACGATGGGGGAGTACTCGAAGCGGCCGTGCGAGGGGAGAGCCATGGCCGGGGTATTGCCCGCGGCGAGTCGGCACAAACTGTCGGTCAGTCGGTGTGAGTCGCGACGTCCACCAGGTGGGCGATCTGCGGGTCCCGTGGCTCGAACACCTCGAACACTCCGATTGCCGCCAGCTGCGGTGCCAGCTCTTTCAGCGTCGCGATCAGTTCGTCGTGAGCCTCGGTCCCGGGTTCCACGTCGCGGAGCGCGCGCGCATTCGCGACGAACGCCGCCACGGTGCCTTTCCGTATCGGGAGCCCGTCGAACGACGCTCTTTCGGCTCCGTCGGGAAGTATGTCCTCGGGGCGCACGGAATGACCGGTCATCGTGTATTCCTTCCGTCGAAGCAGCGTACGAATGCCAGTGTGGCCGATGTCAGCGCGACGATGTGGTGCCACGGTTGGCCGCCATGCGTGCCTTCTTCTGACGGTTTCCGCACGTATTCATGTCGCACCATTTGCGGCTGCGGCTCTGGCTGGTGTCGAAGAACGCTGCGCGGCACGTAGGCGATGCGCACAACGCCAACGTGCCGTCTCGCTCACCGGCGACGATGTCGATTGCGTCGGCTGCGATGACACCGAGGGCGTCCTCGACCCCCGTCGTAGCCGTCAACTTCCACTGCCGGACGCCCGACGGCGACAGGATTGCCGACGCCCGACCCCGAAGGCTGTGGTCGTTCAAAATGCGAACGGGGGAAGTGGGCAGTCGATCTCCAGTCGCGGCTGCAGTAGCGCAGAGGTGGATCGCTTCCCGTAGCTCCCGAGCCGCGTCGAGCTGTGAGTCGGTGCAGGATTCGACGGCGAGTCCGTGGAGAGTCAACCAGTCGGCGAGCCGTTCCGGCACAGGGATTCGTTCGACGGTATCGCCGCGACGCTCGGTGAGGGTTCCGGTGAATGCCGTCGACAGGACATTGCCAGGTCGGAAATCGGGGAAGCTCCTTGCCATAGAACCACCTTAGCCGGTTGCGACAGGCCGTCTGCGCTGTTAGAACTGCCTTTGCCGGTTCAAGTAAACAAAGGAGCCTTCATGATGCGCGTCGACAAGCCCGATGTCCGCCCGTTCGAGTGGCGCGCAACCGACGCCGACCTCGCCGATCTGGTCGCACGGCTCGACGCGGCTCGCCTGCCCGAATCCGAGACCGTGGCCGGCGCGCGCAGATGGGAGCAGGGGGTACCGCTCACGGAGCTCACGGACGCGATCGAGTTCTGGCGCACCGAATACGACTGGCGATCGCTCGAGTCGAGGCTCGACCGAGTCGGGCAGTTCTGCACGACGATCGACGGCGTGGGGATTCATTTCCTGCACCGTCGTTCACCGCGGAGTGACGCAGCGCCGTTGATCGTGACGCACGGCTGGCCGGGCAGTGTTGTCGAATTCCTCGACATCATCGACGAACTGGCCGATCCGTCGGACCTCTCGGCACGTGCATTCCACGTCGTGGTCCCGTCTCTTCCGGGCTTCGGGTTCAGCGACAAACCTGCGACGACCGGGTGGGGCACCGAGAAGATCGCGGCCGCGTGGGTCGAGCTCATGGGTCGCCTCGGCTACGAGCGGTTCCTCGCCCACGGGGGTGATTGGGGAGGTGTCGTCACCACGATCCTGGGCGGCCGATTCCCCGAGCAGGTCATCGGAATCCACACGACCTACGCCGAAGCGCCGCCCGGGTTGTCGACGGACGGACTGACGGCCGAGGAGCTCGGCTGGGTTCAGCACACCCGAGAGTTCGACCGTGATCGCATCGCCTACGCGACACTGCAGGCGACGCAGCCGCAGACGATCGGGTATTCACTCGTCGATTCCCCGGCCGGGCTGTTGGCCTGGATTCTCGACAAGTTCGCGGAGTGGACGGACACCGAGGGCAGTCCGTTCGAGACGATCTCTCGCACGGCGTTTTTCGACAACGTCACCCTGTACTGGTTGACACGTAGCGGGGCGTCGTCGGCCCGCATCTACTACGAAAGCCACCACTCACTCGACCCGGACCTCCGCGTCGATGTCCCGGCCGCGATCACGACATATCCCCGGGACATTGCGAAGTGCCCGCTGCCATGGGCCCAGCAGAGGTACCGGCGCATCGTTCGATGGCGGGCACCCGACGCCGGCGGTCACTTCCCTTCACTCGAACGGCGCGACTACTTCGTCCGGGACCTTCGCGCGGGTCTGTCGGCGGTCCTGGAGGCGGATGAACTCAGTTGTGACAAAACTTAAAGTCAGGCTGGACTGTTTGTTGTTTTGACGCTACTGTGCAAAGTGTGACTACCGACACAGAGGTCAGCGACGGCGCGCCTACCCCGCGCCGCACGCAGGCCGAACGCACCGCGGGGACCCGCGCCAAGTTGCTCGATGCAGCCATCGAGTGCCTCGTCGAGCTGGGTTTCTCGAAGACCAGCACGCAGGAGATCGCGCGGCGTGCCGGAGTATCCCGTGGAGCGCAGCTGCACCACTTCCCGACCAAGGAGACGTTGGTGACCGCTGCCGTCGAGCATCTCGTCGACCGCCGCCTGTCCGAGATTCTGGAAGCCGAGCCCGATCCGGAACGCGGACCCGAGATCCTCGTCGACGCGTTCTCGGGCCCGCTGTTCTATGCCGCGCTCGAGCTGTGGGTCGCGGCACGTACCGATCCGGCTCTGCACGAGGCAATGGTTCCGCTCGAGCGCCGCGTCGCCGAGGCCATCCAGAGCGGCGCTCAGATCGTCATGGGTAGCCGCATGTCCACCGAGTCCATCGAGCTCAGCGTCGAGCTGGCACGCGGGCTCGCTGTATCGGCTCTGTTCCGTACCCCCGAAGCCGACGCGCAGCTGCGCGGACGGCTCCTCCCCGTCTGGTCCGAAAAGGTGATGGACTCGTGAATTCTGCACTGCCCCAACAAGTCGACGTGCTCGTCGTCGGAGCCGGTTTCGCCGGCCTCGCCGCGGTGGCGAAGATCCTCGCCGCCGATCCGAGTGCCGACGTGACCGTCATCGAGCGAGCGTCGGAGGTGGGCGGCACATGGCGGGACAACACCTACCCCGGGTGTGCGTGCGATGTCCCGACGTCGTTGTACTCGTTCTCGTTCGCGCCGAGCCCGAAGTGGAGTCACACCTTCGCGCGCCAACCGGAGCTGTTCGACTACCTCCAATCGGTGGTCGAGCGGCTGAACCTGCGGGATCGCATCGTCACCGATTGCGAACTGCTGTCGGCCGATTGGAGTGACACGGACCAGCGGTGGACCGTGCAGACCTCGAAGGGCGCGGCGAGCGTCAGAGTTCTCATAGCTGCCACCGGCGCACTGTCGACGCCGAAGATCCCGGACGTCCCGGGCATCGACACATTCCAGGGAACGGTGTTCCACTCCGCGACGTGGAACCACGAGCACGATCTCACCGGGGAGCGCGTCGCCGTGATCGGCACCGGAGCGTCGGCGGTGCAGTTCGTGCCCGAGATCGTCGACAAGGCCCAGCGGCTCACCGTCTTTCAGCGCACACCGGCCTGGGTGATCCCACGTCTGGACCGCACCATCGGCCGGGTCGAGCGGACTCTGTACGAGAAGGTGCCCGCGGCTCATCGCGCGGTTCGCGGCCTCATCTACGGGTACCGCGAGGCATACGTGACCGTTCTGGCCGACAATCCGTGGATGTTGCCCGCCGTCAAGGCATTCGCGAAGGCCAATCTGAAGCGTCAGGTCAAGAACCCGACGAAGAGGGCGGCTCTGACCCCCGACTACGCACCCGGCTGCAAACGTCTTCTGCTGTCCAATGATTGGCTGCGGACGCTGGATCGACCCGACGTCGACCTGGTGACATCGGGCCTGACGTCGGTGACCGAGAACGGCGTCGTCGACGCGTCGGGCCGCAACTACGAGGTGGACACCATCATCTTCGCGACGGGGTTCACCCCGACCGAACCGCCGGTGTCGCATCTGTTGCGCGGCAGCGATGGTCGTACGCTCGCGGAGCGCTGGGGCGGTAGCCCGCAGGCCCACCTGGGCACCACCGTCGCCGGGTTCCCGAACCTCTTCCTGATGTACGGCCCCAACACCAATCTCGGGCACAGTTCGATCGTCTACATGCTCGAGTCGCAGGCCAATTACGTCGTCTCGGCGCTCAGCGAGATGCGGGACCATCATGCAACCGCCGTCGAGGTGTCCGAATCCGCACAGCAGCAGCACAACTCGTGGGTCGACTCTTCTCTCGACGGCACAGTCTGGAATGCCGGCGGCTGCTCGAGCTGGTACCTCGACGCCAACGGACGCAACTCGACGATGTGGCCCACGTACACATTCCGGTTCCGCAACAAGACGCGAACGTTCGACACCTCGAATTACCGACTCGTCTCCGACACCCGTGAATCAGACAAGAAGGCGGTTTCCGCATGAGCGACTACGACGTACTGATCATCGGCTCCGGGTTCGGCGGGAGCGTCGCCGCGCTGCGGGCCGTCGAGAAGGGCTACCGGGTGGCGGTGTTGGAATCCGGCCGACGGTTCGCCGATCACGAATTGCCCAAGACCAGTTGGCGTTTGCGTAAGTACCTGTGGGCTCCGGCGATCGGCTGCTACGGCGTCCAACGTATACACCTGTTGCCCGACGTGCTCGTGATGGCGGGGGCAGGCGTCGGCGGAGGCTCGCTCAACTACGCCAACACGCTGTACCAGCCGCCGACCAAGTTCTTCGAGGATCCGCAGTGGGGTGCCATCACGGACTGGAAGCGTGAACTGAATCCGTACTACGACCAGGCGCGTCGGATGCTCGGGGTCGAGACGAACCCGACGATCACTGCCTCGGACAAGGTCATGAAGGAGGTCGCCGAGGACATGGGCGTGGGCGACACGTTCACCTCGACTCCGGTGGGCGTCTACTTCGGTGACCGTGGCAAGACCGCACCCGACCCGTTCTTCGGTGGTGCCGGCCCCGAGCGGACCGGGTGCACCGAGTGTGGTTCGTGCATGACGGGTTGCCGCGTCGGCGCGAAGAACACCCTCGTCAAGAATTACCTCTACCTCGCTGAACGTGCAGGCGCACACATCCTTCCGCTGACGACCGTCGTGGACGTCCGCCCGAACGGCAGCGGCTACGACGTGGTGACGCGGCGCACCGGCGGCAAGTTGCGCCGCAAGGAGAAGACGATCACCGCCGATCAGGTGGTCTTCTCGGCGGGCACCTATGGAACGCAGAAGCTCATGCTCGCCGCGAAGGAGAAGGGCTCGTTGCCGCGGCTGTCGAACAAGATCGGTTCGTTGGTACGTACCAACTCCGAGGCCGTGCTGGCCGCAACGGCGCGCGGACGCGAGGTCGACTACCACGAGGGAGTGGCGATCACCTCCTCGTTCCACCCGGACGATCACACGCACATCGAACCCGTGCGATACGGCAAGGGCAGCAACGCAATCGGGCTGCTGCAGACCGTTCTCAGCGACGGCGGCGGCAAGGTGCCTCGGATTCTCAAGACGCTCGGAGTGGCGCTGCGCCACCCCGGCGCGGCGGCCCGCAGTCTGTCGGTCCATCGGTGGTCCGAACGCACTGTCATCGCTCTGGTGATGCAGACCGACGACAACTCCCTCGAACTCGGCTCGAAGAAGGGGCCGTTCGGGCGTCGTCTGACGAGTCGGCCCGGGGCGGGCGATCCGCCGCCGCAGTGGATTCCGCAGGGGCACACGGCCATCAGGTTGCTCGCCGACAAGATCGGCGGCGATCCGGGCGGGTCGATCGCCGAGATCGTCAACATTCCGATGACCGCGCACTTCCTCGGCGGCTGCGCCATCGGTGATTCACCGAACACCGGTGTGATCGACGGCTACCAGCGGGTGTACGGGTACGAGGGCCTGCATGTGCTCGACGGGTCTGCCGTCAGCGCCAACCTCGGTGTCAATCCGTCTCTGACCATCACCGCGCAGGCCGAGCGGGCAATGGCATTGTGGCCCAACAAGGGTGAGCCGGACCGTAGGCCTGCCGTCGGCTCGGGTTATGTCGAGGTGGCACCGGTTCAACCGTCCAACCCGGTGGTGCCGGTGACCGCGCCGGGCGCGCTGCGCCTGCCGCTGACCGTCGTGGGGAGGGACTCCTGATGTGGAGCGTCGCCGAGTCCGAGACCGAGCGCACCGATTGGCCGGTCAGCCCCGCTGCGCCGTGGCCGGCGAACGTCCGAGCCACGATCTGGTGGCATCGCGCCCGGTCGTCGGATTTCGCGCCTGCCGGCGCGAAGACGTTGCCGATCACGATGTGCATGGTCGTCGACTACATGACGTCACCCGTCGGTCCCTACCGCGAGATACTGGCGAGCCCGGTGTTGCGCCGGGACGTCGGAAAGATCCCGCGGATGTCGGTGCCGTTCATCGCCGTCGATTCCGCGACGTCGGTGCACGGCGGCAGGACCAACTGGCATCTGCCCAAGGTGCTGGCCGAGTTCGACGGCGACGTGCTGAACAAGGCCGGGGTCAGCGGTGGGGACTGGTCGGTGCGGACCGGCTCCCGCGGCTTCGGGCCCATATTTCCGATGCGTGGATCGATCGGGTTCGCGCAGCCGGTGCCCGGCGGATCGGCTCTGGGCGTCGCGAGCTTGAAGGGGAAAGCCAGGTTGGCCCGGGTGGAGGTGGATGCGTCGGGGCCGACGCTCGATCGCTGGATGCCGTCGGGCACGTATTTCGGGTTGCAGATCGTGTCGGGTTCGATGCGGACGGGTGAGGCGCGGCTGGTGCCCTGACGGCAACCCTTTTCTTGACTTAGTACAGATTGATGGCATGCTGGTGGTCGAGCTCGAGGGTTTATGCCGCGTGAGTACGGGCATTCCCCGTGAGAATCCGGCCGCGCCCTCGGCCGCACAGATTTCGTCCGGGACAGCCCTCTCGGACTCGATACAGCCATCAGGAGGCTTCGTATGACCAAGCCGACCACCAGCAAGCCCACCACCAGCAATTCGGGAATCCCCGTAGCCAGCGACGATCAGTCGCTCACCGCCGGCGCACAGGGCCCGATCCTGTTGCACGATCACTACCTGATCGAGAAGATGGCGCAGTTCAACCGCGAGCGGGTCCCGGAGCGCGTCGTGCATGCCAAGGGCGCGGGCGCGTTCGGCGAGCTCGAGATCACCGGTGACATCAGCAAGTACACCAAGGCGAAGGCGTTGCAGCCCGGCGCGAAGACCGAGATGCTGGCACGGTTCTCCACCGTCGCCGGCGAGCAGGGTAGCCCCGACACCTGGCGTGATCCGCGCGGCTTCTCGCTGAAGTTCTACACCGAGGAAGGCAACTGGGACCTCGTCGGCAACAACACGCCGATCTTCTTCGTCAAGGATCCGATCAAGTTCCAGGACTTCATTCGCAGCCAGAAGCGCATGCCCGACTCCGGTCTGCGTGACAACAACATGCAATGGGACTTCTGGACCCTCTCGCCCGAGTCGGCGCACCAGGTCACGTGGCTCATGGGTGACCGCGGCATCCCGAAGTCGTTCCGCCACATGGACGGTTTCGGTTCGCACACCTACCAGCTCATCGCCGAGGACGGCACGAAGACCTGGGTGAAGTTCCACTTCAAGACCGATCAGGGCATCGACTTCCTGACGCAGGACAAGGCCGACGAGGTTGCGGGTACGTCACCCGACCACCACCGTCAGGATCTGTTCGGGTCCATCAAGAACGGCGACTTCCCCAGTTGGACCCTCAAGGTCCAGCTCATGCCGTACGACGAGGCGGAGAACTACAAGTACAACCCGTTCGACCTCACGAAGGTCTGGTCGCAGAAGGATTACCCGCTCATCGAGGTCGGCAAGATGACCTTGAACCGCAACCCGGAGAACTTCTTCGCGCAGATCGAGCAGAGCTCGTTCGAGCCGTCCAACACCGTGCCCGGCATCGGCTTCAGCCCCGACAAGATGCTGCTCGGCCGTGTGTTCTCCTACGCGGACGCGCATCGGTACCGCATCGGAGCGAACTACGCGCAGCTGCCGGTCAACGCCCCGAAGTCCGAGGTCAACTCGTACTCCAAGGACGGCAACATGCGGTACTCGTTCAACTCTCCGGAGACGCCCGTCTACGCGCCGAACTCCTTCGGCGGTCCGTCGGCGGACACGAACAAGTACGGCGACGACGGAGCGTGGGACTTCGAGCCTCGCTTCGTCCGCACCGGCTACATCGAGCACCCCGAGGACGGCGACTTCGTGCAAGCGGGAGCCCTGGTCCGTGAGGTCATGGACGACGCGCAGCGCGAGCGTCTGGTCGGAAACATCGTCGGACACGTCCTCAACGGCGTCAGCGAGCCGGTTCTGAGCCGGGTGTTCGAGTATTGGACCAACGTCGACCCCGAGCTCGGCAAGAAGGTCGAGGAAGGTGTTCGGTCGCAGCAGAACGAGACCGCTCCCACCACCGGTGCCGGCGCGATCGACGATCCTGCCGACGAGGCCGCCAAGGTCTGATCCGGACGTTCCTGGGATCGGCGTCACAACGACGCCGATCCCGGAACAACCGGCGCGGCGCCGCCGTTGTGCAATACAGACGGAAGCACAATAATGGCGTGCGATGCACACCGTCGCACAACGGCAGGGAGGCCACATCATGACGAACCCCATCACCAGCACCCTCGACGCAGGTCAGCAGAAGATCGCGGGCGACGCTCTGCAGGGCACCGTCGTCGACCTGATCGATCTCTCGCTCATCGCGAAGCAGGCGCACTGGAACGTGATCGGCAAGAACTTCCGGTCCGTGCACCTCGAGCTCGACGAATTGGTCACTGCTGCACGTGAATTCACCGATCAGGCGGCCGAGCGCGCCACCGCGATCGGTGTCAGCCCGGACGGCCGGGCAGCCACCGTCTCCTCGACGGCAGGAACCAAAGGCTTCGGTGCCGGGTGGACCCAGGACAGCGAAGTGGTGCCGGCCATCGTCGACAACATCGCTGCCGTCGTCGACCGGCTGCGTGGACGCGTCGCCGATACCGCGGAAGCCGACCCGGTGACGCAGGACCTGCTCATCGCCATCACTGCTCGGCTCGAGCAGCTGCACTGGATGTGGCAGGCCCAGGCCAGCTGAAACCTGAATTCGATGCGGGCCCCTCACCGGTGGTGAGGGGCCCGTTTTGTTTGCGTGTACAGCCCATGGGTATTCGTACACCCATGTCTGAAAGTGCTCCGAAGGTCGACGCGGTGTTGTTCGATATCGACGGCACGCTCGTCGATTCCAATTACGTCCATGTCGACGCGTGGTCCCGCGCGTTCCGCGATGCCGGGCACGAGGTGTCGTCGTGGCGCATTCATCGCAGTATCGGGATGGACGGGTCGAAGTTGCTGGAGGCGTTGGTCGGTTCGTCCGACAGCGCGCTCGCGCAGGAAGCAAAAACCCTGCACGGGGAGTATTACGCGGCGGCGTCGAAGACCTTGGAAATCCTGCCGGGTGCACGGGAGCTGTTGGCAGAGCTGAACACTCGCGAGGTCACCGTGGTGCTCGCGACGTCCGCTCCGGAGTCCGAGCTGTCGACGTTGCGTGATCTGCTCGAGGTCGAGGATTCGGTAGCGGTGGTGACATCCGGCGAGGACGCCGAGGTGGCAAAGCCGGAGCCCGACATCATCGGTGCTGCGCTCGAGCGCGCCGGCGTCGACGCCGAACACGCGATCATGGTGGGAGACAGCGTGTGGGACATCGAGTCCGCGGGCCGGGCAGCGGTGCGGGCCATCGGCGTGTTGAGCGGCGGTATCTCACGCGCAGAGCTGCTCGACGCGGGTGCGGTGGCAGTGTTCGACGACCCGGCCGATCTGCTGGAACACCTCGCCGAGAGCCCGATCCTTGCCGACAAGGCAAGTGCTTGAGCAACTTCCGAAAGCCTTGTCCGAGGGTCGACGGGTACGTCCCCATCGAAAGTTACGGCGCGATCGGTGACGGCCGGACCGTCGCGATGATCGCCGACGACGGCCGCATCGATTGGTTCCCGGTACCCAACCTCGATTCGCCACCGCCGTTCGCCTCGCTGCTCGACGCCCCGCACGGTGGGTACATCGAACTGACGCCCAGAGGCGAGTTCACCGTCGAGCGCGAATTCGTGCCCGGCACAAACGTTCTGACCACCACGTTCCGCACCGACAGCGGTACCGTCCGAATCACCGACTCGCTCAACACCGGTGTGGCCGGGCGATTGCCGTGGGTGGAGTTGGCGCGCCGTATCGACGGACTCGACGGGACAGTCGACATGACGTGGTCCGTCGCACCGGGCACGATGCTCGGTATCGCGTCGCCGTGGGCGTACGACACCGAGCACGGAACCGTCTTGCGCGTCGACGGATTGACGCTGGCAGTCCGGACTTTGGGGATCGAAGACGTGCAGCTCGCGGATCGCGACATCAGCGGCGTCTTCACCACGCGCTCGGGTTCGCGTCACGTCATCGGTGTGGTCGGAACCGAGAACGAGCCACTGCCGCTGCCGGATCCTCAACACCTCGACGAGGGCATCGACCGGACCATCGACAATTGGCGCGTCTGGTCGGACGAGTTCTCGTACGAGGGCCCGTGGGCGAAGCACGTCGCTCGCAGCGCGTTGGCGTTGAAGTTGTTGCTGCACAGCCCATCCGGTGCTATCGCGGCGGCAGCGACCACGTCACTGCCCGAGAATCGCACCGGTGGCAAGAACTGGGACTACCGGTACGCCTGGGTTCGCGACGCCGCGTACACCATTCGGGCGCTGCAACGGTTCGGTCTGCGTGAGGAAATCCATGCGGCGGTCGCGTGGCTGCTGAAGGTCATTCGAGTCAACGATCCGTTGGTGAACGTGTTCTACACCCTCGGCGGCGAATTGCCGGGCGGCACAGAGCAGCCCGACGTGCCCGGCTGGCGCGGCATCGGACCGGTGGTCAACGGCAACGCCGCGGCGGACCAGCTCCAGCTCATGATCTTCGGAGACCTGTTCTCGATCATTCGGCAGTACGTGGACGCGGGCAACATCCTCGACGCACAGACCGGTCGGCTGTTGGCGACCATCGCGGACGAGGCCTGCGACTCGTGGCAGCGCAAGGATGCCGGTATCTGGGAGCTCGAGGTGGAGCAGCACTACACGAGCTCCAAGCTCGGGTGCTGGCAGGCACTGGACTGCGCGGTGCACCTGGCCGAAGCCGGGGAGATCCCGGGCATACCGGATCGGTGGAAAGCCGAGAAGGAGTGCATACGGCGGTACATCGAAACCGAGTGCTGGTCCGAGGAGCGGCAGGCCTACCTCGCGTACCCGGGTGCCGACGGGCTCGACGCGTCGGTCCTGTTGGCAGCCGAGATGAACTTCGATCGCGGAGAACGTATTTCGGCCACGATCGATGCGCTCGGCGAAGAGCTCGGTGCCGGGCCGTTGATGTACCGCTACAGCGGAGTGTCCGAGGAAGAGGTCACGTTCGTGGCCTGCGCGTTCTGGCGAGTATCGGCGCTGTCGTGCGTCGGCCGAGACGACGAGGCCACGGCCCTGATGGACCAATTGGTGGAAATGTCCAACGACGTCGGGCTGTACAGCGAGATGATCGATGCTTCGGATGGGTCGTTTCTGGGTAACTTCCCGCAGGGCTTGAGCCACCTGGCCCTGGTGAATGCGGCGTTGACCATCGCGCGTTCGCACGACGCCACAGCCTGACAACCGACCTCTAGCGCAAAGTGGGATCGAATGGATTTGGGAATCGACGGTAGAGCCGCACTGGTGACCGGAGCCGACTCCGGCATCGGGTGGCACACTGCGAAGCTGCTGCTGGCCGAGGGCGTCCGTGTGGTCGTCAGCGACAAGGACCAGAGTTCGTTGGACGAGGCCGCCGCGAAACTCGGTGCAGCAGAGGGACAGCTGTTCGCGTTCGCCGCGGACGTGACCGACACCGAGGCCGTCGAGAACCTGGCAGTGCGCACACAGCAGGCCGTGGGCGACATCGACATTCTGGTGCAGTCCTCCGGCGTCACCGGCGCTCAGGGGCTGTTCCACGAGATCGACGAGGAAGGGTGGCGCTCCACCCTCGACATCGACCTCATGGGCCCGGTCCGCCTACTGCGCGCGTTTCTCCCCGCCCTCCGGCGCGGTGGATGGGGGCGCATCGTGCTGTTGACGTCCGAGGACGCCGTGCAGCCGTACGACGACGAATTGCCCTACTGCTCGGCCAAAGCCGGAGTACTGGCTCTGGCCAAGGGGCTTTCGCGCAGCTACGCGTCGGAGGGCCTACTCGTCAACGCGGTCTCCCCGGCATTCATTCACACCCCGATGACCGACGCGATGATGGACAAGCGAGCCGAGGAGAAGGGCACCGACAGAGACGGTGCCATCGAGAGCTTCCTCGACGAGGAGCGCCCGTACATGGAACTGGGACGCCGCGGCGAACCCGAGGAAGTGGCCTCGGTGATCACGTTCCTGTGCTCGGATCGCGCGTCCTTCGTCAACGGATCCAACTACCGAGTCGACGCCGGTTCCGTCGCAACAATTTAGGAGAACAGCATGACCAATTTCGGATACACGTTGATGACCGAGCAGAGCGGTCCCAAAGAGCTGGTGAAGTACGCCGTCGGAGCCGAGAAGGTCGGCTTCGACTTCGAGGTCAGCAGTGACCACTACTCGCCGTGGCTCTCGTCCATGGGGCACTCTCCTTACGCGTGGACCACTTTGGGTGCGGTCGCGCAGGCCACCGAGCGCGTCGAGCTGATGACGTACGTGACGTGCCCGATCATCCGGTACCACCCGGCCGTCGTCGCCCAGAAGGCCGCGACGTTGCAGATTCTGGCCGACGGACGTTTCACTCTGGGCCTGGGCAGCGGCGAGAACCTCAACGAGCACGTCGTGGGTGAAGGCTGGCCCTCCATCGACAAGCGTCAGGACATGTTCGTCGAGGCGCTCGAGATCATCCGCGCACTGCACGCCGGTGGCCTGGTCACCCACGAGGGCAAGCACTTTCGCGTCGACTCCGCTCGGATCTGGGACCTGCCCGAGGGCGGCGTCCCGATCGGCATCGCCGCCGGCGGCGAGAAGGCCGTGGCGCGGTTCGCCGAGTACGGCGATCACCTCATCGCCACCGAGCCGGATGCGGATCTCGTCAAGGCGTGGTCGGACAACCACGACGGACCGGCGCGGTCCATCGGCCAGATCCCCATTTCGTGGGATCCCGACAAGGACGCTGCCATCGATCGCGCACACGACCGCTTCCGCTGGTTCGCCGGCGGCTGGGCCGTCAACGCGGATCTGCCGACGACGGCCGGTTTCGCCGGTGCGACGAAGTTCGTCAGGAAAGAGGATGTGGCCGACACGATCCCGTGTGGACCGGACCTGGACGACATCGTCGAGGCCGTGAAGCCGTACTGGGAGGCCGGTTACACCGACATCGCGCTGGTCCAGGTGGGCGACGAAACTCAGGAGCGCTTCCTGGCCGAGGCGGCCGGCCCACTGTTGGAGAAGCTGCGCGCTGCGTCCAGCTGAGCACACACGAGAAGACCCCGATCGAGACCATCGATCGGGGTCTTGTCGTTTTGCGGCTGTGCTACCGAGCCAAGCGCGGCAGGTTCTTCGAGATGTTCGACGTCAACGCCTTGCCGACGATCGCGGCGAGACCGGGGATCGGGGCGTCGAATCCGATTGTGTAGTCGAGTTCGGTACCGCCGTCAGTGGTGGGGGTCAGCTTCTGCACACCCCAATGACCGCGTAGCGGGCCACCTTTGGTGATGCGGTACTCGATGAGGGTGTTCGGCTCGGAGACGGTGGTGGTCTCCTCGAACGCGGGGAGTGGCCCCAGCTTCAGGCTACGAGCCGATCCGACGCCGTTGCGGGAGGTGTCTCCGTCGCGCACCCGGCGGATCTTGGCCAGGAACAACGGGCCGAGGTTCTCGTGTTCGGACAGCGCCGCGAAGACGGCGTCGGGAGACGAAGCGAACCGATGGGTGACATGAACGCGGGTGGGGGTCGGCATGCCTCACAGTAGCGCCGATCAGGCAAAGAAAAGGGACCCGCTCGATTGAATCGAGTGGGTCCCTTTTCGTGGTCCAACTGTCGGGGTGGCGGGATTCGAACCCACGACCTCTTCGTCCCGAACGAAGCGCGCTACCAAGCTGCGCCACACCCCGTGTACCGCTGGAGAAGTCTAACTCACGACTGCCTCAGAACGCGAAACGCCCTCGTCGGAGACGTCCTTCGGGCCCTTTCTGGGGGCAGGAGTGAGCGTGATCAGGGTTGCTTCGGGGCGGCAGCAGAAGCGGGCAGGCGCGTACGGCGACGTCCCGAGACCGGCCGACACGTGGAGCTGCGTGTGCGCGCCCCACTTGGACGGACCCTTGACCCGGGAGCGATCGATCTCGCAGTTCGTCACCAGCGCACCGTAGAACGGCAGGCACAGCTGGCCGCCGTGGGTGTGCCCGGCGAGGACGAGGTCGTAACCGTCCTGCGCGAACTTGTCCAATACCCGGGGCTCCGGGGAGTGGGTGATGCCGAGGCGCAAGTCTGCCAACGGGTTCGGCTGGCCGGCGATGGTGTCGTAGCGATCGCGCTTCAGGTGCGGATCGTCGACGCCCGCCGATGCGATCCGGACTCGGGCGACCTCGAGTTCGCGGCGGACATGCGTCACGTCGAGCCAACCGCGTTCGGAGAACGCAGCCCGCAGGTCACGCCACGGCAGCGACTCGCCCGTCGTGCGCTTGTGGTTCTTGTCGAAGTACTTGAAGGGGTTCTTCGGCTTGGGCGCGAAGTAGTCGTTGCTGCCGAACACGAACAGCCCTGGACGCGACAGCAGCGGCCCGAGAGCCTGCACGACGCTGGGGACAGCGCGTTGGTGCGACAGATTGTCGCCGGTGTTGACCACGAGGTCGGGTTCGAGGCGGTCCAGTTCGCGGAGCCAGTTCTGCTTCATCCGCTGGCCCGGCATCATGTGCAGGTCGCTGATGTGCAGTACTCGCAGCGTCGCGGAGCCGGGTTCGAGCACCGCCATCGACGTCTCACGGAGCGTGAACGCGTTGCGCTCGACGAGGGTGGCGTAGCCGATGCCCAAGGCCGCAGCACCCGCCGTCCCGATCACCGAGCTCTTGAGCGGTGCCGCTCTGACGACGTCGCGCGTGTGCTCGGCAACCGACCGCAGCTGCGTCGAAGCGCTGCGCAGTTGCGCCGAGGTGGGCAGTAACGAGGAACTGAAGTGAACGGCCACCCAGTCCACGATACGGCAGCAAGCCGATATGGACGCGCGAGCCGACGGCTGGGCCGCGTAGCGTTTCTGCCATGTCCGAACTCAAGGCCCGTATCCGAACCGACCTGACCACAGCGATGAAAGCGAAGGACAAGCTCCGGCTGGCAACGCTGCGCATGATCCTAGCCGCCATTCAGACCGAGGAGGTCTCCGGCAAGGAGGCCCACGAACTGACCGACGACGACGTCCTGAAGGTGCTGGCGAAGGAATCGAAGAAGCGCGGCGAATCGGCCGAGATCTACACGCAGAACGGTCGCGGTGAACTCGCCGCCAACGAGCACGCCGAGGCGCAGATCATCAACGAGTACCTGCCCACTCCGCTGACCGACGAGGAACTGGCCACCATCGTCGACACCGCCATCGCCCAGGTTGCCGAGGAATTGGGCGAGCGACCGGCCATGAAGCAGATGGGCCAGGTCATGAAGATCGCGTCGGGACTCGCCGCCGGTAAGGCCGATGGATCCCGCCTGTCGAAGGCCGTCAAAGACCGCCTGTAGTGCGCTCCGCGCAGTGGTGCGGTTATGTGCCCCAGGAGGGCCGTAACCACACCACTGCCGCAGGCACTAGCGAGGAGCGGTGAGCCCCGGGATCGCCGGTATCTGGATACCCGGCGGCAGGTCCGGTATCTGGATACCCGGCGGCAGGGCAGGGGCCGGAGCCGGTGCCGGGCGAACCGATCCGTCACTGACGTAGATCGTGATGTTCGATCCGGGAACCGCACTGCCCGACGGTGACGTCGACACCACGGTTCCGCGCGCAGCCTGATCGGCCGTCGTCACCGCTGTCACCTGGAAGCCCGCACCCTGCAGCGTGGACGTCGCGGACGACTGGCTCTGGCCGGTGACGTCGGGTACCTGTCCGTTGGCCGAACCGCGGACGTACTTCTGATCGACCGGTGGAAGTTGGACGGGCCCGAAGTTGGTGGCGATCGGGCTCATCGCGTCGAACCAGGTTCTCGCGGGTTCGTTACCGCCGTACAGGTTTCCCGAACCGCAGGGCCGAAGCGGGAACGAGCAGATCTCGCTGGGCGTCGGTGAGTCGCCGTAGGTGTACACGGCGGCGGCGTAATTGTTGGTGAACCCGAGGAAGCCCGAGGATCGGTTCGACTCGGTGGTACCGGTCTTGCCGGACATCGGCAGATTCCAGCCGGCCGAGGCAGCGGCGGACGCGGACGTGCCACCTGCCTGGTCGTCCTTGCTCATAGCGTTGGCGAGGGTGTTCGCCAGACCGGGTTCGACGACCTGCTCGCAGGCCTGGTGAGCGACGGGAACGGGCTTGCCGTCGCGGTCGAAGATCGAGTCGATCGGGGTCGGCGGGCACCATTTGCCACCGGAAGCCAAGGTCGCGGCCACGTTGGACAGCTCCAGCGGGTTCACCCAGGTGGGTCCGAGGGTGAACGAGCCGAGGTTCTGACTCTTCTGGAAATCGGCCATCGACTGCTCGGCACCCGAGGAACCCGGGTCCGTGTACGAGCGCAGGCCGAGACGGACGGCCATGTCGACCGTCGGCGTGACGCCGACGGACTCGATCAGCTTGACGAAGGCCGTGTTGGGGGACTGAGCCAGCGCGTCGGTGATGGACAGCGCGGGTGGGTAGTTGCCCGCGTTCTCCACGCAGTAGGTGGAGGCCGGGCAGTTACGAGCACCACCGTCGCCGACGCCCTTGACCTCCACGCGCTTGGGGACCTGCAGCGTTGCGCTGGTGCCCAGTCCGCGTTCCATGGCGGCGGCCGTGGTGAAGATCTTGAAAATGGAGCCGGCTCCGTTACCCACGAGGGAGTGCGGTTGGGGCTGCACGGTCTCGTCGGCGTCGGCGTTGAGGCCGTAGGTGCGGCTGCTGCCCATGGCCAGGACGCGGTGCTGGTCCTGGCCCGGGGTGACGACGTTCATCACCGTCGCCACGCCGTCGAGCGAGGGGCTGGTGTTGCTGACCAGGGCGGCCTTGGTGGAGTTCTGGACCGCGGGGTCGAGCGTCGTGCGGATGAGGTATCCGCCCTTGTCGATCTGCTCTTGGCTGATTCCGGCCTGTGCGAGGTACTGCAACGCGTAGTCGCAGAAGAATCCTCGGTCGCCTGCCGCGATGCAGCCGCGGGGCAGGGTCTGGGGGACGGGCAGCACGCCGAGGGGCTCGGCCTTGAGTGCGGTGAGCTCGGCCGCACGCTCGGGGAGGTTCTGGATCATCGTGTCGAGCACGGTGTTCCTGCGCTCGATCACACCCTCTTCGTTGGTGTACGGGTTGAGGGCCGAGCTGGACTGGACCATGCCGGCGAGCATCGCGGCCTGGACGGCGCTGAGCTGGCTGGCATCGATGCCGAAGTACGTCTGAGCCGCGTCCTGAATGCCGAAGGAGGCATTACCGAACGGCACCAGGTTGAGGTAGCGGGTGAGGATCTCGTCCTTGGTCAGTTCCTTGTCGAGCGTCAACGCCATCCGGATCTCACGGATCTTGCGGGCGGGCGTCGTCTCGATGGCGGCGCGTCGCTCGGCGTCGGTCTTCGCCACGACCAGCAGCTGGTAGTTCTTCACGTACTGCTGGTCGATGGTCGATGCACCCTGCTGGACCTGGCCGCTGGTGGTGTTGGTCAGGAACGCGCGCAGCGTGCCCTGCCAGTCGACGCCCTGGTGCTCCGCGAAGCGCCGGTCCTCGATGGAGACGATGGCCAGCTTCATCTCGTTGGAGATCTTGTCGCTCGGTACCTCGAAGCGGCGCTGCTCGTACAGCCACGCGATCGGGTTGCCGTTGACGTCGGTCATCGTCGAAACAGCAGGTACGGCACCCTCGACCAACTCGGCCGAGACGTTGTCGACGGTATCGGCGGCGCGGTTGGACGCGAACCCGAACCCACCGGCCAAGGGGAACATCACGCCGGCGAGCAATGCACCGGCGAGTGCTGAACATCCGGCGAGCTTCGCCACGGTTTTTCCAACTGACACAGAGCACAGCGTACGTGTGCCTCGTTCGGATCGGCAGTGCCCCGCATGCGTTGTGCGCTGCGCCCCTGCTCGGGACGCCCGTACCAGAAATGTGACCTCACCGTCTTGCATTCGGGGCCGGGTTTACCTAAATTATGAGCACAGTGTGATTCGCATAACACTTGATAATGAATGTGGGGCAGCTCCTAGAATTTGTGCTTCGACACCGAGGTACAAACTGCTCGGAGCCTCCAGGACGCCCAGTGAGGGCGACCGAGACGTAAAGGGGATCCGCCATGCACACGACAACCGCGCCGACGCGACTCGATGTAGAGGAAGCAGAAGCACGTATCGCTTGGGTGTCACACGCTCGGTGCAAGGGCACGGATCCGGACCAGCTGTTCGTCCGGGGTGCAGCGCAGCGCAAGGCCGCGACCATCTGCCGGCACTGCCCGGTTCTGATGCAGTGCGGCGCGGATGCTCTCGACAATCGCGTCGAGTTCGGTGTGTGGGGTGGCATGACGGAGCGTCAGCGCAGGGCACTGCTCAAGCAGCACCCCGAGGTCGACTCCTGGTCCGAATTCTTCGAGACCCAGCGTCAGCAGCAGGCGGCGATCTGACCGCCTGCCGGTACGGCCGATCAGCCTCTGCGGGTCAGCTGGTCGGCCACCGCGCGTAGTGCGGCGAGGTCGGAGACCTCGAACGGCAGGGACGGAACACCGACGATGGGTACGCGGGGGTGCGCGCCGGTGAAGCGTTTGAGCAACCGCACCTCGCGCGCCGCGGTCACTGCGCGTTGAGCGTGGATACGCAGCACCGCAGCAGTCAGTTCGGCACCGGGGTCGTCGATTCGGTCCAGGAGATCGGCGGCAGTGGCGGCGTGATCGGCCTGCACCGACGACAGCGTCGGATGCGTCCGGTTCACCACCAGTCCGGCCAGCGGCATGTTCTCGGCGGAGAGTCGCTCGACGAAGAACGCGGCCTCGCGCAATGCGTCGGGCTCGGCGGCAGCGACAACGAGGAAACTGGTGCCGTCCTCGCGGAGCAATTGGTATGTGCGCGTGGCGCGTTCGCGGAACCCGCCGAACATCGAATCCAGCGATTGCACGAAAGCCGAAGCGTCGGACAGCATTTGGCTGCCGATGACGGTCGAGACGCCGCGCATCGCCAGGCTCATCGCGCTGGTGACGACGCGGGTGATTCCTCGTCCGGGAGCGGTCAACAGCCGGATGAAACGCCCGTCGAGAAACGACCCGAGCCGTTGCGGAGCGTCGAGGAAATCCAACGCGTTGCGCGACGGCGGAGTGTCCACCACGATCAGATCCCACGACGCGTCGAGGGACAGCTGGCCCAGCTTCTCCATCGCCATGTACTCCTGCGTGCCCGAAAAGGACGACGCCACAGTCTGATAGAACGGGTTGGCCAGAACCTGCGCCGCCTTTTCCGGCGTCGAATGTTCGATGACCATCTCGTCGAACGTGCGCCGCATGTTCAGCATCATCGCGTGCAGTTCGCCCTTGGCGTCGGCACCCAATTTCACCGGCTGCGGGCTGTTGTCGAGGTCGCCGAGCCCGAGGGCCTGGGCCAGCCGGCGAGCCGGATCGATGGTCAGCACGACGACACGCCTGCCCTGTTCGGCGGCACGCAGAGCCATCGCCGCTGCGGTGGTGGTCTTCCCGACACCGCCTGCGCCGCAGACCACGACGATTCGTGACGCGGGGTCGGTGAGGATGCGGTCGACGTCGAGTTCGGTTGCTGCTGGTCGAGTCATCGGACACCCTGTTCTGCGAGCGTGGCGGCGAGCTCGTACAAGCCGCCGAGGTCGACGCCGTCGGCCAACATCGGCAGCGTCATGCGTGCGACGTCGAGTTCGTCGAGTTGTGTTGCGCTCTCCACCTGAGCGGACAGCGTCGACGCGTGCTCGATCGATTCGGTCAGGAGACCGGCGAAGTCGGCCTCGGACAACGTGATTCCGGTCTTGGCCAGACCCTCCTGAATTGCGACGGCATCGATCTCGCCCTCGGCGATGGGTTCGAGAGAGTCGGCAGGCAGGTACGTCGGCTCGGTGCGGTTGACGATCACCGTGCCCAGGCGGAGGTCGGCTGCTTCGAGCTCGCGTACCGCATCTGCCGTCTCCTGCACCGGCAATGCTTCGAGCAGGGTGACCAGGTGCACGACGGTGTCCGACGAATGCAGCAACCGCACCACGCCCTCGCTCTGCGAGCGGACCGGGCCGCCCTTGGCCAGGTCGGCCATGGCCTTGGTGACGTCGAGGAAGTTTCCGATGCGGCCGGTGGGCGGCGAGTCGACGACCACCTCGTCGTACGCGCGGTTGCCCTTCTTGTCGGTCCGCACCACGCACTCCTTGACCTTTCCGGTCAGCAGTACGTCACGCAGGCCGGGCGCGATGGTCGTCGCGAACTCGATGGCACCGATCTTGCGCATCGCGCGGCCGGCGAAACCGAGGTTGTAGAACATGTCGAGATACTCGAGGAACGCGGTCTCGATGTCGATCGCCAGCGCGTAGACCTCGCCGCCGCCGTCCGCCGAGGCGACGCGGGTCTCCACCGGCGGTAGCTGCGGCACGTCGAACAGCTGCGCGATGCCCTGCCTGCCCTCGACCTCCACCAACAACACTCGCCGGCCGCCCGCGGCCAGCGCCAACGCCAGCGCGGCAGCGACCGTCGACTTACCGGTACCGCCCTTGCCGGACACGAAATGCAGCCGCGCGGCATCCGCCTTCGCCGGCCATCCCTCTTGCTTCGATGTACCCACGCCTCGACCATATAGAGACGCGATGCCGGTCGTCCGACAGAACCGATAATCACCCGATCGCAGTGACGCACCCCTCGTACTCCGGTGGGCGATAGGCTTCGAGTCATGAGCGAAAAGATCATCTGGGAGTACTTCACCGCACCGGTGCTGATTCACGCCACCAAGCAGATTCTCGACAACTACGGCTCCGAGGGCTGGGAGCTCGTGACGATCATGGCGGGACCGAACGGCGGCGACACACTGGTCGCGTACTTCAAGCGTCCGAAGGGCTGACGCCGTGGCGAACTGGAGCGAACGCCTCTCCGAGCTGGGCATCGAGCTGCCCGACGTCGTTCCGCCGCTGGCCGCGTACGTCCCCGCTGTACAGGTGGGTTCGCTCGTCTACACCTCCGGTCAACTGCCGATCGTGGACGGAAACCTGACCTCCGTCGGCAAGGTGGGTGCCGACGTGTCGGCCGAGGACGCCACGGCAGCTGCGCGGATCTGTGCGTTGAACGCGCTGGCCGCGGTGCATGCGTTGGTCGGTATCGACTCGGTCGCACGCGTGATCAAGGCCGTCGGCTTCGTCGCTTCCGCGGAGGGCTTCACCGGTCAGCCGGGTGTCGTCAACGGAGCCTCGAACGTCATCGGCGAGATTTTCGGTGACGCAGGCAAGCACGCCCGCTCGGCCGTCGGCGTCGCGGAACTTCCGCTCGGTGCGTCGGTGGAAGTGGAGCTCATCGTCGAACTGCAGTAGTCGACGTCCCATGAAGTGCACCGCAGGTCTCGTCGACTGCGGAACGCAGCAGGTCGGCATACACGGCGTGATCGGGGACCGTCGTCGGGCAGGCCGTCACACAGACGGTGACGACGTCCCCGTATCCGTACACGGCGTGGGTGATGCTGCAGCCCGGGCTCAGCGACGCGACCCCCGCGCACAGGGTGGCCCGGCTCGACCCCAACTCGAGGTCCAGACCGGTTCGGTTGACGCTCGTCACCACGGTATGGCTGGTGACACGCTCGGGCGTTCCGCTGCGAGGGGCGACGAGCCGGGCGCGGCGACCGAAGCCGAGCAGTAGAGCGGCGGGGTAGAGCTCGGCCGATCGGGTGGCGTCGATGTGGCGGCGATCGTTCACGCGTTCACGCTGCAGGTTCAGCGCGTGTGCCACTGCCGATGCTCGGTCGGACGCGTCGGTGAGCTCGGGATGCAGATCGACGGCAGCGGGGACGGTTCGGTTGACGGCAGGCCAGGCCGCCGACGTTCCGATCGCGGTGGGCACCGTGGCGCGGATGCGGGTGCCGTCCCTCTCTCCGTGCGCAGCGAGATACGTCGACAACGCCGCTCCGACGGCGGTGAGTGCGGTAGCCGTGACGGTGGCCGGCCCGCCCGTCCACTGCGACTTCGGGAACTGCAGGACGTGCACCGCTCTCGTTTCGTCGGGATGGGCGTTGACGCGCGTGGGTTCGACCGGTGCGGGGGCAACCAGCTCCCCGGTCCGCACTGCGTCGAGATACGTCTGCTGTGCCCGCCCCATCCGCCGCTGCGACCGCGCCCATCGGTAGGGCAGAAGCGCCGTCGCAACGACCGCATCTCGCACTCGACGTGGACGCGAGACGGCAGGGTCGTCGGGGAACGTGACGTTGTCGGTCGGCTCGTCCGGTCCGAAGAGAGCGCGAACGATGCGGGTACCGACCGACCCGTCGGACAATGCGTGGCTGACCTGAACGATCACGACAGTGGCCGCACCGCGGATACCGTCGACGCCCGACAGGCCCCTGCCGACGTGCACGGTCCATGCCCGCGTCGTCGCATCGACCGGAACGCACGCGCGTTCGGCCAGAAACGAATTCAGTGTGTGACGACCGTCGGAGAGATCGTGGTCGACCACGTGGTCACGAGGCGGCGTCGGGTCCCTGATCCAACGTGGGTACTCCAACAGACCCACCGCATCGCCGATGCGAATCTGCAGTCTCGGAACCAATCGAGCGCGTTTCTCGACGTGGGCCACGACGTCGTCGAACGTCGGTGGCTCGTGGTCCCCCGAGTCGAAGACGAACGTCGTGTACTGGTCCATCGAGCGATGCGGGGCCGAGGTGTAGTGGAACATCGCATCTTTGACGTCCATGGTGGTCACACGATCAGGGTGCCCACTCCCGCCCCCGATCAATCACCCTCTGCAAGTGCAGTCCTCGGTGTACCGAGCATTCGTGGTCGACACCCGATTCCACCGACTCGAGGAACTCGTCCAGCAGTACGGCGTAGCAGTCGGTCGACGACGTGGATCGGTCGGTGAAGGTGTCGACTCCGGTGGGTCCGGACAGCTCGATCCGCATGAGCGACGGCATGACCGGTGTCCGCAGCGACAATTGGACGGTGCTACGCGCGCCGCCCTCGTGTTCGAGCAGAACGGTCCAACTGTCCGACGCCACGTCGCGGTGCGAGTAGGCAACGCGCGCAATGGTTCCCAGTGCCGCGTCGAGGAGATCGAAGACGTGGGGCCCGATGTCGAGGATCGCCCCGTCGTCGTGTCGCCACTGCGATTCCGAGTACGCCCCGCCGAGGGTGGCACCGGAGAACCAGGTTCCGGAGCCGGCTGCCCAGGGACGGCCCGCTGTCGAGGTGAGGAATTGCCTTGTCTCCGGGGCGAATCGGAGTGTCAGAGTCACCATCGAACGAACTCCGGCGGTGGTGACGGCCTCGGCCAGTTCCTCGGCCTCTGCCACGGTGGCGGCAATGGGCTTGTCCAGCAACACATGTTTGCCTGCTCGCGCGGCGCGGAGCGCGAACCCGGCTTGCACAGCCGGTGGAACCGCGAACGCCACCGCGTCGACGGCATCGAGCAGGGCGTCGAAGGACTCGTAGACGGGTGCACCCAAATCGGCCGCGGCGTCCGGTCTGCGGGCCCACGCTCCGGTGAAGTCCACTCCCGGATGAGCGAGCAGCGAGGGGGCCTGAGTCTTGCGGGCCCAGGGGCCGGCTCCGACGAGTCCGATCTTCATATGCGTCGACGTTAGTCGTCGTCACCGGTCCTGTTCCACCTCGAGAACAGTGGGCGTCCTACAGTGTTTCAATGGCCGACTCGAACTTGACGCATCCCGCCTACGGACTGGTCCGGCACGTGACGCCCACGGCGTCGGTTCTGCTCGCGGAGAACCCGGGCAAGATGACGCTCGACGGAACGAACACGTGGATTCTGCGGGCACCGGGTTCGGAGGAATGCATCGTCGTCGACCCGGGTCCGAAGGACAAGGCCCATCTCGACGCCGTCGCCGCGTCGGGCACGGTGGTGCTGACCCTGGTGACCCATCGCCATGCCGATCACACGGCGGGGTTGAAGCGGTTTCACCGCAAGACAGGGGCACCGGTGCGGGCGGTGGGGGAGAAGTTCCTGCACGGCGGCGGCGAGCGGTTGGCCGACGGCGAAGTCATCGATGCGGCGGGTCTACGGATCCGGGTGCTCCACACGCCCGGCCACACGGCGGATTCGGTGAGCTTCGTGCTCGACGACGCGGTCCTGACGGGAGATACGATCCTCGGCCGCGGCACCACGGTGCTCGACCCGAAGGACGGCTCGCTCGCGGACTATCTGAATTCGCTCGATCGACTCGAGGCCGCCGGTGCGGGCAAGACGGTGTTGCCGGGGCACGGGGCCGATCTACCGGACACCGCCGAGGTGGCGCGACTGTATCGCGCTCACCGTCGGCAGCGGCTGGATCAGGTGCGGGCGGCGTTGGCCGAGATCGGAGACGACGCCAAACCGATGCAGGTGGTGCGCCACGTCTATTCGGACGTGGACAAGAAGTTGTGGCCGGCTGCGCGGATGTCGGTCAAGACGCAGCTGGCCTACCTCAGGGAGAACTAGCGAGCTGCTGTCTCGAAGGAACTCGGCCTAGCGAGCTCGGCGGGCCAGGCGCTCGGAGTCCGAGATCAGTACGGACTTGCCTTCGAGGCGCAGCCATCCGCGGTGTGCGAAGTCGGCCAGTGCCTTGTTGACGGTCTCGCGCGACGCTCCGACGAGCTGAGCGATCTCTTCCTGCGTCAGGTCGTGGGTGACGCGCAGCGATCCCGCTTCCTGGGTGCCGAAGCGCTGGGCGAGCTGCAACAGCGCCTTGGCCACACGTCCGGGGACGTCGGTGAAGATGAGGTCGGCCAAGTTGTTGTTGGTGCGACGCAACCGGCGAGCCAGCACGCGCAGTAGCTGCTCGGCGATCTCGGGGCGCTGATCGATCCAGTCCTTGAGGGCCGCGCGGTCCATGCTGACCGCGCGCACCTCGGTGACCGTGGTGGCCGAGGACGTGCGAGGGCCGGGGTCGAAGATGGAGAGCTCGCCGAACATGTCCGACGGTCCCATGATCGTCAGCAGGTTCTCGCGGCCGTCGGGGGAGCGTCGCCCGAGCTTGATCTTGCCGGAAACGATGATGTAGAGCCGGTCTCCGGGCTCACCCTCGTTGAACACCACGTGTCCCCGGGGGAAATCGACAGGCTGCAGCTGCTTCGTCAGTGCCGCAACCGCAGAGGGTTCGACTCCTTGGAAGATGCCGGCCCGTGCCAGGACGTCGTCCACTTGCGCTCCTTTTGGGATGTCGGTGATGCGGTGACCCGCACCCCCGAAGGCGTCTGTACACACTCGTCACACCCACCGAATCGCACTGCGATTCAGGCGTCGATGCCGATGCAATGTTCAAACACAACAATTACCTCAGGGGAGTCTACTTCGACTCGGCCGAAACCGAGTGATCGACGCCACCACAGGTTGCCAGAGGAACGGTACGTCTGTTCGCGTTCACCGCAAATTCATCCGAATGCGGACAAATGGGTGCTCAACTGGCCCGTTGGTCGACCATGCCGTCGCGCGTGTCGATCGTGCGCGGAGGAGTCTGGTGACGCTTGCGGGAGTTGAACCGAGCCAGGGCGTGGGGGAAGCCCTCGTTCGCCAGTGTGGCGACCTCGGACTTACTTGCCTGATCGAGGAATTCCTCTACTTCGTGCTCCCGGACGCCGAGCTTGCTGAGCCGGAACTCGACGCGCTCCATCGCGAGTGCGAAGAGCATGAGTAGTACCGGAAAGAGCACCACGGCGAGTCCTTGCATACCGGCCAGTTAACACCGAAAAGGTCTCGATACAAACACAGCTCGGCGCGCTCGCGTAGTTCGTTACGCATTCTTGTCCGTACAGTTGTGGCGTGGAATCGACAGCCCCGAAACGCCCCGACGTGCGCAAACGCGAGGAGACGCGACTCGGCCTCGTGCGGCGGGCCCGGCGGATGAACCGAACGCTCGGGGTCGCGTTTCCGCACGTCTACTGCGAACTCGACTTCACCACGCCCCTCGAACTCGCCGTCGCGACCATCCTGTCCGCGCAGTGCACCGACAAGCGCGTCAACATGGTGACTCCGGCCCTGTTCGTGAGATACCGCACAGCTCGCGACTACGCCGAAGCCGACCGAACCGAACTCGAAGAGTTCATCCGAACCACCGGCTTCTACCGCAACAAGGCCAACTCGCTGATCGGGCTCGGGCAGAAGTTACTCGAGAACTTCGACGGCGAAGTCCCCGCATCGTTGAAGGATCTGGTGACGTTGCCCGGCATCGGCCGCAAGACGGCCAACGTTGTGCTCGGCAATGCGTTCGACGTCCCCGGCATCACCGTCGACACCCACTTCGGTCGGCTGGTACGGCGCTGGCAGTGGACCGAAGAAGAGGACCCGGTCAAGGTGGAGCACGCCGTCGGCGCGTTGATCGAGCGGAAGGAGTGGACCGTGCTCTCCCATCGCGTCATCTTTCACGGTCGACGCGTCTGCCACTCCCGCACGCCGGCGTGCGGGGTGTGCGTCCTGGCCAAGGACTGCCCGTCGTTCGGCCTCGGCCCGACCGATCCGGCGACCGCTGCCGCCCTGGTGAGAGGTCCCGAGACCGATCATTTGCTCGCTCTCGCCGGAATCGTGTCGTGAACAGGGCCGCACTCCGCTGGTCTCTGGTCGCGCTCATTCTCGTCGTCGGGATGGTCTATGCCCTCTGGCCACGCAATGAATCTCCGGCAACGCAGCGCGCCGATGGTCCCGGTCTGGGGCAGCAAGGACCGTCGACGGCCGAGCGTCGGGCCGCCGATACTCCCGAGGCTCTGGCACCGCTGCGGCAGACCGCCGGTCTCGACGCATGTCCGACGCCGTCGGGCGCTGCAGCAGGCCCGTTGACGGGCATCACCCTCGAATGCATCGGCGACGGCTCGTCGATCGACCTCGGCCAGGCTCTGGCCGGGCGACCCGCACTGCTCAACATCTGGGCCTATTGGTGCGGCCCGTGCGCGAAGGAGTTGCCTTACCTGCAGCAATACGCGCAGCGGGCGGGTGATGCAGTGACGGTGTTGACCGTCCACAACGATGCCAACGAGTCCAACGGGCTGACCCGTCTGGCCGAGTACGGCGTCACGCTGCCCGGCGTTCAGGACGGTGCCGGACGTGTCGCCGCGGCGGCGGAAGCGCCGAACGTGTTGCCCGTATCCGTTTTGATATCTGCGGATGGCACTGTCGCCAAGGTGCTGACCGAACCCTTCACAAGCGTCGACGACATCGCCGACGCAGTCCGCGAGAACCTCGGAGTCGCGTCGTGAGCGCACCCGAGTGGCTCGGGCGCATGCTCGACGTCGCCGGCAGCGAAAACGGACTGACCGACACCACCGGCATCAACCCGGTACTGCAACGACAGGCGCAGCCGGCAGATCGAACCCGCTCGGCGGCGGTGTTGGTGCTGTTCGGCGGTCCGGCTGCCGCCGATCCGACCGCGCCCGGTGGGCTACCCGCCGAGGCCGACGTTCTGCTGACCCAGCGGGCGTCGACCTTGCGCGACCACAGTGGGCAGATCGCCTTCCCCGGCGGTGCCACCGACCCGGGTGACGACGGGCCCATCGGAACGGCGCTGCGCGAGGCCCAGGAAGAGACCGGTCTCGACCCGGCCGGCGTCGTACCGCTCGCGACGATGCCCGGCATCTACGTGCCGCCGTCCCGATTCGACGTGGTTCCCGTGCTCTCGTACTGGCGGAGTCCAACCCCGGTCCGCGTCGTCGACGCCGGCGAAACCGAGCGCGTGGTGCGAGTTCCCCTGCGCGAGTTGCTCGATCCGGCCAACCGATTCCAGGTGCGTCACCCCGCCGGCTACCAGGGCCCAGCCTTCTCGGTGCAGGGAATGCTGGTGTGGGGATTCACGGGCGGTATTCTGGCGGGCCTGCTCGCTGTGTCGGGCTGGGAGTCCGAATGGGACACGGGGGATATACGCGATCTGGAGGCCAGCTTGACTGCGGTAGGAGCGAGGCTCGATCGGTGACGGGTTCAGGGTGGGTCGATATCGCGGTGCTCGCCGTCGCGCTGCTGGCGGCGACGTCGGGATGGCGACAGGGGGCGGTGGCGTCGGCGCTGGCGTTTCTGGGAGTCGTTCTGGGTGCGGTCGCCGGGATTCTGGTGGCACCGCACGTGCTCGAACACGTCGACGGATCACGCACGAGGGTGTTCGTCGGTATCGCGTTGATCGTGGTGTTGGTGATCGTCGGTGAGGTGGCCGGCATGGTTCTGGGTCGTGCGTTGCGCAGCGGAATACATTCGCGCTCAGCAAGATCGGTCGACAGCACGATCGGGGCAGGTCTGCAGGCCGCGGCCGTGCTCGCTGCCGCATGGTTGCTCGCCATTCCGCTGACGTCCTCGTCGCAGCCCGAGGTGGCCAGTGCCGTGCGTGGCTCGACGGTCCTGGGCAAGGTCGACGAGGTGGCACCCGAGTGGCTGCGTCAGGTGCCCAAGGAATTCTCGGCGCTGCTCGACACGTCCGGGCTGCCGGACGTCATCGGTCCGTTCGGACGCACTCCGGTCGCCGACGTCGCCGTTCCCGACTCCGGGATCGCCGCAGGCCCCGTCCCGGTGGCGTTGCAGGCGAGCGTCATCAAGATCAACGGAATTGCCCCGAGTTGCCAGAAGGCGCTCGAGGGTTCGGGTTTCGTCGTCGGGCCGGATCTGGTGATGACCAACGCCCACGTGGTGGCCGGTACCTCCGAGGTGACCGTCGATTCTCCGGACGGCCCTCTCGACGCCGACGTCGTCCTGTTCGATCCCGAAGAAGATGTTGCAGTGCTTCGTGTTTCGCAGCTGCAAGCTCCGGTGTTGCCGTTCGCGCCGAACCCGGCCGAATCCGGATCCGACGCCATCGTGTTGGGCTACCCGGGCGGCGGTCCGTACACGGCGAGCCCAGCGCGCATTCGCGAGATCATCAACCTCAGCGGACCGGACATCTACCGCACCGGAACTGTTCAACGTGAGGTCTACACAGTTCGCGGATCGGTGCGGCAGGGCAATTCCGGTGGGCCACTGGTCAATTCGAACGGTGAGGTACTCGGTGTGGTGTTCGGTGCTGCCGTCGACGACCCCGATACCGGATTCGTTTTGACCGCAACCGAGATCTCGGACGAGCTCGCCCGCAGCTTCGATGCGCCGGTCAGTGTGGGGACCGGCGACTGCATCGTCTGACGGCGGGACGTCAGCTCTCGAGCGCGACGCGCAGGATTTCCTCGGACACGACGTCGGGGGCTTCCTGGTGCACGTAGTGCCCGACGTCCCGCACTGTTCGACGGGTCAGCCCCGGTGCCCAGTGCCGATCGCGATCGAGGGTGGTGGGTAGGACGTACGGATCGAGGTCACCGCTGATCTGCGCGACGGGGACCGAGGTCTTCACGTCGACGGCGTCCATGAAGCGTCGGCCCTCGGCGCGGAACTGGCTACGGAACGCCCAGCGCTGATATTCGAGTGCGCTGTGCGCGGCCCCGGGAATTCGGATGGCCGAGCGCATCTTGCCTGCGGTATCGGCGAAATCGTCGGTGCGCTGCCACTGCGACCCGGCGCGGCTCCGCATCAATTCCTCCACTGCCGCACCCCCTCGGCGCGTGAGCAGCTTCTCGGGGCGCAGCGGAACTTGATACCGAACGAAGTGTGGCAGCAGAGCACCGCGCTGTTCGGAATCCTTCAGCACGGCGCGGCGCAGCGAGATCGGGTGCGGTGCATTGATCAGGACCATCGAGCGGACCATTCGCGGATGCAGAGCCGAGCTCGCCCAGCACACCAGGCCGCCGTCGGCATGACCGACGAACGTCGCGTGCGGGTAACCCAGCGCGCGAACGAGACCGACGATGTCGCCGGCCAGGGTCCATCCGTCGTAACCACGTGGGGGCTTGTCGGAGTCGCCGTAGCCGCGGAGGTCGACTGCGACCGCTCGCACTCCGGAACGCGCGAGCGCGTCGAGCTGGTGACGCCAGGAGTACCAGAAGTCGGCGAAGCCGTGCAGCAACACCACCAGCGGGGCGTCGGGAGCATGCTCGCCGACCTCCACGGTATGGAACCGGATTCCGTTGGCATGGATGTCGCGATGGATCCACTGTCCCGGGTAACGGACCGTGGACGGATCGGGATGATTCATACTGCTCGACTCGCCGGGCGTCGTCTACTTCTTGTAGCCGGGGATTCCGGGAATGCTCTCGTGCTGGTTCGGCAGCACGGTCGACGCCTGCTTGAGGGAGTCGATGGTCTTCTCGGGCTTGCGCAGTTTCTTGACCCTGCGGTAGCCGAGGAACCCGAACAGGCCGGCAACCAGCACCATGAACACGAAGACGATGAGGAACGAGGCCCATCGATAGAGCCACACGTCGAGGAGCTCGGCGGCGAAGAAGAAGAAGAAGAACGAGCTGAACAGCAGCACCGTCAGCGCGACGATGAAGAAGACGCTGCCCTGCAGACCCTTCTTGACCTCGCCGGTGACCTCGGCCTTGGCGAGGGCCACCTCGGCACGCACGAGGGTCGAGACCTGAGTCGTGGCGTCCTTGACCAGGTTTCCGATGCTCGCGCTACCGGGTGTGCGGGCATCGACATCGGTGAGAGGTATCGACGAAATCGTGTTCGGGACGCCGTTGCCGTATCCCTTGTCATTGCTGACGCTCAACTCTCGACCCCTTGTAATCGCTGTGCTCGGTATTGCGGTGATCGCTCTGCTCGGTGTTGCGGAAGATCGTATCGACAGTAGTGCCTAAGTAGCAGATTATCTGTCCCGCGGCGGCCGAGCGACGCTCGGCCCGTCGTCGGTTACCTCTCCGCCCGTCGCGACAAACACGGGAATGTTGCACGAATCGGCAACGAACGGCCCGGGGGCGTGAAATTCTCAGGTGTTCATCAGGTAATTTTCAGGGAACTTTCCCCTTCAGGAGCACTCGTGAGTTCACCACACGCCGTCACGGACGACGGCGCAATTCCCGCACCTCAGGTGCCTCGGTCCCGAATCGTCATCGCCTCGATGGTCGGTACGTCCATCGAGTTCTTCGACTTCTATATCTATGCAACGGCCGCAGTGCTCGTCTTTCCCCGCCTGTTCTTCCCCGCAGGCAACGACACGACCGCGCTGCTGGCGTCGTTCGCGACGTTCGGTTTGGCGTTCGTCGCGCGGCCCATCGGCTCGATTCTGTTCGGCCACTTCGGTGATCGCATCGGACGCAAGGCCACCCTCGTCGGGTCCCTGCTGACGATGGGTGTCGCGACGTTCGCGATCGGCCTGCTGCCGACGTACGCCGCGGCGGGTCTGTGGGCACCGGCTCTGCTGGCGCTCATGCGCTTCACTCAGGGCGTCGGCCTCGGCGGCGAATGGAGTGGTGCGGCGTTGCTGGCCACCGAAACCGCGAAGCCGGGCAAGCGAGCCTGGGCGGCGATGTACCCGCAGCTGGGCGCGCCGATCGGCTTCTTCTTCGCCAACGGCATCTTCCTGCTCATCGTCATCGCGACCGGCTACGACTCCGCGAACTCCGGCACCGACCATGCGTTCCTCACGTGGGGCTGGCGCATCCCGTTCCTGCTCAGCGCGATCATGGTGATCATCGGCCTGTACGTCCGCCTCAAGCTCGAGGAGACGCCGGTGTTCAAGCTGGCAGTCGAGCGCGGCCAGAAGGTAAAGACCCCGTTGGCCCAGGTGTTCAAGACGAGCTGGCGTCAACTGATCATCGGCACGTTCGTCATGCTCGCCACGTACACGCTCTTCTACATCATGACGACGTGGGTGGTCAGTTACGGAACAGGCAAGGTGGCCGACGTCAACGGGCCCAAGCTCGCGATCCCGTACACGGACTTCCTGGAGCTCCAGCTCATCGCGGTGCTGTTCTTCGCGGCGCTGATCCCGGTTGCCGGGCTGCTCGCCGACAAGTACGGCCGCCGCCCCACGCTCATCGTCATCACCGCGGCGATCGTGCTGTTCGGTCTGTCGTTCCACTGGTTCGCCGACCCGTCGTCCGCGTCGGCAGGCAAGATGCTGGTGTTCATGTGCGTCGGCCTGGGACTGATGGGTCTGACGTTCGGGCCCATGAGTGCCGTTCTGCCGGAACTGTTTCCGACGAACGTGCGCTACACGGGCTCGGGAATCTCGTACAACACCGCGTCGATCCTCGGAGCTGCAGTGGCTCCGTTCATCGCAACCTGGCTGGTGAGTTCCTACGGCGTCGGCTGGGTGGGCGTCTATCTCGCCATCGCGGCTGCGCTGACCCTGATCTCGCTGATCATCATGAAGGAAACGCGAGACCAGTCGCTCGACAGCGTCTGAGCGGCTGCGCCGCATGTGAGTGGAACCTCGTAGTGGGCTACGAGGTTCCACTCACATGGGAGCGCTAGCGGCCCTTCTTGATCGCCTCGAACACCTTCGGGTCGACGAGGGTGGAGACGTCGCCGAGTTCGCGGCCCTCGGCCACGTCACGGAGCAGGCGGCGCATGATCTTGCCGGACCTGGTCTTCGGCAACTCCGGCACGATGGAGATTTCCCGTGGCCGGGCGATCGGCGAAATCTCCTTGGAAACCTGAGCTTTGAGTTCGGCGATCAATGCGTCGCCGGTGTTCTCCTCGCCGCCGCGCAGGATTACGAACGCGACGATGCCCTGACCGGTGGTCTCGTCGGCGGCACCGACGACGGCAGCCTCGGCGACACTGTGATGACTCACCAATGCCGACTCCACTTCCGACGTGGAGATGCGGTGGCCCGAGACGTTCATGACGTCGTCGACGCGGCCGAGGACCCACAGGGCGCCGTCCTCGTCGTACTTGGCACCGTCACCGGCGAAGTACCAGCCTTCCTCGGCGTAGCGGGACCAGTAGGTGTCCTTGTAGCGGTCCATGTCGCCCCAGATCCCGCGGAGCATCGCCGGCCACGGCTCGGAGAGAACGAGGTATCCGTTGCCGCCGTTGCCCAGTGGCTTGGCGTCGTCGTCGACGATCTTGGCCGAGATACCGGGCAGCGGAGTCATGGCCGAGCCGGGCTTGGTGGATGTGACGCCGGGGAGCGGAGAAATCATGATCGCGCCGGTCTCGGTCTGCCACCAGGTGTCGACGATCGGTGCGCTGCCGCCGCCGACGACGTCGCGGAACCAGCGCCACGCCTCGGGGTTGATGGGCTCGCCGACGGACCCGAGCAGGCGGATCGAGGACAGATCGTGAGCCTCGGGAATCTCCTTGCCCCACTTCATGAATGTACGAACTAGGGTGGGGGAGGTGTAGTAGATCGACACCTTGTACTTCTCGATGACGTTCCAGTGCCGATGCTCGTCGGGCGAATTGGGGGTGCCCTCGTAGACCACCTGCGTGGCGCGGTTGGAGAGCGGTCCGTAGACGATGTAGGAGTGCCCGGTGACCCAGCCGATGTCGGCGGTGCACCAGTAGACGTCCGTGCCGGCCTTGTGGTCGAAGACGTTGTGGTGGGTGTACGAGGTCTGCGTCAGGTAGCCGCCGGAGGTGTGGATGATGCCCTTGGGCTTACCCGTCGTACCCGAGGTGTAGAGGATGAACAGGGGGTGCTCGGCCGGGAACGGCTGCGCCTCATGCTCTTTCGACGCTTTCGCGACGGTCTCGTGCCACCACAGGTCGCGTCCCTCGGTCCAGGCGACGTCGGAGTCGGTGCGCTTGACGACCAGAACGTTCCGGATGGAGGCAGCTCCGTCCACGGCTTCGTCGACGGTGTCCTTGATGGGGGCGGGCTTGCCGCGTCGCCACTGGCCGTCGGTGGTGATGACGAGTTTGGCTTCGGCGTCGTCGATGCGCGAGCGCAGTGCGGTGGCGGAGAACCCGGCGAAGACGACCGAGTGGGTCAGGCCGAGGCGTGCACAGGCGAGGATCGAGACGATGGCCTCGGGGATCATCGGCATGTAGATCGCGACGCGGTCGCCGGAGACGAGGCCGAGTTCGGTCAGGGTGTTGGCGGCCTGGCTGACCTCGGCGAGCAGATCGGAGTAGGTGATGTCGCGGCTGTCGCCGGGTTCACCTTCCCAGTGGATGGCGACCTGGTCGCCGTGGCCGTCGAGGACGTGGCGGTCGACGCAGTTGTAGGCGACGTTGAGCTCGCCGTCGGCGAACCATTTCGCGACGGGGGCGTCGGACCAGTCGAGTACCTCGGTGAACGGGGTGTGCCAGTGCAGCCGGCGGGCTTGCTCCGCCCAGAAGGCGAGCCGGTCCTTCTCCGCGGCGGCGTACAGATCTGCCTGAGCGTTCGCCTGCGCCGCGAACTCGGCCGAGGGTGCGTAGGAGGCAACCGCGGTCTCGTCGCTGCCGGAGGTACTGGTCGTCATCTCGAATAGCTCTCTTTCGTCCGATGCTTTTCGCCCATGAAACGGCACTTACAGGCCGGTCTCGAGCCCCTAGTGAGGGTAGTCACATGTGATGGCGATCGCACCGTTGCAATCGGCTGCAACCCCTTGATCTGCGGTGATCGGTTGTTTCCGCACGATGGACGGTCATCGCCGTCGTCGACGGGAGGCTGTCTCGGCGGCTCTGCCCGCACTGTGAGAAATCGACTTGCCGAAACGTTTCGATCATGTTTCCGGCTTACTCGCCGGTCAACAAAACCCGGGGGAGTTCACATGTTCGTTTCAGGATGTGTCTAAAGTTCGTTCCATCAGATCGTTGGTACGGCTCACAGGCCGTGTCTTGCGGTCGCCCACGAATCCCCGGGCGTCGCGCCCGAGGAACTGAGCACGGACGACCCCGTGTTCACATCTGGATGGAGGATTTCCTTGCGTATCAAACGTGCCGCGGTAGTCACCACGGCTGTGCTGATGAGTGCGAGCTTGCTCGCCGCTTGTGGCGGTGGGGGCTCGAGCTCCGGCGGCAGTGCCGATGGGGTCTACAGCATCTACATCGGCGAGCCGGAGAACCCGCTGATTCCCGGTAACACCACCGAGAGCGAGGGCAGCCAGGTTCTCGAGGCGCTGTTCACTCCACTGGTGACGTTCAACGACGACGACAACAGCGTCGAGTACAACGGCGTTGCCGAGTCCGTCGAGTCCGAGGACAACACGACGTGGACCATCAAGCTCAAGGATGGCTGGACCTTCCACGACGGCACGCCGGTCACCGCCGAGTCCTACACCAAGGCGTGGAGCTACAACGCGCTCAGCACCAACGCATTCGGTGCGTCGTACTTCTTCGAGAACATCGAGGGCTACGCAGATCTGCAGGGCAGTGACACCGCAGAACCTGTTGCAACCGAATTGAGTGGACTGAACGTCGTCGACAACACGACCTTCACCGTCAAGCTCAACGGACCGTTCGCTATCTTCCCACTGACGCTGGGCTACACCGCATTCGATCCGCTGCCGGAGGCGTTCTACGCCGACCCCGACGCTTTCGGTGCTCGCCCGATCGGTAACGGCCCGTTCAAGGCCGACTCGGACTTCGTTCCGGGACAGGGATTCACCGTCACGAAGTACGACGACTACGCAGGTGACAACGCCGCCAAGTCCGCAGGCGTCAACTTCAAGGTCTACACCGAGCTGAACACCGGCTACAACGATGTTCAGGGCGGCGGACTCGACGTCATGCTCGATCTGCCCGAGGACGCGTGGGCCACTGCGCGGGATCAGTTCGGTGACCGGTACGGCGAGCGTGCACGTCCCGACATCACCTCTCTCGGGTTCCCGACGTACGATCCGCGCTTCCAGGATCCGAACGTGCGTAAGGCATTCTCGATGGCCATCGATCGTCAGGCCATCGCAACCGCTATCTTCACCGATACCCGTACTCCGGCAGGTTCTTTCGCCTCGCCCGTCGTGGACGGTTACCGCGAGGACGCTTGTGGTGCCAACTGCGAACTCAACCCCGACGAGGCCAACCGTCTGCTCGACGAGGCCGGGTTCGACCGCAGCCAGCCGGTGGACCTGTGGTTCAACGCAGGTGCGGGCCACGATTCGTGGATGACCGCGGTGGGCAACCAGCTGCGTGACAACCTGGGCGTGAACTACGCACTGCGCGGTGACCTCCAGTTCGCGCAGTACCTGCCGCTGCAGGACGCCAAGGGCATGACCGGCCCGTTCCGTTCGGGTTGGATCATGGATTACCCGTCGATCTACAACTTCCTGTCCCCGCTCTACTCGGCTGCGGCAACCCCGCCGGCCGGTAGCAACTACGTCTTCTTCAACGACCCGGCATTCGACGCCGCGTTGGCCGAGGGCAACAACGCGGAGGACATCGACGCTGCAGCGGCGGATTACCAGAAGGCCGAGGACATCCTGATCGACCAGATGCCCGCGACCCCGCTGTTCTACGGCCTGAACCAGGCCGTGTGGTCCGACCGCGTCTCCGACGTCAAGATCGACAACCGAGGCAACATCATCCTCGAAGACGTCGTAGTCAGCTGACGGCGCGCCCAGGTGGGTGGCAACCAGGCGTAATCGGTTGTCACCCACCGGGTCTCGTTCAACCGTGGGGCGTAACCGTCCCACACCGACCTGCGCCGGCAAGACCCGAGGCGCAGGTTCGTCCCTTGTTCAAGGAGAAGACACACAGTGGGTCGCTACATCACTCGCCGATTACTGCTGACGATTCCCGTCCTGATCGGCTCCTCGTTCTTGATCTTCGCGATGGTCTACGCGCTGCCGGGTGATCCCATCCGCGCCCTTGCTGGAGACCGTCCCCTCGCACCCGGCGTCGTCGCCCAGCTGCGAGACGAGTTCAACCTCGACGACAATCTGTTCGTCCAATACTTCAAGTACATCGCAGGCTTCTTCCAGGGCGACTTCGGAACCGACTTCTCCGGCCGTCCCGTCCTCGACACCATCGAGCGGGCACTTCCGGTGACGGTCCGGTTGACCATCGTCGCCGTCGTCATCGAGACCGTCATGGGTATCGCGGCAGGCGTGCTGGCCGCACTGAAGCGCGGATCTTTCTTCGACAACCTGGTGCTCATCTCGACGACGCTGCTGGTCTCGGTGCCCGTGTTCGTACTCGGCTTCATCGCGCAGTTCACGCTGGGGCTCAAGCTGGGTATCTTTCCCATCTCCGGCATCAACGACGGGTGGTCCAGTTACCTGCTTCCCGGCCTGGTGCTCGCGTCGCTGTCGATGGCCTACGTCGCTCGTCTGACGCGTACGTCGGTGGCCGAATCCATGGCTGCCGATTACATCCGCACCGCCAAGTCCAAGGGAATCAGCAACCGTCGCATCATCGTTCGCCATGCACTGCGGAATTCGCTCATTCCTGTGGTCACCTTCATCGGTGCCGATGTCGGCGGATTGCTCGGCGGTGCGATCGTGACCGAGACGGTGTTCAACCTCCCCGGGCTCGGTCGCGCGATCTACGACGGGCTGGCTCGCCAGGAGGGGGCCGTCGTCGTCGGCATCGTGACGCTCTTCGTGTTCTTCTACATCTTCTTCAACCTCGTGGTGGATGTTCTCTACGCGGTACTCGATCCAAGGATTCGTTATGAATAAGGAAGATTCGAGCGCAGCTCGCCACCTCGCTGAGGAGGGTCAGCCCGGAAATGTCGCCACCGGGGAGGCCGTCGATCTTGTCGGTCAGGCAAGCCTCTGGGGTAACGCGTGGAAGTTCTTGCGTAAGAGCCCGTTCTTCATCATCGGCACGTTCCTGCTGCTGGTGCTGTTGGTCATGGCGGTGTTCCCGCAACTGTTCGCCCGCGGCATCGACCCGCGAGTGTGTTCGCTGTCGAATTCCGGTCAAAAACCCAGTGCAGCACACTGGTTCGGCACCGACATCCAGGGCTGCGACTACTACGCCAACGTCATCTACGGTGCGCGGATCTCGCTGTCCATCGGTGTGCTCTCGGTGATCGGCGTGCTGATCATCGGCGTTCTGATCGGTGCTCTCGCCGGCTACTTCGGCGGTGCGATCGACAGCGTCCTGGCGCGCTTCACGGACGTGTTCTTCGGAATTCCGCTGCTGCTCGGTGCCCTGATCCTGCTCACCGTCACCGCCCAGCGCACGATCTTCACCGTGTCGTTGGCCCTGGTGGCCTTCGGTTGGATGACGGCGATGCGCCTGGTGCGATCGTCGGTGATCTCGATCAAGAACAGTGAATACGTCCAGGCGGCACAGGCATTGGGAGCGTCGACCTACCGCATTCTGGTGCGACACATCCTTCCCAACGCGCTGGCTCCGGTGATCATCTACGCCACCATCTCGGTGGGTACGTTCATCGCGGCCGAGGCGACGCTGACGTTCCTCGGAATCGGATTGCAGGCGCCCGAGATCTCCTGGGGCCTACAGATCAACCTCGGTCAGGCTAGGTTCCTCACGTCGCCGCACCTGGTGCTGTTCCCGGCCGCGTTCCTCTCGGTCACGGTGCTCGCATTCATCATGCTCGGCGACGCACTCCGTGACGCACTCGATCCGAAACGGAACTGACATGAGTATTGAGAAGGACACGGTCCTGACCGTCACCGATCTGACGGTCGAGTTCGAGGTCGAAAAGGTGTGGCGCAAGGCCGTCGACACCGTTTCGTTCACGGTCGCCGCAGGCGAAGTTCTCGCCATCGTCGGTGAGTCCGGATCGGGTAAGTCGACGACGGCGATGGCCATTCCCGGTCTGCTGGCGGATAATTCGCGGGTGTCGGGCAGCATCGTGCTGGGCGAGAAAGAACTGGTCGGGCTGCCCGAGAAGCAGCTCGCACCCATCCGCGGCAAGAACGTCGCGGTGATTTTCCAGGAGCCCATGACGGCGCTCAATCCGGTCTACTCGATCGGCTGGCAGATCACCGAGGCCATCCGGGCGCACACTTCTTTGTCGAAGAAGGAAGCGAAGGCACGGGCCGTCGAGCTCCTCAAGCTTGTCGAGATGCCTGATCCGGAGACTCGGGTGGACTACTACCCGCACCAGCTCTCCGGTGGTCAGCGTCAGCGCGCCATGATCGCACAGGCGCTGTCCTCGGATCCGTCGCTACTGATAGCGGACGAGCCGACCACGGCCCTGGACGTCACGGTGCAGGCCGAGATTCTCGACCTGATGCGCGATCTCCGGAACCGCATCGACGCGTCGATCGTGTTGATCACCCACGACATGGGTGTGGTGGCCGACATGGCCGACCGCATCGCGGTGATGAAGGACGGCGTCATCGTCGAAACCGATGCGGCGCAAACAATATTCAAGAACGCGTCGCATCCGTACACACAGCAGTTGCTCGCGTCGGTTCCGCACCTCGGCAGCAGCATCGAGTCCGTGGCCGCGGGGACCGTCGCCGCACCGAAGGCGGCCGAGGACACTCGCGCACTGAGCATCGTCGACGGTGTCATCGAGTACCCGGGCCGTACCGTGTTCCGGGCTGTCGACGGCGTCAGCCTCGATATCGAGATGGGTGAGGTCGTCGGTCTGGTCGGTGAATCCGGCTCGGGTAAGTCCACGATCGGCAAGGCCGTGGTGGGGCTCAACAAGCTCACCGGCGGCTCGTTGTCGATCGGTGGTGTCGATATCACGAACATGTCGAATCGCGAACTGCGGTCGGTGCGCAGCAAGGTCGGCATCGTGTTTCAGGACCCGGGTTCTTCGCTGAACCCACGCTGGCCGATTGGACAGTCGATCGCCGAACCGATGCTGTTGCACACCGAGCACAGTGCGGCAGATCGAAATCGAAAGGTCGAGGAGCTTCTCGACCGGGTCCACCTGTCGCGGACCATGCGTAACCGCTATCCGCACCAGCTGTCCGGCGGTCAGCGTCAGCGAGTCGGTATCGCGCGGGCGCTCGCCTTGGAGCCGACGTTGCTGGTGGCCGACGAACCGACGTCGGCACTCGATGTATCGGTGCAGGCGAAGGTACTCGAGCTGTTCAAAGAGCTGCAGCGTGAGTACGGGTTCGCGTGCTTGTTCATCAGTCACGACCTCGCTGTCGTGGAGGTGCTGGCCAAGCGCATCGCGGTGCTGAACAAGGGCAAGTTGGCCGAGTTCGGTACGACGGACCAGATTCTGCGTCGTCCGACCAACGAATACACCAAGCGGCTGCTCGCAGCCGTCCCGGTGCCCGACCCGGCCGAACAGGCCAAGCGTCGTCAGGCCCGCGCCGAGTTGTTGGCGGCAGGGGCGAAGTAGAGCGTGAGGTGAGGGGGTACCGTCGTCTGTCGTGACGGACCCCCTCGCCCCGCTGCTGGAATTGCCCGGAGTTGTCGATTCCGCCGAACGGGCACGCGATGCCCTCGGTGCCGTGCATCGGCACAAGGCCAATCGTCGTGGGTGGCCGGCGACCGCGGCCGAGGCCGCTGTTCGGGCGGCTCGTTCGTCCTCTGCGCTGGAGGGCGGTTCGATGGATTTCCCTCGCGAAGGCGAGGAGGGCGACCCGATTCTGGCGGGTGCGCTGCGAGTGGCCGCTGCTCTCGACGGTGACGCCCTGCAGAACACGTTGTCGACGTGGAAGCGCGCCCCACTGCAGACGCTGGCCCGCCTACATCTGTTGGCCGCCGCGGATCTCGTCGACGACGCTTCCTCGCTCGGTCGGCCGCGCACGGACGCGGGCATCGGCGAGCGGCTCGATCTGCTTGCGCAGTTGGTGACGGGTGGAACTTCCGCGCCGGCTCCGGTGATCGCGGCAGTCGTGCACGGTGAACTGTTGACGCTGCGGCCTTTCGGAACTGCCGACGGCATCGTGGCGCGTGCTGCATCGAGGTTGGTGGCCGCATCGTCGGGATTCGATCCGCACAACCTGGGCGTGCCCGAGGTGAGCTGGATGCGTCGAGCGAACGCGTACCGGGATGGAGCCGCCGGGTTCGCCGAGGGTACGGCGACGGGAGTCGGCAGTTGGGTGATCCTCTGCCTAGGAGCATTCGAAGCTGGTGCGGCAGAAGCGACTTCGATTGCCGAAGCTGCACAGTAGGAGTTGTGCACACGTAAAAGGGCGGCGATGCCGACTTGCGTCGACGTCGCCGCCCGTTAGCACGGAGCGCCTGGTTACCAAGCGTGCACAGGTGGGCTGTGATGGACTACCACGTGGCCTCGGCGAGAACTCGACGGTGATGAGGTCATCCCTGCAACCGGTGCAGGGTTCTTGCTGATCACCCACGAATATCGCAGGCCCACAGCGCTTCTGCCATTAGGTGGCAAGCTCCGCGTGGGTGCCGGTGTCCGTGCTGGGAATCGCGGTCGGGAGAAGCGAACCTTCTCTTCCGGTTCGTTCTTGGCCTTCCGTTCTTCCGTACGTCATTTGTACCCCGTGACGCCGCTCACATCAAGGGTTTGGGCTCATCGTTTTCTGCGGAGTAGTCCGTAGGTGATCGCGCCGGCCGCTATTGCGCTGAAACCTGCTGCAGCACTGGCTACTACGGTCTTCCCGGACGGATTCGGAATGCGGGAGCGCAGCGAAACGGGGTTCGAGAATGTCAGAATCGGCCAGCCGAGGGACGAGGCCTCTTTGCGGAGCGCGCGGTCTGGATTGACGGCGGTGGGGTGCCCGACCGCCCGCAGCATCGGCACGTCGGTGATCGAATCCGAGTAGGCGTAGCTCTTGGACAGGTCGTAATCATGTTGTGCCGCCAGGGACTTCATGGCGTCGACCTTGCCCTCGCCGTAGCAGTAGAAGTCGACCTCGCCGATGTACTTGCCGTCGACAGTCACCATCGTCGTGGCCATGCTGTGGTCGGCACCCAGCAGTTCGGCGATGGGATGCACGATCTCGTCGCCCGACGCTGAGACGACCACCACGTCGTGTCCGCGGAGCTTGTGGTCCGCGATCAGATCGGCCGCTTCGGCGAAGACGAGGGGATCGACGATGTCGTGCAGGGTTTCGGCCACCACTGCTCGCACCTGTTCGACGTCCCACCCGGCGGTCATACCGGCGATGTGTGCGCGCATGCGTTCCATCTGGTCGTGATCGGCACCGGAGAGCAGGAACAAGAACTGCGCATAGCTGCTCTTGAGTACCGCTCGCCGGTTGATCAGACCTTGGTCGAAGAACGGCTTGCTGAAGGCCAGAGTGCTGGACTTCGCGATGATCGTTTTGTCGAGGTCGAAGAAGGCGGCGACGCGCGCTGCGCGTCGGCCGGCGGGGGCGTCGTCGGTGTCTGCGCTGAGGGTCACGATTGTCACCATAGTGGCCGGTGGTGACCGGTGGATGTCGCGCAACTTCTCTTCTCGACTCGCTCCGAACATGTCCACAAATTGAGACGGTTGAACTTGCAAACAAGGACGTCCACGGGTGTAGTATTTTCCACGAGCCCGGTTCATTCCGGGCGGTGTTCAGCCCGACCCCCCGGGGCTGAACCAGACGACCCTCGCCTCCTCCCCCCCTGGCGAGGGTCGTCCTCTTTTTCGGGGTAGGCCGAAAACTGGTACCGCGGTACCGGTATTCATCCACAGGGGCCGATCTATCCACATTTCCCCAAGTCGCGCGCCGCGCGAGCGGATTCTCGCGCACGCTTGGGTCCATGAAAACGGATCCGATTTCACGGCGGACGAATGCGAACGCGTCGATGTCGATCGACCATCACGGACTGCGTCAGGACGTGTATCGAATCGCCGCAGCCGCGGATTGTGTTGTGGAAGAGCAGAACTTACTGGTCGGTATCGGATCGGCGCGCCCGATTTGGGAATTCCAAGGAATTATTTTGATCGATTTTTCTTCTGCCGAGTCGGCGCTCGCAGGCGGATTTCCGCGGCGGCCCGGCGTCGTTCTGGTCACGGCCGCCTCGCCGACACTCGACGATTGGCGGACGGCCACAGCGCTCGGTGCCGAACACGTCGTCTCGTTACCCTCGGACGAGGACACGCTCGTTCGCATCCTCGGTGAACCCGTCGCCACATCGCCGGGCGGCGGTGGCGTCATCGTGGTCGTCGGTGCCCGCGGAGGTGCGGGTGCCTCCACGTTTGCGGCGGCGCTGGGCCTGTGCAGCAGTCGCACGGGGCAACGCACACTCATGGTCGAAGCCGACCGGTACGGCAGCGGCCTCGATCTGCTGCTCGGCTGGGAGAACGCCCCAGGTTTGCGATGGTCCGGCCTCGTCGTCGAGGGCGGGCGAGTATCCGGCGACGCACTCCACGGCGCGCTGCCGTCGAAGAACGGATTGTCGGTGCTGGCACTCGGGCGAACCGACGACCGGCGAACCGGACTCTCGGCCGTTTCCGCGGCGGCTGTGCTCGACGCAGGGCGCGCTGGAGGCGATCTCGTGGTGTGCGACGCCCCGCGCCACTCCGATGACCTCTCGGACGCCCTGTACGCCGCGGCCGACCTCGTCGTACTGGTGCTGCCTGCGGAATTGCGGGCCGTGACGTCGGCAGAAGCAGTAGCGGACGAGATCTCGAGTCGAAATGCGAACGTCGGATTGGTCGTTCGTGGCCCCGCCCCCGGGGGACTGCGGGCCGCGGACATCGCGGCCGCCCTCGACCTGTCGCTGCTGACGTCGATGCGGGCCGAGCCTGGATTGGCCGAGCGTCTCGAGCGTGGCGGGCTTGCTCTCGGCCGCCGGTCACCGCTGGCGGCGGCGGCAACCGTGGTACTGGATACGTTCGCGCACAAGCCCGGTGGTCAGCGGTGGGCCGCATGAGCGCAGTCGTCACCGCCGATCTGCTCGACCGCGTACGAGATCGGCTGGCTGCCTCGGCGCAGTCTCCAATGCCGGCGACCGTTGCCGCGGCCATCCGCACCGAGGCAGGGGGAGTCATCGGTGACACCGATATGCTTGCGGCACTGCGTATTCTGCAGACCGAGCTCACCGGCGCAGGCCCGTTGGAGCCGCTTCTGTCCGAGCCAGGGGTGACCGATGTTCTGGTTACGGCGCCGGATCAGGTGTGGATCGATCGCGGTAGAGGACTGGAACGCACCGGAGTTCAGTTCGTCGACGAAGCCGCGGTCAGGCGGCTGGCGCAGCGGCTCGCGCTCTCGGCCGGTCGGCGATTGGACGATGCGCAGCCGTGGGTCGACGGCCGATTACCCGGCGTCGGACAGGGAGCGTTCGGGGTCCGTCTGCACGCGGTGCTGGCACCGGTGGCGAGCGGTGGAACCTGCCTGTCGTTGCGAGTGCTCCGCCCTGCTACCCAGGGGCTCGCCGCGCTCCGGGCGTCCGGTGCGGTGACCGAGGAGGGCTACGATCTGCTCGCGCGGATTGTGCTCGCGCGCTTGGCGTTTCTGGTCGTCGGAGGTACCGGCGCTGGAAAGACTACGCTTCTGGCTGCTCTGCTGGGCGAGGTCGACCCGGCCGAACGAATCGTCTGCGTGGAGGACGCGGCCGAGTTGGCACCGGCTCATCCTCATGTGGTGCGTCTGGTGGCCCGTGCTCCGAACGTCGAAGGTGTGGGCGAGGTGTCGGTTCGGCAATTGGTTCGCCAGGCACTGCGGATGCGACCCGATCGGCTCGTCGTCGGTGAGGTGCGCGGGGCCGAGGTGATCGACCTGATGACGGCTCTCAACACCGGGCACGACGGCGGTGCCGGAACTATTCACGCCAATTCGCCCTCGGAAGTCCCCGCTCGCCTCGAAGCCCTTGCCGCACTGGGCGGAATGGGTCGCGACGCCTTGCACAGTCAACTCGCGGCGGCCGTCCAGGTCGTCCTGCACGTCCACCGGAGCGCCGACGGTACGCGGCGATTGCGGGAGATCGGATTGGTGGAGGTGGATTCGACGGGTCGTGTTCATATCGTGCCGGCGTGGTCCGCTGATTCCGACGCCGTGCCCGGTCAGCGCGGGCTGCACGAACTGCTCGCTCGGCGCTGTGGCGAGATGCGATGACGGCGGCACTGTGTGTCCTGGCCGCTGCATTCATGCTGTGGCCCAGCCGCTCTCGCCGACTACCGCGCAGCGGTCGAAGTGCCGTCGGGGTTCCTGGGTGGGCGTTCCCTGTGGCTGTAGCGTCGGTGTTGGCCGTGGGCATGTTCTGGATCGGCGGTCCGTGGGGCGCGGCGGCTCTGTTCGTGGCGGCCGGTACCGGATGGTACCGACATGGCCGTCGCACCGTACGCGCCCGTCGGACGGCCGAATTGGATTGGTTGGCAACCGGAGTCGAAGTGGTCATCGGTGAACTGCGGGTCGGTGCGCACCCGGCGACGGCCGGCGAGGTGGCTGCCGACGAGTGCGGCGGGATCGCCTCGGAGGCGCTGCGCGGTGCTGCGTCCAGATCGCGGCTCGGTGGACGCGCTGCCGACGGGATAGCCGCGTCGGATGCGCTGTTGAACCCCGAACTGGACCGCTTGGCCGCGGCATGGCGGGTGGCCGACGAACACGGCCTCGCACTCGCCGAGTTGCTCGACGCCGTGCGCGAGGATCTGCTCGGACGTCGGCGATTCCGGGAACGAACCGAGGCGTCGCTCGCAGGGGCCCGCGCTACTGCATTGGTGTTGGCTGGACTGCCCGTCCTCGGGGTCGCGCTCGGGCAACTGATGGGGGCAGATCCGCTGCGCATACTGCTGGGCGGCGGATTGGGCGGAATTCTGCTCCTCATCGGCACCGCTCTCGGCTGCGCAGGTCTGCTGTGGACCGATGCGATCACCGGCAAGGTGACGACATGACGTGGGCGATCACGCTCTGTCTGGCAATGGCTTTGGTCGTCGTCCCCGCTGCCCGTGGCGGTTTGGCGCGAGTAGAGGTTGCAGGGCTTTCGACGGCAGAAGCCGTCGACGACTCCGGACCCGATCCGCTCGCCGTGGCGACGACCTTCGACCTTCTCGCAGCGTGTCTGCGTTCCGGACTCCCGATCTCGACTGCCGCGGCGGCCGCAGCCCACTCCGCTCCGCCCGCATTCGGTGTCGCTCTACGCAAGGCTGCCGATCTGCTCGAGCTGGGGGCCGATGCAGCGACGGCGTGGGATGCAGTGGCAAAGGATCCGGAGACCGAGGCGCTGGCACGGATGGCGCGACGATCCGCCCGGGCCGGGTCGTCCATGGCGTCGGCGATGACGGAACTGGCTGCCACCCAACGAACTCGGGCCGAGGACGCGTCGGCGGCTGCGGCCGAACGGGCCGGTGTGCTGATCAGCGGACCGCTGGGTCTGTGTTTTCTGCCCGCCTTCATTTGCCTGGGCATCGTCCCCGTGGTGATCGGCCTTGCGGGCAATGTTCTGGGCGGCGGTCTGATGTGACCGCCGAACAACGAATCGTCCGGTGCGGACACGCCGCGCCGGAATACTGGGAGGGGAAGCGTCATGATGGGAAATGCACTGCAGGAGATCAAGACTCGAATCGCATTGTTCGGTGTGGAGGACGACGGTATGTCGACCGCGGAGTACGCAATCGGCACCATCGCCGCCGCGGCATTCGGCGCGGTGCTCTACACGGTGGTGACCGGGGACAGCATTGTGACCGCGCTGACGGGGATCATCGATCGAGCGCTCAACACAGCCGTCTGATTCCGGGCGGTGAGGACGGGGCTGTGACGGTGGAGGCGGCGATCGCCGTCGCGTCCATCGTCGCAGTGATCGTGGTGTGCATCGGTGCGATCGTGTCGGTGACGATGCACATCG
>NZ_JABFAQ010000018.1:0-540 GCF_017168275.1 Rhodococcus sp. KRD175
ACCCGAAGCCGGTGGCCTAACCCCTTGTGGGAGGGAGCCGTCGAAGGTGGGATCGGCGATTGGGACGAAGTCGTAACAAGGTAGCCGTACCGGAAGGTGCGGCTGGATCACCTCCTTTCTAAGGAGCATTCTCCAGAACATGTACCAGCACACAGGTGCTCGGATGATGGACTGGCAGAGCCCGTTTCGTTCCCACACGTGGAACGGCGGGAGCTCACGGGTGGAACACTGACAACCAGTTCCTGTAGAACGCGAAACCATGTTTCGCCGGCAGGGACTATATCGATGCACTGTTGGGTCCTGAGAGAACACGCGAGAGCATGTTTCTTTCTAGGCAAGACATATACAGAATTCAGATGGTGGTCATACCGCGTTTCTTTCGGGAAGTGGCTGGTGCTGCTGTGAGTCTGGGTTGTGTGTGTTGTTTGAGAATTGCACAGTGGACGCGAGCATCTTTGTTGTAAGTAATGAAGAGCGTACGGTGGATGCCTTGGCACCAGGAGCCGATGAAGGACGTAGGAGGCTGCGATAAGCCTCGGG
>NZ_JABFAQ010000019.1:0-1968 GCF_017168275.1 Rhodococcus sp. KRD175
ACATCTGGTGAAACTGGTCCGTGATGGCGCCACCTTCGAGAAAGGCAAACTCGTCGAACCCGACGCCACCTCAGGCACCCAGGAGGCCGCCTGAAAACCGCTCATCCACAGGTCTTGACAATATCTCTTGCACCGCACCGTACGCACCGTGCTGATCACCGGACTCTTCGGCGGACTCGAGGTCGCTCTGGGGGTGATGGCGTACCTGGCGGTGCTGGACGAGACCGGCAGTCACCTGCTGGCAGGCCTGGCGTTCGGAATCGGCCTCGTGGCCATCTATCTCGCGCACGGTGAGCTGTTCACCGAGGATTTCCTGATGCCGATCGCAGCGATTGTGGCCCGCAACGGCACGCCTGCGCAGCTCGCGAAGTTGTGGGTCGGGACTCTGCTCGCGAATCTGCTCGGCGGTTGGTTCGTGATGTGGTTGATAGCGCACGCGTTTCCGCAATGGCTCGAAGTGTTGTCCGAGTCTGCGCATCATTTCGTCTACGCACCCTTGGATCTTCAGTCGATCTGCCTCGCTGTTCTCGGCGGCAGCACGATGACACTGCTGACCCGCATGCAGCAGGGAACCGAATCCGACGTGGCGCGGATCATTGCCGCCATGGCGGCAGGTTTTCTGCTGGCCGGATTGCAGTTGTTCCACTCGGTCCTGGATTCCCTGCTGATCTTCGGGGCCATCCACGCAGGAGCGGATGTGAGCTACCGCGAGTGGATCGAATGGTTCGGATACACAGTGCTGTTCAACATCATCGGCGGCGTCGTGTTGGTCACGGCGCTGCGCTTGGTCCGCACGAAGGAACTGGTGAAGTCCGAGCGTGACCAGAATTCTGAGTAGTCAGCGGAACCGGGAGTCACGGACTGCTGTTCGACACCCAGCGCTCCAGGCTGCGCCGAGTCTCGAAGCGTCGTACAGCTTTCGAGATCGGGTCGATGAATTCGATTGCACTGGCTAGTAATTGGAGTGGTGCCGTGAAGTCGTCGACGGCCCGCCCGGTTGCCGTCGGATACAGATCGTCACCCAGGATGGGGATGCCCAACGAGTTCATGTGCAGACGTAGCTGATGGGTTCGTCCCGTCGACGGTGTCAGTCGATACCGTCCGATGCCCTCGCGGTGTTCCAAGAGTTCGACGACGGTGTGCGCGTTGGGTTCTCCGGTCACTTCGCGTGCAGTGAACTGGCCCTTGTCCGAGACTATTCGGCTGCGTACCTCGGCAGGCAGGGTCAGCGACGGTTCGTAGGCCGCGATGGCCTCGTATTTCTTGTGTACCTTCCGATCCTGGAACAACGTCTGATACGCCCCGCGAAGTGTCGGATCGACGACGAACAGCACCAGGCCCGCGGTGACGCGATCGAGTCGATGAGCAGGCACCAGTTGCGGAAGATCGAGTTCGAGGCGCAGGCGCACCAGCGCGGTCTGCAGAATGTGGCCGCCGCGCGGGATCGTCGGTAGAAAATGCGGCTTGTCGATCACCAGTACGGCGTCGTCCCGGTGCACGATCGAGAGGTCGAATGGCACAACGGTTTCTGTCGGCAGGTCGCGGTGGAACCAGACAGCGTCGCCGGGGACGTACGGCGCATCAGCGGATACAGGCCCGCCCATGTCGACGACCTCGCCCGCAGCGAGCATCTCGTCGATGCGCCCCGGCGAGATCCGTTGCTCGGTCGCCGTCAAGAACTCGCGGACGGTGTGCCATGTCCCGTCCTCGGGCATTCGGACGCGTGCGGGGTCGAGGCCGTAGCGCTTCGCCAGGGGCGGTTGCTGGCGTCGTCTCACCGAGCGAGCGTATCCGCCCGCCGAGATCGCACTTGTGCAGACGATCGATAGCGATTCACCTACACAAGTGCGAACTCGCTACTCGCAGCCGATGCCGTCGTTGTCGCGGTCGAGGTGGGGGCCGTAGCCATACTCGTCGCGGTAGACCGGTGCAGCTCCGGCGTCGCGGGCGGCATCGCAGTTCTGGTAC
>NZ_JABFAQ010000002.1:0-289140 GCF_017168275.1 Rhodococcus sp. KRD175
CTCCGCTACAGCGGCAGCTCATGGTCCGAGCGTGATTCGGGCAGGTGTCGAACCCTCGTTGGTGATGGCCCGAAACAGCGGGATACTAATCGGATGCACAGTGGTCAGAGGCAAACCCCGTCTACAAGATATTGACGTTCACCGATTTGGGTGGGTCGACGATGCGGCGGGTGGGTGGTTCGAAGGTGGTTGGCCAGGCATCGAAGATGCCTGCGGTCTCGTTGTCGGTGGTCATTGCGCGACGGCGACGGGCCGGTGGACGGTGAGGTCGTCGGCGGGTGTGGGTGTCCAGCGCAGCCCTGTCTCGCCGAAGGTGGGGGCGGTGAGTGTGTAGCGGCCGGTGCGGTGTGGTGTTCCGCGGCCGTGGACGGTGGTTTCGAGGGTGATCGATTTGATGCGCCCTCGGCCCTGTTCGATTCCGCCGTAACCGGCGACGGTGGAGGCGATCGTGAGATCGGTACCGGGCATGTGTCCATCCGTTAGGACCAGGATGCTGGCATGTCGACTTATCCGGACTAAGCGGGGTTAGCAAGTCGAGGTGTCTGAGCTAGCCAGTCACACGCTCTCGACGGACCGTACCCTGCCTGAGGCTTCCATGCCGATCAGATCCACCGCGATTGTGCGGTAGCCGTGTGCTGCGACGGCGGGCGTGATGTTGCGCCACAGGTAGGACGAGGTGGGATTGCCGTGCAGGAACAGTACGAGTGGACCGGTACCCGCATCGGTGAAGCTGATCGTGCTGCCGAGAACGGGCAGAGTTCGTGGCTGCACCAAAGCGTTCCCTCGACCTGAACCGGCGGAGTGTCGCGGACCGCTAGTGGGCGTGGGCCTGGAGTGCTTGGCGGGCTTTGCGTTCGACGAACAACGGGACGAAATCGCGGATGGAGTTGCCCTCGAAACGGGCATGCTCGGCGGCGATGGTGTCGTCGATGACCGGGCGCGGCACATCGGGAAACTGGGCACCGAGGCGATCGCGGACGGCGTCGATGTGCTCGTGTTCGGTGGTAGTCATCTTTTGAACGATCCGCTCTGTTCGGGGTGTGGTCAATTGGGTGTCCGGCGTGGTTCCGGAGTCGGGCAGTCGGTGCCTACCCCGAGACATCGGTAAACCGTGTGTGGAGGGCGTCGAGTTGGCGGTGCAGCGCGTACAGCAATTTTCGCTGCGACCGGGCTTCTTCGTTGTGCCAGAGCCGGGCGGTGCCTTGGCCGATTCGCCCGGCTTTGTGGGCGAGTTGTTCGGCTTCGTCGACGAGCGCCGAAACAGCGTTGATCTCGACAGTCAGCATTGCCGCGAAGATCTGCGCCTGCGCACGATCGGAGCTGTCGGGCCCTCGCCGGGATGTGGTCGACGACGGTTTCGTGCTGGGTGCGTTCATCTTCTGGCCACCGGAACGTGGCGAGTGTTCCGCCCCAGGTGAATGTGTGATGAACTGCGCCGATTCCCTGGCGGTGGCCGCTTCGCGTGTGCTGGTCATTGCCCTACCTGTGGGCGGCCGGCGGATGCCGCGCTGTGTTCGAGGCGACGACGGCATACGTGCAGCAAAGCGTCCGTGGTCCGGGAATCGAGGTCGACGGGCCGCGCGGGGTCGGCCAGCAGGTGTCGCAGCCTGCGGAAATACGTCTCCGGCGGAATCCCGAAGGCAACCATGATGTCCTCGGCGTCGCCGCCCCCGTACGGCATCCACTGCACGGCGAACGCGAGCATCCGATCTCGCTCGTGCGGGGTGTCAGGTGTCGGCGGCATTACTGCAGTATCACCCGGCCCGTCGACCGTCGCAGCCGCCGCGAGCAACCATAGGGCGACGGACAGGTGAACAGTGAACAAACGCCCTGAATGTGACTCCACTCTGTCAGGAACGCAGACCCGTGAGCACTACGACACCGACCCGTCCGCGCGGCTGGCCCCGGCCCAGTCCTGAGGACGAGCGGGTCGCCGATGATCGATATCGACGGGGCGACTCGATCGGTGCCATGCCGACCCATGGATTATCGTCGCCTGTGGGCCCGCAAACTACACCGGCGTCCTCGACAACCTCGAACGCTTCGACGGTACCGCCACCCACCTGCTCTACATCTGACCAGCAAGCTCTAGGGGTGTGGTGCGCTTACGATGCGACCATGTCTAGAAGACGCAGCGTGGCTATCGGTGGAGTCGCGCTGCTCATTGTTGTCGCCGGGGCTACGTTCTGGTTTCAATCCCGCGGCGAATCGGTAGCCTTACCGGCAGGTCAGGTCGTCCCGCAGGCATCTTGCCTTGCCCCGAACGTCGTCGTGAGTGCGATGCCTGGTGCCGCGACCAGTAATCCCGGTATCCCTAATGCCCCAGTCGCAGGCGCACTTCCGGCCACCTTCGATGCAGTGGGCTTTGTGGTGTGTGAATTTTACGGTGACCGACCGGAGAACGGCACGCAGATAATGCGCCAGACCGAACGCGCAGGCGGGGACGTGGTCGGTGCGCTAGCGGTTGTGAACACACCGACCGACCCACCCCGCGATCCAGAGGATTGCGATGCTGTCGGCTCAGCGCCGATCCCGGTGGTGTGGGCTGTAGATCCACAATCTCGCGCAGTGCGCCTCGAGCTGCCGAAAGACAGCTGTGGTCAACTCAAGGGCGACCCGCTCACGGCCATCGAAAGAGTACCTGCGGTCACCACACAGGAGTATGAACTCCCGGCGTAAGGCAGTGGGAGGTGCGCCACGGACGGCGCACCTCCCACTGCGTTACCGAATGCCTGACTATTCGGTGTACGGATCCACTGGTTCTCGATCGACTCACGCATCTCGACTACTGGAGCAGGTTCCTCGACTACCGCACCCCTAGAGGAGAGATAGAAGCCCTCAAGCTCCCCCGCTCTACGCGCCACCACCCTGCATGCCCGTGTCAGGGCAGGCGGCTCACCTGACACTGTGGGAACTCGCCGCAGGGGGGGAATGCGTGGAGTCGGAGCGACCGGCGTCGCTACGCTGAGCCGGTGACCTGTACAGGTGTCGTTGCGGTGTGGAGTGGTGAAGAAGGGTGGGGCGTCGTCGAGTCGGCCGACACTCCCAGCGGCTGCTGGGTTCACATCAGCATGTTGCGGGCGATCACCCTGCCTCCGACACGCGAGCACGAGACGGTTTACATCACAGGCTCCAGCGTCGACCTGGTCGAAGGTGAGACCGTAGATTTCGAGTGGGAGCAGGTACCGCAAGACGGGTACGACTACCGCGGAATCAGCGTCAGGCCTCCTCGGGACGGTCCCACCCGAACCATCCGCTGGGAGTACGGTCGCGATCGGCATCCAGGGTTCGTGATGCGAGTCGTTCACGCCCGAACTGACGATCGCTGACACGCAGGGGGCCGACAGCGCGCCAGACGCTCAGCGGCTGCGACCACCGGTCAGAGATTCAGTGCGCGAGCGCGTCGTTGCGCGGCTCCGGCCGCCTGAGGCTCGTTCGCGAACAATATGCCGTATGTGAAGCCGTTCTCCGCGCGGGTGGGTCGGCGACTGCGTGGATCGACCGTGGTGGTTTCGATCGGCACGCATCCGGGGCATCCATAACGATGACGACATCGACGAAACCTTCGACATCGACTCGAGATGCTGGCGCAGCGCCCGTTGCCGCCTACGTGCGTGAGCAGATCAGTGCCATTCGAGGAGGAGATGCAGCGCTGCGGCGCGGTGAGGATCCGATCCATGCCACCCGCGTTGCGATCCGGCGACTCCGCAGCACCGTGCGAGTGTTCGGCGGCGCCTTCGACCCGGCCGTCGCCACCGGTCTGGACGAGGAACTGTCCTGGTACGCCGGAATCCTCGGCCACGTCCGCGACCACGAAGTACAGCGCGCCCGCTTCGCTCAAGCGGTGGCCGATCTTCCCGACGAGTGGGTGCTTGGTCCCGTGGCCGCCGATATCGAGACCACCCTCGCTGCCGAACAGCGCACCTACCGAGCCGACGTCGATACCGTCCTCGCCGGTGACCGGTATGCCACCCTGATCAAGGCCCTCGACACCCTCGACTCCTCGGTGCGGTCACTCCCACGCAGGAACGTGACGTCGCTGGCGACCAAGGCCGGCAAGAAAGCCCGCATCCGCCTGAAGACCGCAGTCTCAGGCGTGGCCGGCGATGACGAAGCTCTGCACCGAGCACGTAAGGCGTTCAAGCGTGCGCGGTACGCCGCGGAGCTGGCGACACCGCTACTCGGCACGAAGCGCTCGAAGAAAACGATCCGGCGCTACAAACACTTCCAAGAAGTACTTGGCGAACACCAGGACAGCCTCGTCGCAGCAGGGTTCCTTCGTCGCCTCGGAGCCGCGGCGGGAACCCGACCCGCAGAGAACGGTTTCACCTACGGACTGCTGTTCGCCCACGAGCAGCATGCGGCAGCAGCCGCAACGCGGCGAGTTCGCACACTGAAGCTGTGAGGTATTCGCCGATGGCCGAAGATCGTGGTTTGGTTCTACGGTGCGCTGGTGGATCTTGGTCTCGACGGTCGCGGGCTTGTCTCTGACTCGACGCCGGTCGTGACTGCTGCCCTCGATGGTCATAGCGAAACGCCCTGCACCACAAGGGCTCGCACCGAGGAGAGCTGACGTGACCCGACGGAGATGGTTGATCGTGCTGCCTGTGGTGGCAGTTCTGGTTGCGGGTTTGTCTGTCTACTTCTGGCCTGAGCCCTCCCCGAGGACGGCGATTGCGACGGTGCCGTCGTGTGTCGCCGATCGCGAAGTGTCGAGCGGTGTGCTGTCGGGGGCAACACTGAGCATTCCGCACAGTCCCGAATTCGGTTCCCGACCCGCCGATTTCACGGTCGCGTCGGTGATGGTGTGTGGGAGCCCGGACCAGCAGTTGGTGGAGGTTCCGTTCTACGCGGTGCGGCAACTGACCTACTCCGGCGACGGCGTCGATGAAGTCGCGGCAGCATTCGAGGCCACGTCTTACCGGTTTCGGGTGTCGATCCTCTACTCGTGCTCGGGTGACTATCTCAACCCTCCGGCGGTGTGGCTCGTCGATGCGTCCGGAGCCGGGTACCGGCCGCAGTTTCCGAAGAATCACTGCGGTAGACCCGACACCGAGGCCTTCGACCTACTTCGCGAGATGGAGCCGCGAACAGATGACCTGGTCGCCGTGTCCTTACCAAATTAGATGCAGCGCACCTGTCTCCGGCCCGCGTAGAAACTGATGGAGCTCCCTCAAGGCATGGCAGGGATTCCGAGCGATGTCATGGCGTTCGGGCCTGCCGTTCGGTCGAGGCTGACGAGCTTCGTTGCTGCCGCGGTGAGGCTGGTTTGGAGGCCTTCGGCTTCGCCGGTCCAGCCGTTGTTGCGTGCCTCAGCGATGCGGTCGCGGAGGTTGGCGATGATCTCCGTCAGCCGTACGCGGGCGTTGGGGTCAACCTGCTGGCTGGGGCATCGGATGCAGGCATGTTCGTGCTTGCATGGGGTGTTGTAGGGACGCCCGCAGGTTCCGAGTTCGAGTTTGCGATGCTCGAAGTGCTGCTGAAATTCGTTCCACTCCGCGTCGGTGGGGCTGCGGTACTCGTCCTCCGGTCTCTGGGCGCGGCGTGCGTCGAGGAAGGTGCGGAAGGAACGAACGAGCTCCTCGTCGAACACGGCAGTGTAGATCTGCGTTGTGGAAATGTGCTTGTGCCCGAGCAGTTTTGCGACGATGTGGATCGGCAGTCCGCTGCCGACCGATTCGGTGGCGAACATCCGCCGAAAATCGTGTGCTGTGTATCGGAGCGGGTTGCCCGCGTTGTCGACGATTCCGGTGGCGGCAAGGGTTTGGTTGAGCCACTTCTGGATCAAGTTTCGAGTCGGCACCGTCCATAGCCAGCCCATTCGATGCTGGAACAGATGCGGTAGCGGTGGATCGGTAATACGTTCGTGGCCGTCGTATCGCGCGGTCAGCGGGACTGTGCCGTCATTGGCGGTTCGGAGGCGGGCAATGATCGTTGCCAGCACGCTCGCGAGTTCCGGACTGACCAGCAGAAGGCGTTCTTCGCCGGTTTTGGACGGGACGATTTGCAGCATCGGCACGATCTCGCCGGTCGATGGCAGTGTGTAGGACACGACTGCGAGGTGGGTGAGTTCGAGGAGTTCCTCCACTCGAATTCCGGTGTGGCGGAACGTCTCGATCACCGCCCATGCCCAGAATGCCTCGTGCTCTTCTATTTCGATTTCGATGATCTCGCCGGTGTCGATGACTTCGGCGAGCACCGGTGGATGATCGTGCTGGTAGCTGGATTTCGTGAACGAGGGCGCGATGGACCGGCGGTAGCGCACTCCGAGATGCTCGAAGGTCTCTCCGACCGCCACCGACGCGGTGGCAGCGAGTAGCGCGGCCGATCGGTCACGGCGATCGTGAGCGGCATCGACCAACGAGGGAAGGTGCGGCAAACGCTCGCGAATTCGTTGGTGCACGACCGCTGTCGTCTTCGCGCGTTCTTTGCTGTATCCCTCGACGTCACTTTTGCGGATGGGGTTCGGAACGCTCCACTGCACCCAGGTGGGGTCTTCGGCTGCCCATTCGGCGATGTCGCGGTAGAAGCCGCGCACTGTCATCATCACTGCCAGTCGCCCTGCTCGTGGGCGTGTGGTTCCGTCTTTGTCGGTGATCACCGACAGTCGTTGCTTCCACCCGGCCGCAACGTCCGGCGGGAGGTCGATGGTGTCGAGGCCTGGATCGTGGAGTTCTATATCGGCCCAGAAGTTGCCGGCGAGAACTCCGGTAAGGGCGGCGAAGCCGCCGTAGTCCAGACTCGGTCGTCGTTCGTCGAGGTAGCGCACCAGAACGTTCCGCACCGTCGTGTTCACGAGGTTGTATCGGTCGACCAATTCACCCGTCGGGCGGGGTCCGCGCCGAATTGCTGCAGCGAAGCTCTTGATTCCCCGCAGGTCGGCGATACCGTCGAGTCCCGCCCACACCAGTTGCACGCTGGCCGAGGTCGGGCGATCACTGACCATGTTCCAGGCGCGGTAGCCCAGCAGGTCTTCCGGAGTGAGTTCATGGAGATCGCGCCCCGTATGCAGAACGATCTTGCATGCCACCAGCATCGCGGTGCTGCATTGTTTGGAGTTCGCCGCCAGAACCGAGACACGGGCCTCCAACGCTGTGAACATCTCGGGGTGGTGAGCGGTGCGCAGCTTGGCGTATAGCCCGGTCCACTGCATTGCTGACATGGACTCGTAACTGGGAAAGACAACCCGCGCGACCAGAAGAAGGATCAGGCCGCGCCGCAGTTCTTGGCTTCGGGTCACCACTGTTCGTGGGTCGGCATTGTCGTGGAAGGTGTCGAGCCAGTCGGACGATCCTACGTCGGCACCGGAATGAACCCAGCGCTCCTGCCATCCCGCGCCGGGGAAGGTCAGAAGCCACTCCAGGATCAGTCGGCATGCCCTTTTGGCACCGTGTTCACGAGAACCATTGGGATACAGAAATACTGGAACAGTATCGAGGATCTCTTCGATGTCGAGTAGATCCTTGGCCCCGCCGATCGGAGCGGAGTCGGCAAGGTCTTCGTGGCGCTTGAATCGGTACTGCAACCGTGGGTTGGCCCGCTGTGCGACCGGCAGCTCGGTGGGTGTCACGTTCATGACTCGACCGCTCCGAACAGCACATTCAGATCCGCAGAGTCGTAACCAGCGGCCACGGTAGGGGGATTGCTGATCATGTGTTCGGCTCGGTGCGCGAGATGATGCTGGACCCTTCGGATGGTGTCGTCTTGGTCTTCGACGAGATAGATCTCGGTCGTGGTCGACAGGTGCGCGTGCCCGAGGATCGTCTGTATGTCGCGCGAGGTGAGTGTTCCGTCGTGTGCCATTCGTATGGCTGCGGTGTGGCGGAGGTCGTGCATCGTCCAGTTGGTGCCCAGAACGTCGTTTGCCCGCGTCAGCACCTTGCGCAGCGCGTCGTAGGTCAATGGTCGATACTCCAGAGCAGCGGAGGAGTCGGATCTGCGGCGGAGGGTGAGCCACAGCGATCCGTTCACGTCCAAGGATGTTCCCAGGTCCGCGAGATGCAGGCGAAGCCACACGAACGCTTCCGGGCTGGCTGGGAGCCACTGATCGACGCGTGTCCCCTTACGTGTCACTCGAATCAACTGGTCTCCCCAGTCGATGTCTTCGAGAGAAATTCCGAGGATTTCCGCAGCTCGTGCACCATTGCTGACCGCCAAAGCCAACAATGCCCGATCCCGGTTCGAGCGCAGCGCACCGAACAGCTCGAGCCACCGATCGTCGGGTATGGACCGGGGACGCTGGACGGGAAGTTTCGGGTTGTACCGCAACCGTCCACCGGGCCGAAACGGTTCGAGCGGGTTGTGATGCGCATTCACCCGGGCCGCCCCTCGTGCCACCGGCATCGGATTGACCAGTGGGCCTTCACCGCGTTCGATCCAGAACTCGTAGAACGCCCGCACCACTGCATTGGAATGGCGGATGGTGCGGGCACAATATCGGTCGTCGAGATATCGCTTGCGGGTGATCACGTTGACTGTTCCCACAGTGGTCCGCGATTTGGTCCGCGCTGCGTTCCGAGGCTTGTCGGCCCGCATCATCCACAGAACCAGATCCCGTGACTCAGCGGAAGTCGCTCTTTCCCAGTCGATCTCGTAGACACGAAGCCATCGCCACCATCGCAAAAGGTCGTAGGCGTAGCTGCGGACCGACCACGGTCGATTACCCCGTGCGACGAAGTCGAGGAGGAACCGCCGGATCGGCTCTACCGGCACCAGATCCTCGTCGACGACCAGCCAGGGGATGGTTCCGTCGGATTTTTCGACCTTGCCCCATCGGGGGATCTGGACTTGCTCGATGTTTCGCTCTGCTTCGTCGATCATGCGACACCGCTTTCTTGAGGCCGAGGTAGGTGATGTCTACCCCGCGACACTCGGATCGGATTCATGCGATCAGGCGTGTCGCTGCGTAGTCCGGTCAACGGAGCGGTTCCTGGCGAGCAAAGCCCTTGCGCGCGTTGGGGGTACGTCTCGGCCGTGCACGGTGGTGACGACCAGATCCAGCCCGTCGAGACAGATCGAGGCGGCGTCGAGCGGGTCACCTGCCCCGGGATCGACGAGGTGGACTTTCGCGAGGTCGCCTCCGTGTTCGTGGACGGCAAGCAGGCTCAGTCGGGGTTGACCGATGAGGGCGACGTGGTGGCCGGCGGCGGATGCTTCGGCGACGAGCGCGATGAGCATGGACCCGGCGCCGGTTACGGTGACGGCGGTTCCGCGGGCCAGGGCTCGGCGTGGGAGCAGCGCGGCGAGCGGTGGGGGTACGGGCATGGTGCGGAGGGTTTTGCCGCGTACTGCGCCGCTGAGCGGCTCCAAGTCGTCGGGCTCGCCCGCGAGGTCCGTACTGCTTGCGGTGGGTGCCGCCGGTTCGGGTGCGGTGATGGTGGGGAGGTCCGTCGGCGCGTGGTCACGGCGACCGCCCGGGACGGTGGCCATCCGGCGGCGCAGAACGTCGAGCTGGGTGGCCTTGTCGAGTCCGGTGAGGTCTGCGATCGCGTCGACGGTGGCCATGAGGATCGACCTTTCGCCGTGCCGGTAGGAACTACCGCCAGCGTATCGAACGGGTGTTCGACTGTCGAATGTGCTGGTCAGCTCTTTCGACGGGGAACGGAGACTCCGTCGAGGTCATCCTTGGTGAAGGTCCAGGCGAGGTGCCGGTACCGGTGGAGGACGTGTTTGACCTGGTCGAGGGCGTGAGAGACGGCCGGGTGGTCGGGGTCGTGGCCTTCCGATCGGATGGCTGCGCGCTCGTCGTCGTCCATGTCTTATTGGACGCACGGGGCGGTGCGGCGGTTCCGGCAGCAGTCATTTACTCGAATGACTGGACGAGAAGGTTCGGAGGCGCGGCGGTGGCCGCGTCGACGGGTCGTTTCGAACGAGCCAGGGCCACGCATCTGTGATGCGTGGCCCTGTTCGATGTTGGGTGACGGTGTTCGCCAGTGCGCCTCTCGGCAGGTGGCCGCTCGTAGCGGCTGATGGTTGGTACCCGGGGCATTGGGATCGAACGCCGTCGACTTCTACAACGACAGTGCTGTCGGTGGTATTCCAGCCCGTGCGGGAGACAAAAAGGGGGGGGTCCCGGCCCCGTGGTGGGACCGGGACCCCGGAGGGCCTGGTGCTCAGTGGGTGCACCAGAAGGACCCGACCGGGATGGCTGCTCCTGGCTGCCCGGCGCACCACCGGCAGGTGGTGTCGTGCTCGATCCGGCCGAGCACTCCCTCGGCCTCCTCGATGAGGATGGGCAGCTCTGCTGCGCTGGCGAGCGCGAGCGCTTCGGTGGCCCACCGGGCCGCGCGCGGATCTTCGGCGGGGAGCTGAGCGGCATTGCCGATGAGCTCGGTGATGATCTGGTGATCGTTGAGCAGGTTGTTGTTCATGGCAGGGACACCTTCCAAAGGTTCGGATGAGACGTCCCCGATCGACATGACGAGGGTGGCCTGTCAACCCCGAAGAGGGAGCCTGCGACCGTGGGTTGACTGGTCGGGGTCCCCGGCATGTCAGACTCGGGCGACTCGTACGACCACATTGGTGACCCATATGGGGCGGCCCCGGAGGGGACGTGCGACCGCCTGCGGTCGGCTTTCGATGGTTCGCCGATCCCCTGCGCGGGCATCCGTCGTCGATGCCCCCGAATCCGTTGTCTCCGATGCTCGCCACTCCTGGGCCACTCCCGTCCGGACCGGCCTGGGTGTGGGAATGGAAGTGGGACGCAACTGCGCGGGTTCACAGAAACTCGCGGACGATAGCGGCGCAACTCGCGCGTGGGTGGAGCATCAACCCCTGAGGGACAACCGCATTCGCAGACTGGCGACCATCAAACGCCTCCTGCGGCCGCCAGCACAGCCTCGCGTTGGATCCGGCAAAACCACTGCCGTCTACCGATCGGCTCCGGCCCACCCCTTCCCTCATACCCCCACGGGTACTTGCATACCCCCCTAGGTATGTGTCACAGTAGTGATGTACCCGCCAGAAAGGACCGCCATGTGCTACCCCGTCCCGTGCCCGGCATGCGGTAAGACCACCTGGGCTGGCTGCGGTCGACATGTCGACAGCGTCATGAAGAACGTTCCGCGGTCGCAGCAGTGCTCCTGCTCCATGGAGACACCCGCCCCAGCTACACGCGACAACTTCTTTCGTTCCCTGTTTCGTCGCTGACCCCCACCCCAACAGCACTCCACTGCATTTCGCAGGAATCTCTGGGCGTCTTCAACACTTCTGAATACCCCCACCCGTATTAGGAGAAGCAATTGTGACCAAGCCCGCTACCGCGGCGGCCACCGGCCGCCACGACCGCCATCGGCCACCGGCACCCGGCGCACTAGGCCGCCTGGGAAGCACGATGGTCGCCCGCCGCCGGTGGGTGTTCGGCATCTGGCTGATCGCCCTCGTTGCACTGGGATCGGCTGCACCATCGGTGTTCTCATCCTTGGCCGGGGCCGGCTGGCAGGCCAACGGTTCCGAATCCGTCCAGGTCCGCGAGCTCGCCCAGCAGCATTTCGGCGGCAATTCCTCTGCAGCAGTGCAGGTGGTCGTTCACTCCGACACCGCCACGATCGAAGACGCAGCGATGCAGCAGACACTCACCGACGTCGCGGCCGTATTCGACGGTGACACTCGCTTCGGTGAGGTCATCGCCCCCCAGCCGGGCATGACGATCAGTCCCGACGGTCACACCGGCATCTTGATCGCCGGCGCAAACGCGAGTACCGACGACATGGTCAAGGCCGTCGACGAGGTGAAGGGCGAGCTGACCGAACTCTCCGGCGACGGCATCGAGGTCTACCCGACCGGATCCTCCGCACTGTGGTCGGACTTCAACAAGGCCAACCACGACGCCATGATTCAGGCCGAATTGTTCTCCTGGCCGGTCACTTTGGCGATCATGGTGCTCGCGTTCGGCTCCCTCGTCGCCGCGGGATTGCCGCTGCTACTCACCGTTGCCGGCCTGGTCGCATCCGCAGGCGGACTCGTTCTGCTCAACGGCGTCACGCCGATCTCGGTGTGGGCGATGAACTTCGCGATGATGTTCGCCCTCGCCCTCGGAATCGACTACGCCCTGTTCATCGTCGCCAGGTTCCGCGACGCACTGCGCAACGCCGATCCACGTGCCGCGGTCGCCGAAACCATGGACACCGCAGGCAAAGCCGTGGTCCTGTCCGGTCTGACGGTCTTGGTGAGCCTCTCGGCCGTCCTGCTCGTTCCCGCACCGGCGGTGCGCACCATGGCCGTCGGCATCATGCTCGCCGTCACGTTCGTGCTGATCGCCACCATGACCCTGCTCCCCGCAACCCTGGGTGCACTCGGTTCCAAGGTCAACGCCGCCTCCCTGCCCTACGCCAAGCGCCAGCAGCACCGCTCCCCGAAATTCGCAGCCTGGGGCGAACTACTCCACAAGCACCCCTGGCCGTTCGCACTGGTCTCCGTCGGCATCCTCATTGCGCTGGCCCTTCCGGTCCTCGGACTGAAAGTCGCAATGCCCTCGATCACCGTCGTCCCAGAAGACGCACCGGTTCGCCAAGGCTACGAGCTCGTCCAAGCCCAGTTCGGCGACGGCGCACCCGGCGCACTGCAGATCGTCGTGCCAGCGTCGGATGCGGCCGCGACCGCCACCGCAGCCACTACCGTCGACGGAATCTCGATGGTCACCCCGCCTCAACCTGCGTCCGATGGCTCGAACTATTCACTGCTGCAAGCACTTCCCACCGTGGACCCTTCGGACGAGAGAATGGGCGCCATCCTCGGTGACCTGCGCGCGCAGCTCCCGGAGTCGGCGTTGGTCGGCGGGGCACCGGCGGAGAACCTCGATCTGCAGCAAGCACTGAACGACTACCTGCCGCTGGTGATCGGCATCATTTTGGCGCTCGGTTTCATCCTGCTGCTCGTTGCACTGCAGGCACCGCTGATCGCGATCCTCGGCACCGCCGTCAGTCTGCTCTCGACCGCAGCCGCATTCGGAGTCGCGAAGCTGATCTTCCAGGACGGGCACGGTGCGTCACTGCTCGGCTTCACCCCGCAAGGCTTCCTCGACGGCTGGGGTCCGGTGTTCTTCTTCGCGATGATCTTCGCCATCGCCATGGACTACACCGTGTTCCTGCTCGCCACCGCGAAAGAGCACTACGAGAAGACCGGCGACCCGAAAGCCGCTCAGGTCGACGGCCTCGCCCACTCCGGCCGCGTCATCTTCGCTGCCGCCGCGGTCATGGTCGCCGTGTTCTTCACCTTCGCACTCTCCGATCCGCTCCCACCGAAAGAAATGGGCATCATTCTCGGTGTCGCGGTACTGCTCGACGCCTTCCTGATCAGGCTCATCCTGCTGCCGGTCCTGCTGCGTCTGACCGGTCACGCCGCATGGTGGTCACCGGCCTGGTTGCGCAAGGTGTTGCCCTCGATCAGTTTCTCGCACTGACACTCTCACCGCACCGAACGGAGCAATCATGACCGATCCGAACACCACCCGCTCGTCCGCGTTCGCGGGATGGCCGATCGAACGTATCGTCCCCGCCCTCGCCGCCGGCGTCACCGCCACCGGCCTGGCCCTCGGCGAACTCCACGCACCGCAGTGGCGACTGCTCAGCGCGTTCGCTGCCGCCAACCTCGCCCTCTACGCAGCGGTCGGCTGGTGCCCGGCCAGCGCACTGCTCACCAAAGCGGGCGTGCCGAGTATTCGCCGGCCCCGAATCGGGTAGGCCCACACCACCACAGTTCGACCACCGAAAGGAACTTCCCTTATGAACATCGCACTCTCGACCACTCTGACCGACACCGACTTCGACACCGCAGTCGACTCCGTCAAAGCCTCCCTCGCAGATCAGGGCTTCGGTGTTCTCACCGAAATCGACATGCAGGCCACGTTGAAGGCCAAACTCGGCGAAGACATGGAGCAGTATCTGATCCTCGGTGCCTGCAATCCCACCCTCGCGCACCGCGCCGTCGGAGTCATGCGCCAGATCGGCTTGCTGCTGCCGTGCAATGTCGTCGTCCGCGCCGACACCGCCACATCCGGATCGGTCATTGTCGAAGCGATGAACCCCGACATCATGGTCCAAGCGACCGGAGAACCAGCACTGTCCGACGTCGCGGCCGAGGCCACCACCAAGCTCCAGGCCGCCATCGACGCACTCGGTGGCCAGGACACAGCCCACAGCTGATGACCCTGACGCTGGCACTGGTCCTCGGCGTCGCCGTCGGCATCCTGCTCGGTCTCCTCGGAGGCGGCGGGTCGATCCTCGCCGTCCCGGTTCTCGTCTACGCCCTCGGAATGGACCTGTCGGAGGCGATACCGACATCGTTGCTGGTGATCGGTGTCGCCTCGGCGACCGGGGCCATCCCCAAGGTGCGGGCGAAGCTCGTCGAATGGCGACTGGCGGCGATCTTCGCGGCCACCGGTATCGTCGGCACGCTGGTCGGCAGCGTCCTGGGCAGGCATCTGCCCGAGGCCGCAGTGATGATCGGCTTCGCGATCGTCATGATCATCGCCGGGGCGCGGATGCTGCGCAGCACCGACGATGTCGGAACCGCTTGCAAGACAGGAAGTTCCGGGATCGATTGGCGGCGATGCGCACCACGGTCCATACCGACCGGGTTCGGGGTCGGTGTCCTCACCGGACTGTTCGGCGTCGGCGGAGGATTTCTGATCATCCCCGCTCTGGTGCTGTTGCTGGGAATCGAGATGAGTGTCGCTGTCGGAACGTCGCTGGTGGTCATCGTCGCCAACTCCGCCGCCGGACTGATCGCTCAGGCCGACGGGCTCGGCGGGAACTGGCCACTGACAGCCGCGTTCGCCGGTGCGGCGATCGCAGGCTCGCTGGTCGCCGGAAAACTGAGCACACGCATCGACACCGACAAGCTGCGCACGTGGTTCGCCTACCTGGTGTTCGCCGTCGCGGGCTATGTACTTGTCGACACCCTCGTTCTTTCATGACCGACTGCACACACCGAACCGATGCCCCCGGGGGTAATCTGGAAGGACTACCACCATCACACACCCTCAGGAGACCGCAATGATCGGCGACGAAGACAGCATCGCATTGGTACTCAACCGTCTGCGCCGCGCACACGGCCAACTCGCCGGTGTGATCGGCATGATCGAGAACGGACGCGACTGCGAGACGTCGTCACTCAACTCGCCGCCGTCTCCCGCGCCCTCGACAAAGCCGGATTCAAGATCGTGGCCACCGGCCTTCGTGAATGCATGACCGGCGACACCGCAGACAACAAAGAGCCCATGACCGAAGCAGAACTGGAAAAGCTCTTCCTCGCACTGGCCTGAACGAGGACGTTTCACGTCAGAAACGAGGCCGACCCGATTACACCGTAGGAGTACCCCGTGAGCACCACCGATCCAGACATCGCCATCATCGAAACGTCGAGCCTCGGCGACCGCAGCTACCTGATCAGCCACGACGGCATCGCCGTCGTGATCGATCCCCAACGTGACATCGACCGCGTCCTGGCACTGGCCACGGAGAAGAACGCCGCGATCACCCACGTACTCGAAACCCACATCCACAACGACTACGTCACCGGCGGACTCGAACTCGCACGCGCCACCGGAGCCGAATACGTTGTGCCCGAGGGTGACCCGGTCGAATTCGAGCGACGGGCAGTGGGGGACGGCGATGTCGTCGACGCGGGATCGGCGACGTTTCAGGTCATGCACACCCCGGGCCATACACATCATCACGTCAGCTACGTACTGCAACTCGGAGACGAACCGATCGCGATCTTCACCGGCGGCTCGATGCTCTACGGATCCACCGGCCGCACCGACCTACTCGGCTCCGAACACACCGACGAGCTCACCCATGCCCAGTTCCACTCGGTCCGTCGAATCGCCGCCGAACTCCCCGCCGACGTCGAGGTCTACCCCACCCACGGATTCGGTAGCTTCTGCTCCGCGACCCCCACCAGCGGCGACTCGTCGACCATCGGTGAACAGCAACAGTCCAATCCCGCGCTGACCCAGGACGAACAAACCTACGTCGACGAGTTGATCGCAGGACTGTCGGCCTACCCCGCGTACTACGCCCACATGGGCGTCATCAACACCGAAGGCCCCGCACCGATCGACCTGTCCACCCCAGAACCCGTCGACCCCGACGAACTACGCCGCCGCATCGACGACGGACAATGGGTCGTCGACCTCCGCGCACGCACCGCCTTCGCTGCCGGACATCTCGACGGTTCCCTCGGCTTCGAGCTGTCGACGACATTCGTCACCTACCTCGGCTGGCTCTACCAGTGGGGTGCGCCGCTGACCTTGATCGGCGACACATCCGATCAAATCGACGAGGCCACAAGGGAGTTGGCACGTATCGGCATCGACCACCCCTCCGGCTCCGCTGTCGGAGAGATTCATTCGCTCGCCAGCGACGGGCGCGTACGGTCCTACGAAGTGTCCGACTTCGCCGGACTCGCCGCAGAGGACTCGGACATTGCAGTGCTCGACACCCGTCAACAGTCCGAATACGCGGACGGCCACATCCCCGGTGCGATCAACATTCCCCTCCACGAACTGCCGCACCGACTCGCAGAAGTTCCCGACGGCAAAGTGTGGGTGCACTGCGCCTCCGGCTATCGCGCCTCGATCGCGGCCTCACTACTCGACCGGGAACATCGCAGCGTGGTGCTCATCGACGACGACTACAACCGCGCAACAGATCTCGGACTCGACACCTCGAAGACATGACGAAATGCTTCGACGACCGAACGCGACGAGACAGGCGTACCCCCAGGGGGTATATGTTGGTATCATCGGCCGCATGCACTCAGTGAATCGGCACGGTCGACGGGGCACAGCTCCGACGGCAGCTTTACTGATTGCACTGACGGTGTTCGGTGTCCTGTTGATGCATTCGGTGACACCGATGTCGATGCCCGTGACCGGCTCGATGTCCACATCAATGAGCGGCGGCCATGCCTCGTTCGCAGCACCGTCCCACACGGACGCCACGGTTCCGGTGATGACCGGGGAACATGACTGCCCGTCGGGGCACCAGATGATGCATCCCTGCGTCGGCACGACGGTGTCGTGGCCCGCGCTGACGGTCCCGGCGATGAGCGCAGCCCTCGACCTGGCGCCGACATCGGTGAACCGGATCATTGGACGGGCCGACTCCACGCTTGAGCGTGCGCCGCCGTGGACGTTATGGGAGTTGGACAGATCGGTGACCTTGCGAGTGTGACAGGGAGCCCGTCAGACGCGTGTCTGTCGGCGGATCGAACGACATCCAATTCTCTGCACTACTCACTCTTGCAAGGAGTTTCCTCATGCGTACCAAAGTCATTGCCTCGATCGCTGCTGCCGCCGCGAGCGCGTTCCTCGTCGTCGGCTGTAGCGACAACGGGGCCGATTCGTCGATGGATGGCCATTCGATGGGATCGATGTCCTCGACGCCGGCATCGTCCGCGCCGGCGAGCTCGACGGCGCAGTTCAACGATGCCGACGTGATGTTCGCGCAGATGATGTACCCGCATCACGCCCAAGCAGTCGAGATGGCCGACATGGCGAACGGCCGCACCGACAACCCGGAGGTGCTGTCGCTGGCATCGGCGATCGCCGCCGCGCAACAGCCCGAGATGGACCAGATGACCACCTGGCTCACCGAGTGGGGCCAGCCCATGCCCGACATGGACAGGGGTGACATGGGTGACATGGGTGACATGGGCGGGATGGACCACAGCTCCGGCAGCGGCATGATGACCGCTCAGGACATGGACGCGTTGATGGCAGCGTCGGGACCGGAATTCGACCGCCAGTGGTTGACGATGATGATCGCCCACCACACCGGCGCCATCGAGATGGCCAACACCGAAATCGCAGACGGTTCCAATCCTGACGCCCTGGAGATGGCCCGCACCATCGTCGCCACCCAGCAGCAGGAAATCGACACCATGCAGCGGCTGCTCGGCTGACCCGGCCCGCTATAGACAACGATGGCCGCATCCTCTCCGGCGGAGAAGGTGCGGCCATCAACGTTCCACAATTGTCAGGGCTGCGTTCCCGGTACGAGATCAGCTCTCACAGTGACGGTGTGCGCTGCGACGGAGGATTGGAACTCCCCTCGTTCACCGCTCCGGCGATGGCGTCGGGCGCGAGGTCGAGGCGACGCAGCAGCTGCGCATTCGCGGCGACGATGATCGTCGACAGCGACATCAGGATCGCGCCGATCGACATCGGCAGCACGAACCCGACCGGCGCGAGCACTCCCGCCGCGAGCGGAACGGAGATCAGGTTGTATCCCGCTGCCCACCACAGGTTTTGCTTCATCTTCCGGTACGAGGCCCGCGAGAGTTCGATCACCGACAACACCGACCTCGGGTCGTCGCTGGCGAGGATCACCCCGGCCGACGCGATAGCGACGTCGGTACCCGCCCCGATCGCGATGCCGACGTCCGCTTGCGCGAGAGCGGGCGCGTCGTTGACTCCGTCGCCGACCATCGCCACGGTGCGTCCTTCGCTCTGGAGTGCAGCGACGGTGTGGGACTTGTCTTCCGGTTTCACCCCGGCGAAGTAGCGGTCCACACCGAGCTCGGTCGCGACGGACTTCGCGACAGCATCGGCATCACCGGTGATCATCACGACCGTGATTCCGCGGGCGTGGAGCGCATCGACTGCGGTGCGTGATTCGAGGCGGATCTCGTCTGCCAGCGCGAGTGCACCGATCACCACACCGCCGGCGAGGACGTGCAGGATGATCGCCCCGTCCCCGCGCCACCGATCGGCGACGGCGAGTTCGGATCCGCGTTCCTGCTCGAGCAGTGCCGGCCCGCCGACCTGGACCCGGGTGCCGTCGACGTCGGCTGCGACCCCGACGGCGGGGGACGACTGGAAGTCTGCTGCAGCCGGGACGGTCAGGTTCCGCGCGCGTGCGGCCGCAACGATAGCCCGTGCGAGTGGGTGCTCTGAGTCGGCTTCTGCGGCAGCAGCCAAAGCGAGGACATTGTCGGCGGTGCGCCCGTTCGTCACCTCGATTGCGGTGACGGTGGGTTCACCCTTGGTGAGGGTCCCGGTCTTGTCGAAGAGCACGGTGTCCACCGTGCGCATGGTTTCGAGTGCGAGCCGGTCCTTGACCAGAACCCCGCCGCGGGCGGCACGTTCGGTGGCGATGGAGACCACCAGCGGGATCGCGAGTCCGAGTGCGTGCGGGCAGGCGATGACCAACACGGTGATGGTGCGGATGACCGCGTCGTCGGGCATCCCGAATAGCGTCCATACCAACGCGGTGATGATCGCAGATCCGAGAGCGAACCAGAACAGCCAGCCGGCGGCGGTGTCGGCGATGCGCTGGGCCCGCGAGGTCGAGTTCTGGGCGTCGGCGACCAGGCGGCCGATGCCGGCGAGGGCGGTGTCCTCCCCTACTGCGGTGACCTTGATGCGGAGACCGGAGTCGGTGGCGACAGTGCCGGCGACGACCTGGTCGCCATCGCTGCGGCGGATCGTGCGTGATTCGCCGGTGATCATCGATTCGTCCATGCTCGCCGATCCGGAGACGATGGTGCCGTCCGCGGGTACGCGGCCACCGGGGCGGACGACGACGACATCACCGAGCTGCAGCTCGGAGGGGGGCACCGGCACCACATCGTCGCCCTCGACTCGTTCGGCGGTATCGGGCAGCAATGCGGCCAATGAATCCAGGGCGGAGGTGGTCTGGGCGACGGATCGCATTTCGATCCAGTGCCCGAGCAGCATGATCACGATCAGCAGGGCCAGTTCCCACCAGAAGTCGAGCTGATGATCGAGTACGCCGAGGCTCGCTCCCATCGACGCGACGAATGCGACGGTAATCGCGAGGGCGATGAGCAGCATCATTCCTGGTGCATGTGAACGGATTTCGCTGACTGCGCCGGTGAGGAACGGGGAACCGCCCCAGACATACATCACGGTGCCCAGTACCGGGGAGACCCACGCGATCCACGCTGCGTCGGGCAGCGAGTATCCGAGGAGCATCGCGAACATGTTCGAGGCAACGATCACCGGGACGGCGAGGACCAGCATGATCGCGAACAGGCGACGGAACATGCCGACGTGATCGCCGTGACCGGCATGGCCACCGTGCCCGGTATGGCCTTCGTGTTCAGTCTGCTCGCCGTGTCCGGTGTGGGCTGCGCTGTGTCCAGACGGGTCGTGGCCCGACTGTGTGCCCGCTGTCTCGGCCACGCCGACATCGGCATGTGTGTGGTTGTTCATCGTGCGAATCCTTCTCTCCGCCGAGTTCAGCGGCTACGCGGTGCGTGAATCTGCGGGTTGCGGTTCGGCTGTGTATCCGGCATCGCGAACGGCGGCGACGACCTGGGCGTGGTCGGGCTCATCGGCGCTCGTCACCGTCAGCGTCCCCGCCGACGCCGATGCTTCGACCGTGTCGACCCCGACCACAGCACTGACTTCTTCCCGGACCGACGCCTCGCAGTGTCCGCAGGTCATGCCGGTGACTCGGTAATTCGTGGTGATCATGAGGTACTCCTTCATCTTGAGTGATACCCCCAGGGGGTATCCAGCGACGATTCGGACCATACCCCCTCCCCGTATTGTTTGGAAGGGGGACAGCATTCAACGATCTGACGGCGAGGGCTATCGCGGATCTCGACGGGTTGCGACTGAGACGTTCCGATGCTCGCGGACGTATTGGAGTCAGTGGACCGGCCTACCGGCGGCGCTTGATCGACCCCCATCGGCTGGCTCACTGCGAGCTTGGTCGATTGTTTGCAGGGCGGTGAGGACGATTGCACCGCCTGCTCGGCGATTTCGGCGGGTAGTGGTGGTCCGCCGATGGTTCTATCCGCATGACGGCGAGTATGACAATTGGGCACTGACAGAGCTATTCTGTTGCAACAGTTTCGGGTCGCCCCGTACTTCGTCCTGGCTTCAGAGATAGAGCAGGTGTGGTGGTGCGGTGCCGTCGAAGCGCTTGAGGACGCCGTTGGGCTCAGAGCGTGTGACTTAGATCCACAGAATCCTGCAAAAATTGAGGCAGGAGTGCTCGACTCTCGCTGCCGCAGTGGCACTGTGGCCCGTTTGTGTGGAAGAAAGGTACGCGGCCTCTCCCCCGCTGACTGCTAAAGGGCGGCAAGGTGTCGGTAGAGGGTGACTCTGCCGATACCGAGGACTGATGCGATCCCGGTTTTGGTGCAGTCAGACCACGGTCAGATAGATCAGTGCAATGTTGAGTGCGACGACGATTCCCGCGATGAGCCATGCCGCGTATGCCGTGATCCGGTGATTGACATCGCCGCCCATCAGGATGCGGTCCGAGGTGAACCGCACCAAGGGAATCAATGCGAACGGGATACCGAACGACAGCACGACCTGCGAGACGACTAGTGCCCGACTGGGGTCGACTCCTGCTGCCAGAATTACCAGTGCGGGAACAAGTGTCACCAGTCGTCGCACCAGAATGGGAATGCGCTTACGTAGTAGCCCATCCATGATCATCGCGCCGGCGTACGCCCCGACCGATGTCGATGCAAGGCCCGAGGCCAGCAGGCCCACCGCGAACAGCAGCGCTACGACCGGCCCCAGGGTGTCACCTACCGCTGCGTGGGCTCCTTCGATGGAATCGACGCCCTCGCGGCCCCCCAACGTCGATGCCGCCAACAGCAGCATCGACATGTTCACTGCCCCGGCCAGCAGCATCGCCAACCCGACATCGATCCGGGTGATCCGTAACAACCGCTGACGGACAGGCCCTGCCTCGGGGTGTCCGTGCCGGTCACGTGCAAGGCCGGAGTGCAGGTACACCGCGTGCGGCATGATCGTCGCACCGAGCATCGCGGCGGCGATCAACACGCTTTCCGCGCCGTCGAACCGCGGAATCAGACCGGCGGCGGCCTCGGTGAACGATGGCGGTTCCACGACGACACTGGCAAGAAATCCGACGGCGATGACACCGAGTAGCCCGAGAATCACGAACTCGAAGGGCCGTTGGCCCCGGCGATCCTGGACCATCAGCAAGATCATCGATACGGCCCCGGTGATGAGGCCGCCGATCAGGAGCGGCAGGTCGAAGAGCAAGTAGAGGGCAATTGCACCGCCGACGATTTCGGCGAGGTCGGTCGCCATGGCGACCACCTCCGCTTGCCCCCAATATGCCAGTCGCACAGTCCTGCTCGACTTCTCGCGGACTACTTCGGGCAGTGTCATTCCGGTGACGATGCCGAGTTTGGCGGAGAGGAACTGGACGAGACCGGCCATCACGTTCGCGGCAACGATCACCCAGACCAGCAGGTATCCGAACTGCGCGCCGGCACTGACGTTGGAGGCGACGTTGCCGGGGTCGACGTAGGCGATCGCTGCGACGAAAGCCGGGCCGAGCAGAACCAGGCCCGACCGAAACCTCGAGGGCGGCCGAGACGATCGGCGCTGCAGCACAGACATGACCACACCCTCCGGCACCAACAATATGTCAGGACCCTGAAAATATAGTTCGGCTACCCGAACAATGCAATGCGGCGTGGTGGTTCGGCGACATCTCGATCAGATGGGCAGGACCACTGCACTGACGAATTCGTTGCGGATCCAGGCGATGAACAACCCCCACACTCCGGTCAGCAGTGCCACGCCGACGGCGATCATGATGACACCGCCCGCGACTTTGATCTTCTGTGAGTTCCTTCGAAGCCATCCCACCCCGCGCATCGCCGAACTCGAACCGAACGCGAGGACGACGAACGGTAGGCCGAGTCCCATGCAGTACGCGACGATGAGAGTGACCCCGCGGGCTGCGGTTGCACCTTCGGTTCCTGCCGCGACAGACAGAACACCGGCGAGGGTGGGGCCCAGACACGGTGTCCAGCCGAGCGCGAACACACCGCCGAGCAGCGGCGCTCCGGCGAGGGACGAGATCTGCTGAGGTGCGAATCGGGTGTCGCGTTGCAGTGCGGGTATCAATCCGATGAACGCTGCACCCATGATGATCGTGATGACGCCGCCGACTCGTTGGAGTACTTGCTCGTTGATGCGCAAGGTGCCGATGACTCCGAAGATCGAGGCTGTGGCGAGGACGAAGACGATGGTGAATCCGGCGACGAACAACGACGCTGCACCGGCCACACGCCAGCGATTCACGAGACCCGTCGACGACGTACCGGCGGTCGCGGTGCTGGGTGTCCGGGCATCGGCTGACTGAGCCTCGCAGGCCGATTGGGTGCCGCGGGCTGATTGGGCGTCGCGGGCTGATTGGGCGTCGGCGCCGGCGATGCCTGCCAGGTAGGACAGGTATCCCGGCACCAGCGGCACCACGCACGGTGAGGCGAACGAGACCAACCCGGCGAGCATGCATGCCGCGATCGCCAGCAGTAGGGGCCCACTCGATGCCGCGTTCTGGAACGTCGACCCGATGTCTTGGGCGAGAAGAGTCGTCATTCCGCGGCTATCCGTTCGACGACGGGAAGCAGGTCTTCGGTGAGCAGGGCTCGCATGAAGACCGCGGCCACGCGGTGCTGGCGATCGAGTACCAGCGTCGAGGGAATGACGCTGGTCGGATAGTTCCCGCCGAGGGCGATCAGCGTCCGCATCGAGGGGTCGTAGATCGAAGGGTAAGTGACGTCGTTGTCGACCACGAAGTCCTGCGCTTTGTCCTTCTGCGGATCTCGGACATTGATACCGAGGAACTGCACACCGCGCTCACGGGTGGCCTCGTAGACCTCTTCGAGGTCGTCGGCTTCGCCGCGGCAGGGGCCGCACCATTGACCCCAGAGATTGATCACGACGACCTTGCCGTCGTAGTCCGCCAGAGCGGTCGTCTTGCCTTCCTCCATCAGATCGGGGCCGGCGAGCTCGCCTATGGTTCCGCGTGTTTCGGGAGGGTCGTAGACGATGTCGGTTCGGCCACCGGGCGCGACGAAGTCGAAGCTCCCGCCGGACGGTGCAGCGTCGGCACCAGCGGAGCATCCGGAGATCAGTAGTACGACGGCAAGAATCGATCCGATTGCCGCGGTGGGCGTGCCGCCTTGTCGTCGAGTACCGACCCACACTGGTGGGAAGCGTGTCATGAGGTGAAGTCCTTTATTGCAGTGCGGATCTGGTCTGTCGTCTCGAACACTGTCGGGTCGGTGATGCGCTCGATCGTTCCGTCCGGGTGGAGGAGAAAGCTCAGGGGAAGGACCGGCGGTGCCGAGAGCGCGTCCTGGACGCTGCCGCCGTCGATGTAGTTCGGATAGCGGATGCCCAGTTGCGTGAGCAGCGCGGCCGCGTCCTCGGGTCGGTCCTCGACGTTGATTCCGATGACTGGGATCGCGTCGGGTTCTGCGGCGTAGGCATCGAGTACGGGCATCTCGGTGCGGCACGGGCCGCACCAGGATGCCCACAGGTTGATCAGCGTCACCTCGCTGCCGAGAACGTCGGCGAGATCGACATCGTCGGCGCTGCCGATGCAGCGCGCTATCACTCCTGCCAGCGGACCGCCTTCACGCGGTACCGGCGGCGGACACAGCGGTAGCGCTGCTGCTCGTGCCGCGTCATCCGGCGGGCGGGACAATGTGGGTTCGGGTCCGACCGGCGCGACATTGTTGGCGATGGCCTCGGACGGGCCGCCCTCGACGCCACCGGAGCGGGGCCACAGTGCAACGATCGATGCAACGACAACGACGAGCATGACGAGCGACCAGCCGCGCGTCATCGCCGTGACCTTCTTTCTCGAGAGAGCGGCAGAGGGGCGAACGGTACGTCGCGGATCATAGGAGCGTGGACCAGTACGACCAGAAACGCTGCGCGATCAGGGCGATGAGGACGAGAAACCACACGGTCAGCGGAAGCGAGTGATTGCGAATCAGCGAGTCAAGCCATAGCCGAAACCATTGCCCAAGAGCGGATTTCGACCTGGCGCGGTCGAGGTTGCGCAGCGTGACGTACCAGAAGATCGGTACGGTGACCGCCCACACCGCCATGCAGTACGGGCACAGCGCGCCGATGTCGTAGAGGCTCTGCGCGATCAGCCAGTGCACGAAGACTGCGGCAGCAGTGACACCGACCTGCACTGCGCCCCAGAACCACTGTGCGAACACCGCACCGGCGAGAAGGGCGGCACCCACTGCCGCCACGACGGCGAAGCCTGCGATCCCGAGAAGGGAATTGGGAAATCCGAACGCAGACGCCTGCGGGGTGTCCATCACCGATCCGCAGTTGAGCACCGGGTTGATGCTGCAGGTCGGGGCGTAGTCGGGATCGAGTGCCAGAGCGAACTTTTCTACCGTGAGCACGAACGCGGCGACCAGTCCGGTCACGCCGCCCACCAGCAGCAGCCAGGGCAGGCTCCGGCCGAACGATCCACCGGGTCCGGTCTCGGCCGCTGGGAGGTCAGCCGAGTGCAGCGTCGAGGGCATCGGCGAGGTCTCCGTACGTGGTGGGTTCGATCTTGGTGCCGTTGAGGAAGAACGTCGGGGTGCCCTGCACGCCGAGCGCGATCCCGTCCGCGACGTCGGCCTCGATGCGCGCGAGCGTCGCAGGGTCGGTGTAGGCGGCATCGAAGGCGCTCATGTCGAGCCCTTGCTCGACGGCGAAGCTGCGGAACAACTCGTCCTGCGGAACCTGCTGTTCGCCCCACTGCGCCTGCGTTTCGTACATGCGCTGATACATTGCCTCGAACGCGCACTGGTGGTCCTGGTCGCGGCATCACCGTGCGCATTGGCCATCTCGGTGCCGCTGTCGGTGGTGGCGGCGATCGGGGCTGCGAGCCGCAACGGGGCATTGATCAAAGGCGGTGCAGCAGTAGAAGAGCTGGGCCGCATCCGCGTCGTCGCCGTGGACAAGACCGGCACCCTCACCGCAGGACGACCGGAGGTCGTCGACGTCGTCACCGCTGCGGGAATCAGCCGCGACGCCGCGCTGGCCGTTGCTGCTGCGCTCGAAGCGCGCAGCGAGCATCCACTCGCCCGCGCCATCCTCGCTTCCGTATCGACCGTCGCGGCAGCCGATGATGTCACTGCCATCGCCGGACACGGCCTGACCGGCACCCTCGACGGAGCCGCGATCAGGCTCGGGAAACCGAGCTGGTTCGACACCCACCCCAGCTCCGAGGAGTTCCGCGCCGACGTCGCTCGTCTCCAAAGCAGCGGTGCCACAGTCGTTCTCGTCGAACGCGCCGGAGTCCTGATCGCTGCGATCGCCGTCCGCGACGAACTGCGGCCCGAGGCCGCCGAGGCTGTCCGCCAACTCACCGCGCTCGGTATCGACACTGCGATGCTCACCGGCGACAACGCACTCACTGCGCAGGCCCTGGCGACCCAGGCGGGCATCACCGCCGTCCACGCCGAACTACTGCCCGAGGACAAAGCGGCCCTGCTGACCGACATCGCGGCCGGACGCAAGATTGCCATGGTCGGCGACGGCATCAACGACGCTCCCGCCTTGGCGACCGCAGATGTCGGTATCGCCATGGGCGCAATGGGAACCGACGTTGCCATCGAGACCGCCGATGTTGCCCTCATGGGGGAAGACCTCCGGCATCTACCGCAGGTGCTGGCCCACGCTCGACGCGCCCGGCGCATCATGATCGAGAACATCGCCCTGTCGATTGCCATCATCGGCGTGCTCGTCCCACTGGCTGCCACCGGCGTCCTGGGCTTGGCCACCGTGGTGCTCGTCCACGAACTCGCCGAAGTCCTGGTCATTGCCAATGCGATTCGCGCCGCCCGCACCACGCCCTTGGACGGTTTCGTGCCCCCGCCCGCGGCGTCCGGTGCCCTCAACGTCACGATCGCACCCGCAGCGGCCTTCGAGGATGCCTGCTGCGCTCCGGCCCCGACGCCGAGGAACACCGCACCTCTCGCATCTGGGAACCTACTGGCCGCCACCACCGCACCGTCACCCTCGGCGATCGCAGCAGACGACGGCAGCAGCTCCGGGTGCTCGGATGGATGTACCTGCTGCACATCGACCCCCGCTTACGGCGAACTCTTCCGCGGACAGAGGTAGAGACCTGTGAGCGGTGATCGGACTGCACGCAGGCTCTACGGGATCGACATGACCCCAGCAGCAGCGGCATCGACAACAGAGGTGCGCTGGCACCACCTCGAACGAACACACATCCTCTCGCAGCACTATCCGTGATTGCATACTCGCAACCACGCCGCGATGGTGAAAGCTGCGGCGGTAGAACATGATCGGCGCGAATCCTGGGGTCAGGTGATCCGGATCGTGATCGCTGCTCCAGGATCGTGGTCGGGGCGATACCCGGCCGGTAACACCGGCCGGGTCGAGGCGGGACCGATGTCGCCGATGCCCATTCCGCAGGACCGTACGGACGCGCTGAGAGGCAGATAGCGGTCATCAGTTCAGGCCTGCGTAGGAGTGCAGGCCGGAGACGACCATGTTGATGATGAACAGATTGAACAGCATCGCCACGAATCCGGCGATGTTGATCCATGCTGCGCGGGTGTTGCGCCACCCGCTGGTGGCGCGGGCGTGCAGGTAGGAGGCGTAGACGATCCAGGTGATGAAGGAGACCGTTTCTTTCGGATCCCAGCCCCAGAACCGGCCCCACGCGGCTTCGGCCCAAATGGCACCGAGGATGACGCCGACGCCGAAGAGTGGAAATGCGAAGATCGTGGTCTTGTACGCCACGATGTCCAGAGTCTGCGCGGAGGGCAGACGGGCGACGATTCGGCTCATTCTGCTCCCCGAGGCCTCGGGATGCTTCATCCGGATCAGGAACAGTATGCTCGCAACCCCGGAGATCAGGAACACCCCGCTGCCCAGCGAGACGATCGAGACGTGCACCGGCAGCCAGTACGACTGCAGTGCCGGTACCACCGGTGCTGCGTCGGCGTACAGCACGGTGCCGGCGACGAACAGCAGGATCAACGTCGGCACCAGAACGAACAACCACAGGGTGCGTAGCTGCGTCGAGCGCAGCACCACCAGTGCAGCGACTACACCTGCTGCGCAGGTGACCGAGACGAATTCGTACATGTTGCCCCACGGCGGCCTGCCGGTGGCGATCCCGCGAAGGATGATCGACCCGATATGCAGGGTCAGTGCCACCATCACCAGCCCGAGTCCGCTACGCCCGAAACGTTCGGATGGAACTCGCCGGGGTGCGTCGGGAATGCGTCCGGGCGTCGTCGACGTGGCAGCAATGATCCGAGCACGAAGTCGCTCCGTATTGTGCAGTTCCGCGCTACGGGTCGTTGCGAGCTGTGCGAGGAATGCGATCGCGGCGAGGAGATAGACCACGAAGGCGGTCTCGAAGCTGATGTCGCTCCACCGGGCGAGGGTGTCGTCGATCGGCATGGTGCTACACCGTTTCTCTGTCGTGGTTCTCGGACGGGCTCTGCGTGTGCGGCCAGATCTTCAACCGAAGGGTCTGGAATTCCGGTCCCCAGCCGGCGTGATCGGTGCGAGCCAGGCCACCCATGTCCACTCGCGAGAGACCGCGCTCGCCAAGGTGGGCCCGGAACCAGACGCGACGGCGTGTGATGACCAGGGACACCAGTAGTCCGGTCATCATCGTGACCGCGAACACGAGCACCCACCGCTGCGCGGGGTCGTATCCGACCTGGAGATTCGCGAATTCCTTGGCACCGTCGAACCGGACGAGGGTGCCGTCGGAGAGGGTTGTCGATTCTCCGGGCCGCAGGTTGACCCGGTCCTGCTTGACCAGCCGGCCCTGGTTGATCATCTCCTGGTCCAGGGAGAAGATCGACTGCGGGATGCCGGTGTCGAGACCGGTGTCGCCTTTGTAGATGTCCACTGCCACCGCGGGATCGACCAATTCCGGGAAGCGGGAGGAGAGCAGGTTGCCGTTGAATTGCGCGGTGGGCGCGAAGAGTCCTTCGATGGCGATCTGCCCTCGGCGGCGCTCCTCGGCGGTGGCGTAGGTCCCCCCGGGTGGGTCGAATCGCAGCGCGCCGCTGCTGAGGAACGTGGTGGCGTCGTCGGGGCGGAACTGCAGCGCTTCGGTGCGGGTCTGGCCGTCGGGGAAGGTCACGGTGAACTCGGGGGCGTAGCCGTGTCCGGTGAGGTAGATGCGTTCGTCGCCGAGCCGGAGGGGTTCGTTGACTTTGAGTTGATAATCGCGCCAGGTGTCGGCGGCGATGTCGTCGGCGCTCTGGTAGGAGATGTTCGAGGTGAACATCTCGGCCTGACCGTTCTCGAGGTAGTCGGCGGTGAAATCTCTGACCCGGATACAGAACGGCTCGAGTCCGGTGCCGTCGGTGCTGTTGCCGGCGCGAAAGGAGTCGTAGACGGCGGGAGAGGTGTTGCAGAAACCGGGCCCGTTGTCGGCGATGACGATGACCGAGCCTTCGTAGCCGAACAGTTTGCCGATCGCGATCGCGGCGAGCAGACCGATCAGCGAGAAGTGAAACAGCAAGTTCCCGGCCTCGCGGGTGTAGCCCTTCTCCGCCGAGAGAGTCAGTGCCCCATCGGGCTCGGGTCGAACGGCGGTACGCCACCCTTTCAAGTGCCGCGCGATGTCGGCGATCACCTTCTCGGGGTCACCGGCGAGGGTGCCCGAATGATGCAACGGTAGTCGAGTGAGGTTTCGCGGTACTCGAACAGGTTGTGCGCGAAGAGCTTTGCCGTGCTCGATCAACCGGGGAGTCAGACAGCCGATCAGCGACACGAACAACAGGACGTAGATCGCGGTGAACCAGGAACTCGCGAACACGTCGAACAATTCCAGCGTGTCCATCACCGGCCCGAGAACCGGACGCGCGGCAATGAAAGAATCGACGGCCTGGGTATTGAGATTGCGCTGCGGCAGCAAAGCGCCGGGGACAGCTGCGGCGGCGAGGAGGAACAGCAGCACCAACGCTGTCCGCATCGACGTCAGTTGTCGCCACCGGTTGCGCAGCATCGCCACTGTTCTGCGCACCAGTCCCGGCGAGTGCGCACGGGGGTGTTCGTCGATCGTCATCTCCGCACGCCCTTCACCGACCACCATCTAAATACTACGCGACATAGTAGTTTGCGGGGTTCGGTGTGATGGAGCGTGGTCGGCACAGCAGCGAGAACGCCAGTGCTGCACCAGCGCCGGTGGCGGCAATCCATTCCGGAACGCTGCCGGTGATCGTCGCCGGGGTGAGGGTGGTGCTCAGTGACACCTCGGTGACGACAGCTGCGGGGGTGAACAGCTCCGTGCGCTCGACGACCTCCCCGCGTGCATCGATGACGGCGCTGACTCCGCTGGTGGCCGAAACGACGACGCTGCGCCCGTGTTCGACCGCTCGTACCCGCGACATGGCGAGTTGTTGATAGGTCATGTTCGTCCGACCGAAAGTGGCGTTGTTGGTCGGCACCGCGATCAGCGCAGCACCGGCGCGCACGGAGTCGGTGAGCAACGAGTCGAAGGCGACCTCGTAGCAGGTGGCCACCGCCACGGGCACTCCGGCGAGGTCGACGACGCCGTTGCCCTGGCCCGGAACGAAGCGTCCTGCTTGGGCGGCATAGGGAGAGAGTGCGGTGACGATCGTGCGCATCGGCAGGTACTCCCCGAACGGCACCAGTTGCCGCTTGTCGTGCCTCTGCCCGGGCCCGCTGGCGGGATCCCACACGATCGAGGTGTTCGTGGTGGTGCCGTCGTCTCGGCGGAGAACCGTGCCGACGAGAATGGGCACTCCGACGGCGCGGGCCGCGGCGTCGATACGTGCGGCGGCATCGGGGTTGCGCAGGGGATCGATGTCGGAGGAGTTCTCCGGCCAGATGACCAGATCGGGTGCGCGTACGCGGCCGGAGTCGATGTCGTCGGCGAGCTCGATGGTGCGCTGAACGTGGTTGTCGAGCACTGCTCGTCGTTGGGCGTTGAAGTCGAGACCGAGCCGCGGGACGTTGCCTTGCACCAAGGCGACGGTGACCGTGTCCTGCGGCGGCGGAGCGAACAGTGGAGCTACCACCGTGAGCGCCCCTACAGCAGTGGCCGCACCGATGCACGACGCTGCTGCAGTTCTGCGGGTGATGCGATCGGAGGCAACAGCGCCGGCCAGAGCGGACCCGATCAGCACCACGACGAACGACAACCCCGGTGCGCCGATCAACGCAGCCAGAGGCAGTAGCGGCCCGTCGGATTGACCGAATGCGATGCGGCCCCAAGGGAATCCGCCGAACGGGATCCGAGATCGCGCAGCTTCGATCGCCACCCAGGCGCTCGCCACCCAGACCGGCGCCCACGGCAGTCGGGACATCCGATCCGCTACTGCGCCGAACATCGCCACGAAGAGGGCTTGAGCGACGGACAGCGCCAGCCACGGCACCGATCCGACGTACTCCCCCACCCACGGCAGCAGAGGCACGAAGAGCGCCGAGCCGGCGACGAAGCCGTACCCGGCCCCCGCACGCGTCCCTCGCCCGCGCACAGCCAACAGCAGCATTGCAATTGCTACCGGAGCGAGAAACCACAGATCTAGGGGCGGGAATGTGGCGTACAACAGCAACCCGGACGAGGCAGCCGCGAGGAGCCGGATCCAGGCACGGACTCCGTTGCTGCCGGTCACCCACCGCGCCCGGTTCGAGTCGTCGCCGGGTCGTCGAGGTCCGGGTTCTGTGTCAGGAGCCGCTCTCATGACGACATGAGCAAGCAGCCGGTACCGGAGAAATCTCTGCCGTTCATCAACTACTATGGTGCATAGTATTTTATGTGATGGCAACTCTGCGGCGGTGACCGATCCCTTCCGTCGACACCCAGCACCTGTCCGAGGTACACCCGAGAACGAGGATCCGTGAACCGCTCCCCCACCACGTCTCCCACGCGGCTGCGTGCTTACGCAGTGACTCTCGTGCTGACATTGGTCGCTACCGCGCTGACCGTCGACTACTGGGCGCAACAAGCGTTGCCCGGCTCTCCGATCGCACTACCGATCCTCGAACTGCGACTCGCCTTCAACCGCGGAATGGCCTTCAGCCTGGGCGATTCACTGCCCCTATGGGTGATCGTGTCGGTCACGGCGACGATCACCGCCGGGGTCGCGGCCTACGGATGGCACAGCGCTCGGCACGGGGAGCAGTGGACCACGGTGGCGCTGGCGTTGATCCTCGCCGGTGCCCTGTCCAACGTCCTCGACCGGCTTGTCGACGGTGCGGTCACGGACTACTTCCACACTGGATGGTGGCCGACGTTCAACCTCGCCGATGTCTACATCACCAGCGGTGTCGTGGTGCTGATCGGTGCGTCGGTGTTCGTGCGGGATACAGCCGAGAGGCAGCCCGGTTCCGATTCGGCGGCCGCGCACACCTGACCGTGGACCTCACCGTCTGCGGCTCCTTCGCCGTGTCGCCGGTGCAGTGCTCGCTACGGACGTCCCTGTGGACCACCGAACGCGCCGCGCAGATCCATCTCACGACCCCGCGTGACCCGAGCCGGCGGGTTCGCACGACCCCGCCTCACCCACTTCGAAGACCTCGACTGCTCCCTGTCACCACGCCACTTCCCGACATCGACCCTCACCGCGTGGAGGTTCGACCTGCAGCGTGGCGTGGTCGAGACCGTACTGATCGAGAAGGACCTGTTGAGCGGCAGCGAGCACCGGCGGTGAGGCGGTACCCGGGGTCACGGTCAAATGCGCCGACGCGACCTCCATCCCGGACGTCAGGGTCCAGATGTGCAGGTCGTGCACGTCCTCGACACCCTCGACGGCGGCCAACGACTTCTCGACCGCTGCCACGTCGATGCCCGACGGGGCGTGCTGCAGCAGTATCCGCACGGCGTGACGGCCCAGGTTGAACGCGCGCGGCAGGACGAACACGCCGATGGCGACCGCGATGACCGGATCGGCGTACCGCCATCCGAACAGGACGGTGACCAGCCCGCTGACGAGTACGCCGATCGAGCCGAGCATGTCCGCCATCACCTCGAGATACGCACCCCGAACGTTGAGGCTGTCCTTGGCGCCGCTGCGCAGCAGGGCGAACGCGATGAGGTTCATCACGAGCCCGAGGGTGGCCACCGCCATCACCGGGACGCCGGGGACCTCGGGCGGATTCGTGATGCGTTGCGCGGCTTCGTAGAGAATCCAACCGGCCACACCGAACAGCAGAAGTGCATTGAACAATGCGGCGAACACCTCGGCTCGGTAGAGCCCGAACGTGCGGGCAGCCTTGGTCGATTGTCGCTGTGCGAGTGTGATCGCCACGATCGCCATCAGTATCCCGAACACGTCGGTGAACACGTGTGCGGAATCGGAGAGCAGGGCCAGCGACGAGGTGGACAGGCCGACGACGACCTGCGTCACGAGGGTGACCGCCCCCAGGCCGACAGCGATCCACAGTCGGCCGAGGTGTTTTCCGGACGCGCTGGCCGGTGAACCCGGCTCTATCCCGTGGCCGTGTCCGTGCCCCATCGTTGCTCCTTCGTCGTGTCCGGTCCGCAGAACGACAATATATTGCGATATGCGCATACATGCAAGTGTTGAAGGATTGTCCGGCGGTGGCTGCCCGGACTCGTACAACTATCATTCGTAGTAGTTCATTGTCGGCGCAGGTCGGACTGCCTCGCGCCCATGTCGGAAACACGATCCACCGGGAAGAGGCGCACACCATGGCCACCGAAGCGGCCCGCTCGACCCGCGGCGCAGTGGATCGACGCTCCGGATCGCAGGTGATGGTGCTGTGCGCAGCGATTGCCGCGGTGGTCGCTGCACTGCTCGCCGCGATGTCGACGTCGCAAGCGCTCGTGCTGTTGGGTCTGCCCGATCCCGGCCCGGTCACCACGTATGGGATCCCGGCACTGACCGCGATCGGCGAGGTGGCTGCCGTCGTGGCGGCGGGGTCGCTGCTCCTCGCGGCATTTCTCGTTCCGCCTCAGAGGTCGGGTGTGCTCGACATCGACGGGTACGTAGCCGTCCGCACCGCGGCGAAGGCCTCCGCAGTGTGGGCGGTGTGCGCGGCGGCGTTGGTGCCGCTGACACTCTCGGACGCCTCGGGTCAACCTGTCGGATCCGTTGCAGCGCAACCGGTGCAGTTCCTCGGTGCGATCGGCGATGTCGAGGCCTCCACTGCATGGGCCATCACCTCTGCGGTCGCGGCGATCACCGCCGCAGCATGCGCGGCGGTGTTGCGGCATCGATGGACCCCCGCCTTGTTCGCCCTGTCGATGCTCGCGTTGATCCCGCGCGCGGTCACCGGCCACTCCTCGACCGGCGGCAATCACGACATCGCGACGAACTCGTTGATCCTGCACATCCTCGCTGCCGCGCTGTGGGTGGGCGGACTCCTCGCACTTCTCGCTCATGCGCTGCGCGGAGGTGGGCACCTTGCCGTCGCGACCCGCCGCTACTCGACGCTCGCTCTGGTCGCGTTCGTGATCATGGCGGTCTCCGGAGTGGTCAACGCTGCCGTGCGAGTGCCCGTGACGTCGCTGTGGGATTCGACGTACGGCGCTCTGATACTGGCGAAGATCGCAGCTCTGGCGATCGTGGGGACCCTCGGGTGGATACAGCGACGACGAACGGTCCGCGCTCTGGCTCACGACCCCGCGAGGCGCAGATCCCTGATCACGTTGTCGATGATCGAGACCCTCGTTCTCGTCACCACCGTGGGCCTGGCGGTCGCACTGGGCCGCACTCCCCCGCCCCCGCCGCAGGACACCTCGCTGCCCCAGGCGCACGAAGAGGCCTTGGGCTACGTGTTGGACGGCCCGCCCACCGCTGCGCGGTTGGCGTTCGAGTGGCGTTTCGACCTGGTGTTCGGCTCCGCGGCGGTGATCGCGGCCGTCCTGTATCTGGTGGCCGTGCGGCGCCGTCGGCGGGCAGGCCTGTCATGGCGGCGGCGGTGGACAGCGAGCTGGTTGGCGGGTACTGCGGTGCTGCTCGTGGCGACCTCGTCCGGGGTCGGGTTCTACAGCCCGGCGATGTTCAGCGTGCACATGGCGGGACTGACCGCGGTCGCCGTCGCCGTGCCGTTGCTGTTGGTCCTCGGCCGACCGGCAACCTTGTTCGCCTCGGTCCTGCCGACCGCGTCGGCCGCCGAAGCACCGGGCTCGCGCGAATGGCTCCGGGCTGCATGGCAGAGCCGAGCAGCCCGGATCGCGATACACCCGTGGGTCAGCACCACGGTGTTCCTGAGCAGCTTCTACCTGCTCTACCCCGGCGGACTGTTCGACACCGTCGCCGACTCGCATGTGGCACACATGGTGATGAAGGGCTGGTTCCTGACCGTCGGGATGGTGATGTTCTGGGGCACGGTCGGCGAAGACCCGGTACCGAGACCGATCGCGGGACTGACGAAGTTGCTCGCGAGTATCACCGCATTGGCCGGGTTCGCATTCTTCCTCGTCGTGACGATCGATCTCGAGACCGCGCTCGGAGCGAGCTTCTACAGCGGACTGCGTCTGGACTGGAACGCAGACCTGCTGGCCGACCAGCGGCGCGGCGGCACTCTGGCGTGGGGCATCGGGGAGTTGCCGTTGCTCGCTGCCGCGGTTCTCGCCGCGGTCCGGTGGTCGGCGGCCGACGAGAGCGCGGCACGGCAACGAGACCGCCGAGTCGACGATCAAGGTGATACCGAACTCGAGGCGTACAACACCATGCTCGGTGGCCTGTCCTCTCGGCGCGATCACCCCTGATACCCGAAACGCCCAGCCCTGTTCCGGTGCGGATGTCGTAGCCCGGCGGGATGTCGTAGCCCGGCGGGATGTCGTAGCCCGGCGGGATGTCCTCCGAGGACCGTGACCAGCGGTACGGACGAATCCGGGTCGAGTGGGATGGAAAAACTATGCTCGATAGTAGTAACCTGTGGCCTGACCGTCACCATTTCGTTATCTCGAGCGAGGCCACGGCCTCGTAGCCACCAAGGATTGTGATCTTGGCCCGACACCGCACACCCGATCCGATCGACGACGACTACGCAGCGCCGGCACCCGGCGTCGCGGTCTCGATGCCCGTCGGCAACAGGCCGACGGCGCTCATCGATCACCCCCGTCATCGACACGCCGGGTTCGCACCCTCGCGTTTCGTGACCGAGTCGCCCGCCGAGACCGTGTACTCCGACAATCGGTCGCAGGACGAGCACACGCCTTCGGCGCAGACGCCCGCACCGGATGTACCCGCTCACGCGGTCAGCGCCGCCTGGGACACCGCGGCCGCGGACGCTACCGCGTCGATGTGGGTGCACGTGGCCGGTCCGGACGAGACGACGCACAGCGAGGGTGACCGCGATGTAGTCCAGCCCGTGTCGCGACGTGCTCGCCGCGGACTTCATCGCCGCCGGGTGCCGAAGCCGGGTGGCCGCGCCATCGCTGCGTCGGTCGCGGTCGGTGCCTTTCTGTCCGCGGCAGCGACGTCTCCGAACACCGGGTCGCAGGACAGTGTGGCGCTCAGCGCTGCGAGTATCGATAGCCCTCCCGCCGGCGTCCTGCCGCCGAGCCCGGTCGTTACCTCACCCCCGCAGGTGTTGCAAATGCCCGATCTCGACGTCGGCCGGGTCGCGCAGCGCATGACCGAGCAACTCGCCGAGGGGGGAGTTCGGGCGGCGGAGCGCGCCGCACGCGATGCCGAGGCGCGGCGCCCGCTCTCGGTGGTGCCGGTGTCGGGCACATTGACCTCCAGTTCTGGGCCACGTTGGGGGACAACGCATTACGGACTCGACATCGCCAACACGATCGGGACGCCGATCGTATCGGTGACCGACGGCGAGGTCATCGAAGCAGGGCCGGCGCAAGGGTTCGGCCTGTGGGTGCGTATACGTCAGGACGACGGCACGATCGGGGTGTACGGCCACATAGACCAGGCGCTCGTCACCGCCGGTCAACGCGTGAAAGCCGGCGAGCTCATTGCTACGGTAGGCAACCGAGGCCAATCCACCGGACCCCACCTGCATTACGAAGTGTGGCAACCCGACGGTGCCAAGTCCGACCCGACGGCGTGGCTGTCGGCACGCGGAGTCGATATCAGCTGACACGACGAGGAAAGAAGATCTGGCGATGAAAAGGCTCGGTGATCTCGAAGCGGAGGTGATGAACGTGCTCTGGGAATGTGACCGACCACAGTCGGTCCACGACCTGCGTGAACTCATGGCCGACAGAAACCCCGCCTACACCACGATCCTGACCGTCGTGACCCATCTCCACGAGAAAGGGTGGGTCGAGCGGACCAAGCAGTCACGCGCCTATCTCTACTCGCCCGTGCAGTCGCGCGCGGAGGCCACCTCGCAAGCGCTGCGCGAAATCCTCGACACCAGTACCGACTCGGCCGCGGTGCTGATGCATTTCGCGAAAACCGTCACCGACGACGAGCTCGACGCTCTGCGGGGGAACCTGCCGGACGTGAACCGGTGATCGTCGCGCTGGTGTTGCTCCTCGCGGCGATCATCGCGGCCGTCGCCCTGCCGCAGCCGCTGACCTCGCTCACCCGCACCGTGAGCCCCACTCTCGCCTTGACCGCATGGATCGGCAGCATCGCCGGGGTGCTGTTTCTCGTGGGATCCGCGGTGGCCGTGTTGCTCTGGCCCGGTCATGCGCCCGCCGAGGGCATGGTCGAACTCGCCGTCCGCTGTCTGGGGTCACTGCAACACGCGGCGCAGCCGTGGATCGGGGAAGCGGTCGCCGGGGCATCGGTCGTCCTCGCGGTATCGGCGTCGGCGCGCGTCCTGCGCTCGACTCGCCGTCAGCTTCGAGCCCGGTCCAAAGTCCGCGACTATCACCGCGATGTCATCGCCGTCGTCGCGCGCACGGACCCCGGACCCGAACCGATCATGTGGCTCGACCACCCGCTCCCGCTGGCCTACAGCATCGACGGTCGCCCCGGCTACGTCGTGGCCACCGAAGGCCTGCTTGCCCATCTCGATCCCGATCAACAGCGGGCAGTGATCGCACACGAACGTGCCCACCTGCGCGGGCGCCACCACCGCATCGTCAACATCTGCGAGATCCTGGCCAAAGCACTTCCTCGCGTTCCCCTGTTCGCCGCAGCACCTGCAGCGGTGCGGGTTCTGGTCGAGGTCGCCGCGGACCGGTCCGCGGCCGCGGTCACCAGCGCCGACACTGTGCGTTCGGCCTTGTCGACGGTCTCGCAGGCGCATTCGGCGCGTCCACTGTGGGCGTTGGGCCTGATCGGGGAATCGACCGCCGAGCGGTTGCATCACCTCGACACGAGCGCGCACACGCCGACCCGAACCGGAGCAGGCGCGTACGCTGCCGCCGCCGTGCTGCCGCTCGTGGTGCCGGCCGCTATGGCAATCCTCACCCTCAGTGCGGTCTCCGCCGCAGCGTGCGCGGTTCTGCTGACTTGAACCACCCCCAAAATACTATGCTGCATAGTATTTGGGCTAGGCTGTCGGACGCGTCCTGTAATTCGCGTGCGATTCGAAGGTGGTTCCATGACGGCGCTGACATCTCCTCCGGCTGCGCCGGCGGTCCGCCCCTATCCTCCCCGCGGGGCACGCAAGGGGTCGTTCCTGCACACGATGGTCACCACCACCGATCCGAAGGTCATCGGGCTGATGTACTTGGTGACCTCGTTCGGGTTCTTCCTCGTCGGTGGCCTGATGGCGTTGATCATGCGCTCCGAACTCGCGGTCCCGGGAATGCAGTTCCTCTCCAACGAGCAGTACAACCAGCTCTTCACCATGCACGGCACGATCATGCTGCTGCTCTACGCCACCCCGATCGTCTTCGGCTTCGGCAACTACATCCTGCCGCTGCAGATCGGCGCACCCGATGTCGCCTTCCCCCGGCTCAATGCCTTCTCCTACTGGCTGTACCTGTTCGGCGCACTGGTCACCACCGCAGGTTTCATCAGCCCCGGCGGTGCCGCAGACTTCGGCTGGACCGCGTACACCCCGTTGAGCAGCGCCGTCTACTCCCCCGGTATCGGATCCGACCTGTGGATCGTGGGCCTGCTCGTCGCCGGCCTGGGCACCATCCTGGGCGGGGTCAACATGGTCACCACCGTGGTGTGCCTGCGCGCACCGGGAATGACGATGTTCCGGCTACCGATCTTCACCTGGAACATCCTGGTGACCTCGATCTTGATCCTGCTGGCGTTCCCACTGCTGACCGCAGCACTGATGGGCCTGCTCGCCGACCGGAAACTCGGCACCCACATCTTCGATCCCGCCAACGGCGGAGCGTTGCTCTGGCAGCACCTGTTCTGGTTCTTCGGACACCCCGAGGTCTACATCATCGCGCTACCGTTCTTCGGAATCGTCTCGGAGATCTTCCCGGTCTTCTCCCGCAAACCCATCTTCGGGTACAAGGGGTTGATCTACGCCACCGTCGGCATCGCCGCCCTGTCCATCGCGGTGTGGGCGCACCACATGTACGCCACCGGTGCCGTGCTGCTGCCGTTCTTCTCGTTCATGACCTTCCTCATCGCCGTGCCGACCGGGGTGAAGATCTTCAACTGGATCGGCACCATGTGGCGCGGCCAGGTCACCCTCGAATCCCCCATGCTCTTCTCCATCGGATTCCTGATCACGTTCGTCTTCGGTGGACTGTCCGGAGTGCTCCTGGCGAGCCCGCCCATCGACTTCAACGTCACCGACACCTACTTCGTCGTCGCGCACTTCCACTACGTCGTGTTCGGAACGGTCGTGTTCGCGACCTACGCCGGCATCTACTTCTGGTTCCCCAAGATGACCGGCCGCATGCTCGACGAACGACTGGGCAAGTGGCACTTCTGGCTGACGTTCCTCGGCTTCCACGCCACCTTCCTCGTCCAGCACTGGCTCGGCGCCCAAGGAATGCCGCGCCGCTACGCCGACTACCTCCCGTCCGACGGATTCACCACCCTCAACCAGATCTCGACCGTGGGATCGTTCGTCCTCGGGGCCTCGACGCTGCCGTTCATCTGGAACGTGTTCAAGAGCTACCGCTACGGCGAAGTGGTCACCGTCGACGACCCCTGGGGCTTCGGTAACTCCCTCGAGTGGGCGACCAGTTGCCCACCCCCGCGGCACAATTTCATCGAGATGCCCCGGATCCGCTCCGAGCGGCCGGCGTTCGAGCTGCACTATCCGCACATGGTCGAACGCATCCGCGCCGAGCAGCACGTCGGTGGCCCGCACTCGGATTCGATCGCGCCCTCGGAAGTGATCACCGAAGCGATTGCCGGACCGGACGTATCGAAACGGCCGGACGTCGACAAGTAACACGGTCGACCGACCCCCGTAGGCTCACACCCCCTTACTACTAGTGCGCATAGTAGTAAGGAGAATCAGTACGACCAGAGGAGAACCGAACGTGAAACGATGGATGCTGGTCGCCGTGCTCATGTGCGGCACAGCACTGTTCTCCGCGGCCCCGGCATCGGCGCACAGTGAACTCGTCAGCTCCGACCCCCCGGCCGATGTGACGCTCGAGTTCGCACCGATCGGCGTCGGCCTCAAGTTCAATCAGGACATCAACGAATCGTTCGCGACCATCAGCGTGGTAGGTCCTGGCGATACTCAGTGGACGCAGGGTACGGCCACGGTCGAGGGCCCCGACGTATCGGTCCTGCTCGAGGACGGCCTACCCAACGGGCAGTACACCGTCGGCTACCGCGTCACCTCCGCGGACGGGCACCCGATCACCGGGTCGTACGGCTTTTCGGTCGACGTCGCGGAGACCGCCACCCGCCCGGACGCTGCTGCACAGCAATCGCAGGGCGGTGCGACCTCGCCGGCTCCCTCGACCACGCCGACGCAGGCCTACGATCCGAACAACCCGTCCGCCAGCGAGGACCGGCCACCGAAACAGAACACCATGATGCTGCTCTCCATCGTGGGCCTGACTGTCCTCGGTCTCGCTGCCATCGCCCTGACGTTGGTGATCCGAGGCAAGGACAAGCAATGACAGGGGCCCGATGAACATCGCCGCCGTAACTCCCCCGGAAGGCCCGCCGACCCTGGCAGCGTTGCTGAGCTTCGATCTTCCGCCGCTCCCGATCCTGCCGATCGCCGGCATCGTCATGGCCGGACTGTACTGCTGGGGGCTCTACCGGATCCGCGGCCGGGGTATCGCATGGTCACGGTGGCGGAGTGCGAGTTTTCTGCTCGGCTGCGCGGCGCTGGTCCTGGTGACCGGACTGCAGGTCGAACGCTACGGATACAGCCTGTTCAGCGTCTTCATGTTCCAGCATCTGACGTTGTCGATGACCATCCCACCGTTGTTGGTGGTGGGTTCGCCCGGACGACTTCTGTTGCGTGCCACCGCTCATCACGGAGCCGGGCGGTGGGTACTGATCGCGGCGCTGACGGGGTTGCGTAGCCGCGCCGGGCGCATCGCACTACATCCAGGTCTGACGATCCCGTTGTTCCTCTTCAGCTACTACGGGCTGTATCTGTCGTCGATCTTCGATGTTCTCGCCATCACAGTCATCGGGCACGTATCGATGGAGATCTTCTTCTTCGCCAGCGGGCTGCTGTTCATCATCCCTGTGCTCGCCGTCGGCCCCCTCCCCGTTCGGCAGAGCAATCTGGGCCGGTTGTTCGACCTGTTCGTCGAGATGCCGTTGCATGTGTTCTTCGGTGTCATCCTGATGATGTCGAGCACCCCCATGCTCGCCACGTTCGCCTCCCCTCCCCCGCAGTGGGGTGTCGATCCGGTATCCGATCAGAAGCTCGCCGGGGCGCTTGCGTGGTCCTACGGTGAGCCGGTGGCCCTGCTGGTGGTGCTCATCTTCTGCATTCGGTGGAACCGGGACGAAAAGGAGGAATCGGCTGCCGCGGACCGGCACGCCGAAGAAGACGGGTACAGCGAACTCAACGCCTACAACGACTTTCTGAAAAAGATCGGTAGCGAGACCAGTCAACGGACCTGAGCTGTCGCGGCCGTCCCGCGCTCGGGGACTGCCGCGAGCTCATCGCCTGATCGCGCTTACTGGCAAGGGCCTGATCGGGCGCATTCATCGCGCACGTGTGCCCACCCCGATTCTGGCTCCACGCTCACCGAGCCAGGCTTGCGGATCGACCTTCTGTCCCGCGGGAGAAGTCGCCTCGAAATGCAGATGCGGACCCGTCGAGTTACCGCGGTTCCCGACCTCTGCAATCCGATCGCCCTTACGGACGCGCTGACCCACCGTGACCGAATTTCCGTTGTTGTGCCCGTAGGTGGTGATCGATCCATCGTCGTGTCTGATCCGAACCCACAGCCCGAAGCCCTGTGCGGGCCCGGCGCTGATGACCGTTCCATCGGCCGCGGCGACGATCGGTGAGCCCAGTGAGTCGGCGATGTCGACACCGCCGTGTTGTGTCCCGCTTCGGGTGCCGAAATTCGAGGTGACCAGTCCGCTGCTGGGTGCGACAGCAGACGCAGTACCTCGGGAGGTGGCCGAGCCACCGGACGTGGAACCGCGCTGCTGTGCTGCATCAGGAACAGAATCTTCGGGCGCGGTCGTCTCGGATGCGGGAGGGGTGTCGGTGGTGCCGGGCACGGGCGAATCGCGGCCGGTGTTGCCCGTCACCGGATCCTGTTCCCCACCTCGGTCGCCGTCATGCGGGACTGCGGGGTCGAGGGCGTCGACCTGGAGCGATGCGGCGATACGAAGGGCCAGGAGTGGGTCGAGAGTCGCCAACGGGGCCAGGCAGGACAGGGACTGCGCCGGGGCATTCGAGACTCCACGGGCGATGGCGTCGACGATGCATCCTGCCGACGCGGACACCGGGCCGGCGGTGTCCGCGATGACGCCGCCGGCCTGGGCGGCGGCCCACGTCGAGGATGCGAAGGCTGCGAGGTCTGCCACCGCGATCGGATCGGTACCGATTGTCGCGGCCCGATCGGCCAGGCGGATCAACCGGCTGACGGCGTCGGCGGTCTGCTGACCTTCGACCTCGTCCCCGGACTCCACGGCCGGTTGACCCGGATTCGCTTCGGCTACCGGGGCGTGCAGGAACACCGCACCGAGTGCGGCACCGACGATCACGTATGTCCGCGCACCTCGGCATGCGCGACGTCGCCCGCCGCTCGGCGTCGTCTTTCCCGCGTTGTTCACGTGGTCACCCCACCCTTCTCGTTGAATGCCGGTCACGATCGCAGTGGATGCCGTGTCGGCCGTGGGTCAGTGTTGCGTGATCCCATCGACACCACAAGCCCCTTCTGTCACACTCTCGACTGCATTCGTCGCTGTTTCGCCTATCGATTCGGCGTCGAAAGTGAGTGCTTTGCACAGTAACTCGACGATTCGACGCCTTTTCATGCGTGCCGATGCCGGTCATGGGGGTCATCCCAATCGTTATTACTATGCAACATAGTATTTAGATATCGGCGTCAGCTCTCCGGCAACGGTGAGACCCCGTGTGCGCTCAGCAGGACATCGATCTGACCGACCTCGGCGGTTTGCGCGGAGGCGATCGAGCCCGCGAGCGCGGCGACAGCGGGAACTGTCGCGTTCGCTGCTCCCTGCTCTGCCATCGGGATTCCCCCACGATGGTGGCGGCGGAGCAGTTGTAGATACCGGCCGTCGAATTCTTCGGCGTTCATCCGGCGAAGTGCCGTCAGCTCGGCGGTACTGGCCATGCCGGGCATCGACGTCGCGTCCTGTCCGCTGTCGTTCGCGGACGCGCTCATGTCCATCGGGTGACCCCCTGTCGAGCTGGCCCCGGTCATCCACGTCATCGTCGGGCCGTCGGGCAGATATGGCCTGTCCCACAGTGTCAACCAGCCTTGCATCGTGCCGACTTGGCTCTGCTGCGAGGTCAACACGTCGAAGGCGAGGGTCCGGATGACCGGATCCGTCGAGCGTCCCAACGCCATCGCCGACATCTCGATCGCCTGGTTGTGATGGACCGACATGTCCTGCGCGAAACCCACATCCACCGAATTCGATGCCGGTACGGCCACTCGTGCGCTGTCCGGTGTGAGCAGTACGCCGATGAGGACGCCGGACAGGACGAGAGCTGTCACCGCCAAGCCGATGAGCAGTGCCCTGGGCCTGGATCTGGGTCCCGTTTCCGCGGCGTCATTCTGTGCACTGTCGTTCTGTGCATCGTCGATCTGGGCATCGTCGGCCTGGCCGTGCACGGTCATCGACTCCCCTCCCCCATCGGCGCTGGCGCACTGTCGAGGGCCGGGTCTTCCTCGAGGGGCACCGCGTCCGGTCCTGGCTCGCTGGCGTCGAACGGCGGCGGGTTGTCGGGATCGAACGCGCCGGGAATGGTCGAGCAACTGGCTCCGCTCTCGGGGTGGGTCGAGGGGTTCTGTCGCAGAGCAGCGACGAACTGAGTGATGCGCCGGTCGGAGGCATTGTCGAGCTCGAGTCGATGGCCCCACGACTGCAGCGTGATCGGTGCCGTCAGGCCCGGGTAGGGCGACATCATCGTGTAGGGCTCGCCCTCGACCCGCCCGGCGAGTGAACCGACCTCGTCGGAGGAGACCCGGTTCGGGTCGTACGTCACCCACACCGCCCCGTGTTCGAGCGAATGAACCGCGTTCTCGCTGCGTAGCGGGACGGGGTACACCACTCCGGTACACGTCGCCCAGGTCTGGTCGTGAGGGCCGCCGAACGGCGGACTCTGATCGTAGGCAACTCTCTGAGCTGGTTCGACGTGCCGCGCGGCCGGATACTCGACCTCGACGACGCCGTCGATGCCGCGGGAGGGGTCCGGGTCGTCGGCGGTCGGCGCGAACCGCTCGGCCTGATTGCGTTCGAGGACGCGGGGGGCCAGGTTGTATCCGATCGCACCGACGAGCACGACGATGACGACACCCGCGCCTATCACCGCCCAGGGAGCGCGCACGCCCCCGGGCACTCCGGCTGGGCGTGATCGCCGAGTCGAGCTCCGTCGGCCTCGGGCGGGGTTTCTGCTGCTGTTCATATTGCTCCTCCATCAAATACTATGCACCATAGTATTTGAATCAAGGTCCCAGGAAGCCCCTACGCACGACAGGACGGCCGATGCCGGTGTTCCGCGCACCCTCAACTGCTCGCGGGCAGCTTGCCCTTCATGTGCTGGCCTACAACGGTGCACGCCTGCTCTTCGTGTGTGTCGCCGCAGGAGTGCTTTTGGCCGTCGACGCACTGACGAGCCTTGACATTTCCTTCGTGTTGGTACTGCTTGGCGCACTTGCAGCAAGCCTGCCGCTGTCGGCACTGACCCTGAGGAAGCTCCGCCGAACCATCAATGCGGACATCGAAGCAGTCGATCGCACGCGCTCGATCAAGAAGCGAGGCCCCGCGGCGGGACGACCCGGCACCGACAAACCGTGACGTCGGCGCACGGACTTCGGCGTTGGCGTTGGCGTTGGCGTTGGCGGATCGTCCGTGTCGGTCACTGTTCGCCGACCCATTCGACGGACGCTTCGGCGTCCGGCTCGATGTCTAGTAGTTCCAGGGTGCGGTGCATCAGAGTCTCGATCCGATACTCGAGATCATCGACGAGGTCAGGCACATCGGCCAGAGCGGCGTGGGCACGGCGGCGGGCATCGACACCGATTAGCTAGTAGTCCGAGCCTGGTGCAGCTGACACCGGGTGCGGTGGTGTGCCGGTGACGTCAGTTTCCCGCTCGCCACGACCGCGTCGCCACGACAGGGGCGGGCGTGGATCGCGCCGGGGCAGTCGCCCGGAGCGGTGAGCAGCGATGACCGCCCCGACCGCTACCTGGGGCATCGGGTCGGCGGGAAACGGCACGACCCCACCGGTCGATCGGAACGGCGACGGGGCCTGGACGCACCGGCCACCTGCACATACCGGGAAAAGTCTCCCCCGGTACGTGCTCGGTGAGTAGTAGCGTCGAGGGGTAGCGATAGAACCGCAGGACAGTACGCCAGCGTTCCCACATCTCGGCGGGACGGAAGCCTTCCGACTCATCGGCTGATATCCGGACACTGTGCCGCCCACCGATCCACAGGGATGGAACTGACCACGCGCGGATGGGCCGCGAGTTCGTGCTACTTGAGCACGCAAATTACACCGCTGGGTGGGCTTGTCACCGAGGTCGGCAGACGAGGTGCAGGTGGGAGTTCGATTGCTTCCGAAGGGAATACGAACACCGAAGAACCGCCGAGTGAGCTGCACCTCATCGACTTGCGGCTCCGTACACGGCCGGGAGACTTGGTTGCATGACATCTTCTGTGGCACTCAGCCGCGAAACAGCCGTCGGCGCGGAGGCGCGACTGTCGTGGATACTGTCCGCGCTGGCCGGAATGGTGGGTGCTGTCGCATTTCTGCATTCGGCGGGGTATTTCGTGACGTTCATGACCGGCAACACCGAACGCGCCGTCATCGGGCATTTCGGCAGTCCGGAAGGTAAGCCCGTTGCACCCGGCGCATCGCCGTGGGCGGCGCTGGCTTTGATGGGTGCCTTTCTGGCGGGAGTGGTGATCGCGTCGATCTGCCGCCGCCGATACTGGTCCAATCACCCACACGGAGCAACAGTTGTCACGACCATCGCCCTCGCCGCGGCAGGGCTCATCGATATCGGGATATCCGGCTGGGCGTCCGACGACGTAAATTTCTATCCCATTCTGTTGGTTGCGTTCGCTCTCGGCGCGCTCAACACAGCATTCACGAAACGAGAAGAAACCTACATCCCCCTGAGCTACGTCACCGGCACCGTCGTCAAACTGGGCCAAGGGATCGAAAGACACCTACTGGGCGGCGGTACTTACCTCGACTGGCTTTGCTATGCAATGCTTCTCGGGTCCTTCGCAGCCGGAGGCGCAGCCGGGGCTCTGATCGGTGCCGCGATCACCGGACCTCAAGTACTCCTGGTTACCGCAGCCATCAGCCTGCTTGCAAGCATCTTCACCTTCACTCACACCGAGCGACGATCCCTATGGGGATAGGTCTATTCCCGGCCAGCGAAAACCTACGGGTCCGCGCTCCCGAGATCGTTCTGCTCCACCGGCGGACTCGACCAACAGAAACACTGTCGCAACGTGAATCAATCGGTTTGAGCGTGTGGAGAGGATGTTCGATACACACCATCTCTCGCTTGGCCCTGATCTCTTCGCCAAGGCGTCAGCGATGCCGGTAGTTGCTAGGTGGGTTGGGAGGTCGGTGCCGAAACCGTCAATAGTCGGCGACGCCGACGAGCGAGCTCGGTTTCGCAGCTACGTCGTGCACGGCCGCATCGGTCCCCGTGTGCGATCCGGATCGGAGCCATTGCCGACGACGGATACGGCAGAAACTGAGCGGAATTGCATCCGGGGACGCATTCGACCGATACCAACTTACCGCAGGAGATTCTCAAACCTTGCGCGGATCTATGTTTCGAATAGTTACGCGTTGCCGGCTTTTGGCTGATGCACGACGAACGGCAGCGGGTCGTGCGCCCGCATCGGTACGCGTTGATGCTCGAACTCAGCCGGCCGTTGACCGGTTCCGAGTTCGCGATTCACGAAGTGCGCGACAAGCACAGTTCGAAGTGCTCCTGGGGTCCTGGCTTCAGCTGTGATCGATACGGGAACCGTAACCCTGCATCGAGCGCGTGAATTCGAGTGGATTCCCATCTACGAAGGTGTCGGCGGAAAACGAGCTATCGGCCATGACGCCCCACGCGCGGCGCCGTTGCATGGCGAGGTTTCCCGCGTCGTAGAGCGGAAAGACCATTGCTTCGCGGTAGAGCTTCTCCAAGGGAAAGCGGCGGTCGAGGGCGTTGACGCCGACGATACGCATGCAGTCGTAGACAACTTTTTGCATGAGGTCACCACAGAAGGTTTTGTTCATCCCACCCAGCGCATGTCCCTGGCCTGGATGTTTATCCATGTAATGGGCGGTCTTCCAGCAGAAGTAGCGGCCGGCCTCGATGCGTGATGCAACCTCGGTGAGGAGATTTCCGACGGCCTGATGGTTGATGATCGGTGAGGTTCCACCTCCGGTGTAGGTTTTGGCCCATTTGAGGGTGAAGTCGTAGGCGCTGCGTGCCACCGCGACGGCGGCGATGCTGGCGATAGGGGAGGACCAGGTGAAGTTGCGTTGGATGAGCAGGTCGCCGTCACCCTGAGTCAAGATGTTCTCTTCCGGGATACGTACATCGCGGAAGGTCATTGTCACGTTTTGGCATGTCCGATGGGCCATCTTGTCGATGACTTCGTATTCGATGCCTTGGGTGCCGCGTTCGATGACGAATACGCTGAGGGCGCTCTCTCCGCCTTTAGTTCGGTCGGTTCGTGCCACGCAGACGTTGAGATCGGCGCCGTTCAAGTCCCAACCGCCCGCATTGCAGGGCCAGTGTTTTTCGCCGTTCAGTGCGTAGTTTCTTTGGCGCGGGTGGTGGTCGGCCAGCAACTGTATTCCAGCGGATGGGCTTGGGTGGTCGAAGTTAGCAGTTCCTCCGCGTTCGCTGACAACCCATCCTGCGAGAAACGAGCCGTCCGGGTCCGATGTGGCTCTGCGCAGCCATTTTTCCTTCTGACTGTCGCTGCCCAGCCACACGATGGGCATGAGCGCGAGTCCGTTCACTAGCACGATGGTGGGAAAGCCTGGGTCGACCGCGCACAGTTCTTCGATTGCGATGAGGAAGTCGATGTTCGATGCTCCACCGCCCCCGAATTCTCGGGGGAGAAACATTGTGGTGAAACCTGCTTCGGCGGCAGCGCGGTAGACCGGTTTCATCGTGGCGAACGCGTGTTGGGGGTCTGTAATGGCGTCGGCGTGTTCCGAGACTGGGCGCAGAACGCCGGTTGCGAAATCTCGCGCGTGGTATTTGAGTTGCTTTTGCTCGTCGGTCAGATCGAAGTCGATGGGCATAGGAGGACCTTCGTGTCAACAGCGTTGCCGCTGTACGGCTTCGATGTTCACGTACGGTGTGGTGAAGGGTTGTGTGAGATCGGATTGTCGATGGGTCGGTGTCGATTAGTGTGTGGTTGCGCGTCCGGATAGGCCGAGTGCGCCGCGCAGCCCGTAATCGTTTGTTGCGATCTCCTCGAGTGTCGACTGGTCCAGGACTTCGAAGTATGCGTCCAGGGCGCGACTGAAGACATCTCGTGCGCCGCAGACGCCGGCAACGCGGCAGAACCGAACGGCGCCGAGGCACTCGACGACGGCGTAATCGGTTTCCATCGTTCTCATGATCTCGCCGACGGTGATGTCCGATGGGTCCTTGACGAGACTCACCCCGCCCGCTCTACCGCGCACAGTCTCGACCAATCCGGCGCCGGCGAGTTTTTGCACGACCTTGTCGAGGTGGTTTCGTGAGATCTTGTGGGCTGTAGCTATCTCGCTGACCGAACCGCGCTGTCCAGGCGCGACACGTAAGTACAGTAGAACCCGCAATGCGTAGTCGGCGTGACTCGTGTGTTTCATCCTGTTCGCCTCCGTTGCTACTGGTCCGGACTCTACAGGTGCGGGTCAGTGCATTGCTTGCTGAGCATGGACTCGACGAACCTCAGGGGACTCGGCCGGCAGAGGACAGTTCCTCTACCGGCCGAACAAGCGATCCCGAGAAAATCAGCCTGCGAGTGTTCCGATGCCTTCGTGCTCTTTACCGAACCTGACGTACTCGTCTTCCATGATGGCCCGCGGGTTGAATGTTGGATCGGCGAGGATTCCGTGGACGCGGCGACGTTGCATGCCCATGTTTCCGCCGTCGTAAATCGGGAGCACGGCGGCCTCGCGCAGGATTTTGCCGAATCCGTTCTGCGTCTCGAGGCTGTTGACGCCTACGATTTGCATGCATTTGTACACGCAGTCAAACATGAGCTCGGTGACCTGGATCTTGTTCATCGCTCCGACCAGTTCGGCGTGCTGGTCGTGCTTGTCCAAATAATCGGCAGCTCGCCAGGAGAAGTACCGCGCCATCTCGATCTTGGATGCCACGTCACCGAGTACGTACCCGACGTTCTGGAAGCCGATGATGGGCTTCAAACCGCCGCCAGTGTTCGTCTTCGCCCAGGTGAGCGCCATTTCGTACGCCGCGCGTGCCATGCCGACGGCGGCGATGGCCGCGACGGGTCCTGACCAGGCGAAGTTGCGGTTGATGACCAGGTCGCCGTTGCCGGCTGCACCGGGGAGGAGGTTGGCAGCGGGGATTCGGGCGTTGTCGAAGACGATTTCCGCGTTCGAGGCAAGTCGGTGGCCGATCTTGTCCAGGTGGCGGTAGGTGACGCCGGGAGTTCCTCGTTCGAGGATCAACGCCGACAACCCCTGCGTACCTCCCTTCTCCGAGTCGGTGCGCACGATCAGCGTCCCTGCGTTGGTTCCTTGCTCGTCCCATCCCGCGGAGGAGGGCCAGTATTTTCGTCCGTTCACTACGTAGTCGTCGCCGTCGAGAACTGCGGTGAGCCCGACTCCGGCTGGCCGTGGTAGATCGATATCGAAGTTGGCTGTGCCGGAGGGGTTTCCGGGTGGCTCGCTCGCAGTCCAGCCGCCGAGGTATTCGCCGGTAGGATCGGAAGTTGCTGCGGTCAGGAACCTTTCCTTCTGCTCGTCGTTGCCGTACCAGGCAATTGGCATCAGGCCAAGGCCGTTACAGAGAACCGTGCAGGCGAACCCGGGGTCCACGACGCAAATCTCTTCGGCGGCAATAACCAGGTCGACGCATGAGACCCCGCCGCCGCCATACGCTTTCGGTAGCATGCACATAGAAATTCCTGCGCGATAGGCCTCGATATAAGCGGGTTTCGTCATCTGAAAACCAATGAGGGGGTCAACCTCTGCATCGGCCGCTGTGATCACAGGAGCGAGCACGTTTTCCGAGAACTCGCGTACTTCATGCTGAAGCTTCCGTTGTTCGGTGGACATCGTGAAGTTGATGGTCATGGCTGACTCCATTGTGGGGGAAGTGATTCGGTGACCTACCAGGCTGCCGCGAGCTTCGTCGCTTGCGGAGCTCACACCAAGATCGCAAATCAGTATTACAAATACCGATTTAATCCGTTACCATCTCGTTTCACCGCGTTACCGCATCCTCACCGGCTAGGGCACCCGCCCCCTCAGGGCCCCTCGACGTTCGTCATGATTGTGTCTACCAATATGTCGGTTTTTCGGTGCCGTGCGCTGTTTCCGTATGACTGCCCATCTGGGGACGGCGCCGCAACGTTTCCGCTCGAATGAGTAGGAAATCGGTTAGCTGTTGCTAACAGTGCAGCAATGTTGCATCGTTTACAACATGGTCGATACGGTCGATCTTCCCGGTGCCGCGCACCTCGTCCTCGCCGGCGGGGTCACCCACCTCGACCCGCACACCGCGGTGTTCGAGGCGATGCTCGCCGGATGGGCGCTGCAACAACGAACCCGATTCCTCAAAGCAGCCACCATCGACTCCCGCCTGATCCTGGTCCGCCGAGTCATGGAATTCGCCAACGAATACCCGTGGCAGTGGACGTGCGCGGACATCGAAGCATTCATCGGCCACTGCCGGAGCAGGCCGCAGCCGATCGTCGTTACCACCGCACGCCTCTACGAGACCACTCTGCGGATGTTCCTGCAATATCTGACCGATCCCCGCTACGGCTGGACTACCGAATGTCTCGACCGGTTCGGCGTCGCCCCCTCACAGGTGCTGCACGAATGGAACAGCATCGTCCACGTCGCCGACTACGAAGGCGACCCCCGCCGGCGACCGTTGACCTACGACGAAATCCAAGCCCTCTTCGACGCCGCCGACGGCCGCGTCGACGACATCCGCGCCCACCGCCGCAAAGGATCGTTGGCCGCGATGCGCGACGCCGCGCTCCTGAAAACGATCTACGCCTATGGGCTCCGCCGCCGCGAAGCCTGGGGACTCGACCTCGCGGACCTGCGGCACAATCCGAAAGCGCCCGCCTTCGGGCGCTGCGGCGCTCTGTTCGTGCGTTGGGGGAAATCGTCCCGCGGGAGCGCCCCGAAACGCCGGACCGTGCTCACCGTCCCGGAAATGGACTGGATCGTTCCCGTCCTCGAACAGTGGTGCGGCGAGATCCGGCCCGCGTTCGGTGTCGGCGCGCATCCCGCGGTGTGGGTGACCGAACGCGCCGGACGGATCTCGCTGCGCCGGATCAACGAAGCGTTCGTCACCGCCCGCGACGCCGCCGGCCTCGATCCGACGTTGGATTTGCATTGTCTGCGGCACTCCTACATCACCCATCTGGTCGAGTTCGACTACCCGGAAAAGTTCGTCTCCACCCAGGTCGGGCACACCTACGCCGCCACGACCGCCATCTACACCGGAGTTTCCGACGAGTACCGCAACCGACTCCTCCTCCGTGCCCTCAGCCGGCACCCCGACCTGTGGGAGCAGCCGTGAACAAGAAGATGACCTACCGGTGGAACCTGCGCCAACTCATGGCCACCCGGAACATGTTCGCCACCACCGACCTCGTCCCGCTTCTGGCCGAACGCGGAATCCACCTCTCCCGCGAACAAGTCTTCCGCCTCGTCACCACCACCCCACAGCGCCTGAGCCTGGACACCCTCGCCGCCCTGTGCGACATCCTCGACGTCGGCGTCGCCGATCTGATCGACATCACCGCCGCCGACCATCAAGTCCCCAAAACATCCGGCGACACCCACGCACCCCGCCCGCAGCCGGTGGTGCGGCGCACCACCATCCGTCGTCCCGAAGGTCTGTGACCAGCCGCCCGCCCCCAAACGCGGAAGACACCTGCGCGGAGATCGTCGCACTCCTGACCGAGCGGATCCCCGGATCCGACCCCGATCGCCTCCACACCCAGATCGCGGCTCTGGGACTGTTACCGGCGAACGCCCGGCGGCTGCTCACCTATCTGAGCGAGCACCCGGGCGCCCTCACCGCCGGCGATCCGGCCGGGCCGGCCGTCTTGCGGACACTTCTCGATCTGCTCGCCGCCGAGCACCCGAGTGTGCGGCGAGTCCACTGTCATCGCTGCGGAAAAGTGCGGACGTTGCCGTACCGCGACGACGGCGCCGGCATCTGCCGAAGCTGCTACAACAAGACGCGGCTGACGACCTGCGTACAGTGCGGCGAACTCGGCATACCCACAGTCCGCGAACCCGGCGGCACCATCTGCAGCCGCTGCGCAGCACGCGATCCGAACCGAATACACACCTGCCACATATGCGGCAAGGCTGCGCGCATCTACTACCGCGTCGACGGAAACCCTGTGTGCCAGAACTGCGGTCCCCGAAAACTGCACACCTGCAGCTCATGCGGACGAGAGAACACACCCGCACACGCTCTCACCGAACACGGGCCGCTCTGTTCACGCTGTTACCACCGCGGACGTGTTCATCAGTGCTGCGAATGCGGGCAAGAAACCGAGTATGCCCGACGCGTCACCGAGACGATGGACGCGTGGATCTGTTACCGCTGCTGGGTGCCGCCGACCCGAACCTGCAGCGTCTGCGGCGCCGACAAACCCTGCGGGCGAAAAACATCCGGAAAACCGATCTGCTCGACCTGCCGGGCCCGCCGCCAGCAGAAACGCCGGTGCGTCCAATGCTCACGGACAGTGAAAATTCAGACGACGCTGCCGATCGGTGCCATCTGCGGGTCCTGCTACCGGCACCTGCGACGCACCCCCGCACCCTGCGCCGGGTGCGGTCAGAGTCGGCCGCTCGTCGGGATCGACACCCACGGCAACCGGATCTGCGGACCTTGTTCCGGAGACTGCCGGAACTGGCGTTGCCGCCATTGTGGAATCGTGGGCCTGTTGATCGAGAACACCTTCTGCCTGTCCTGCAGCGTCGAATCCCGCGTCCGGGATCTCCTCACCGGCCCCGGCGGACGCGTTCATCCTCAACTCGCCAGTGTTGCCACATTTCTGCTCGACGAAACCCCGAGGGAACGCTCTCACCAGCTGCTCAACCGCGCGCAGTGGGTCACCCTTCTGCGCTCGCTGGTCGAGTCGGGTGATCCGATCACTCATGCCAGCCTCGACCGGCTCAAACAAGGCACCCACGTGCGCCACCTGCGTACTGTCCTCGTTTACACCGGTGTTCTCGACGACCGCAGCCACGACCTCGACGCCGTAGATGCCTGGATCGACGAACTGCTCGACGGTCTGCCCCGCGACATCGCTCTGCTGCTGCGCCCCTACGCAGCCTGGTCCGTGCTGCACCGAGCCCGGCACCGTGCCCAGGGAGGCGGAGCACACCCACCGGCGGCGGGAAGCGTCTCGCGTTACGCCCGCGCCCGCATTACCGCCGCGGCACAGTTTTTGACCTGGCTCACCGACCACGACCGCGACCTGGCCGGCGCGCGCCAAGCCGACGTCGATCGCTGGCTCGACGACGGGACGACCACCCGGTGGCGACTGCGCGACTTCCTCCTCTGGGCGAACTCTCACCACCTCACCGCCGACCTCCACGTACCGAGCCTCGGACGCGAAGGGTTGCCGCAACACATCCTCGGCGACGACCAACGCTGGGCCTTGCTGCGACGATGCCTGCGCGACCCCAATCTGGACCTCACGCTTCGGGTCGCCGGTGCCCTGCTGCTTTTGTACGCCCAAATCCCTACCCACATCGTCGAACTCACCGCAGATGACGTCGTCACCGACGACACTGGCATGCACCTGATATTGCATACGGTGCCGGTGCTGATTCCGCCGCCGTTGGCCTCCCTGGTGGCCGAACTCCTCGAAGAAAACGAGCAACAACCGCGGCAGCAACCGCCGGATGCCCCGGTGTGGCTCTTCCCCGGATACCGGCCTGGAACACACTTTTCGGGAAGCAGGCTCTCCACCAACCTCAACAAGACGGCCGGAATCTTCACGAAGCCGGCCCGCGGTGCGGCGCTGTGCGCGCTGGCAGCTGATCTCCCTGCACCGGTCCTTGCTGATCTGCTCGGAGTGTCGGTGGCTGCGGCGACCCGCTGGTCCGCTCTCGCCGGCCGCGACAACGCTGAGTACCTCGCCGCCCGCATCGACAACCCACCCGAGTGAAAACTTCCAGGCCACAGCCCCTGGTTCCTGTCGGACCCCGCGCCTACCGTCAATTGCGGTAACAGCTTGAATCGAGATTTCAGGAGGTCGGTGATGTCGTTCGTCAGCGATGTTCCGCTGCCCCTTCCCGGCATGCCGGACGCCATTCCCGCGCCGCCGGCGTTCCAGATGACGCTGATCGGGCAGCCGCAACCGGTCCGGATCCCTGAACGTCTGTGGCGGTCCTGGCTCGACAATCCTGCTGTTGTCGCCCGGTTCGAGTCCAAACGCTATCGACGCCAACACGATCGGTGCTGGCCCTGGATTGCCAGGGTGTCCTCGACCGGGCACGGATCGTTCCGCGCCGCGAGTCTGCCCGGGCCGTCCCGCCGCGGGACCGTGCCGGCGCATTTGTTCGCCTACCAGCTCGAATACGGCGTCATTCCGCGGTTGGGGTGGTCCAACACCGATGATGCGGTGCTGTGCCATCAGTGCGATTTCGCCGGCTGCACCAACCCCACCCACCTACGTCTGGGAACGAACCGCACCAACCGCAGCGAATACGACCTACGCCGCCGCAACATTTCCAGCCCACTGGCCGACGTCCGCGGACCGGCCGGGCGCACCCGCGCCATCGCCGACGCCATCCGAACCAGCCTTGAACAACACGAAGACCGCGACACTATCGAGGAGAGAATTCACGTGGCCGAGCACGCCGGGCTGCCGTTCACACTGTGGTGAGGTCGGCCCACATTCAGGCCGCTGCGGTGAGGAGACCCAGATCCAAAATACTGCCACCGAGTGTGCCTCGCGGTCTTGTCTACGAGGTTTCCACTGTCCAAGGACCGGATCCACCGTTATTCAGACAGTCCCAGGGCAAAGCTAACGCAAAGATCAGCGAAAGTGGTCTGCTACGTACACCGGGCACAGCCGCGACCGCAGGAGCAAGGGAATACTGCATGCTTCGAATACGTGTCCCTTGCCAGCTTTCTGGGTCTCCCGCTGTGGACAACCGCGGGTGGTTCGCCCGCATCGCTACGCGTTGGCCATCGCGCTCGGTGGGTCGATCGACGAGTCGGTGAACGCATTGCACATGTCCGACAACCCGATCTGTGTACGAGTGACGCTGGACGAGGCGCAGCAACAGCCTCTTCACGTGGTCGACGGGAACCAATCGCAGAATCTGCGCGACATGGCCGCGAAAGGTCGCGGCGGTGGACGCCGCCGACCCGGGCTTTGGTACGGGCCGGATCGAGCCGCACGGGCGACGCGCGCCGGTTGCGTACGGCGGTACGCCATGGCCGAGACGACGTATCGGTGCAGGCAGCCTACTGAAGAGCGGTACACCCACGCTGTTCTCTCTAGCGTCGACGGATCGCAACCCACAGTCCGCAACGTCGGCAGATATAGGCAGCTCCCCCTGCCAGGGAGTGCAACTTCACGGTCGGGAAATCGCGACCACAGCAGGAACAGGCCGAGGTGCCGTCACTCTCACTGGACAGATTCATGAGCAAGCCCTTTCCGTCGAGAGTGACGGGAGAAGTTCGGCACTCCGTCTCCTTCCGCGTAATCGAATTCTACGACCTGTGCGCTGCCAACTTCAGCACGGATATACCGTGGGTGGATGGAGATCACCCTGCAGTATTTCGACGGTTGCCCGAACTGGACGGTCACTGCTGAACGGTTGCAGCTCCTCGCCGCGGAACACTCGGACGCCGTGCTCGTCTATCAACGCGTGGACACGGTGGACATGGCCGAACAGGTGCGTTTTCGTGGCTCTCCGACCGTTCTCGTCGACGGCGTCGACGTCATGGGCGACACATCCGCCGCAGTCGGTCTGGCCTGCCGTGTGTACATGACAGGTGACGGGCCGGCGGGTGCGCCGAGCATGGCTCAGCTCCGGGAAGCCATCCTCGGCTGACACCCGAATCGGGATACCCCAGGGGGTACTCATTGGTATCGTCGGTGACATACAGTCAGCTGATCGGCATGGTCGACGGGGCACAGCTCCGGAGGCCGGTTTGCTGAAAGCACTGACGGTGTTCGGCGTGCTGTTAATGCCTTCGGTGACACCGAACAATGAAGGTGATACAGCCGTGCTCGGGGGCCCGCATCCCTTTTTGAGTGCGGAGTCGCGGACGTCGCTGAATCCGGCGGTCGTCGATCCGACGAGATGTCCCGTGCGGGCGTTCTTCATCCCGCAGATGCGGGCCGTCCCGTCTCGACGGACCAGGGATCGACGCAGTTCGCAACCGTCGACACCGACGGCAACCTGATCGCCTTGCATAACGACGCCCCCGCACCCGAGGGACAGTTCTACCCGTCGCTCGACGGACGAGGGCGCACGATTGAAATTGGCTCGGCGCGGCGACTGCCGTCACCACTGACCGATCGACCCGCTCTTGGCAGGACCACTCAAGAGCCCATCGGACCACACATGATCACACCCGCAGCGGCGAGGGCACCGAACACGATCGGACTCGCGGTGATCGAGAGGACGATCAAGGACAGTTGGGTGCGGGCCCGCGCGTGCACGGGGGTGGACACAGCGACGGTGAGGCGATGAGCACGAGCGAGCACGTCGCCTCCGCTCGCGCCGAGGGCACCCGCGGGAGCGACGGACGAACCAGTGAGGGCGAGCAGACCACCGAGTAGCGCCCGCCGACCATGGGAGCGGGCAGCGCTGTCGTCCGCGCACATCTCGAGCAGCAGGGCGATCTCGGTCGCCCCGTCGCGGAACAACCGCATCCATGGAGCTGCCGCGGCGAGTCCGCGAACAGAGGCGAGCAGCAGGTGATGGCGACCGATTAGGTGAGCACGTTCGTGCGCCAAGACGGCGCCTAACTGATCCGGGACGAGTGCATCCAGGGCACCAGTAGTGATCACGATGGTCTTCGGACGGCCAGCAACGCAGTAGGCGAGCCGATCCGCGGTGTCGACGACCACCGCGTCGGTACCGGGCAGGCGTTGGCCGATCACCCTCGCCGTCCGGGCGTGGCGAAGCGTGTGCGTTCGCATCCGCAGCATGCCCCGCCCAGCCCTCCACACCACCAACGGAAGCGCCGCCGCAGCGACCGCGGAGACTGCTATCAGTGTTCCCTGAAGCAGTGCTGCGGCACGGCCGTCGATCGACCGGAGCACCTCGACGACGCACGCTGACACCCAGTGAGCGTCTCTGTTCCAATGCACCGCTTCGGTGACGAGCATGATCGCCGCGCCGGTCCAGGTCAGGATCACCACCGCCATTGCTGCACTCCAGGCAGCTATCCCGAGCTGCGGAGCGATGCCCCGGCGGGTCAGTCGCGCGAGCACAGGCGGACCGGCTACCGAGACCACGAGCCCGTAGAGCAGCAGGCACAGAGTCAGAGTCATCGCGACTGGCCGGGGTCGGTCAGTCTGCGCAACGCTCTTCGCACACGCTCCGACTCTTCGTCGCTCATCTGCTCGACGAAATGGGTGAGCACCAGGTCCGACTTGCCGCCCGCAGCGAACGCGTGACGCATCAGCCGGGCACTGTGCTCCTCGCGAGACAACGTCGGCCAGTAGTCGAACGCCTTGCCCCTACGGGTGCGCTCCAACCAGCCCTTACGGTGCAGGTTGTCCATCGTCGACATCACCGTGGTGTAGGCAATCACCCGCTGCTCGGCCAATTCGTCGAACAACTCCCGCACGGTGCTTCGCGCACCGCGGGCCCACAGGCGATCCATCACTACCGCCTCGAGTTCACCGAATCCGTTCACCCGCACCTATCGCCTCCTGCCCTGTCGTCTCCTGATCCTAGGGTCGTCGGTAACACGACATCTACTATCTATGTACGTACTCAGTATATGGTCGTGATGTCCCGTCTCCTCGGGACCAGAATTGAGGGAGATTCCGATGACCGAACTGATGACCAACCTGCAGACGTGGTGGGATTGCCAGATCATGATGGCCACCGGCATGTGTGGGGACATGTGCGCCGCAATGATGTGTTGCTGACCGGCTGACGACCTGCGATAGGATACTTCCCCCGACTTCCCGAAAGTCGGGGGAAGCTTGCCGGGCGAGCCTCTCGCGCGGCGTCGTACAGAACGAATCGACAGGGCGAGCGCAGTCTTTGACGATTGCGTACGGACGAAGACCAGGCTTGCCGAAGCCCTGCTGATCTGATCTCGTAACTCTCCTCGGCGACGGGGTGCCGGCGACGACGCTGCGCTTCCACGAAAGCGAGGGGCTGCTGCCGGCGGACCGAGCCCCGAACGGGTACCGCGTCTACGACAAACGAGCACAGCAACGGTTGGCGTTCATCACCGCCGCGAAAAGCTCGAAACTGACGCTGCCACAGATCAAGACGATGCTGCGCGCATGGGAGAACGACTCCTGCGCCGCTGTGAAGACCGGGCTGCGGCCAACACTGCGCGAGCACATCACCCGGGAGGAGGAGTCGATCGCGCAGCTCACCGAGCTGCATGCCGCAATGACCGGTGCGTTCGATCGTCTCGACGACACTCCCGACGCGTCGGCGCGCCGTTCGACCCGCAATGCAGCTGGTTGACCTCGGCCTCCTCGCCGTCTCGGACGGATTCGGCGAGTAGGGAATCGAAAGCGCCTTCGTAGCAGGTGCCACCGCGATCGGGAAGTCGGCGATCTCGACCGCGCCGTACGGAGCAACTGCGGTTTGTCGCGTGCGTCCGCAGGTCCGGTGACCGGGTCCCACACCACGGAGGTGTTCTTCGTCGTGCCGTCGTCCTGTCTCAGTACGGCACGACGAGGATCGGACTCGTGCCGACGAGACCGGGGCCGAGCATTCACGCATAGCGATCATACCGGGCTTAGATGCTATCATCGTTGCATGACGATCAATAAGGATGGCCGCCTGCCCGGCGGTTCCACGTCGACTTTCGATGCGGCAGTGTCGTTGTTCCACAGCCTTTCCGATGCGACACGGTTGGCTATCGTTCGCCGTCTCGCCAGCAGGGAGGTGCGTGTAGCGGACCTGGTGAGCGAGCTGGGGCTGGCACAGTCGACGGTATCGGCGCACATGGCGTGCCTGCGGGACTGCGGATTGGTCGTCGGTCGCCCCCAGGGCCGGCAGGTGTTCTACTCCCTCGTCCGGCCGGAACTGTTGGACCTGCTCGCTTCGGCCGAGACCCTCCTCGCCGTCACGGGGAACGCGGTGGCACTCTGCCCGGTTTACGGCACCGCGCCCGCCGGGTCGGCGGTGACCGGATGAGCGACGCATGCGGCTGCGGCCACGACGAACCCCGCCTGGACGGCGACGAGGAGCACGAACCCGACAAGCTGTGGCAGATCACCGAGATCCGAGCTGCCGCGGTGGCCGGTGCACTGCTGGCGGCAGGGCTGATCATTGACTGGATCGGCGGCCCTGATCGGCTGACCCTGGTGCTCGAATCACTCGCGTTGATCGTCGCCGGCTACACCTTCGTCCCGTCGACCCTTCGGCGGCTCGCGCGCGGCAAGATCGGTGTCGGCACCCTGATGACCATCGCGGCGGTCGGTGCCGTGATCCTTGGTGAGGTCGGCGAGGCCGCGATGCTCGCGTTCTTGTTCGCGATCAGCGAGGGCCTCGAGGAGTACGCGGTCGCCCGCACACGGCGAGGTCTACGGGCACTGTTGTCCCTGGTTCCCGACACCGCCACAGTCCGACGAGACGGCCTCGAGCAGGCGGTGTCGCCGACCGAGTTGATGCTCGGGGAGATGATGATCGTCAAGCCCGGCGAGCGCATCGCCACCGACGGCACCATCCGCCGCGGCACCACCGCGCTCGACACCTCGGCGATCACCGGCGAATCGGTGCCCGTCGAGGCCGGGCCCGGCGACGACGTGTATGCCGGGGCGATCAACGGAACCGGCGTTCTCGAGGTGGAGGTCTCCGCACGTGCCGAGGACAACTCGCTGGCCAAGATCGTCCGGATCGTCGAGGCCGAGCAGTCCCGCAAAGGTGAGGCTCAGCGGTTGGCCGACACGATCGCCAGGCCCCTGGTGCCGGCAATCATGGTCGCCGCCGCCCTCATCGCCGCCGTGGGCAGCCTGCTCGGCGAACCACGGGTATGGATCGAACGCGCACTGGTCGTCCTCGTCGCCGCCTCACCGTGCGCACTGGCCATCGCCGTCCCGGTCACCGTCGTCGCGGCGATCGGCGCCGCCAGCAAACTCGGCGTCCTGGTCAAGGGAGGCTCAGCTCTTGAGGCGCTGGGCCGCATCCGCGTGATCGCGCTCGACAAGACCGGCACCCTGACCCGCAACAAGCCGGTCGTCATCGACGTCGCCACCGCGGACGGTGCGACCCGCGAACAGGTCCTCGCCGTGGCCGCAGCGCTGGAAGTGCGCAGCGAGCACCCCCTGGCCGCGGCGATCCTCGCCGCCGTCGACGACCACACACCCGCCGACGACGTCGTCGCAGTCACCGGAGCCGGCCTCACCGGCCGCCTCTGCGGCGACGACGTCCGCCTCGGCCGACCAGGGTGGATCGACCCCGGCCCGCTGGCCGCGGACGTGGAACGGATGCAGCACGCCGGAGCCACCGCCGTCCTCGTCGAACAGGACGGCCGCACCCTCGGCGCGATAGCGGTCCGCGACGAACTGCGACCCGAAGCCGCGGAAGTCGTCGCCGGTCTCCGCCGCGACGGGTACCACGTCGCGATGCTCACCGGGGACAACGAACGCACCGCCCGCGCACTGGCCGCCGACGTCGGCATCGAGGAGGTCCACGCGGATCTGCGACCGGAGGACAAAGCACGCATCATCGGCGACCTGAAGGGCCGCCGGTCGACCGCGATGGTCGGCGACGGCGTCAACGACGCCCCCGCACTGGCCACCGCCGACCTCGGTATCGCCATGGGCGCCATGGGCACCGACGTGGCCATCGAGACCGCCGACGTCGCCCTGATGGGTGAGGACCTGCGGCACCTGCCGCACGCCCTGGCCCACGCGCGCCGATCCCGACGCATCATGCTGCAGAACGTCGGGCTGTCGCTGGCGATCATCACCGTGCTGATGCCGCTCGCCCTGTTCGGAATCCTCGGCCTGGCCGCGGTGGTGCTGGTGCACGAACTCGCCGAGATCGTGGTCATCGCCAACGGAGTCCGCGCCGGCCGCACCCACCCCCTGTCCGCCGCAGCGGTGCCCGCACCTGCCCCGGCAGCAGCCGAGGCCTGGACATGAGCCCAGACCCCACTTCGGGCCCGATGCCGGGTGTCTCGACCGGGGGACGCTCGGCGACTCGATCCCGGTGGACCCTGGCGATCGTCGTCGCCGTCCTCGTCGCGGCGGCACTCGCGGCCGACCCCGTCGCCCGCCGCGCACTCTCCGACGGCCGCGTCATCGAACTGGGGTTGCTGCAACTCAGGCTTGCCTACAACAGCGGTGTCGCCTTCAGCGTCGGGAACGGGCTGCCGCCAGGGGTCATCATCGCGGTCACCGCCATCATCACTCTCGCCATCGCCGTGTACGCGTGGCGCACCGTCCCCGTCGGCTCACTGACCGGGACGGTGGGGCTGTCGGCGGTCGTCGCCGGAGCGGCCGCCAACGTCATCGACCGCGCTGCCGACGGCCGCGTGACGGACTACTTCCACACCGGATGGTGGCCCACCTTCAACCTCGCCGACACCTACCTCACATGCGGCGTAGTCCTGGTCGTCCTCGCGTCGCTCCGGGAGGGCCGAACCCGCGTCGATCCCACGGGCACGGAGCAACGATCCGTATGACTGCTCCCCGACCTCGAATCCGATCGACCTCCATGACGGTCGCGTGCGGCACCGGGGGCGTCCGGTTACATCCTCACCGACGCCCGGTGCGGCAGTGATCACCACCATCGCCGCGGCAGTGGCGATGTTCGCCGGCACCAACATCGACGACATCGTCGTGCTGACGGTGCTGTTCGTCGCCTCCGCCAGCCAGGGTAGGCCGCGGGCGTGGCAGATCGTCACCGGCCAGTACCTCGGCCTGATCACCCTCGTCGCGACCAGCGTCGTCGCCGCTCTGGGACTGGTGATCGTGCCGCAAGAATGGGTCGGGCTACTCGGTGTGCTGCCCCTGTCGCTGGGGCTCTGGACGCTGATCCGCTGGCTGCGCAGCGACGACGAGGACGAACCCCCGGTCGCTGCCACCGGAATGGCAGGCGTTGCTGCCATCACCATCGCCAACGGTGCCGACAACATCGCCGTCTACACCCCGGTCTTTCGGACGCTCGGTCCACCACAGACCGCAGTCACCATCGCCGTGTTCCTGATCTGCGTCGGGATCTGGTGCTACGCCGGCAGGCTGCTGGGCACTCGCAGGAAGGTCGTCGACACTCTCGAACGGGTCGAGCACTGGCTCGTCCCAGCGGTGTTCATCGGCTTGGGTCTCTTCATCCTCCTCGAATCCGGAGTTCTCGCCCGGCTGATCGCCGCCGCGTCATGACCGACACCCGCTCGCGCGCAGCCTGCGGAACCGCTACGGCCCGACTCAGATCGGTTCCCGCCACCGCCCGGTGGCGTCACCTCCATGCCATCGATCGAAGCGTGAGGGTGAGCAAAGGGCGGCGCATCGATACTCGGTCGATCCGTCGGCGATCATCAGATCGACCACGGTGCGACAATCGGACCGGACTTGCCGAATCGACCGCCGAGTAGGCGTCGCTGACCCCGATCATCTGTGTCCGAGCGGTGTGTGGACAGACGAGCCACGCTCGTCCGCGCGGGCGCGGAGTCGTATTCGTCGCCGGAAGGTTAGGTTCGGCAGCCCTTATAGACTCGCTCGGTGCCCAGAGACTTCAACCGCCCGAAACGCCCCAGTGTGCGCTTAGCGCACGATTTGGGCAGATTCGGTGACGCACCGGGTCTGATATCGGTGGACGAGACGATCACCTACCGCGACCTGGACGAGCGCATCGACCGGCAGGCGGCCAGACTTGGACGTGGCCGTCGTCTGGTACTGATCGCCGGCACCAACAAGGTCGAGGTCGTCGTCACCTACCTCGCGGCGCTGCGTGCAGGACACCCCGTACTGCTGGCCTCGGACGACAATCCCGACCATCTCGACGGGCTCATCGACACATATCGGCCCGATGTGGTGGTGCGCACCCTCGACGGCAACACGGTCGTCGAGGAATTCGATCGACAATCCAGACATGAGCTGCACCCTGATCTCGCGTTGCTGCTGAGCACCTCGGGTTCGACCGGATCACCCAAACTCGTCCGTCTCTCGCACGACAACGTGCAGGCCAACGCCGAGTCGATTGCCGAATACCTGGGCATCCGACCCACCGACCGTGCCGTGACCACGCTACCCATGCACTACTGCTATGGGCTTTCGGTCGTCCACAGCCACCTCCTGCGCGGTGCTGCCTTGATTCTGACCAACTCTTCGGTCACTGATCCTCGACTGTGGGGCCTTGCGCGCACCCACCGCGCCTCCACCTTTGCGGGTGTGCCGTACACCTTCGATCTGCTCGACCGTATCGGGTTCGACCAGCTGAATCTTCACGACCTGCGGTACGTCACGCAGGCCGGCGGAAAGCTGTCGCCCGATCGCGTCCGCACGTATGCCGAGCTGGGCCGACGCCAGGGATGGGACTTGTTCGTCATGTACGGGCAAACGGAGGCGACCGCCCGAATGGCGTATCTGCCACCGGATCTTGCCGCCGCTCATCCGCATTCCATCGGACGGCCGATTCCCGGCGGGTCCTTTCGGCTCGATCCGGTCGCGGATGCCCCGGACGGGACGGGTGAGCTCGTCTATTCGGGGCCGAACGTCATGCTCGGCTACGCACACGACCCCGGCGACTTGCGCCTGGGTGACACGCTCGCCGGCGAGCTGCGAACAGGCGACCTGGCCCGGCGAACGGCCGATGGACTGTACGAAGTGGTCGGCCGACGCAGCGGTTTCGCGAAAGTGTTCGGTCTACGTATCGATCTGCACCGCGTCGAGTCCGCGCTCGCACACCTGGGATTGACCGTGTGCTGCACCGACGGCACGGACGAACTCGTCGTCGTCGCGGAGAACGCTGACGTCGACGACGTGCGACGCTTGACAGCCCAGTTCAGCGGCCTTCCCGCAACAGCAGTTCGGGTGTGTGTAGTCGATGAGCTGCCGCGCACCTCCACCGGCAAACCCGATGCGCGAGCGGTCGCGGAATTCGCAGGCAAGCCCGGCCCTGTTCAGCCCACCTCGACGAAGACAAAGCCCGAGACCACCGATGTCAAAGCGATGTATGCCGAGGTCCTGCATCACGCAAGGGTCGACGACGACAGCACGTTCGTGAGCTTGGGCGGTGACTCTTTGTCGTATGTGCGGATGTCCATTCGGCTGGAGGAGCTGCTCGGTCACCTCCCGGCGGACTGGCACAACACCCGAGTCGTGGACTTCGTTCAGGCACCGCACCTGCGCCGCGGCTGGCGACGGGTGGAGACCAACGTTGTGCTGCGCGCCCTTGCGATCGTGCTGATCGCCGGCTCGCACATACACCTGTTTTCGGTGCTCGGCGGGGCGCACGTGCTTCTCGGAATCGCCGGCTACAACTTCGCCCGCTTCCACCTCGGCGCGGTCGATCGCACCGCCCGCGCACGCAATGCGGTGCGCAGCGTCGCTCGGATCGCCATCCCCAGCATGGTGTGGATCGGGGCCGTCATCGCTCTGACCGGGGACTACCGCATCACCAGTGCATTGCTGCTCAACGGAATCTTCGGCCCGGACGGTTGGTCTGTCGAATGGCGATACTGGTTCGTCGAGGCGATTGTGTACATCGTCCTCGTAGCCGCCGCTGTGCTCTATGTTCCGGCGGTCGCACGTCTCGAACGCCGTCACCCGTTCTGGTTTCCTATGGGGTTGGTGGCATTGGGCCTGGTTACCCGTTACGGATTGATCGAGATCGACGACAGCCGCAATCGCATTCTGACCGCGGCGGTTGTCTTCTGGTTGTTCGCCCTCGGCTGGGCCGCCGCACGGGCGCAGACCGTGTGGCATCGAGTGGGGGTCACCGCGGCGATCGTGCTATCGATTCCCGGGTTCTTCTTCGGCGACATCCAGCGAGAAGTCATCGTGATTGTCGGACTTTGCCTGCTGGTGTGGCTCACATCCGTCCCATGTCCCGCAGTTGTGGGCCGGGTTGCGGGGGTGTTGGCAAGCGCGTCACTCTACATCTACCTGACCCATTTTCAGGTCTATCTACCGCTGCGCGACGACCATCCCTGGACAGCATTCGCCCTGTCGATCGTCGTGGGGGTTGTCTACTGGCAGGCTGCGACCTTCGTGCTCGCCCGTCTACCGTGGAGCGGGGCAGGGCCGGGCATTAGGTTTGCCAATCCTCTAAGTACCATGGCGGCGGGGACGACCGGAGGTGGTCCGGTAAATGCGAAGGACGGACGATGAGCAAGCGGATCGAACTGATGGCGGGCCTCGCACTGGCGACCGCAGCACTGTTGACGGTGTCGGGGTGTTCGAGCGCTGAGTCCGACCCGGGCGGGGACAACCGGATCACCGTCTACAACGCCCAACACGAGTCGCTGACGAAAGAATGGGCCGACGCGTTCACCGCGGAGACCGGCATCGAGGTCGACCTGCGCCAAGGGAGCGATACCGAACTCGGCAACCAACTCGTAGCGGAGGGTGACCGATCGCCAGCGGATGTGTTCCTCACGGAGAACTCTCCGGCGATGACGCTCGTCGAGAACGCGGGTCTGTTCACCGACGTCGACCAGGCCGTGCTGGCCCAGGTTCCGAGCCAATACCGCCCGTCGAACGGCAAGTGGACGGGTATCGCCGCCCGCTCGACCGTGTTCGCCTACAACACGGACATGCTGGCACCCGATCAGCTCCCGGCCTCACTCCTCGACCTGCAGGACCCCGCCTGGAAGGACCGCTGGGCAGCATCGCCGTCGGGAGCCGATTTCCAAGCCATAGTCAGTGCGCTGCTCGAGTTGAAAGGCGAGGACGCTACACGCACCTGGTTGGAGGGGATGAAGAACAACGTCCGCGCCTACAACGGCAACGGCACGGTGATGAAAGCCGTCAACGCCGGAGAGATCCCCGGCGGCGTGATCTACCACTACTACTGGTTCGGCGATCAGGCCAAGACCGGCGAGAACAGCAGTAACGTCGCCCTGCACTACTTCAAGAACGAAGACCCCGGTGCCTTCGTCAGCGTCTCCGGCGGTGGCGTCCTACAATCCAGCGCGAAACAAGATGCAGCACAGAAGTTCCTGGCGTTCGTCACCGGACCGAAAGGCCAGCAAATCCTCAGGGACGGAACGTCGTTCGAGTACTCGGTGGGCAGCGCAGTGCCGGCCAACGCGGATCTGGTTCCTCTGATCGAACTGCAGGCACCGCAGGTGGACCCGGCGACGCTCAACAGCCCGCAGGTCACCGAGCTCATGACCGAAGCCGGTTTGCTCTGATTCCAACGACGAACGGTCGAGAACAACGGGGGCCGGCCGACAAGCTGCGTCGCTCAGCAGGCCGGCCGCGTATGCCCTTGCCTCTGGCTGTCACCGCAGTGATTGTCGTGGTGATCTCGCTCATCCCGCTCGGGTACGTGATCGTGGAGAGCGTGGACACCGGCTGGGCCACCGCGTCGGCGCTGCTGTTCCGGCCGCGGGTCCGCGAATTGTTGGCCAACACCGTGATGTTGGTAGTGATCACGGTGCCCATCTGTGTCGCAATCGGCGTCGCGGCTGCTTGGTTGGTCGAGCGCACACGAGTATTCGGAGCGAAGGGTTGGGCGGTATTGCTTGCCGCGCCGCTGGCTGTCCCGGCGTTCGTGAACAGCTACTCGTGGGTGACGGCGATCCCTTCCCTCGGCGGACTGGGCGGCGGCGTTCTGATTGCGACGCTCTCGTATTTTCCGCTCGTCTACATTCCCGTTGCCGCGACGCTTCGCAGGCTCGACCCCGCGGTCGAGGAATCGGCGCGAGGACTCGGAATCGGACCGTGGGCAGTGTTCTTTCGCGTCGTGGTGCCGCAGTTGCGGCTGGCGATCGCCGGCGGAGCGCTTCTGGTCGCGTTGCACCTACTCGCCGAATACGGTGCCTTCGTCTTCATCCGATTCGACACCTTCACGACAGCGATTTTCGAGCAGTATCAATCGACGTTCAACGGAGCTGCGGCCACTATGCTCGCCGGGGTGCTGGTATTGCTGTGCCTCACGCTGTTGGTGATCGAAGCGGTTGTGCGTGGCAGTGCCAGGTATGCCCGCATCGGCTCGGGTGCAGCCCGCCCGGCCGTGCCTGCAGAACTCGGTTGGCAGTACTCGCCGATCGCGCTCGTCTTCCTGGGGATGTTGATCGCACTGTCTCTCGGAGTCCCGATCGCCAGTGTTCTGCGGTGGCTTGTCATCGGCGGCAGCGCGGTGTGGGAGTGGGACGAGGTCTCTTCCGCGCTGCTGCAAACGCTCGGGTTCGGAATTGCCGGTGCGGTCATTACGTGTGCACTCGCGTTCCCGGTCGCGTGGATCTCGATTCGCCACCGCGGACGGTTCAGCCGTGTCCTCGAGGGCGGTACCTACATCTCGAGTTCGTTGCCCGGCATCGTCGTTGCGTTGGCGTTCGTCACCACCGCCATTCGGTACGCAAATCCGCTGTATCAAACAGTTGTCGTCGTGATCGCGGCCTACGCATTGCTCTTCCTGCCACGCGCATTGGTCAACCTGCGCGCCGGGCTCGCGCAAGCGCCCGTCGGGTTGGACGAGGCGGCTCGGTCACTGGGTCTGTCACCGCTGTCGAGCTTCTTTCGGGTGACTCTCAGATTGGCTGCACCGGCCACCGCAGCGGGCGGTGCGTTGGTGTTCTTGGGGATCGTGAACGAGTTGACCGCAACATTGCTGCTGGCACCGACCGGAACCCGCACGCTGTCGATGCAGTTCTGGTCGCTGAGCAGCGAGATCGACTACTCGGGGGCTGCTCCGTACGCGTTGATCATGATCGTGCTGTCGCTGCCCATGACCTACGTTCTCTTCTCCCAGTCGAAAAAGGCGGCAGGACTATGACATACGCGTTGGAGGTGGATGGGCTGGACAAGTCGTTCGGTCCTGTGACGGTGCTACGTCGAGTTGAGTTCGCTGTCGAGGCTGGATCCACCACAGCCATCGTCGGACCGTCCGGTTGCGGTAAGACGACGCTGCTGCGTCTGATCGCGGGTTTCGACAGACCCGACGCAGGCACCGTCGCACTGACCGGGAAGGTCGTCGCGGGAACCGGCTGGACGCCTGCGCACCGAAGGTCCATCGGGTACGTCGCCCAGGACGGGGCACTGTTCCCACACGCCACGGTCGGCGCGAACATCGGATTCGGCCTGCCACGCCGTGCCCGGACCGTCTCGAAGATTACCGAACTGCTCGAGATGGTGTCGCTGGATTCGTCCTACGCGTCACGTCGACCTGACCAGCTTTCCGGCGGCCAGCAGCAACGGGTCGCCCTTGCGCGGGCGCTGGCGCGTGAACCTCAATTGATGCTGCTCGACGAACCGTTCTCCGCACTCGATGCCGGCTTGCGGGCGAACACCCGACGGATCGTCGCCGACGTCCTCGCCAAGGCCGCGATCACCACCATCCTCGTCACCCACGATCAACCCGAGGCCCTGTCGTTCGCCGACCGGGTTGCGGTGATGAACTCGGGCAGGCTCGCACAGATCGGTACACCTCGTGAGGTCTATTCCCGCCCTGTGGACGTCACCACCGCGGAATTCATCGGTGACGCCGTGATCTTGACGGCCCACATAGAGAACGGCCGTGCCCGCTGCGCCCTCGGCGACGTCGACATCGCCCCCTCCTTCAACGCCATCGAAGGCACAGCCCGAATCCTGTTGCGACCAGAGCAAATCGAGGTGGCACCCGACGGCATGGGTGCATCGGGGACCATCGTCGACGTGCAGTACTTCGGATCGGAGATGCTGCTCGGGATCCGCCTCGACACCGCGGACACCGCCATGGCCCAGCGGATCACCGTACGTCGCTTCGGCACCACGGCTCTGACGCCCGGCGACAGAGTCGCCATCTGCGTCATCGGCGACGCCGTCGCGTACGACTTGTGAGAGAGCTACTCAGTGTGAGGCAGCCTCTCGCGTCCTGCTTGATCATGCGAACAATGTGCGTAGGTAGTGGGCAGACTTGCACCATTCAGACTGAGGCAACGCCCCGAAGGCAATCACGTCTCGACCCCAAGCATGCAAAGGGCCGGCATCGACTGTCGGGACTGCCCCGACTTCAGTTGACTAGTGGGGTTGAGCGATTCAGGCCGCGTGTGCGGTCCGGTTGATTGTCTCAAACTCGATAGGGGTGAGCTTGCCGAGGCGCCGTTGACGGCGTTTGCGGTGAATCCGTACTCGTCGGCTCCGGTCGAACGACCGGCCCCGCGACCCGCTCCCGGTGCCGGTGCTCCGCGCCCCGGCGGCGGACGACCGGCTCCCGGACAGGGCGGACCCCGCCCGGCCGCACCGGCAGGCGGCGCTCGTCCGGCTCCCGGACAGGGCGGCCCCCGTCCCGCACCGGGTCAGGCCGGACCTCGGCCCAGCCCGGGCTCCATGCCTCCTCGCCCCAATCCGGGTGCGATGCCGACTCGTTCGGCACGTCCCGGCCCCGCAGCAGGACGTCCCGGTCGCCCCGGCGGCGCACCGGGTGGACGTCCGGGCGGCGGCGGTGGCGGTGGCTACCGCGGCGGTGGCGCTCCCGGCGCTCCCGGTGGTGCACCGGCAGGTGGCGCTCCCGCAGGTGGCTTCCGTGGCCGTCCCGGCGGCGGTGGCCGTCCCGGTCAGCGTGGCGCAGCAGCAGGTGCGTTCGGTCGGCCCGGCGGAGCAGTCCGCCGCGGTCGCAAGTCGAAGCGGGCGAAACGCGCCGAGTACGAGAGCATGCAGGCTCCCGCAGTCGGCGGCGTCAGGCTGCCCCGCGGCAACGGCGAGACCATTCGTCTCGCGCGCGGAGCATCGCTGTCGGACTTCGCAGACAAGATCGACGCCAACCCCGCTGCACTCGTGCAGGCACTGTTCAACCTCGGTGAGATGGTCACCGCGACGCAGTCGGTCAACGACGAGACGCTGGAGCTTCTCGGCGGCGAGATGAACTACGTCGTGCAGGTCGTCAGTCCCGAGGACGAGGATCGCGAACTGCTCGATTCGTTCGACCTCACCTACGGCGAAGATGCCGGCGGCGAGGAAGATCTCGAGCAGCGTCCCCCTGTGGTCACCGTCATGGGCCACGTCGATCACGGTAAGACTCGACTGCTCGACTCGATTCGTAACACCACGGTGCGCGAAGGCGAGGCCGGCGGCATCACTCAGCACATCGGTGCGTACCAGGTGTTGACCGAGCTCGAAGGCAACGAGCGTCTCGTGACCTTCATCGACACCCCCGGTCACGAGGCCTTCACGGCCATGCGTGCTCGTGGTGCCAAGGCCACCGACCTTGCGATCCTCGTGGTCGCGGCCGACGACGGTGTCATGCCGCAGACGGTCGAAGCCATCAACCACGCCCAGGCGGCCGACGTGCCGATCGTGGTCGCGGTCAACAAGATCGACAAGGAAGGCGCGAACCCGGACAAGATCCGGCAGCAGCTGACCGAATACGGTCTGGTCGCCGAGGAATACGGCGGCGAGACGATGTTCGTCGACATCTCCGCCAAGCAGGGCACCAACATCGATGCCCTCCTCGAAGCGGTGCTGCTGACGGCCGATGCGTCACTCGATCTGCGTGCCAACCCGGACATGGATGCCCAGGGTGTCGCCATCGAGGCACACCTCGACCGCGGTCGCGGTCCGGTGGCCACGGTGCTCATCGCCCGCGGAACGCTGCGCGTCGGTGACTCGATCGTCGCCGGCGATGCCTACGGCCGCGTGCGTCGCATGGTCGACGAGCACGGCGAGGACGTCACCGAAGCGATGCCGTCCCGGCCCGTTCAGGTCATCGGCTTCACGTCGGTGCCCGGTGCAGGCGACAACCTTCTGGTCGTCGACGAGGACCGGATCGCCCGTCAGATCGCCGATCGCCGTAATGCCCGTAAGCGCAATGCTCTGGCGGCCAAGAGTCGCAAGCGCATCAGCCTCGACGATCTCGATGCAGCTCTGAAGGAGACTTCGCAGCTCAACCTGATCCTCAAGGGTGACAACTCGGGCACCGTCGAGGCGCTCGAAGAGGCCTTGCTCGGTATCCAGATCGACGACGAAGTCGAGTTGCGCGTCATCGACCGCGGTGTCGGTGGCGTCACGGAGACCAACGTCAACCTGGCGTCGGCATCCAACGCGATCATCATCGGCTTCAACGTGCGGGCCGAGGGCAAGGCAACCGAACTCGCCAACCGCGAGGGCGTCGACATTCGGTACTACTCGGTGATCTACCAGGCCATCGACGAGATCGAGAAGGCCCTCAAGGGCATGCTCAAGCCGATCTACGAAGAGGTCGCACTGGGCCAGGCCGAGATCCGCGCGCTGTTCCGTTCCTCGAAGGTCGGAAACATCGCCGGTTGCCTCGTCACCTCCGGTACGATCCGTCGCAACGCCAAGGCGCGCCTGCTCCGTGACAATGCGGTCGTGGCCGAGACCGTGACGATCTCCTCGCTTCGCCGCGAGAAGGACGACGCAGTCGAGGTTCGTGAAGGATACGAGTGTGGTTTGACGGTGACGTACTCCGACATCAAGGTGGGCGATGTCATCGAGGCGTACGAGCTCCGTGAAAAGCCGCGCGACTAGAACAGGTCCGGAGCTGAACAGCTCCGTTCCCGGTCGCGTCGGCTCGGTGGTGAAGCCAGGGGAGTGACACTGCACTCCGGGGACGAGCCGGTGGTGGTACGACATATGTACCGCCACCGGCTTTGTCGTCGGAGCTGATCGAAGGGGCGACGTCAGCGTGTATCTGGGTGCTTTGGAGTTGGACGTGTTGTTGGGGGACGTGCGTTCGCTCGCCGAGAAACGGTCGATGGTCGAACCGGTTCTCGGCGATCTGCAGAGGCTGGGAGTGTCTGCCGCCGAAACCGGTGAGCGAGAACGTATTCGGCGTTCGATGTTGGGCGTGGCAGCGGCGGGCACGAACGTCGACCTGTTACACGACAAGCTCGACGAGTGCGAGCGGCACGTCGCCGAGCGTCAGGATCTGGAACTGTTGGCAGTACGCCGGAGAATTTTCGGCCCCGAGGATTAGATCGGGGAGTTCGTCGAACGTGTTCGGCGAATGTTGGAGCGTAATCGCCGAGACGTCGCATTGCAGTGACGTCCGGCCATGAAAGAGGAGTGTGATTGTCGTGGTGGATCAGGCCAGGGCTCGTAAGTTGTCCAAGCGAATCGCCGCTATCGTTGCGACGGCGATCGACCACGAGATCAAAGATCCACGGTTGGCGTTCGTGACCATCACCGACACGAAGGTGACGGCCGACCTGCACGACGCCACGGTGTACTACACCGTGATGGGCGAGGATCTCGATACCCCGCCCGATCTGCAGGGAGCTGCGGCGGGTCTGGAGAAGGCCAAGGGCGTTCTCCGCTCGAAGGTCGGAGCCGGTACCGGTGTGCGGTTCACTCCGACGCTGACGTTCGTGACGGATACCGTCCCCGACACCGCCCGGCACATGGAAGAGCTGCTCGAACGCGCTCGCGCAGCCGACGAGGAGCTGGCTCGCGCCCGGGCGAACGCGAAGCCTGCCGGAGACCCGGACCCGTACAAGGCTCCCCGCGAGGAGTCCCCCGCGGATCGCGGCGATGCAGAAGCCGTCGAGCCAGCCGAAGCCGACTGAGATGTCCGATGGCTCTGGTTCGGAGTTCGAGCTGGACGAGGATCTGGCGCGTGCGATCGAGATGCTCGAGCGCGCTTCCTCGGTGACCGTGCTCTGCCATGTCCAGCCGGATGCCGACACGATCGGCAGCGGATTGGCAATCGGTTCGGTACTCGAACGTCGCGGCGCGCAGGTGCAGGTGGCGTTCGCCGCGCCCGCGTTTCTGCCGCAATCGATGGAAGAGCTACCGAACCGGCATCTGCTGGTGGAGCCGGAGAAGGTGGCCGAATCGGTCGATCTGGTGGTCACCGTGGACGCCGGAAGCCGAGGTCGACTCGGTTCGCTCGGCGAGCGACTCGACTCCGCATCGGAGTCCCTGGTCATCGACCATCACCGGAGTAATACGCGGTTCGGAACACTGAACGTCGTCCGCGCGTCCGCCGAATCCACCACGGCCGTGATCGTCCGCCTGCTGGATCGGTGGGGTGTCGACATCGATGCGGACCTGGCGCATCTGCTGTTCGCGGGTCTGGTCACCGATACCGGGTCGTTCCGGTGGGTGCGGCCGGGTTCGCATCTGCTCGCGGAGAGGTTGCTCGCGACCGGCATCGACGGTGCACGTATCGCCCGTCGCCTCCTCGATACGCACCCCTTCGACTGGCTGCCGATGCTCGGGGCGGTACTGGGTTCGGCCGAGTTGCTGCCCGACGCGGCGGGCGGACGGGGGCTCGTGTACGCCGTCATCCGGAGCGAGGATTCGGCCGGTCTGAGGTCGGAGGAGATCGAGAGTGTCATCGACATCGTGCGGACCACCTCCGAGGCGGAGGTGGCCGCGGTGTTGAAGCAGCAGGATTTCGGGTCGGTCTGGGTGGTGTCGCTCAGATCCAAGACGCAGGTGGACGTATCTGCAGTGGCGACCGGGTTCGGCGGCGGTGGGCATCACAACGCCGCGGGCTACACCGCGACCGGTGAGCTCCCCGACGTGATCGATGCGCTGCGTGAGGCCTTGTCGGCGTCGTGAGTTCCACCCCTGTCACGGCTCGCAGAATTCTCGGGCTGTCGCTTCCATCGCTCGGAGTTCTGGCCGCCGAACCCCTCTACCTCCTGTTCGACGCGGCGGTCGTAGGGCGGCTCGGCGCGTTGGCTCTGGCCGGCCTGGCGATCGGGGGGCTCGTCCTCGCTCAGGTCAGCACGCAGCTGACCTTCCTGTCCTACGGAACCACTGCGCGTGCGGCGCGCATGCACGGTGCCGGTCGTGAGCGCGACGCCGTCGGGGAAGGGGTGCAGGCGACGTGGCTGGCGGTGGCGATCGGTCTCGCGATCGTCCTCGTGGTCCAGTTGTTCGCCGCCCCCGTCGTGTCGCTATTGGCCGGTGGCGGTGACATTGCCGCGGAGGCACTGCTGTGGCTGCGCGTGGCGCTGGTGGGGGTGCCGTTCATTCTGATATCGCTGGCCGGGAACGGCTGGATGCGCGGCGTGCAGAACACGACGACACCATTGCGGTTCGTCGTGCTCGGTTTCGGCGTGTCGGCGGTGCTGTGTCCACTCCTCGTCCACGGCCTGCTCGGATTTCCCCGGCTCGAATTGGTGGGCTCGGCCGTTGCGAACGTCATCGGCCAAGGTGTCGCAGGCGCTCTGTTCGTCGGTGCCCTCGGGCGGTCGGGTGCGCCGTTGCGCCCGCGCTGGTCGGTCATGCGGGCGCAGCTGGTACTCGGCCGCGATCTGATCGTGCGCAGTCTCGCGTTCCAGGCGTGCTTCCTGTCTGCCGCAGCGGTCGCGTCGAGATTCGGTGCCGCATCGGTGGCGGCAAATCAGGTGGTGCTGCATCTGTGGAACCTGGTGTCGTTGATGCTCGACTCGTTGGCCATCGCCGCGCAGACACTCGTGGGAGCGGCCCTGGGTGCGGGCAGGACCGAGGATGCGCGTGCGCTCGCTCGCCGGTTGACGGCATGGTCGACGGTCTTCGCGGTGATCCTGGCCGCGGTGTTCGCCGCCGGGCAGCCGGTCGTCCCGGGATTGTTCACCACCGACGTCTCGGTGATCGATCAGATGCAGGCGATCTGGTGGATCTTCGTGGCGATCATTCCGGTCGCCGGTGTGGTGTTCGCGTTGGACGGGGTGCTGTTGGGCAGCGGCGATGCCGCGTTCTTGCGTAACGCCACGATGGCGTGTGCGATCGTCGGGTTCCTGCCGTTCATTTGGTCTGCCCTGGTGTTCGACTGGGGTGTCGTGGGCATCTGGCTGGGTCTGGGTGTGTTCGTCTGCCTGCGCATGGTCGCGGTCGCCGGTCGAGTGCTGTCGGGTAAATGGCTCGTGACCGGTAGCGATCGGCAACTGCGAGACTGATCGCGTTCGCATGCATCACCGCCGTGACACCAGGGCCGGATGCAGCACCACCTCGCGGCTCTTGACGACGAAGAACACCCGTCGGCCGGGTTCCAGGCCCAGCTCCGACACCGCGGCGGCGGTGATGTCTGCCGCGATACCCGGTGTGCCGTCGGGGTGCGGACGAGCTCGGACGCGGATGCCCGAGCCCTGCACTTCCATCTCCTCGATGACTACTTCGAAGACGTTGCGCGGGCTGGCGTGCGGCGCGGTGAGGTGTACCGAAACGGCAGCGGGGGAGAAGACTGCGACCACCGGCGTCCCGGAACCGTGTTGCCCCGAGCCGTGCACGACGGTGTCCCACGGCGTGCGCAGCGCGGTGGTGTCGCCGACGGTGAGTGCGTGGCCCGAGATCAGATTGACCCCGGCCATGCGAGCACCGAACTCGCTTCGCGGGGCGGTGAGAACGTCGGCGACCGAACCGCGTTCGACGACGCGTCCACCGTCGACGACGGCAACGGTATCGGCGAGTGCGACGACGTCGAGCAGATCGTGGGTGACGATCAGTGCCGTACGACCGTTCTCTCGGAGTACGGTGCGCAGCAGTCTCCGGATGGCCGGGGCCGTGTCGACGTCGAGCGCGGCGAGCGGTTCGTCGAGCAGGAGGAGTCGGGGATCGGCGGCGAGTGCGCGGGCGATGGCAACCCGCTGAGCCTGGCCCCCGGACAGCTGTGCCGGGCGGCGCTCGGCCAGGTGAGAGGCTCCGACTGCGTCGAGCCATCGATCGGCCACTGCCCTAGCCGTCCTCCGGTCGGCGCCGGAACTACGTGGTGCGAATGCGACGTTCGTCCGTGCGGTCATGTGAGGAAACAGCAGTGTCTCCTGTGCCAGAGTCGCGATGCCGCGGGCGTGCACCGGAACGGCCGTCCTTGCGGCCGTGTCGGTCAGAACGTCCTCGCCCAGGCGGACGATGCCGTCGTCGGGTGGCACCAGGCCCGCGACGAGCTGCAGCAGTGTGGATTTACCTGCGCCGTTCGGTCCCAGGATCGCCGTTGTTTCACCCTCGGCGACATCCAGCTCGAGATCGACGCCCCGGGCCGCGACGGTGGCGCGCAGGTGTAGCGAACTCATGGTGTTCCCGTCGTTCGAGTACCGCGAGCGGCCAGGACCACCACTGCCGCGACGACGACGAGGACGAGCGACAGGGCTATCGCTGCGTCGGGGTCGGACTCGCGTTGCAGATAGATTTCGAGGGGCAGGGTTCTGGTCACTCCCTCGAGAGAACCGGCGAACGTCAGCGTCGCGCCGAACTCTCCCAGTGCGCGCGCGAACGCGAGAACGATTCCGGACGTCAACCCGGGCAGGATCAAGGGGAGGGTGACGCGGCGCAGGACCGTCGTAGGGGGTGCGCCCAAGGTTGCGGCCACCACGTCGTATCGATCCCCGGCAGTGCGCAGCGCGCCCTCGACGCTGACCACCAGGAAGGGCAACGACACGAAGGCCTGGGCGAGCACCACGGCCGTCGAGGTGAACGCGATCCGGATTCCGAAGGCATCGAGATGTTCGCCCAGTAGCCCCTGGCGACCGAACGTGTAGAGCAAGGCGATGCCGCCGACCACCGGGGGGAGCACCAGTGGGAGGACGACGAGGGAACGCAGCGTCGACAGACCGCGAAACGAACCGCGGGCGAGGACCGTCGCCATCGGCACACCCAGGAGCACGCACAACACCGTGCTTGCCGAGGCCGTCTTCAGACTCAGCAGCAGCGCGGCTACTGCGGACTCGGACGTGATGAGCCCGAAGAAGTTCGTCCAGTCGATTCGGGTGAACATCGCGGCCAACGGTGCGACGACGAGAAGTGCTCCGGCAGCGGCAGGGACGAATATCCATCCGGGTACACCTACGGTCGGACCTGTGCCCGCGGCGTGCCCGGTCACGGTGCCGCGAAACCGGCCTGCGTCAGCATTTCACGGCCGATCGGTCCGGCGACGAAGTCGGTGAAGGCGCGGGCCGCGTCCACGTTGTCGGATCCGCTCAACGCTGCGATCGGATAGGTGTTGACCGCCCCGCTCGATTCCGGGAAAGGCACGGCGCTGACGGCGTCTGCGGCCCCCGTTGCATCGGTGACGTACACCAGTCCGGCGTCGGCCTGACCGGAGGTGACCTTGCCCAGAACGTCGGTGACGGACGACTCCTCGCTGACTGCCGGGATGTCGGTTCCGGTGGCGTTCTCGACGGCTGCCGTGGCCGCGCCGCACGGCACCTGCGGCGCGCAGATCACCGTCAGCACATCGGGTTTCGCCAGATCGGCGAACGACCGGACGGCCTTGGGGTTACCCGGGGCAGTGACGATGGTGAGGGTGTTGGAGGCGAAATCCACCGGGTCGCCGGCGACGAGGCCGGCATCGACGATCGTGCTCATGTTCTTGGTATCGGCAGAGGCGAACACGTCGGCAGGTGCACCGTTGACCAGTTGCGCGGCCAGATCGGAGGAGCCCGCAAAGCTGAAATCGACGGTAGTGCCGGAATGTTCCTGCTCGAAGCGGGTGCCGAGGGCGGTGAACGTCGAGCGCAGTGATGCCGCCGCGAACACGGTCAGCGTGCTCGAACCCCCGTCCTGCGGAGCGTCCTCGGCAGCGGGGTCGGCCGCGCACCCTGCAAGCATCAGGGCGACCGCGACCAGAGCACCGTGAACCGCTCGAATGTTTTTCACTGACATCGTCCTTCGGTTCTAGGGAGTTTCGACAATGACGGTCGTGGCCTTGACGACCGCGACGGTGATGGAGCCCGGTTCGAGCCCCAATTCCTGGACCGATCGGGTACTCATCAGGGACACGATGGTGAACGGCCCACACTGCATGCGGACCTCGCTCATGACCGCGTCGGAGACCACGTCGGTGACCAGCCCCACGAGTCGGTTCCGGGCCGAGCTACCGCCCGATGCCACCTCGGGCGGGGGAGCGGCGTGCTCGCGGGCGTACTGCGCGAGAGCGCGCGCGTCGACGACCTTGCGGCCCGTCTCGTCGTCGCGGGAGGGCAGGGTCCCGCTGTCCATCCACCGGCGGACGGTGTCGTCGCTGACTCCGAGCAGTGCGGCGGCGTCGCGTACGCGTATCGGCGGTGCCGTCATCGCACGATGCCGTTTCCTGCAGCTATCCGCAAAAGCGTCATGGATGGCACCATATACCCGAATCTGCGGTCGTTGCTGCGTGGATCCTTCTTTCGGAGCCGCTCGACGAACCGTAGCGGTTCACCCCGCGTGCACCGCTGCGGAATCTCCGGGGAGTATTGGAGGTTGGTACGTTCTGGGCGGTTGTGGCGATTCGACGTCGGCGGCCGAGTGCATCGGAAGGGATCATCAGTGGCAGCCAAGTTATGGGCAGTGAGCGACATTCATGTCGGACATCGAGGCAATCGACCTGTCACCGAGGATATTCATCCCGAGTCACCCGAGGATTGGCTGATCGTCGCCGGAGACGTCTCGGAGAAGACCGACGACATCAAATGGGCGCTCGAGCTGCTGCGCAGCCGCTTCGCGAAAGTGATCTGGGTTCCGGGCAATCACGAGTTGTGGACGACGGTGAAGGACCCCGTTCAGATCCACGGAGCGGCTCGGTACGAGTACCTGGTCAATCTCTGCCGCGAGATCGACGTCGTCACTCCCGAGGATCCCTACCTGCTCTGGGAAGGCGAAGGTGGACCCGCGACGATAGTGCCGATGTTCCTTCTGTACGACTACACGTTTCTCCCGCAGGGTGCGCGGGACAAGGAGCACGGGCTGGCGATCGCGCGCGAGAAGAACGTCGTCGCCACCGACGAGTTCCTGCTGTCCTCTCAGCCGTATGCGACGCGCGATGCCTGGTGCCATGCCCGCATCGACGCCACCCGCGAGCGCCTCGACGCGCTGGACACCACGGTTCCCACCGTGCTCATCAACCACTTTCCGATGGTGCGTCAGCCGACCGAGGTGTTGTTCTACCCGGAGTTCGCCCTGTGGTGCGGGTCGACGCTGACGGCGGACTGGCACACCAGGTACAACGCGATCTGCTCGGTGTACGGTCACCTGCACATCCCGCGGACCACCTACTACGACGGCGTCCGCTTCGAGGAGGTCTCGGTGGGTTACCCGCGCGAATGGCAGCGCCGTGGACTGCCGAACAACGTTCTGCGCCAAATTCTTCCGGTTCCCGAGTATCCGCCGGGCACGTTGAACAAATGGGGCGGGCACTTCACCGTGACGTCCGAGATGGAGGCAGAGGTCGAGAAGATGAGGGCAGGCCAGTGATCGAATCGATTCTCCCCAATGGTGTTGTCTCGGCCGAATTGTTCACCGATCCACCGGGTTTGATGCCGCACCCACTCGAAGCGCCGTTGGTCGCCAAGGCGGTGGACAAGCGCAAGCGTGAGTTCACCTCGGCTCGACACTGCGCGCGTGTGGCGATGCAGAAGCTCGGTGTGGAGCCCGCGCCGATCATGCGCGGCACCTCCGGCGCACCGCAGTGGCCGAAGGGAGTGGTGGGGTCGTTGACGCATTGCGACGGCTACCGGGGTGCCGTTCTGGGCTACGCCATGCAGGTTCGCTCGGTGGGAATCGATGCCGAGCCACACGGACCTCTTCCCGACGGCGTGCTCGACGCGGTCAGCCTCGAAGCCGAGCGCGAGTGGCTCTCGACCGCGGGCCGAGAAGACGTCCACTGGGATCGAGTGTTGTTCTGCGCCAAGGAGGCGACGTACAAGGCCTGGGAGCCGCTGACCGGTCGCTGGCTGGGGTTCGAGGACGCGCACATCACCTTCGAGCGCACCGGCAGCGGCGACGACATCTCGGGAACGTTTCGATCCGAACTGCTGGTCCCGGGCGACACCGTATCCGGACCTCCGTTGACGGCTTTCGACGGTCGATGGATGGTGTCCGACGGTTTGGTGATGACGGCGATCTCGGTGATGTGACGACCGGCTCGTCGCGCCTGGCACAATGCACTCTCGTGAGTGCTCGCGGAAAGATCTCGTCCGGTCTCGTCGGTGCCGGTGTGTTGGTGGTCGACAAGGGGCCGGGCGTCACCAGCCACGATGTCGTCGCGTCGTGCCGAAAGTTGTTGCAGACCAGAAAGGTCGGTCATGCGGGGACGTTGGACCCCATGGCGACCGGGGTGCTGGTTCTGGGCGTGGAGCGGGCGACCAAGATGCTCGGACTGCTGACGCTGACGACCAAGTCGTACACCGCCACCGTGCGACTGGGGCGCAGTACGACGACCGATGACGCCGAGGGTGAGGTGCTCGCCGACGTCCCGGCCACGAATGTCTCGGATTCGGACATCGCGGCCGGGGTTGCCGCACTCACCGGTGACATCGAGCAGGTTCCGGCCAGTGTCAGTGCCATCAAGGTCGACGGTCAGCGGGCACACAAGCTCTCGCGCGCCGGTGAGGAGTTCACCCTCGCCGCTCGCAAGGTCACTGTCACTCGCTTCGACGTGACGGCTCGCCGCGATGTCGTCGATTCCGATGGCCGGTTCGTCGACCTCGATGTCGAGGTGGACTGCACGTCGGGGACGTACGTGCGCGCGCTCGCACGGGATCTCGGCGCAGCACTGGGCGTCGGCGGCCACCTGACGGTTCTGCGCAGAACCAGGGTCGGGCCGTTCACGCTCGACCACGCCGTGACGCTCGAGGAATTGGCCGAGAATCCCGCTGTGGGCCTCGATATAGACGAGGCTGCGCGCACCGCATTTCCGCACCGACAGATCGATGCCGCCGAAGCGGAGTCGCTCAGCCAGGGACGCTGGCTCGATCCCGTCGGAATCGAGGGGGTCTACGCGGCTGTCGATCCCACCGGGCACACCATCGCGTTGCTGCAGGAAAAGGGCAAGCGGGCGAGCTCGGTGATGGTGGTGCGGCCGGCAACACTGCGCGGGTACTGATTTCCCGTTCGAGTCGGCCCTGCGACCGAGGGGACTGCACCGCTCAGGTGGCCGGAACCATCCAGATCGCTTCGGCGGCGCGGTGACCGAGATCGATGGACTCCGTGCTGCCGCGTCGGGCGAGTTCGATCGCCACCGTGCCGGCGTAGTCGCGTCGTTCGACCACGGTGATCGGTAGATCGAGCTCGATGCCGACCGAATCGAAGTACCGGAGCATCGCGGGGTCCGAATCGGAGATACGAGCCACTCGTCCCGACTGACCGTCGAGGTACTCGCTCAGTCTGGTTGCGGACGGCGTGTCGATCGACCCGTTGGCCGACGGAATCGGGTCCCCGTGTGGATCTCGTTCGGGGTGGCCGAGTTTGGCGTCTATCCGATCCATCATCAGATCGGATACCGCATGTTCGAGGATTTCTGCCTCGTCGTGGACCTCGTCCCAGCCGTACCCGAGTTCGCGAACGAGGTAGGTCTCGATGAGGCGATGTCGACGGACCATGCCGATGGCCGCCAGTCGGCCCTTCTCGGTGAGTGAGATGGCACCGTACCGGGCGTGGTCCACCATGCCCTGATCGGCCAGTTTGCGAATCGCCTCGGACACAGTGGATGCGGACACGCCGATTCGTTCGGAGAGCATCTTGGTGCTGACGGAGTCTTCACTCCATTCGCTGGCCGTCCAGATGACCTTGAGGTAGTCCTGCGCAACTGCGGACAGCTGGACGCCCTCGTCGGCCGGAGCTGGATCGTCTTTTCGTTGCGCCACGTCGCCGAGCTTAGGCAATCCAATGGAAAAAGACATCTCACCCGGCCGGAGCCACCGTCACCTGTCCTCGGCGGCGCAGAGCGCGCGTGACGATGCCCTGCGCCGGGCTGAACAGGTACGCCAGCACGAACACCAGGCCTTGGGCCAGCACCACGCTGCCACCCGAGGAGACGTCGAGATAGAAACTGGCGTAGATACCGACCAGGGCGCAGCCCACCGAGATGGCGGGGGCAATCATCAGCATGCGGCCGAAGCTGTGGGTGAGTAGGTATGCGGTTGCGCCGGGTGTGATCAGCATGGCGACGACCAGGATGACGCCGACGGCCTGTAGCGCCACGACGGTCGTCAGCGCGAGCAGCGTCAACATCGCGGCCGAGATCACGCTCGGATTGATACCGACCGCGCGAGCCTGCGTGCGGTCGAAGGCGAACAGAGTGAAATCGCGACGCTTGATCACCATCACGGCCAACGCCAGCCCGCCGAGCACGAACACCTGGATCATGTCCGACTGCGACACCCCGAGCAGGTTTCCGAACAAGATGTGGTTGAGGTCGATCTGGCTCGGAAACTTGGAGATCAGGACGACGCCGAGGGCGAACAACGTGGTGAACACGACGCCGATCGCGGCGTCCTCCTTGACGATGGTGGTGTTGCGAACCACCCCGATGGCACCGACCGCGATGAGTGCGAACAGCAGCGCGCCGATGGCGAACGGCGCACCCAGCAGATAGGACAGGGCGACGCCGGGGAGTACCGCGTGCGATACGGCGTCCCCCATCAGTGACCAGCCGATGAGTACGAGCCAGCAGCTCAACACTGCGCAGACGATCGAGGCGGTGACGGTCACCAACAGCGCACGCTGCATGAAGGTGTATTCGAGAGGATTGACGACGAAGTCGATCAGGTACACGGTTCAGCTCACTTCCGACGTTGGAGAGCTCGCGCCCAGTTCGTCGATCTTCGACGGGTCCATGCCGAAGGCCAGTGCCAGGTTCTCCGGGCGCAACACCTCGGCTGGACTGCCGTGCATCAGGACCCGCTGCTGCAGCAGGATGGCCTCGTCGCACAGTTCCGGAAGGGCGTGCAGATCGTGGGTGGACACCAGGACGGACGCACCCTGAGCGGCCAGTTCTCGGAGGAGTCGCGTGATCGTCGCCTCGGTCTTCTTGTCCACTCCTGCGAACGGCTCGTCGAGGAGCAGCAAGGACGCTTCCTGAGCGATGGCGCGGGCCACGAATGCCCGTTTGCGCTGTCCGCCGGAGAGTTGCCCGATCTGTCGATCGGCGAGCTCGGTGAGATCGACTCGTCTCAGGGCCGCGTCCACCGCAGCTCTGTCTGCCGCACGAGGGGTTCGGAGAAAGTTCTGTTTGCCGTAACGACCCATCATCACCACGTCCCGGACGCTGATGGGGAAGGTCCAGTCGACCGATTCGGCCTGGGGCACGTAGCTGACCGTCCCGGCTTTGCGGGCCCGGGCGGGGTCGCCGCCGAAGACCGTGATCGAACCGGCATCGGTCTTGACGACGCCCATGATGGCCTTGAACAGCGTCGACTTACCCGATCCGTTCATTCCGACCAGGCCGCAGACGCGTCCGGGTGCGAGGGTCAGGCTCGCGCCGACCAGCGCCACGACGTCTCGGTACCGAACGTCGACGGCGTCGACGGTCAGCGCGGCGCCGTCCCGGTTCGCACCCGAGATGTGCCGGGTCATCGCGTGCCCACCAACGCGTCGGCGATCAGCCGCGCGTCGTAACGCAGCAGGTCGAGGTAGGTGGGCACGGGTCCGTCGGCGGCGCTGAGGGAGTCGACGTACAGCTTTCCGCCGAAGCGGGCACCCGTGTCCTCGGCGACCTGGAGCTGAGCCTTGTCCGAGACGGTCGACTCGCAGAAGACGGCAGGCACGTCGTTGTCACGTACGAAATCGATGGTGCGGACCACTTGTTTGGGTGTCCCTTCCTGTTCGGCATTGACCGGCCACAGGTACGCCTCCTGCAGGTCGAAGTCGCGGGCCAGATAGCCGAACGCGCCCTCACACGTCACCAGAGCACGTTGCTGCGCCGGAAGTTGGGCCAGATCGGATTCCAGTTCGTCGCCGACCGACCGCAGCTCGGTGATGTACGCGGCGGCGTTGGCACGGTATTCCTCGGCATGGGCAGCGTCGAGCGCCACGAACGCGTCGGCGATGTTGGTGATGTAGGTCTCCGCCACGACCGGCGACATCCAGGCGTGTGGATTGGCCTTGCCCGCATACGCGTCGTCGCGGATGTAGACGGGTTCCACGTGTGCGCTGACGACCGCGTGCGGTGCGGGCACCCGCTCGACGAACTTCTCGAACCACGCCTCGAGTCCCAGACCGTTGTCCAGGATCAGATCGGCGCTTTCGGCAGTGCGTAGGTCGCCGGGTGTGGGCTCGTACCCGTGAATCTCGGCTCCGGCCTTGGTGATCGACTCCACACGGAGATGGTCGCCTGCAACGTTCGCGGCCATGTCGGCCAGCACCGTGAACGTCGTCAGCACCAACGGTCTGCCGTCGTCCATCGACGTCGGCTCCTCGTCGTCGACCGTGCGAGCGCATCCGCTCGACGTCGCTACCAGCAGTCCCGCCACGGCCCAGCTCGCAACGATTCGACCCACGCGAGATCCGCGAGATCGAAGAAATAAGTTAGGCACCCCGAAATATTTACCGTGGGGACACCCTTTTGTCCATACCTGCCGCACGCGACACGCCTGTCCGAGGATGACCGAGCGGCCGCCGGGCCGTAGGCTTCGCGGTGTGCAGAGATGGCGAGGTCTCGACGATGTACCTGCCGACTGGGGCCGATGTGTGCTCACGATCGGTGTGTTCGACGGCGTTCACCGCGGACATGCGCAGTTGATCGGTAGAGCAGTGGCCGCAGCTCGGGAACGCGGCGTACCCAGCGTGCTCATGACCTTCGATCCCCACCCGATGGAAGTGGTCCGTCCGGGTAGCCACCCCGCGCAGTTGACGACGTTGACCCGGCGTGCCGAACTGGCCGAGGAACTGGGTATCGACGTGTTCTGTGTCATGCCGTTCACGCCCGAACTGATGAAACTCACCCCCGAGCGATACGTGCACGAGATCCTCATCGAACGCCTGCACGTTGCGGAAGTGGTCGTCGGCGAGAACTTCACCTACGGGAAGAAGGCGCTCGGGACGGTCCCCATGCTGCGCAAGATCGGCGAACGGTCCGGCTTCGCGGTCGACGGAGTCAACCTGTTGGCCGAGCATGCCGTCACGTTCTCGTCCACCTACATCAGGTCGTGCGTGGACGCCGGGGACGTCGCGGCAGCAGCTGCAGCGCTCGGCCGCCCGCATCGCGTCGAGGGTGTCGTCGTGCACGGCGACGGACGCGGCCGTCAAATGGGCTATCCCACAGCCAATGTCGCTCCGCCGATGTACTCGGCCATACCGGCGGACGGGGTTTACGCCGCCTGGTTCACCGTGCTCGGTCCGGGTCCGATCATGGGGACGGTCACTCCGGGGGAGCGGCACCCGGCGGCGGTGTCGGTGGGCACGAATCCCACGTTCTCGGGACGCACCAGGACCGTCGAGGCGTTCGTGCTCGACGGCGAGGGAGACCTCTACGGGCAGCACGTGGCCGTCGACTTCGTCGAGCGACTGCGCGGAATGGAGAAGTTCGATTCCATGGAGGCTCTCGTGGAGGAGATGGGCCGGGACGCCGACCGGGCCCGCTCGATCCTGGCCGCCAGCGCAGCCTGATAGGCTGACTCCTCGGTGTTCGCTGCGGTCCGCGGCGGCTGCACCGGCTTCGATACCGCCCGGATGATTATGCATCGTCCACGGCGGGGCCCGTTGCTTCCTTTCACGCGGACGTCATTGATCAGGAGTAGTACCAGTGGCATTGACCACCGAACAGAAGAAGGCCGTTCTCGGCGAGTACGGCTTGCACCCCACCGACACGGGTTCGCCCGAGGCGCAGGTTGCAATGCTCACCAAGCGCATCGTCGACTTGACCGAGCACCTCAAGATGCACAAGCACGATCACCACTCCCGCCGCGGCCTGTTGCTGCTGGTCGGACGTCGTCGTCGTCTGCTCAAGTACATCGCGAAGGTAGACGTCACTCGCTACCGTTCGCTCATCGAGCGTCTGGGTCTGCGTCGATAATTTCGATCGACGCGAGGATGTTGCCGATGCATGGTTCGACGCGCCGGTGTACACCCGACTCGCAGCAATAGTGCAGTAGCCAACGAGGCAGTGCTTAGACTGTTCCTCGTTGGCTTTCTGTGTTTGTACCGCAACATCAGGATAGTCAGCACGACCAGCGGATACACGGTATCCGCACACCGCCGTGTATGCCTGTCACGCCGTGGTGTCGGTCTTCGGTAGTGGCTTTTCGGATACGAGATCCGGAGGGCTTCGATCGATGGCCGCCTCCGCGCAGCCGCGTCCCGAGACGAACTCTCGGAGATGGACGGCACAGGTATGCCGCCACAGCCAGGAGGGCTGGTGGTGTGTCCACGCGGGCACGGCAAAGACGAGAGGACGAGAACAGAACACATGTCGGACACCACAACATTGGACGCCGAAGAAGGCGTCTACGAAGCAACAGCGATCATCGACAACGGCTCTTTCGGTAAGCGGAGCATCCGCTTCGAGACGGGTCGCCTCGCACAGCAGGCCGCAGGCGCAGTCGCCGCGTACCTCGACGAGGACACCATGCTGCTGTCGGCAACGACGGCGGGCAAGCACCCCCGTGAGGGATTCGATTTCTTCCCGCTGACGGTCGACGTCGAAGAGCGCATGTACGCCGCGGGCCGTATCCCCGGATCGTTCTTCCGCCGCGAGGGCCGTCCGTCCACCGACGCCATCCTCACCTGCCGCCTGATCGACCGGCCGCTGCGTCCGACGTTCGTCGACGGACTGCGCAACGAGATCCAGGTCGTCATCACGGTCATGAGCCTCAACCCGGCCGATCTGTACGACGTCGTCGCGATCAACGCCGCGTCGGCATCGACCCAGATCGCCGGCCTGCCGTTCTCCGGTCCGATCGGCGGCGTTCGCGTCGCGCTGATCGACAAGCAGTGGGTTGCGTTCCCGACCAACGAGCAGCTCGAGAAGGCCGTGTTCAACATGGTCGTCGCCGGCCGCATCGTCTCCGGCTCCGGTGCCGACGCCGACGTCGCGATCATGATGGTCGAGGCCGAGGCCACCGAGAACGTCATCGAGCTCATCGAGGGCGGCGCTACCGCACCCAACGAGGCAGTTGTCGCCGAGGGCCTCGAGGCCTCGAAGCCCTTCATCGCAGCCCTGTGCACCGCACAGCAGGAGCTCGCGTCCAAGGCCGCCAAGCCGACCGGCGACTACCCGGTCTTCCCGGCGTACCAGAGCGACGTCTTCGAAGCCGTCGAGAACGCCGCGAAGATCCCGCTCAACGAGGCACTGACCATTGCCGGCAAGGCCGAGCGCGAGAACAAGCTCGACGAGGTCAAGGCTCAGGTCCTCACCTCGGTCGGAGACAGCTTCGCCGGCCGCGAGAAGGAGATCGGTGCCGCGTTCCGCGCACTGACCAAGAAGTCGGTTCGCCAGCGCATCCTCACCGATCACTTCCGTATCGACGGCCGCGGCATCACCGACATCCGGTCGTTGTCCGCCGAGGTCGCGATCATCCCGCGCACCCACGGATCTGCCCTGTTCGAGCGCGGAGAGACCCAGATCCTGGGTGTCACCACCCTCGACATGGTCAAGATGGCGCAGCAGGTCGACTCGCTCGGGCCCGAGACGTCCAAGCGCTACATGCACCATTACAACTTCCCGCCGTACTCCACCGGTGAGACGGGCCGCGTCGGTTCGCCGAAGCGTCGCGAGATCGGTCACGGCGCACTCGCCGAGCGCGCTCTGCTGCCGGTGCTGCCCAGCCAGGCCGAGTTCCCGTACGCCATCCGCCAGGTCTCCGAGGCATTGAGCTCCAACGGCTCGACCTCGATGGGCTCGGTCTGCGCATCTACTCTGTCGCTGCTCAATGCCGGTGTGCCGCTGCGTGCCCCGGTTGCCGGTATCGCGATGGGCCTCGTGTCCGACGAGGTCGACGGCGAGACTCGCTACGTCGCCCTCACCGACATCCTCGGTGCCGAGGACGCGTTCGGCGACATGGACTTCAAGGTCGCCGGAACCAAGGACTTCGTCACCGCCCTGCAGCTCGACACCAAGCTCGACGGCATCCCCTCCAAGGTGCTCGCCGGCGCGCTGTCGCAGGCCAAGGATGCTCGCACGACGATCCTCGAGGTCATGGCCGAGGCCATCGACACCCCGGACGAGATGAGCCCGTACGCACCTCGCGTCACCGCAATCAAGGTGCCGGTCGACAAGATCGGCGAGGTCATCGGGCCCAAGGGTAAGATGATCAACTCCATCACCGAGCAGACCGGTGCCAACATCTCGATCGAAGATGACGGCACTGTCTACGTCGGTGCAGCGGACGGCCCGTCCGCACAGGCCGCGATCGACATGATCAACGCCATCGCCAACCCGCAGTTGCCGAAGGTCGGCGAGCGATTCCTCGGAACCGTCGTCAAGACAACGGCTTTCGGTGCATTCGTCTCGCTGCTCCCGGGCCGCGACGGACTGGTGCACATCTCGAAGCTCGGTAACGGCAAGCGCATCAACAAGGTCGAGGACGTCGTGAGCGTCGGATCGAAGTTGCGCGTCGAGATCGCCGATATCGACAACCGCGGCAAGATCAGCCTCGTTCCCGTCGAAGACGACAACGCGGCTGCTCCCGCCGACGCTCCCGAGGCACCCGCCGAGGTCAGCGCTGAGTAAGAAGCAAGCGAGTCGAACGGTACGTCCCCTCGGGACGTACCGTTCGGCCGTTCCAGAGACCAGCGGCACCGATACGGGCGTTCGACGCACGACTCTGCCCGGCGGCCTTCGGGTCGTCACCGAGTTCGTTCCTGGGGTCCGCTCGGCCTCGGTCGGTGTGTGGGTCGGCGTCGGCTCGCGCGACGAGCAACCCAGCGTCGCCGGTGCAGCGCACTTCCTCGAACATCTGCTGTTCAAGTCGACTCCGACGCGCAGTGCACTCGAGATCGCTCAGGTGATGGACGGTGTCGGCGGAGAGCTGAATGCGTTCACCTCGAAAGAGAGCACCTGCTTCTACGCGCACGTGCTCGACGAGGACGTCGCGCTCGCGATCGATCTCGTCAGCGATGTGGTGCTTCGTGGTCGGTGTAGATCGGCAGACGTGGACGTCGAGCGGCAGGTCGTACTCGAAGAGATCTCCATGCGGGACGACGATCCCGAGGATCTCCTGGGAGATGCCTTCCTGGAAGCGATGTTCGGTGATCACCCGATCGGGCGTCCGATCATCGGATCTGTCGAATCCATCGAATCGATGACCCGTTCCCAACTGCATTCGTTCCATGTTCGCCGCTATACGCCGCAACGGATGGTCGTCGCCGTCGCAGGCAACGTCGATCACAAGCAGATTGTGTCCTTCGTACGTCGCGCCTTCGCGGGTCATCTGGAAAAAGGCCTGCGGCCGGCCGAAAGGCGTAGCGGTACAGCGCGATTGCGGCAGAATCCGACGCTGAGCCTGACCACCCGGGACAGCGAACAGGCGCATCTGTGCCTGGGCGTACGGGCGTTCGGACGTCACGAAGGACACCGCTGGGCATTGTCGGTACTGAATTCTGCTGTCGGCGGTGGGCTCAGTTCTCGCCTGTTCCAGGAGATCAGGGAAGAGCGCGGACTGGCTTACTCGGTGTACTCCTCGGTGGATACGTTTGCCGACAGCGGGGCGTTCTCGGTGTACGCGGGATGCCAGCCGGAGAACCTGGGCGAGGTCACCACGGTGATTCGCGAGGTGCTCGCCAAGGTTGCGGCCGAGGGCATCACCGATGCCGAGTGCGCTCGCGCCAAGGGTTCGTTGCGCGGTGGATTGGTGCTGGGACTGGAAGATTCGGGCTCTCGGATGAACCGTATCGGTCGCAGCGAACTGAACTACGGCAATCACCGAGATATCACCGACACCCTGGCGCGTATCGACAGTGTCGGCAACGACGAGGTGCGTGAGGTCGCGGCGGTGTTGCTCGACCGGCCTTTCGGTGCCGCAGTGGTCGGCCCCTACAAGAACGTCCGCCAGCTGCCGGCGTCGGTCAAGTCTCTGATTCGCTGACGTTCCTGATCGCGTCGCGCACTGCGCATCGGATCAGGTCCGGCACCGCCGAGGTGTCGGTGATCGGCTCGAACGCTCGGGTGGCGTGGAGCGCCGCAATTCCGTGCACGGAGGTCCACAGTCTCAGCGCTGTGAACTGTGGATTCTCCGGCACGACGGCATCGAGTGTCGAGGTGAGAGCCTCGAACAGGGGTCGCGATTGTCCGCGCAGATTCTCGCCGGAGCCCTCGAGCAGGTCGTGTCGAAAGATGAGCGCGAACATCGCGGGGCGCTGCGCCGCGAACTGCACGTACGCGTGCGCCATCGCATCCAGTGCATCTCGGGGCGCATCCGACTGCTGTGCAGCAGAATTCAGTGCGGTCTCGAGATCGACCAGACCGACTCGGGCCACGGCCGCGGCCAGTGCGCTCAGCGTCGGAAAGTACCGCCTGGGAGCGCCGTGCGAAACACCGGCCTCGCGAGTGACCGCTCTGATGGTCAGCCCTTCCGGCCCTTCGCTGTCGAGTAGGCGTACACCCGCGTCGATCAGCCGCGTCCGGAGGTTGTCTGGCACGTAGACATTGTCTACTCTCGGCCTTGCTGTTGTCCAGCCGAGAGGATCGATAGATGTGGTACCTGCTCTTGAAATATGTCCTGATCGGCCCGGTTCTCCGAGTTCTCGGCCGTCCTTCGGTGGTCGGCGCAGACAATATCCCGAAGACGGGACCGGTGATCATCGCCGGCAACCACCTGACCGTCGTCGACTCGTTCTTTCTCGTCCTCCTGGTTCGTCGCCGAGTCACGTTCATCGCCAAGAGCGAGTACTTCACCGGCCGGGGAATCAAGGGTGCGGCGCTTCGTTGGTTCTACAGCGCGACAGGTCAGGTTCCCGTCGACCGCCGCGGGGCAGGTGCTTCGGCTCCGGCGCTCGATGCCGCGAAAAACATTCTGCGACAACGGAAGGTGTGGGCGGTGTACCCGGAGGGGACGCGATCTCCCGACGGCCGGTTGTACAAGGGCAAGACCGGGCTGGCAAGAGTAGCGCTCGAGACGGGAGCGCCCGTCGTGCCGGTGGTGATGCACGGGACGCTCGGAGTCAACCCGGTGGGCTCGAGGATGTGGCGGCCGGGCAAGGTGCGCATGGTCGTCGGCGAACCATTGAATTTCACGAGATACGCAGGGGGAGAAAACAGTAAAGCCATTCTGCGGGCGACCACCGATGAGGTGATGGCAGCGCTGGCGAACCTGTCGGGGCAGGACTACGTCGACGTGTACGCCGCGACAGTGAAGGACGCGGCATGACGTCGGACGCGCAGGCACGCGGAAGAACAGTCCTCGTCACCGGCGTCGGTCGGAGGGAAGGAATCGGCTTCGCCATCACCCGCAGATTGCTGCAGGACGAGCGCGCCCGCGTCTTCGCGCAATCATGCGATGCCTACGACGCCAGTGAACCGTGGGGAGTGGGAACGCCGGGAGCGGTACAGGTTCTCGCCGAGTTGTGCACTGCGCCAAGCAGACTCGGGAATCTGGACATCGATCTCTCCGATGTCGAAGCGCCTGCCGTCCTGTTCGATGCTGTCGAATCCAGGTTCGGTGCCGTCGACTCGTTGGTGATCAACCATGCGCGATCACAGCTGGGCGAACTGGGTTCTCTGACGGCAGAGAACCTCGACCTGACGTGGGCGGTGAACGTGCGCGCGTCGTTGCTTCTGGTGCAGGAACTCGCGCAACGGTACGTCGATCATCCTGACGGCGGACGCGTCGTGCTGTTCACGTCCGGGCAGGGAGAGGGGCCGATGCCAACCGAGATTCCCTATGCGGTGACCAAGGGTGCCATCGCCGCGATAACACCGACCGTGGCCGATTCCCTGATCGAACGTGGCATCACCGTCAACACGATCAATCCGGGTCCGACCGATACCGGTTGGGCAAGTGCGGATCTGAACGAATTCGTAGAGCGTCACATGCCGCGCGGTCGGTGGAACTCACCAGAAGAGGCCGCAGCGGTAGTGGCGATGTTGCTCTCGCCCGATTCGGGTTCGATCACCGGACAGGTCATCGGGGCCGAAGGCGGATTCCGACGCTTCACGCCGTGATCACGGCGCGGTGCCTCGGTCAGAGCTTCTTCCGGTTCCGCAACAACTTCCAGGGCACCAAGGCAGATTCGAGCTGGACCGACAGGCTCATCTTGGATTCGCCCTCGCTGCGCTCCTCGAACGTGATGGGGACTTCGGCGAGCGTGAGCCCGTGTTTGACGGTGCGGTAGTTCATCTCGACCTGGAACGCGTACCCGTTGCTCTCCACCGACTCAACGTCGATCGTGCGGAGCGTGCGGGCATGCCATGCCTTGAAGCCGGCGGTGGCGTCCTTGACTCCGAGACGAAGAATCGTGTTCACGTAGAAGTTGGCCCACGCCGACAGCGCCTTGCGGTGCCACGGCCAGTCCGCCGCGACCGAACCGCCGGGGACGTAGCGCGAACCCAGCACGACCGCGGCGTCGGTGCTCCGCAGCTTGTCGATCATCGCCGGAATCACCTCGGTGGGGTGCGACAGATCGGCGTCCATCTGGATCACGATGTCGGCTCCCTCGTCGAGGGCCCGTGTCATGCCGGCCACGTATGCGCGGCCCAGACCGTTCTTCTCGGTGCGGTGCAGAACGGAGACCTCGAGGGGACCGTCGATGGCGAGTTTGTCGGCGATGTCGCCGGTTCCGTCGGGGGAATTGTCGTCGACCACGAGAACACCGAGCCCCTCGACCTTCAGCCCGGCCAGCAGTTCGACCAGCTTGGGGAGGTTCTCGCGTTCGTTGTACGTCGGTACAACGACGGTGGTCTTCGGGGCGACTCGTTCCGTACTCACCACCGTATGATCCGTGATTCCGTGTTCCGATCAAAATTTCGGACACGATCGGCCGCGTCGGTGCGGGTTTCGGAGGCCCGATGGGGCTATCGGCCTCGGTGCTCGACGAAGGTATCGCCGCGCAGTATCGGCACGCAGGAACTCGAACCGACTTCGGCGGCGATGTCGACGTCCTCGGGGTGGCCCATCGCTATGAGCTCCCGCCCCGAGCCGCATCGCCGCAGCTCGGTAGCTATATCCGCCGCGGCCGCGTGCCACGCGGTCGCAGCGACCACCGCCTCGGGGGATGGATCGAACAGTCCGGACTCCACGAGCGGTGCCAGCACGGCTCCGGCACCCCACAAGTCCTCCACTGCGGGCCGCAACGACGAATCGGGCCATCTCTCACCGGCGGCTATGACGGCAATCACGCTGTGGGGATGGTCATCGACGACCCACTGCGCGATCGCGGCGGCGTTGCGGAGCGATGCGCCCACGCACGTGTCGACCCGGGCGGCGAGTGCGTGGGCGATCGTGGAACCGTTCGGCGACGGCAACACGAGTCGACTCGGTGGCGGTGCGGCGGCGCGCACGGTGGCAGGACACAAGCTGATGTCGCCCGGCGTGGCAACCGAACGGCCGACTGCGAGAACGGCGTCGTGTTGCTCGGCCAGGTGGGTGGCACGGTCGTCGCGCCATCGGCTGGGTACGACCTCGATTCCGGCGTCCACCGCCACCGTCAGAGTGGTCGTGAACGACAGGACGTCCACGACGACGGCGATGTCGGCACCGGCGACCACAGCGTCGATCGCGGACAGGCCCCACTCGAAGCGCAATGCGCAGTCGTTCTGAGTGTGGGCGGAGTCGACCGGCATTGCGGAACCGTAACCAACATTGTGTCCGGTGCTACGTTCGGCCCGGACAGCGGACCCAAGGGGAGGCGCGGATGCAGCTGGAGATCGACACGAAAGTGATCGTGTTCGCGTCGGGTGTGTTGCTGATGTGGGCGTTGGCGCTCGGAGTGCTCAAGTACCACCAGATGTCCACGTCGAGCGACGGAACCGCGCACCGATACGTCGACATCGCGCATCGGGCAGCGTTGATGTACTCCTTCGCTGCGCTCGTTCTGGCGGCTCTCGCGCACTACAGCGCCTGGCCGACGGTGGTCGACCTGACCGCAGCGGTGGTGGTGCTGGTGTTCTTCGTCGCCGCGATCGCCGGCTACACCGTGCACGGGATCCGGCGAGACACCGAGAATCAGTTCGTCCATCCCGTTCCGGGGACGCACCTGTTCATGCTCGCTCTGATCGTCGGCGAGATCGGCGGGACCGCGGTACTGCTGGCCGGATTTTTTGCCGAACAATTCTTGGGACGGTCCTAGTGTCGCTCGGTCCCGAGGACGGTTGTGACGCAAGCATTTCCGATTTGTCCGAATAACCGACAATCGCGAGAACAAACACCACCTTTCCTCCGGCGCGGAAACAGTGGATGGCTTAGCGTCGGGAAATGGGAATGTTTCGCACGAAGTCCGTCGACGAGATCGAGAGCGACGTCGACGACGAGGGGTCCGGCAGTCTGCGCAAGCAGCTCGGGTTACGCGACTTGGTCGGTTTCGGGGTCGGCATCGTCATCGGAACCGGCATATTCACGCTCACCGGTGTACAGGCCAAAGAAAATGCCGGCCCGGCGGTCGTGATCTCCTTCGTCATCGCCGGTGTCGTGAGTTTGCTTGCCGCACTGTGTTATGCGGAACTTGCATCGGCCGTGCCGACGGCGGGCAGTGCGTACACGTACGCGTACGCCACCCTGGGGGAGCTGTTCGCGTGGATCATCGGATGGGATTTGATCCTCGAATTCGCTTTGGGTGCTGCCGTTGTCGCTCGAAGCTGGTCCGGCTACCTCGCGGATCTCTTTTCTCTGCCACCCAGCTTGTTCACGGAGGAAGCGCCGGTGAACGTCGGTGCTGTTGCCATCGTCGCGGTGCTGGGCGTCATTGCCGCTGTGGGAGTCAAGGAGTCGGCGCGAGTGACCAACGTGCTGGTTCTGATCAAGGTCGCCATTTCGGTGTTCATCGTGATCGCCGGCCTGTTCTTCGTCCAGAAGTCGAACCTGGTTCCGTTCGTGCCCGAGTCCGTGCCCGCCGAGGCCGGTGGCTCGACGCTCGATCAGCCCCTGATGCAGGCCGTGGCCGGAATCGCACCCTCGGCGTTCGGATTTGCCGGCGTCGTCACCGCTGCAGCGGTCGTGTTCTTCGCCTACACAGGATTCGAGGCCGTTGCCAATCTCAGTGAGGAGGCCGAGCGGCCCGCCCATGATCTGCCTCGTGCACTGATCGGCACGCTCGTGGCATGCACGTTGCTGTACATGATGGTCGCGTTCGTCGTCACCGGCATGGTGAAATACACCGAGCTCGACGACAGCGCACCCATTGCCAAGGCGTTCGATTCTGTGGGCGCAGGCTGGGCGGGTGTTCTGGTCTCGATAGCGGCCGTCGCGGGTCTGACGTCGGTCATTCTGGTCGAGTTGGTGACCATCAGCCGAATCGGCTTCGCGATGGGCCGGGACGGTTTGCTACCCAAGTCGGTTGCGAAGGTGTCTCCCCGTTTCGGGACTCCGACCCGGTTGACCGTCGGCGTAGTGGTGTTCGTGGCGCTGCTGGGGGCCCTGGTACCGCTGAAAGAACTGGCCGAGATGGTCAGCATCGGAGCCCTGTTCGCGTTTCTGCTGGTCTCGGCGGCAGTGCCGATCCTGCGTCGGACCAAGCCGGATCTCGAGCGGCCCTTTCGGGTTCCGCTGTCTCCCGTCGTACCGATTCTGTCCGGGCTCTCGTGCGTCTACCTGATGGCCAACCTGGTGGTGGAGACGTGGATACGGTTTCTGGTCTGGTTGGCCCTCGGTCTGTTGATCTACTTCGCCTACGGGCGCCGCAATGCGAGGTTGGCGACCGAGGTGGTCGACCGATAGACCTACCGTCGGTCGAGGTAGAGCTCCGCCGTCTCCGTTGCCACGGCCGCGACCGCCGAGGCGAGGCCGGGCTCGAGATCCAGAGCCGTCGCGAGTGGCTCGCCGCGAAGATTCGACGATCGAAGCAACTCCCAGGCCCGCTCGACCAGTCGCACCGAGGTCGGATGGTCCAATTCCGGTCGGTTGGACCGCAGCGCAGTGGCCGCCCAGTCCGCGTCGAACGTCCCGTTGGGAGGTCCGAACACGCGTTCACCGGACGAATAGCTCGTGGGCTCCATGCTCGACGACGCTAGCAGGATTTGCGGCAGGTGGGACCGTGACCGAACTGCGGCCGATCGACACTATCGAACCGATCGGTTTCATCTGTACGGTGAGTCGATGAGCGAGGGGTATCGCAGGCCTGTGGCGGCCGGGTCGGTCTTAACGCTACTGCTCGCTGCTGCGCTGCTCGTCGGTTGCTCCGCCGGTGAGGCCGCTCGCCCGACGCCCGATGCGTCGTCGTCACCGAACTTCGAGACCGCCACCGGCTCGCTCGTGGTCGGTGACCCGTTCACCGCGCCGACCGCCCCGACCGAAACACTGCCGCCGGTCGTGCCGGGACTGTCGCTGGAGGGAGTCGGTCAACCCTCCGGCTCACCCGTGGCGGTGACGGACGTGGTGTTGGGAGCCTCCTCCGTCGAGTATCGACTGGGCGGCAACGGGCCGGTGTCCTACACGGTGCGCTACGTCGACGAGGCCGTCCGATACGGAACCAGTGAGCCGGTCGCGCTTCCCGGGCGAGCCGTACTCCAGGTCGACATCGCCGGTACCTCGACCGAGCCGGATGTCACCGTCGTTCCGTATGCCGGGCCGGATCGGATTCGCAACGAGCCGGACTCCGCCGTGGTGGCAGTCGACTTCCTGGCCGATGCCGATGGAATCTCACAGTCCTTCGTCGCCGTGGCGTCCGACCGTCCGGACTTCGCGGTGCACAGCACCGAGGAACCGGCCGCCGTGGTCGTCACCATCTCCTGAGCTGCCGCCACACGACGTCGACGACGCGAAAGTACCTCTGCGACGTGCGTTCGGGCCCGGTCCACCGGGGGCCGCGCTACCATCGCGGTGTGTCCGACGCCACAGCGAGAGCAAGTTCGGCAGGTCAGGTGCATGTGCTCGTGTACAGCAGTAACGCGGCCACGCGCGCTCAGGTGATGTCTGCGGTGGGCACCCGGCCCGATCCGGCGCTCGGCGTCGTCGACTTCGTCGAGGTTGCCACCGCGGCCGTGGTCATCGAGCACTTGGACGCAGGTGGAATCGATGTGGCGATCCTCGACGGTGAGTCCTCGCCCGTCGGCGGACTGGGTTTGGCAAAGCAACTCAAGGACGAGATCGACGACTGCCCGCCGGTGCTGGTGCTCATCGGACGCCCCGACGACCGGTGGTTGGCCGACTGGTCGCGCGCCGAGGCCGCAGTTCCCCATCCAGTGGATCCGATCCGACTCGGGCGCGCGGTGGTCGATCTGCTGAGGCAGCACTCGGGTCGCGTCGGTGCCAGGGTCTCTCGATCGCGGTAGATCAGACCGTTTTCTCCGATGCGGGCACCGTCAGCACGAACCGGTGGATCGAGCCGGCGACAGCAGCTCCGAGCACGGGGAACACCACGAACACCCACAGTTGTGACAGGGCAGGGCCGCCGGCGACGAGGGCGGGGCCGAGGGACCGAGCAGGGTTGACCGAGGTCGAGTCGATTCCTATGCCCAGCAGGTGAACCACGGTCAGGGTCAGGCCGATCGGGATGCCGGCCGCCACGACGGGGTGAACGGTGGGGGCCGTGGTGGCGAGTACAACGAGGACGAGCAGGCCGGTCGCGATCGTCTCGAACACCGCGACCGACGCCAAGCCGTACGCTCCGGGCGAGGAGCTGCCGAATCCGTTGGTGCCCAGACCGTCCGACGACATGTCGTACCCGGGACGGCCTGATGCGACCAACAGTACGACCAGCGCGCCGATCACTGCACCTGCGGCCTGGGCGGCGATGTAGAACGCAGCCTTGATCGGGGTGATGGCGCGAGCTATCAGGGCTCCGATCGTCACGGCCGGGTTGATGTGGCAGCCCGAGATCGGGCCGATCGCGTAGACGAGGGCAAGCAGTGTGAGTCCGAACGCCAGGGCGATGCCCGGGGTTCCGACGGTGTCGCCCGTGATGACGGCGGTGCCGACGCCGAATATCACGAGCAGGGCAGTTCCCAGTCCCTCGGCGGCGAGCGCCGAGACGGAAATCGACTTCATCGTCTCTCCTTAGTGATGGCGGCAGCCCGGGTCGGGTGGCCGGAAATGTTCGGTGATTGGTCGTCCCTCGCGGTGTGGACCGCATGTGAGGCGAGAGTGATGTGAATCACATAGATGAGTGGGTCCGAGGGTGGGTGGCCCATGCGCGTCAACGGTTTACGAAACTGGACTGCTCGAAATCCCGCGAGATCCACACCGAACCCATACTGTGTGGTTCAGGTCACATTGGTACGGCCGTCGCATTTACTTTCGCGGCGGCGCGGTCGTCGATCGAGGGAGCGGATGCCCGAATGAACGCCTACGTTCCGATTCTCGTCCTGGGTGCCGTCGCAGTCGCGTTCGCGGTCTTCTCGGTGATGGTCGGCACGATGGTGGGACCCGCCCGATACAACCGAGCGAAGTTCGACGCGTACGAATGTGGAATCGAACCCACGATGCATGCGCCTACGGGACAACGATTTCCGGTGAAGTTCTATCTCACCGCGATGCTGTTCATCATCTTCGACATCGAGATCGTCTTCCTCTATCCCTGGGCCGTCCACCTCGACGTTCTCGGTGCGTTCGGGCTCGTCGCGATGGCGTTGTTCGTCGTGAACGTGTCGGTGGCCTACGTGTACGAGTGGCGGCGAGGCGGGCTCGGTTGGGACTGACCACACGATCTCGGATACGACGACGGCACGATGCACTGTTCTCATTCTGCGGAAGCGAAAGAGCGTGATCGATGGGACTCGAAGAGAAGCTACCCAGCGGATTCCTGCTGACCACCGTCGAGGGGTTGGCCGGATACGCACGTAAGGGCTCGCTGTGGCCCGCCACCTTCGGGCTCGCATGTTGTGCCATCGAAATGATGGCCACCACGTCCGGCCGTTTCGATCTCGCGCGATTCGGAATGGAAGCGTTTCGCGCGTCCCCCCGGCAGGCGGATCTGATGATCGTGGCCGGCCGCGTCAGCCAGAAGATGGCTCCGGTGTTGAGGCAGGTCTACGACCAGATGGCAGAACCGAAATGGGTTCTCGCCATGGGTGTCTGTGCATCCTCGGGCGGAATGTTCAACAACTACGCGGTGGTCCAGGGAGTCGACCACATCGTGCCCGTCGACATCTATCTGCCCGGGTGCCCGCCTCGGCCCGAGATGCTGCTCAACGCAATCCTAGAGTTGCACAAAAAGATTCAGCAGATGCCGTTGGGTGTGAACCGGGAACAGGTGCGAGCGGCCGCCGAGGCGGCCGCACTCTCGTCCACCCCGACGATCGATCTGAAGGGTTTGCTCCGATGACGGCGCAGCCGCCGGGTGGGATGTCTCAGCCGCCAGGAAAAATGTCTCAGCGGCCACGCGGGATGTTCGGGGTTCGCGGTAGTGGCGACACGTCGGGCTACGGTCGATTGGTGCCGCCGGCGGCAGCCGAGGACACCGCGACGCGGCCCTACGGCGGCTACTTCGATGCCCTCGTCGATCGGTTGGCCACCGTCCTTCCGGCCGTGAATCCCGTCGCTACGTTCGACGCCGCCGTCGAACGGGTGGTGATTCATCGCGGCGAATTGACGCTGCATCTGGTGCGGGAGTATGTGCCTGCCGTCGCCCAGGCGCTACGGGACGACGAAGAATTGCGATTCGAATTGTGTACCGGCGCATCGGGTGTGCACTATCCGGACCTGGTCGGCCGGGAGTTGCACGTTGTGTACCATCTGGTCTCCATCACGCACGGCCGTCGGCTCCGACTCGAAGTTGCCGTCCCCGACGACGATCCACACAGTCCGTCGCTGTGCGGGGTGTATCCCACCAACGATTGGCACGAGCGCGAGGTCTACGACTTCTTCGGCATCGTCTTCGACGGTCACCCTGCATTGACGAGGATCGAGATGCCCGACGACTGGGTCGGTCACCCACAACGCAAGGACTATCCGCTGGGCGGAATTCCCATCGAGTACAAGGGCGCTCGCGTCGCGCCTCCCAACGAGCGCAGGTCGTACAACTGATGAGTGCAACGGACGAAACCATCTACGCGGTCTCCGGACAGGACTGGGACGACGTCGTCGAGTTGGCCCGCGGATCGAGTACCGAACGGATCGTGGTCAACATGGGCCCGCAGCACCCGTCCACCCATGGTGTGCTGCGGTTGATTCTCGAAATCGAGGGCGAGACCGTCACCGAGGCTCGTTGCGGGATCGGGTATCTGCACACGGGAATCGAGAAGAATCTCGAGTACCGAAACTGGACCCAGGGCGTCACGTTCGTCACCCGCATGGACTACCTGTCGCCGTTCTTCAACGAAACCGCATACTGCCTCGGCGTAGAGAAGCTACTGGGTATAACCGACGACATTCCCGAGCGCGCCACGGTGATCCGGGTGATGCTGATGGAGCTGAATCGCATCTCGTCGCATCTCGTCGCATTGGCCACGGGCGGAATGGAATTGGGAGCGGTCACCGCGATGCTGTTCGGGTTCCGTGAGCGCGAGCTGATACTCGACGTCTTCGAGGCCATCACCGGGCTGCGCATGAACCACGCCTACATCCGGCCGGGCGGACTGTCGCAGGACCTACCCGAGGACGCGGTCGGCAGAGTACGTGAGCTCCTTCGCGTGCTGCCGGGACGCCTGCGCGACCTCGAACTCATGCTCAACGACAATCCGATCTGGAAAGCCAGAACCGAGAACGTAGGTTATCTCGATCTCACCGGATGTATGGCGCTGGGCGTCACCGGTCCGGTGCTGCGTTCGACCGGACTGCCCTACGACCTGCGACGGTCCGATCCGTACTGCGGGTACGAGAACTACGAGTTCGACGTGGTGACCGACACCGGATGCGACTGCTACGGGCGATATCTGATTCGCGTCGAAGAAATGAAGGAATCGCTCAAGATCGTCGAACAGGCCCTCGACCGCCTGCGTCCCGGGCCGGTCGTCATCGACGACAAGAAGATCGCGTGGCCGGCCGAGCTGGTCTCGGGACCCGATGGCCTGGGCAACTCTCAGGAGCATGTGCGGACCATCATGGACACCTCGATGGAATCGCTGATTCACCACTTCAAACTGGTGACCGAGGGAATGCGGGTCCCGGCCGGCCAGGTGTTGTCCTCGGTGGAGTCGCCGCGAGGGGAGCTCGGGGTACACATCGTCAGCGACGGTGGAACCAGGCCGTACCGAGTGCATTTCAGAGATCCGTCCTTCACCAACCTGCAAGCGGTGGCGGCAATGTGCGAGGGCGGAATGATCTCCGACGTCATCGCCGCGGTCGCCAGTATCGACCCGGTGATGGGTGGGGTGGATCGATGACCGCGCAGCCCCAGTCGGAACCGGTTCTGATTCAACTCGGAGCCCGGCCGGACGAACCGGTGCAACTGGCCACGCCGGGTGCACGAACGTCGTATCCCCCCGAGGTGCTCGCCCGGCTGCACGCCGACGCCGATATCGTCGTCGCGCGCTATCCGCAGGCCAGATCGGCCCTGCTGCCGCTGCTCCATCTCGTGCAAGCCGAGGACGGCTGCCTCACGCCCGCTGGAATCGAATTCTGCTCGGAGGTACTCGAACTCACCGGGGCGGAGGTGACTGCAGTCGCGACCTTCTACTCGATGTACCGACGCGAACCCACCGGGACGTACCGCGTCGGCGTGTGCACCAACACGCTGTGTGCTGTCATGGGCGGCGACGCCATCATGGACGCGCTGCGTGATCACCTGGACGTCGAGCACGGAGGTACCACCGAGGACGGCACGATCACCCTCGAACACATCGAGTGCAATGCCGCATGCGATTACGCCCCGGTGATGATGGTCAATTGGGAGTTCTTCGACAACAGCACCCCGTCGTCTGCGCGGGATCTGGTCGATGCACTTCGATCCGGCACCCAGGTCACACCGACGCGTGGAGCACCGCTGTGCACGTTCCGCGAAACCGAGCGGATTCTCGCCGGATTTTCCGACGATCGGCCCGAGGCACTCGAAGCGACCGGTAGTGCAGGCGATGCCACCCTGGCCGGACTGCGATACGCGCGCGAACACGCGATGTCGGCACCCGAGGCCGGGGCACGACCGAACGACGATCACCCGGACGTCGGCGCCGCGGCCGCACCGGAGACGGTGCGAGACAAGCCCGCACCGGCACCCTCGGCGACTGTGCCACCACAACCGAACACCACCGAGACCGATCCACCGACGAACGGAGCGTGACATGGCCCTGACGCCGGTGTTGAGCGAGTTCTGGGACGAGAAGAATTCCTGGACGCTCGACGTCTACCGCAGCCACGACGGATACCGCGGGCTCGAGAAGGCCCTCGCGATGGACCCCGACGACCTCATCGCCTTCGTCAAGGAATCCGGATTACGCGGTCGCGGCGGCGCAGGATTTCCGACCGGAACGAAGTGGAGCTTCATCCCGCAGAACGACGGTAAAGAGCATTATCTGGTGGTCAATGCCGACGAGTCCGAGCCGGGTACCTGCAAGGACATGCCCCTGCTGATGGCGAGCCCGCACACGCTGGTCGAAGGAATAGTGATCGCCGCGTACGCAATTCGCGCATCCCATGCATTCGTGTACGTCCGCGGCGAGGTAGTGCCGGTGCTACGCAGGCTGCAGGCTGCGGTCGCCGAGGCCTACGCGGCGGGCTATCTGGGAAAGGGTGTTCTCGGAACGAAATTCGACTTGGAGTTGGTGATCCACGCCGGAGCCGGCGCCTACATCTGCGGCGAGGAAACAGCCCTCCTCGACTCGTTGGAAGGTCGGCGCGGACAACCTCGGCTGCGGCCACCGTTCCCCGCAGTGGCGGGCCTCTACGCGCGCCCGACGGTGGTGAACAACGTCGAATCGATTGCCAGCGTTCCAGTGATCCTACGCAAGGGAATCGAGTGGTTCCGATCGATGGGTAGCGAGAAGTCGCCCGGCTTCACGCTGTACTCCATCTCGGGCCACGTCTGCCGTCCAGGCCAGTACGAGGCACCGTTGGGGATCACGCTGCGGGAGTTGCTCGGCTACGCGGGCGGGATCAGACCGGGACACGAACTGAAGTTCTGGACGCCGGGAGGATCCTCGACGCCGATGTTCACCGGCGAGCATCTCGATGTCCCACTCGACTACGAGGGCGTCGGTGCCGCCGGATCGATGCTGGGCACCAAGGCCCTGCAAATATTCGACGAGACGACCTGCGTGGTGCGAGCGGTGCTGCGCTGGACCGAGTTCTACGCACACGAATCCTGCGGCAAATGCACACCGTGCCGGGAGGGCACGTACTGGCTGGTGCAAATCCTGCGCCGCCTCGACGGTGGAACCGGCACCGAGGCCGACCTGACGACCCTGCTCGACATCGCCGACGGCATCGCCGGAAAATCCTTCTGCGCGTTGGGAGACGGTGCCGCCAGCCCGATCGTGTCTTCGCTGAAGTACTTCCGTGACGAATACATCCGTCACGTCACCGAGCAGGGATGCCCCTTCGATCCACACCGATCGACCCTGATGGCAGAGGAGCTGACGTCATGACTGCAGCAGCACACGGTCGTTCCGCGGGCTCCACTCCTGCATCTCCTGAGGTGTCGGTCGCCCCAGTAGAGATGGTGACACTGACCATCGACGACCACGAGATCAGTGTTCCCAAGGGCACGTTGGTGATTCGCGCGGCCGAGTTGATGGGCGTACAGATTCCGCGATTCTGCGATCACCCGCTGCTCGATCCGGTGGGTGCCTGCCGCCAATGTCTGGTCGATGTCGAGGGGCAACGCAAGCCGTTGGCGTCCTGTACGACGACCGTGGCCGAGGGCATGGTGGTGCGCACTCAGGTGACGTCGGAGGTCGCGGGCAAAGCGCAACGTGGCGTCATGGAATTGCTGCTGATCAATCATCCTCTCGATTGCCCGGTGTGCGACAAGGGCGGTGAGTGTCCACTGCAGAATCAGGCGATGGCCGCGGGTCGCACCGAGTCCAGGTTCACCGAGACCAAACGTACGTATCCCAAACCGATTCCGTTGTCGGCCGAGGTTCTGCTCGATCGCGAACGCTGTGTCCTGTGCGCTCGATGTACTCGCTTCGCGGCGCAGGTTGCCGGTGATCCATCCATCGAGCTGCTCGAACGCGGTGCCGTGCAACAGGTCGGCATCTTCGGCACCGAGCCGTTCGACTCCTACTTCTCGGGAAACACCGTCCAGATCTGCCCCGTGGGTGCACTGACGAACACCGAGTATCGGTTCCGAGCGCGCCCGTACGATCTGACGTCCTCGCCGAGCGTGTGCGAACACTGCGCAGGAGGCTGTGCGCAACGCACGGATCATCGTCGTGGCAAGGTCCTCCGCCGGTTGGCTGGTGACGATCCCCAGGTCAACGAAGAGTGGAACTGCGACAAGGGCCGGTGGGCATTCAAGTACGCCAGCGAGCCGGACCGCATCGGCGCACCGATGGTCAGAGACGAATCGGGGGCTCTGGTCGAGACGTCCTGGTCGGCTGCATTGGCGGCGGCGGCAACGGGACTGGCTGCGTCGATCGGGAACGCTGCGGTACTCGTGGGCGGAAGATCGACTGTCGAAGACTCCTACGCATACGCCAAGTTCGCGCGAACAGTGCTGCACACTAACGACATCGACTTCCGCAACCGTGCTCACAGCGCCGAGGAAGCGGAGTTCCTGGCCGGTCGTATAGCGGCGACGGGGCTGGGCGTGACCTACTCGGATCTCGAAAACGCTCCTGTGGTGTTGATGGTGGGGTTCGAGCCGGAAGAAGAGTCACCGCTGATGTTCCTCAGGTTGCGCAAGGCGCGCCGGACGCGCGGCGTGGTCGTGGCGTCGATCGCACCCTGGGCCAGCCGCGGTCTGCGCAAGCTCGACGGGGTGCTCCTGCAGTCGATTCCCGGCGAGGAACCACAGTGGCTCGACGCACTGCACGTCGGTGACCGGGGTACCGAATCGATCGCCCAGCTCCTCCGGAGCCCGGGAGCGATCGTGCTCGTGGGCGAGCGGCTCGGTTCCGTTCCCGGTGCATTGTCCGCAGCGTCGAAGTTGGCCGACGACACCGGAGCGAACCTGGCATGGATTCCGCGACGGGCAGGAGAGCGCGGTGCCCTCGACGCAGGCGCGTTGCCGAACCTGCTGCCGGGCGGGCGGCCCGTCGCCGACGCCGCCGCCCGCGCCGAGGTGGCAGCCGTGTGGGGAGTGACAGAACTCCCTACGGACGCGGGCCGAGATACCGCGGCGATACTGGCGGATGCCGGGCCTGACCGCGCCCTGATCACCGCAGGGATCGACCCGGACGATCTGCCCGATCCGCAGGGTGTGCTCGACGCGGTGGACCGATCGGCATTCGTGGTCAGCCTCGAACTACGCCACAGCGCCGTCACCGAGCGGGCCGACGTGGTGTTTCCGGTGGCACCGGTGGTCGACAAGCCCGGAACCTTCGTCGACTGGGAGGGCAGGCCTCGCACGTTCGACACGGCACTCGGTGCCGGCGCAGTATTGCCCGACCAACGCGTTCTCGACGCCATTGCCGCGCAGATGGGAGTCGAACTGTCGCTACCCGACGCGGCTGCGGCGCGCGGCGAGTTGGCACGGCTGGGAGCCTGGAGCGGATCACGGATTCCTGTGGCTCGAGTGGCACCACGGCGAGATATGCCGACGCTCTCCATCGGCCAGGCAATTCTGGCCACCTGGCGAATGCTCATCGATTCGGGACGGATGCAGGACGGCGAGGACAATCTCGCGCAGACCGGCCGGGCACCCGTGATCAGGCTGTCCGAGACGACGGCGTCGAGCATCGAAGCGTCGCCCGGCGACCTGGTCAGGGTCGAGACGGGCCGGGGCTCGATCACCTTGCCACTGAAGATCACCGATCTACCCGACAACGTGGTGTGGGTACCGATGAACTCGCCCGGTTCTTCGGTGTACCGCTCACTCGGCGCAGAGTCGGGTGCGGTGGTGAGGATTTGCAGGGATCAGCCTGCGGAACGACCCGAGGGTGCGGGAGTGGAGCCTGCGGATCGACCCCAGGGTGCGGGAGTGGAGCCTGCGGATCGACCCGGGGGTGCAGGAGTGGAGCCTGCGGATCGACCCGAGGGTGCAGGAGTGGAGCCTGCGGAACGACCCGAGGGTGGTGCATCGTGATTGTCGCAGCGCCGACCGATCTGTCGATGTTCGGCACCGACCCGTGGTGGCTGGTGGTCGGCAAGGCCCTGGCAGTCTTCGTTTTTCTGGTGCTCACACCGCTCGTGGCCATCTATGCCGAGCGCAAGATCATGGCGTGGATGCAGATGCGCGTCGGGCCCAATCGTGTGGGTCCGTGGGGACTGCTGCAGTCTCTGATGGACGGGATCAAGCTCGCTCTGAAAGAGGGAATCACTCCGACCGGCGTCGACAAGCCGATTTACATTCTGGCTCCGATCATTTCGGTGGTCCCTGCCTTCATGGCCTTCGCGGTGATTCCGTTCGGTCCCGAGGTGTCGGTGTTCGGCACTACGACTCCGCTTCAGATGACCGACCTGCCGGTGGGGGTTCTGTACATCCTCGCGGTCACCTCGGTGGGTGTGTACGGGATCGTCCTGGCCGGTTGGGCGTCGAGTTCGACGTATCCGTTGCTGGGTGCACTACGTTCGACGGCTCAGGTCATTTCCTACGAGGTTGCGATGGGGCTTTCGTTCGCTGCGGTGTTTCTGTACGCGGGCACCATGTCGACGTCCGGAATCGTTGGTGCGCAACAGAACACCTGGTACGTGTTCCTGTTGTTGCCGTCGTTTCTGGTGTACGTGACGGCGATGGTGGGTGAAACCAACCGCGCGCCGTTCGACTTGCCCGAGGCCGAGGGGGAGTTGGTGGGCGGGTTCCACACCGAATATTCCTCCTTGCGTTTCGCGATGTTCATGCTTGCCGAGTACATCAACATGGTCACGGTGTCGGCGCTCGCGACCACGTTGTTCCTGGGTGGCTGGCGGGCTCCGATTCCGTTGAGTCTGTGGAGCGGTGCCAATTCCGGGTGGTGGCCGGTGCTGTGGTTTGTCGCCAAGGTGTGGGTGTTCCTGTTCGTCTTCATCTGGTTGCGGTCGACGTTGCCGCGGTTGCGTTACGACCAGTTCATGAACTTCGGCTGGAAGATCCTCATTCCCGTCGCTCTGATCTGGGTGATGGTGATCGCGACGGTGCGGGTACTGGGGGCCGGGCGATACGACGTACCTTTGGTCACGTTCGTGGTGTCGACGATCTTTGCAGTCGCCGTCCTGGGTTCGCTGCTGCTCTTACTGCGCCGCCGCGCGCGCACACGAAACCTGCCGCCTGCTGCACCCGTCGCACCGTTCGACGCTGCGGCGGGCGGGTTTCCCGTACCTCCCATTCCGAAGCAGGGCACGAACATCGCGAGCCGGCACGCCGGCGCACGGTCCACCGTGGCCGCGTCCCAGAAGGAGAACGCCGATGCCTGAATTCCTCGGTCCTATAGCAGGTTTCGGTGTCACCTTCGCCACCATGTTCAAAAAGCCCGAAACCGAGCTGTATCCGGAGGAGAAGAAGCCGACCGAGGTGCGTTATCACGGCCGCCATCAGCTCAACAGGTACGCCGACGGGCTCGAGAAGTGCATCGGTTGCGAACTCTGTGCGTGGGCCTGCCCGGCCGACGCGATCTATGTCGAAGGTGCCGACAACACCGAGACCGAACGGTTTTCGCCGGGCGAGCGATACGGCGGGGTCTACCAGATCAACTATCTCCGGTGCATCGGCTGCGGACTGTGTGTGGAGGCCTGTCCCACACGGGCTCTGACGATGACCAACGAATACGAACTGGCCGGTGACAACAGAGCCGACCTGATCTACGAGAAGGATTCGCTGCTGGCACCGCTGGAGCCGGACATGGTGCCGCCGCCGCACGCGATGGCACCGGGGTGTTCGGCAGAGGACTACTACCGCGGTGCCGTCACCGGTGCCGAGAGCGAGGCCGACACCGATCGAGGGCCGGTTCGATGACTGCCGCCGTTCAGCTCGCGCTCGAGGCAACCTCCACCGGCGAGGCCGTGCAGTTCTGGACCCTCGGTGTCGTTGCGGTCATGGGTGCACTGGGTGTGGTGATGAGCACGAAGGCCGTCTACTCGGCACTGTTCCTCGCGGCCACCATGGTCGTTCTCGCTACCTTCTACATGGCCCAAGGGGCCCTGTTTCTCGGTGTCGTGCAGATCGTCGTCTACACCGGCGCGGTCATGATGCTGTTTCTGTTCGTCCTGATGCTCGTCGGGGTCGACACCTCGGAGTCGTTGACCGAGACACTGCGCGGGCACCGTATCGCGGCCGTCGTCATCGGAATCGGCTTCGGGCTGTTGATCATCGGGGTGCTGCTGCGCGACTCGGCCCGCGCCGGGCGACTCGATTTCGCCGGACTCGACGCGGCCAACTCCACCGGAAACGTAGAAGGCCTGGCCGAGCTGATCTTCGTCGAGTACGTCTGGGCGTTCGAGCTGACCGGCGCGCTGTTGATCACGGCCACCATCGGGGCGATGATTCTGGCGCACCGGGAGGCTCTGGGACCGGTGAAGGGTCAGCGGGAGATGTCGCAGGACCGGTTCCGTGACGGCTCCAGGGTGACGCCGCTGCCGAGCCCCGGTGTGTTCGCTCGTCACAACGGCGTCGATCGACGGGCTCTGCTCCCGGACGGAAGCGAGTCGGACTCGTCCGTCAACGCACTGTTCGCCGATCGAGGCATCGAGTACAAGGTGGACGGGGGTGACGCGCGATGAATCCAGAAAATTACCTCTACCTGTCGGTTCTGCTGTTCACGATCGGCGCAGCGGGCGTCATCGTCAGGCGCAACGCCATCATCGTGTTCATGTGCATCGAATTGATGCTCAACGCAGTCAATCTCGCGTTCGTCACGTTCTCTCGCATGCACGGCAATCTCGACGGCCAATTGTTCGCGTTCTTCACCATGGTGGTCGCTGCAGCCGAGGTGGTGGTGGGCCTGGCGATCATCATGGCCATCTTCCGTTCTCGTCGCTCGATCTCGATGGACGAGAACAATCTGATGAAGAACTGACGGGGGAGCAGAAACGATGTCGATCCTGTGGCTTCTCCCGGCTCTGCCGGCCTTCGGTGCGGCCGTCCTTCTGCTCGGTGGCCGGCGCTGCAACTCGTGGGGCCACCTTCTCGCGACGGCCGCCGCGGTGTCGTCGTTCGTTGTTGCGGCGCTGGTGTTCTCGTCGATGCTCGGACGGGACGAGTCGGACAGAACACTCACTCACACGCTGTTCCGCTGGGTGCCCGTCGACGAATTGCAGGTCGATTTCGGCATGCGTGCCGATCAACTCTCGATCTGTTTCGTCCTGTTGATCACCGGGGTCGGATCACTCATTCACGTGTACTCGATCGGGTACATGAGCCATGACCCGGAGCGGCGACGCTTCTTCGCGTACCTCAATCTGTTTCTCGCAGCCATGCTGCTGCTGGTGCTGGCAGACAATTTCCTCGGCCTCTATCTGGGGTGGGAGGGTGTCGGTCTGGCGTCGTACTTGCTCATCGGATTCTGGCAACACAAGCCATCGGCAGCGACGGCTGCTCGAAAAGCGTTCGTGGTCAACCGCGTCGGCGATATCGGCTTGGCCATCGCCCTGATGATCATGTTCGTGAACTTCGGGTCTGTGCAGTACGACGTGGTGTTCGCGGGAATCGGGAACGCGGGTGAATCGGTGGCGACCGCCATGGCACTGATGTTGCTGCTGGCGGCCTGCGGAAAGTCGGCCCAGGTGCCGCTGCAGTCGTGGCTCGGCGACGCGATGGAGGGCCCGACGCCGGTCTCCGCACTCATCCACGCGGCGACGATGGTCACCGCCGGGGTGTATCTCATCGTCCGATCCGGACCGGTGTTCGAGGCCTCGCCGGTGGCGCGGGCGGCGACCGTCACGGTCGGCGCGGTGACGTTGCTGTTCGGTGCCGTCATCGGTTGTGCGAAAGACGACATCAAGAAGGCGCTCGCCGCCTCGACGATGAGTCAGATCGGGTACATGGTGCTCGCGGCCGGACTCGGCCCGTCCGGTTATGCCTTCGCCATCGTGCTGCTGCTGTCGCACGGATTCTTCAAGGCAGGCCTGTTCCTGGGGGCCGGCTCGGTGATGCACGCGATGAACGACGAGACCGACATGCGACGGTTCGGCGGGCTCCGTGCCGCGATGCCGATCACGTTCGTCACGTTCGGTCTCGGCTACCTCGCCATCATCGGAGTTCCGCCGTTTTCCGGTTTCTTCGCCAAGGATCCGATCATCGAGACTGCGTTCGCGGCCGGGGGAGCGGCAGGTGTGGTGCTGGGCTGCGTCACGTTGCTCGGTGCGGGCTTGACGGCCTTCTACATGACTCGGGTGATGCTGATGACGTTCTTCGGCCCGAAACGCTGGTCGGCGCAGGCACATCCGCACGAAGCGTCGGCGACCATGACGGCTCCGATGATTCTGTTGGCCGTCGGCTCGGTGGCATCGGGTGCCTTCCTTGCGGTGGGTGGACGCCTCGAGACGTGGCTGGAACCGGTGGTGGGATCGGCGCACGAAGAACACGCGATACCTGCCTGGGTCGTGACGGTCGCAGTTTTGGCGGTGGTACTCGTGGGTGCAGGCGTCGCGTACCGGAAGTACATCGCTCGTGACGTTCCCCCGACTCCACCCGAGGACGTATCGGTGCTGACCAGAGCCGCACGCGCTGACCTGTACGGCGACGTCTTCAACGAGGCAGCATTCATGCGGCCCGGTCAAAAGCTCACGAACACAATGGTATTCGCCGACAAGGCGGGTATCGACGCGGTCGTGGACGGGGTGGGGAGATCCATCGGCGGAGTATCCACTCGATCGAGGCGGCTGCAGACCGGATTCGTACGGTCCTATGCGTTGGCGATGTTCGCGGGGGCAGTTCTCGTCGTGCTGATGGTGGTGGTCCTGTGACGTTCCCCTGGCTGACCGTCCTGTGGGTTCTGCCGATTCTCGGCGCGATTGTCGTCGCCCTGGTGCCGGCCGATCGACCGACGATCGCACGCAGCGTCGCCGTGGGCTTCGCCGCCGGCACACTCGCGGTGTCGGTGGTACTCGCCGTGGCATTCGACTCCGGTGGCGATCGCTACCAGTTCCTCGAAGACCATTCGTGGATAGCGGCATTCGGTGCGCGCTACACGCTCGGCCTCGACGGAATAGGCCTCGTGCTGGTGTTGCTCACCACCGTTCTGACCCCATTGCTCCTCGTCGCGGGCTGGCACGACGGCAGCCGTGTGGCGAACTACGGATCGCGCCGGGTCTCGCACACCTACATGGCGTTGATCCTGGTGGTCGAGTCCATGGTGCTCGTCTCGTTCCTCGCGTTGGACGTATTGCTGTTCTACATCTTCTTCGAGGCGATGTTGATTCCGATGTACTTCCTCATCGGTGGTTTCGGTGGTACCGAGCGCACGCGTGCCGCGGTGAAGTTCCTGCTGTACAACCTGTTCGGTGGCCTGGTGATGCTGGCTGCCGTCATTGGGTTGTACGTCGTCACGGCCAGGCCCGACGGCCCGTTCGACGGCGGGACGTTCGATTTACGCGCGATCGCGGATGCGGCGTCATCGGGGGGACTCGGTGTGGATCCGATGGTTCTGAACGCGCTGTTCCTCGGCTTCATGTTCGCGTTCGCGATCAAGGCACCGCTGTGGCCGTTCCACACGTGGCTACCCGACGCTGCAGTGCAGTCCACCCCGGCGACTGCTGTGCTGATGATGTCGGTGGTGGACAAGGTCGGCACCTTCGCCATGCTGCGCTTCTGCCTCGAGCTCTTTCCCGGTTCGTCGCAGACGTTCGCCCCGTGGATCATCACGCTCGCAGTAATCGGAATCGTGTACGGCGCGATACTGGCGATCGGTCAGACCGACATGATGAGACTCATTGCCTACACCTCGATTTCGCACTTCGGATTCATCATCCTCGGCATCTTCGCGATGACCGGTCAGAGTCAGGCCGGTGCCACGCTGTACATGGTCAACCATGGAATCTCCACCGCCGCATTGTTCTTGATCGCAGGCTTTCTCGTGTCCCGTCGTGGTTCACGCGCGATCGCCGACTACGGCGGCGTCCAGAAGGTCGCGCCGGTGCTCGCCGGAACGTTTCTGATCTCTGGTCTGGCCACGCTCTCGCTACCCGGTCTTGCCCCGTTCATCAGCGAATTCTTGTTGCTGATCGGCACATTCGGTCGCTACGGCGTCGCCGCAATCGTGGCCACCGGTGCGCTCGTGCTGTCGGCGATCTACATTCTCTGGCTCTACCAACGGGTGATGACGGGGCCCGTCCGAGAGGGCAGCGACAAGATCTCCGATCTCGTTCCCCGTGAGGCGTTGGTGGTGGTCCCGTTGCTCGCGCTGCTGATCGTGTTCGGGGTGTACCCGAAACCGGCACTCGACATCATCACTCCGGCAGTGCAATCCACGATCGTCGACAGTGCAGGAGGTCAACGATGACCACTCCCGAAGTGCAGTACGGTCTGCTGTCGCCCATGTTGATCGTCTTCGGTGTCGCGGTTCTCGGGGTTCTCGTCGAGGCGTTCGTACCGCTACGTGCTCGTCGCGCAACCCACGTGGGTCTCGCTCTGGCAGGGCTGGTCGGCGCCCTCGCGGCAGTGCTCGGCCTGGCCGGCACCGAGGCAGCCGCGATGAACGGGGCCGTCGCGATCGACGGACCGACTCTGTTCCTGCAGGGAACCATTGTGCTCGTGGCAATTCCGGCCATCGCACTGTTGGCGGAGCGCACCGTCGCCGTCACCGGGGCCGGGGCCGAGCGCCGCATCGACTCGTTCACTCCGCAGGCCTCGACCACGCCGGGCAGCGTGGCAGAGAAGCAGGCCATCGATGCAGGCGTCGCCCAGACCGAGGTCTTTCCACTGGCGATGTTCGCGATCGGAGGCATGCTGCTGTTTCCGGCGTCCACGGATCTGCTGACGATGTTCGTGGCGCTGGAAGTGCTGTCGTTGCCGCTGTATCTGCTGTGCGGACTGGCGAGACGAGGACGACTGCTCTCTCAGGAAGCAGCCCTCAAATACTTTCTGCTGGGCGCGTTCTCGTCTGCGTTCTTCCTGTTCGGAGTCGCGTTCCTCTACGGCTACGCCGGGACGGTCCGATTGGACGGAATCGCCGACGCCATCACGGCAGACGGTCAGGGCAGATCACTGGCACTGATCGGAACCGCCTTGCTTGCGGTGGGTCTGCTGTTCAAAGTCGGTGCCGTGCCTTTCCATTCGTGGATTCCCGACGTCTACCAGGGTGCCCCCACTCCGGTGACGGCGCTGATGGCCACCGTGACCAAGGTGGCGGCCTTCGGTGCGATTCTGCGAATCTTCGGAATGGCGCTGCCCGGTCTCGAGTCGAGTTGGCGTCCGATGTTGTGGGTGATCGCCATCGCCACGATGGTGCTCGGTTCGGTTGTCGCGGTGACGCAGACCGACGTCAAACGGATGCTGGCCTACTCGTCCGTGGCGCACACCGGGTTCATCCTCACCGGAGTGACTGCGCTGGGTAGTTCGGGTGATGTACGTGATTCGGGGGTGTCGGCCACGATGTTCTACCTGCTTGCCTATGCCTTCAGCACGCTGGGTGGATTCGCGGTCATCGGTCTGGCCCGAGACGAACGCGGTGAGGTGAGCGACCTGGAGCGATGGGCGGGTATCGGTCGCCGCTCGCCGCTCGTCGCCGCTGTGTTCGGTTTGTTTCTGCTCTCGTTCGCCGGGATCCCGCTCACCAGTGGGTTCATCGGTAAGTTCGCGGTGTTCAGCGCAGCCTCGGGTGCGGGGGGAGCCGCACTGGTCGTGGTCGGAGCGGTGTGCAGTGCGATTGCAGCGTTCTTCTACGTGCGCGTGATCGTGCTGATGTTCTTCACCGAACCCAGCGAACGGACCGCCACGGTGGTGCGTCCTACCGCGCCGGTGGCCTGTGCGATCGGGGTGTCGGTGGTCGTCACCGTGGCACTGGGAGTCTTTCCTCAGCCCGTTCTCGATATCGCCGCGCGGGCCGGGAACTTCCTCTAGCACGTACGGGCCTACTTCGCGGACTTCATTCGCTGCTTCCACGTGTGCGAGCCGGTGCCGACGGGGATCCCACCGATAGCTCCCGCGAGGCCGAAATTCGGCATGTTGACGTAGATCGCTTCACTGTCCTGGGCTGTCGCGGTATAGGTTTCGTGCCATACGCCGACATGGCCGGTCGCAGCGACCGATCGGTTGAAGGCACGCCAGGCGGGGGCATGTGGTGCGTCGGGATCGGAGGCGAATCGCGTCAGGTCTTCCGCGTTGCGCCAGTAACTGACGAGCATGGTGGTGCGGCCCAACCACGAGTGGTAGCCGAGCAGTCCGGAGGTGGGATCCTGCTCGAGGTGGCTGAGCATCCGCGGCATCGCGCGCGCGGCGGGAAGCCAGGAGCGAACGGCAAGGGGATTGTTGATGCGCATTCCGATGAGGAAGACCGTGACGGTGTCGCGGTCGGATTCGACCGTGGTGCGGCCGTCGATGATGGATTGCATGTCGTATTCCCGTCTGTTCGTTTCGGGGCCGAGCACATGGCGTGACACTGTTATAAAACACTGTTGTGATAGATTGCGCAAGTGGCGAGACCCAGAATTCACGATGCCGAACTGCGCACCCGGCTACTCGAAGCCGCAGCGGAAACCGTTGCGCGCCATGGCGTCGACTCGTTGTCGTTGCGTAAACTCGCGGCCGCGCAGGGTACCTCGACCACGGCCATCTACTCGCTGTTCGGCGGTCGAGCGGAGCTGCTGGTGGCTCTGTTCGGCGCGTCGTTCTCGAGTTTCGGTGACGCGCAACGCAGCGTTCCTGTCACCGGGGAATCCGAGGTCGACCTGCGCGAACTGGCATTTGCGTACCGCCGCTGGGCCATGGCCAACCCACACCTCTACGCAGTGATGTTCGGCGGAGTGCTCGGTTCGGTCGACGTATCCGATCAGGCACACCTCGCGGCCGCCGCGATGGATCCGCTTCGGGCGGCGGTGGCGAGCGCCGTCGAGGCAGGCACGATGAGCGGCGCGTCGGTGGACGTGATCAGCCACTCGTTCTGGGCGATCGTGCACGGTCTGGTGTCGCTCGAGTTGTCGATACCCGGGATGGCCGACGACGAGGATCGTCGGGTGATGTTCGACGCCGGGGCGGCGTCTGTGCTGCGCGGGTGGATGCGTCAGTAGGTGCGCGGTATCCCGATGATCTTGGTGGCGTCGACGGTCATGCCCAACCGTGCTGTCGGAGCGAGCGCGGGCAGGGCCGGAAGATCGTCGGGGGTGGATGTGGCGGCACCGATCACGTCGGCACCGGCGATCTCGAAGTCGGAGATCGCTCGCCGAAGATGGCTGGGAGTTGTTGCGAGCACCAGATTCACAGCACCGATCTCAGTAGCCAGTGGGGTGGCGCGCTGCGCATTCTGCACCGTCGAATTCGCAGTGGACTCGGCGTGAATGCGGTCGGCCGCAATCTCGTTGTCGATCAGCCACTTCTTCATCGCTTCGGCTTCGGTGACGCCGCGCTGCGGATTTCCACCGGTGACGATGATGGGTGATTCGGGGGAACGCTCGGCGACCGCGGCAGCGGATTTCAGTCGCTGCACCAGTTCCGGTGCCATACTGCCGTCGTCGTTCAGGCCCAGGCCGAGCACCACGATTGCCGTCCTCACGCCATCGGTCGCAGGCGCGAAGTCGATCGCCTCCGTCGCCGCCTCGTCGATGACTTCGATAGCCCGATCCACCGCATCGGCAAGCGGGGGAGACAGGGCGCGCAGGCGGGCCGAGTGCAGCGCTCGCGCGTCGGCATCATCGGTTGCGTTGGCGTAGAACGTCTGCAGTGCTGCGACATTGGCATCGTTCGGTGCGGCGGTGGCAACCGCGTCCAGTGCGGCGAAACCGGCCTCGTAGCGACCCTTGACCAGAGCATTCTGCGCATCGTTGTACTGCTGCGCGTCGGCCGAACGTACTGCGTCGGCAATCGTTGGGGTCGAGATCGGCGCAGCGGGCTCGGCCGTCGCCGAACTGGATCCCATGGCGAGTCCGAACACGGCGATACAAGAGACCACGGCAACGCGAATCGACGGTTGTTGTCGGCCGGATCGCATTGTCGGCTGCCCTCCTGAACGATGACGGGTTTTCGTCACCCTAGCTCAGTTCGGTGCCAGTGTGGCTGGTGTGATCCGAGTTGCTCGAGTTACAGGAATGTACTTCGGTGTCGGCTGAACTCGATCGTCACATCGTGACCGGAGCGCGTCCGCGGTCGGCTGGTTCGATGGTCACCTCGGCGTCGGGAAGGAAAACTCGCTCGGTCGTGGTGGTTCCGTCGACGCCGTCGGTGACCGTCACCGCCACGTTCTCGGCAACCTGCCCAGCGCTTTCGATGAACCCGGTCGCGACACCCTCCTCGATGAGGAGATGATCACCCACCAACAGAAGAAGCTCATCCGCCGTCACCGTTCGCCTGCCGCCCACATCTTCGATTGTCATGAATCCCACCGTAGTGTGAATTGTCCGAATGGGTTGTTGCTCGGTCCCCGATCCCGGATTCGCACTGGTCGTCGTGCAGGCTCCACTCGAGCCCCTGCGAGTTGTCGACGCATGTTCGACAATCATTGTTCTAGAACAGATCGATGGAGTCACCGGCCGCTGAGGCATACCGTAGACACACCAACAGGCCCCCACACGGAAGAAGGTGTCGAGTGACCGACTCCGATGCAGGATTCGACCCGAGCTCACTGCGGCCGTCGTTGTTCATCGACGGGCAATGGCAGGGAGCCGGTGACGGCGGGACCCGCGACATCGTCGATCCGTCCAACGGCAGCGTGGTGGCCGTCGTCGACGAGGCGACACCCGACGATGCCCTGGCTGCGGTTGCCGCGGCGCGGGCAGCGTTCGACGACGGCCCCTGGCGCTCGGTGACGGTGGGTGAGCGCAGTGATCTGCTCAATCGCATCGCGGACTTGCTCCAACGGGACAAGGCGAAGTTGGCGCATATCGAGACCCTCGATACCGGAAAGACGTTCGGCGAGAGTGAGATCGATATCGACGACGTCACCTCGGTGTTCCGCTTCTATGCCGATCTCGCTGTGGTGCAGGCAGATCGACTGATCGACGTCGACCGTCCGGAAATTCTGAGCCGAGTGGTGCACGAGCCCATCGGTGTCTGCGTGATGATCGCACCCTGGAACTACCCGCTGTTGCAGATCTCGTGGAAAATCGCCCCCGCCTTGGCTGCTGGGTGCACCATGGTGCTCAAACCCAGCGAGGTGACGCCACTGAGCACCATCGCGTTCACCAAGCTCGTGGAAGAAGCGGGAGTGCCTGCCGGTGTGGTCAACCTGCTGCAGGGCAGCGGCGCAACGCTCGGGGATGCGCTCACCAGGAACCGCGACGTCGACTTCATCTCCTTCACCGGCGGACTCGCCACCGGCAGGCACATTCTTGCCGCGGCCGCGGAGAACGTCACGAAGGTGGCGGTGGAACTCGGGGGAAAGAATCCACACATCGTCTTCGCCGACGCGGTGGCCGACGAGCAGTCGTTCGCCGATTCGGTCGACAACGTGCTGACCGGTGTGTTCCTACATTCCGGTCAGGTGTGTTCGGCCGGTACCCGACTGATCATCGAGGAATCAGTGGCCGACCGGTTCGTGGCCGCCGTGGCAGAGCGCGCGAAGACCATCGTGATGGGGCCGGGTATGGACCCGGCCAGTGAGACCGGACCGCTGGTGTCGCAGGCGCAGCGCGAGAAGATCGAAGGCTTCGTGGCGACGGGTATCGAGGAGGGGGCCACCTTGGTCATAGGAGGTACCAAGCCGGACGATCCGTCCTTGAGCAAAGGTAGCTATTTCCTGCCCACCATCTTCGATCACTGCGATCGGTCGATGAATATCGTGCAAGACGAGACGTTCGGGCCCATACTCACTGTGGAGCGATTCGATACCGAGGCCGAGGCGCTTCTACTGGGTAACGATACGAATTACGGTCTCGCCGCGGGTGTTCGGACGTCCGACGCCGCGCGAGGCGAAAGAATGGTGCGTGGGCTTCGTCATGGAACGGTGTGGCTCAACGACTTCGGTGTCTACACGGCGGCCGCGGAATGGGGCGGCTTCAAGCAGTCCGGGAACGGCCGCGAACTCGGACCGTCCGGTATGTCCGAATATCAAGAAGCGAAGCATATTTGGCACAACACCTCACCTACAGCGGCGGGGTGGTTCGGTACCCGATAGAGCACGATGGGAAAGGCCACAGGCATGGCAATACTGAACGACAATTCGAGCGGAATGGACGATTTCGGTTACAAGGAATCGCTCGACCGCAGTCTCGGCAAATTCGCCAGCTTCGCCGCAGGCGTCAGCTACATCTCGATCCTCACCGGCACCTTTCAGCTGTTCTACTTCGGCTTCGGCACCGCCGGACCGGCATACCTGTGGTCGTGGCCTGCGGTCTTCGTCGGTCAGCTCTGCGTGGCACTGTGCTTCATGGAGTTGGCCGCGAAGTATCCGGTGGCGGGATCGGTGTACAACTGGGCGAAGCTGTTGGGCCGCAGGATCGTCGGTTGGTCGGCGGGCTGGTTGATGCTCACGGCATCGATCGTGACACTGGCCGCCGTTGCCCTCGCTCTGCAGCTGAATCTGCCACGTATCTGGAGCGGATTTCAGATCATCGGTGACGGCTCGGGTGCCACCGACTTCGCGGCCAATGCAGTGCTGCTCGGTGCGATTCTGATCGCCATCACCACCACGATCAACGCGCTGGGCGTTCGATTGATGGCGATGATCAACAGTGCGGGTGTGTTCATCGAACTCATCGCGGCCGTGCTCATCGCGATCTTGCTCGCGGCCAACATCACTCGGGGACCCGAGGTGTTCTTCTCCACCAACGGCTACGGTGCCGGTGAGAGCGGCGGCTACCTCGGTGCCTTCCTGGTCGCGTCGCTGGCGTCGGGATACGTCATGTACGGATTCGACACCGCGAGCTCGCTCGGGGAGGAAACCGTCGAACCTCGGCGCACCGCTCCCAAAGCGATCTTTCGCGCCATCCTCGCCTCGTTCGTCATCGGTGGAGCCATCCTGGTGTTCGCCGTCATGGCCGCGCCGGACCTGAACGATCCTTCCCTCGGCAGCCCCGACGGCAGCCTGCAATCCATCGTCGAATCGGTGATGTGGGGCCCGCTCGGCACCGTCTTCCTCATCTGCATCGTCATTGCGGTCTTCGTCTGCTCACTGGCAGTACACACCGCGGCGATCCGGCTCACGTTCGCCATGGCGCGAGACAACGCGTTGCCCTTCGGCGAAAGCCTGGCCAAGGTGAATCCGAAGACGCAGACCCCGGTGGTGCCCGCGGTGACCATCGGAGTGCTGGCCATCGTGATCCTCGTCGTCAACATCGGTCAGCCGCAGATCTTCACGGTCCTCACCTCGATCGCGATCATCATGATCTATCTCGCGTATCTGATGGTCACCGGACCACTGTTGGTCAAGCGCATCAAAGGCGAGTGGCCGCCGGAGGATCTCAAACCCGGCGGATACTTCACGATGGGTAAGTTCGGCCTGCCGGTCAACATTGCGGCGGTGGTGTGGGGTGCCGGGATGGCGCTCAACCTCGCCTGGCCGCGCGAGGCCGTGTACGGAACCCCCTGGTACAACACGTTCGGTGCGTTCGTCTACATCGGTGGCATCCTGGGCGTGGGCCTGCTGTGGTACGCAATCAAGGGGCGCAAACACATCGGCACTCTGAAATCACATGCCTCCACGGGCAACTAGAAGGAGCGTGCAGTGACAGACACCCAGTTCGATTACGTCGTCGCGGGAGGTGGCACGGCGGGGTGCGTCCTGGCCGCGCGGCTGAGCGAGGATCCTTCCGTCAGCGTCTGCCTGGTCGAGGCAGGTCCCACCGACGTCGGCGACAAAGCGATCCTGGAACTCGTCGAGTGGATGCATCTGCTCGACTCCGGCTATGACTGGGACTACCCCGTCGAACCGCAGGAACGTGGCAACAGCTTCATGCGGCATGCGCGTGCGAAAGTGCTCGGCGGTTGCTCGTCGCACAACTCCTGCATCGCTTTTCATCCGCCGGCGGAAACTCTCGACGATTGGGCCGCGGCCGGTGCGACGGGCTGGGGCGCGTCGGACATCCTGCCGTTCGTTGCGCGCGTAGAGAACAACGACACCGGCCGCGGTCACGACGGACCCGTTCGAATCCGCGACGTGCCGCCGCACGATCCATGCGGTGCAGCAGTGCTCGAATCGGCCGCCGGAGTAGGGCTTCCCACCGTTGCATTCAACCGCGGGACGCCGGTACTCAACGGTGCCGGCTGGTTTCAGATCAACGCGGGTGAGGACGGGTCGCGTATGTCGACGTCCCATGCCTACCTGCACCCGATCATCGGATCGCGGCCCAACCTCGAGGTGCGCACCGACTGCTGGATCAGCGAGATTCTGATCGACGAGTCGCTGACCGCGACGGGTGTGCGGTACCAACGCCCCGACCTGACCGGTTACGACACCGTGTCCGCGCGACGCGAAGTGATCGTCACCGCCGGTGCCATCGACACTCCGAAGTTGTTGATGCTCTCCGGAATCGGACCGGCGGCACAGCTGCAGGAGATGGGAATCACCGTTCGGGTCGATTCACCGGGAGTGGGAGAGAACCTCGACGACCACGTCGAGGGGCTGGTGTTCTGGGAGGCGAGCAAGCCCATGGTCACCACGTCCTCGCAGTGGTGGGAGATCGGCGTGTTCGCGCAGACCGACTCGTCGCTGAACTACCCGGACATCATGATGCACTACGGCAGCGTGCCGTTCGACATGAACACTCTCCGGTGGGGTTATCCGAGCACCGACAACGGGTTCTGTTTGACGCCCAACGTCACCCAGGGTCGTTCTAGGGGAACTGTTCGGTTGCGCAGCAGGGACTTTCGCGATCGCGCCAAGGTGGATCCGCGCTATTTCACCGACCCCGACGGCCACGACGACGCGGTGATGCTCGCCGGTCTGAAGCTGGCGCGCGCTATCGCCGCAGACGGTCCACTCGCGGGTTGGATCGAACGCGAACTCGCACCCGGGCCCGATGCCGTCACCGACGATGATCTGCTCGACTACGTGCACAAGACCCACAACACGGTCTATCACCCGGCAGGCACGGCACGGATGGGATCGGTGGACGACACCATGGCCGTGCTCGATCCCGAGTTGCGCGTCAAGGGCATCTCGAACCTACGCGTGGTCGACGCGTCGGCGATGCCGAAGCTGCCGTATGTCAATCCCAACATCACGGTCATGACCATGGCGGAAAAGTGCGCCGACCTGATCCGTGGCGGATAGATCGGAGCTTGCCGACTTCCTCGGCGCGCACCCACCGTTCCAAGGCGCGTCACCTGCGGTACTCACCGACATCGCCGGAGCTGCCGTCGAACTCGACTATGCCAGTGGCGCATGGGTTGTGGGCCCGACGTCGAAGCTCGATGTGGCCGACACCGTGTGGGTGGTGCGTACCGGTCGAGTGGTGATCGTGCACTCCGACGACACCTCGCCCGCCGCCGTACCGATCGACACCATCGGTCCGGGCGGGGTCTTCGGTTTCTCGGCGTTGCTTGTCGGCGGGACGGTCGAATTCTGTGCGCGCGCAACCGAGCCGAGCACCGTTCTTCGGTTGCCCGGGGAGCTGATTCGACCGCTGTTCGCAACGCCGACCGGGCTGGCGTTTCTGGCCGACGCCGTCACCTCGGCCAGCACGCATCGCGGTGGGGCGGCCGAGGGTAGTGCCGGCCGCGCCGTCGGCGAACTGCTGTCGGCCCCACCGGTGTTCGTCTCTGTCGGAACCTCCGTCCGAGACGCAGTTCGGCACATGACCGAACAGGGCAGCTCGTACGTCCTGGTTCCGCTGCGAGGTTCGCGCTACGGAATATTCACCGACCGTGACCTCAGGGTGCGGGTGGTCGCCGCGGGAATCGGCGTCGACACTCCGGTCGAGCACGTCATGACGTCGCCCACAGAGACGGTCACCGCGGACCGGTTGGCCGGCACCGTCCTGATGGACATGCTCGAGCTGGGACTGCGGCACATGCCCGTCGTGTCCAGCCGAGGCGAGGTTCTCGGCGTCGTCGAGGACTCCGATCTGCATGCCGCGTCCACGCGTCGCAGCTTCGTGGTTCGTCGCGCGGTGACCTCGGCAACGACATCGGCCGAACTCGCCGACGCAGGAAGGCTCGTTCCGGGATTGGTGGCGGACCTGTTCCGGGGTGGGACCGACGCCCTGGCCGTCAGCGCGATTCTGTCCGTCGTGGTCGACAGCCTCGTTCGCCGAGCCGTGGAGATCGAATGGGCGGCGCGGCCCGAAGTACCGCGACACAACTTCGCCTGGATCACCCTGGGCAGCGTCGCCCGACGGGAGGCGATGCCCTCCTCGGACGTCGACAGCGCTCTGACTTGGTCGGATACCACCGCCGACCCCTACGTACGTGGACGATCGAACTCGGTGCCGAGAACTCGCGACGAAGTGCTGATGGGCCTGGCCGCGCGGGTACACGCGAGCCTCGACGGTGCCGGGTTGCCGTCCGACACCAACGGTGCGGTTGCGAGTTCGCCGAGATTCGCACGCTCGGCCGGACAGTGGGAAAGTGCCGCTGCCCACTGGCTCAGCAACCCCTTCGGCGATCGTGGCAAAGCAGGAACCTCTGGTCGTTCCGCAGGCTCCACTCCGGCTGGGGACTCCGGCCTCATCATGTCCTCGCTGATGATCGACGGCAGGGTGGTGTGGGGCCCGAGGGAGTTGAACACCGTTCCCGAGGCCTATCGCCGACTGCTGGTGGACAACCCCGATGCTCTGCGATTGCAACTCAGAGATGCCCTCGCCGGACGGGCCAGGCTGCGTTCGCTGCGAGACGTGCTGGCGCGGCGCGGCGGTACGTTCGACCTCAAGGCCCATGCATTGACTCCCATCGTCAACCTCGCTCGATGGGGTGGACTGTCGGTGGGAATGGCCTCGGCCTCGACACCGGCGCGTCTGGCGGCCGCGTCGGGCAACGGGATGCTCTCCGAACGGGACGTCACCACGTTGACCGAGGTGTTCGCGCTGCTTCAGCGGCTGCGGCTGTCACACCAGATCGATCAGATGACGGCAGGCCATCGGCCCGGCGATGTGCTGATCATGGCCGATCTCTCACCGCTCGAGCGCAGTCTGCTCACCGACGGCATCCGAGAGATCGCCGCGGTGCAACGCCGAGTCGGGTACCTCGCCGCCAATGTCGGCGTGCATCGCTGACCGGGAAGCACCAGACTGTGTGCCGTGACCACCAATCCCGTGAGCGTTCCCACCCCGTCCACCGTCGAACACAACCGTTTGGCGGAGTCACCAGGGGTCAGCGGGCCATGGCGTCAGTGGGGCCCGTATCTGGCGGGACGGCAGTGGGGCACGGTGCGCGAAGACTACTCCGAGGACGGAAACGCGTGGGCGTCGTTTCCGTTCGATCAGGCGCACAAGCGTGCCTACCGCTGGGGTGAGGACGGAATCGGTGGAATCTGCGATCGATTCGGTTTCCTGAATTTCGCGTTCGCCCTGTGGAATCGCAAGGATCCGATTCTGAAGGAACGACTCTTCGGGTTGGCCAACGAGGAGGGGAATCACGGCGAGGACGTCAAGGAGTATTTCTGGGCGATCGACGGCACTCCGACGCACAGTTGGATGCAGTGGCTCTACCGCTACCCGCATGCGGAGTATCCGTACGCGCACCTGCGCGAGGAGAGTGCCCGACGCGGCCGAGACGACCGCGAATACGAATTGGCCGATACCGGGATCCTGGACGAGAACCGGTTCTTCGACGTTCAGGTCACGTATGCGAAAGCGTCGCCCGACGACATCTGCATCACGATCTCCATCACCAATCACGGACCCGAGGCGGCATCGGTCGATCTGCTGCCGCAACTGTGGCTGCGCAACACCTGGTCGTGGGGGCGCGACGATCGCGGCGGATCGCTCACCCAGCTGACCCGACCGGAACTTCTGGCCGGCGGCCTCGAGGCCGTTGCCGCCGATCACGGCTTTCTCGGTCGGTACTACCTCAGTGCCGAAGGATCGCCGTCAGTGTTGTTCTGCGACAACGAAACCAATGCCGAGTCCTTGTGGGGGCAGGACAACCTCTCGAAGTACCCCAAGGACGGCATCGGCCGACACGTCGTCGACGGCGAACAGGGTGCGGTGAACCCCGAGCAGACCGGGACGAAGGCTGCATTCTGGTATCGGTTCGACGACATCGCCTCGGGCGCAACCGAATCGGTACGACTGCGCTTGTCGCCCCATCGGCCGGACGAGCAGACGTTCGGTGCGGGATTCGACGCGGTCACCGGAGACCGTCGTGCGGAGGCGGACGAGTTCTACGGCGCAGTGATCGGTGCGGACCTCACCGATGCCGATCGGCACGTGGCGCGGCGGGCCTACGCGGGGCTGTTGTGGACCAAGCAGCTCTACCGGTACGACGTCGAGCAGTGGATCGAGGGCGACAAGGTGGGAGCCCCGGCTCCGCACTCGCGTCAGGACCCCAAGGGGCGCAACGCCCATTGGCGTCACCTCGCACTGGCCGATGTGATCTCGATGCCCGACGAGTGGGAATATCCGTGGTTCGCCGCCTGGGACTTGGCTTTCCACGCTATTCCTCTGGCACATGTGGACCCGGACTTCGCGAAGGAGCAGTTGGTACTGATGTGCCGGGAATGGGCCATGCATCCCAACGGCCAACTGCCGGCCTACGAGTGGGAGTTCGGCGACGTCAACCCTCCGGTCCACGCCTGGGCGGCCTGGCACGTCTATCGGATCGACGGGTACCGGGATCGCGAGTTCCTGGTCCGGGTGTTCACGAAGTTGCTGCTCAATTTCGCGTGGTGGGTCAACCGTAAGGATTCCGAGGGGTCGAACATCTTCGAGGGCGGGTTCCTCGGTATGGACAACATCGGATTGTTCAATCGCTCCGCTCCGCTGCCGCCCGGTTTCCGTCTGGAACAGTCCGACGCCACGAGTTGGATGGCGTTCTACTGCCAGCAGATGTTCAAGATCGCACTCGAGCTCGCGCGCCACGACAGCGCCTGGGACGACGTCGCGACCAAGTTCTTCTCGCATTTCCTCTCGATCGCGAAGGCGGTCAACTCGTTCGGTTCGCAGCACATTTCGCTGTGGCACGAGGAAGACGGATTCTTCTACGACGTTCTCGTGCAACCCGAGGGCGACGCGGTACCGATGCGAGTGCGATCCATGGTCGGTCTGCTTCCCATTCTCGGGGCCACGGAAATTCCGCCCTGGGTCGAGGCGGAGTGCCCGGACCTCGCGGCGCGGCTGCGGTGGGTTCAGCACCGTCGGCCGGAAATGGTCTCACCGCTGCTGGCGCGTCGGGAAGGCAACGAGGTGCGCCTTCTGCTCACCCTCGTGCAGCCCGAACGTCTCAAGCGGATCCTCTCTCGCATGTTCGACTCGGAAGAGTTCCTGTCGGAGTTCGGTATTCGTTCCTTGTCGGCTTCGTACCGCGAGCCGGTCACGTTCGACGTCGACGGTCGAAGCCTGTCCATCGAGTACGAGCCGGGGGAGTCGCGCACCGGAATGTTTGGGGGCAACTCCAATTGGCGAGGGCCGGTGTGGTTCCCGGTGAACGTGCTGCTGGCGGACAAGCTGCGCGCCTACGGGCGCTACTACGGCGACTCGTTCACCATCGAAATTCCCACCGGCTCGGGAAACCATCGCACTCTCACCGATGCCGCAGACTTGATCGACAACGGCTTGGCAGGACTGTTCCGTCCTGTCGACGGCAAGAGGCCTGCCGACGGTCGGCGGATCGAATCGAGTGCCGATCCACTGTGGAGTGAGCACCCGACCTTCAACGAGTACTTCGACGGAGACACCGGCGAGGGACTCGGAGCAACACACCAAACCGGCTGGACGGCGTTGGTCGCGCACCTGCTCAGGCCACGTCTGCCGCTGTGAGGGCCTGCGGCCCATGTGAGTGGAACTTCGTAGTGGGCTACGAAGTTCCACGCACATGCGGCGCAGCCGCATAGTCTGGCGGGATGAAGATTCGCGGCGCTGTACTCGAAGAAATCGGCCGATCTCGTCCCTTCGCGGACTCGCATCCCATCACCGTCTCCGAACTCGAACTGGGCTCACCGGGTGACGGGGAACTGCTCGTCCGGATCGAAGCGGCCGGACTGTGCCACTCGGATCTGTCGGTGGTCGACGGTAATCGCGTTCGTCCGGTACCGATGTTGCTCGGCCACGAGGCCGCGGGCCGCGTCGAGGAAGTCGGCGCGGGCGTCGACGACGTAGCAGTCGGAACCCGTGTGGTCATGACGTTCCTGCCGCGCTGCGGTGACTGCGCGGGGTGCGCCACCGACGGCCAGATGCCCTGCGTCGTGGGAAGCGCGTCGAACAATGCGGGCACGTTGCTCGGCGGAGACATCAAATTGCACCGCGACGGTGCCGAGATCAAGCATCACCTCGGAGTCTCCGGCTTCGCCACACACGCAGTGGTCAGTAGAAAGTCGGTGGTACCGGTCGACGACGACATCCCAGCCGACATCGCAGCGGTCCTCGGTTGTGCAGTGCTCACCGGCGGCGGCGCTGTCCTCAACGCCGGAACTCCGAAGCCGGGGCAGTCGGTGATGGTGGTCGGCCTCGGCGGAGTGGGCATGGCGGCCGTACTGACCGCGGTCTCGATCGGTGCGGGTGAGGTCATCGGTGTCGATGGCGTCCCCGAAAAGCTCGTCGCCGCAACCGATCTGGGTGCAACGCAGGTCTATTCACCTGCGGATCTCGCAGAGAAGGGGATCAAGGCGGACATCGTCATCGAGGCAGCGGGCAACGCCCGTGCATTCGAAACTGCAGTCGCGGCAACGGCTCCCGGCGGAAAGACGATCACCGTGGGCCTGCCTGCTCCCGACGCCCGTTCGTCGATCTCTCCTCTCGGTCTGGTAGCCGAGGCGCGCACGATCATTGGTAGTTACCTCGGCTCGGCCGTCCCGGCACGCGACATTCCGACGTACGCCCAGATGTGGCGCGAGGGTCGACTGCCCGTCGAGAAGCTGATCTCCTCGCGCATCACGTTGGACGAGATCAACCGCGGCATGGACGAATTGGCCGACGGCAACGCCATCCGTCAGGTCATCGTTTTCGACTGACCGTCAGCGGTGGGCCGCGGTGGCCACCCACCGCCCGCGACGGCGAGAGATCTCGATCGGATGGTCGAAGCACGTGCTGATGTTGTCCGTCGTCAGCACTGTGTCGACAGGCCCCTGAGCGTGCACGCGCCCGTCGCGGATCAGCAATGCGTGGGTGGTCGAGGTGGGGATTTCCTCGAGATGGTGGGTGACCAGGATGCTGGCGAGCCCGGGATGTTCGGCACGCAGCGAGTCCAGCGCCGTCAGGAGTTGTTCGCGGGCAGCGAGATCGAGGCCGGTGGCGGGTTCGTCGAGTAGCAGCAGCGCCGGATCGGGCAGCAGTGCGCGAGCGATCAGTGCCCGGCCCCGCTCGCCCTGGGAGAGGGTGTGCCACGACGCGTCCACGCGGTGGGCAACTCCCAGCGACTCGACGAGCCGGTGGGCGCGAGCGACCTCGTCCTCGGTGGCCGACCACCTCGGGATCAGATCGGGCGTGTTGGTCAGTCCCGTCAGGACGACCTGGAGCAGAGTCAGCGGGGCCTCGATCTTCAGACGAGGGTCGACGTGTCCGATGTGCGCGCGTAATTCGCGCATGTCCACGCGGCCCAGGCGGTGGCCCAGTACGTGCACCGCGCCCCGCGTGGGATGGACGACGGCTCCCAGCAAGCTGAGCAGGGTGCTCTTGCCGGCACCGTTGGCACCGAGCAACACCCAGTGCTCGCCTTCGTCGACCCGCACGGTCGCATCACTGAGGAGATAGCGGCCGCCACGGACGAGATCGACGCGGTCGGCGAACAGAACGCTGGACTTCACCGACCGACCGTAGCTGCCGGTGTCGGGGGCCTGGAAGTAGGCTCGGTCTTCGGTAGGACGACAAGACGACGACGAAACGAGTGTGGGAACGACGTGAGTGCAACGGCACCTGTTCGAGTAGGGGTACTGGGGTCACGCGGCAAGGTCGGTCAGGCGATCTGCGCCGCAGTCGACGCAGCCGGCGATCTGGAGCTCGTGGCAACTGTCGACCAGGGCGATCCGCTGGCGAACTTCGTCGACAGCGGTGCGCAGGTGGTCGTAGATTTCACCCATCCCGATGTGGTCATGGACAACCTGCAGTTCTTGGTCGAGCACGGCATCCATGCTGTCGTCGGCACGACGGGTTTCGACGAGCAGCGGCTCGAGCAGGTTCGTGAGTGGTTGGCCGGATCCCCACAGACGGGTGTGTTGATTGCACCGAACTTCGCCATCGGAGCGGTGCTGTCGATGCGCTTCGCTCAGCAGGCAGCCCGATTCTTCGATTCCGTCGAGGTGATCGAGCTGCACCACCCGAACAAGGCCGATGCGCCCTCGGGGACCGCGTACCGTACCGCCGCGCTGATCGCCGAAGCGCGGGCGGCAGCGGGCACCCCGAAGAGTCCCGATGCGACGACGACGGAGCTCGACGGTGCTCGCGGAGCCGACGTGGACGGAGTGCGCGTGCACTCCATCAGACTGGCGGGACTCGTTGCGCACCAAGAGGTTCTGCTGGGGACACAGGGCGAGACGCTGAGCATCCGACACGACTCGCTGGACCGGACGTCCTTTGCGCCCGGTGTACTGCTCGGGGTCCGAGAGATCGCTGCCCGGCCGGGGCTGACCGTCGGCCTCGACCCGCTTCTGGATCTGTGAGCTGATCGACAGTGAACAAAGCGACCAAAGTCGTCGCCATCATTGCAGTGATGGTGTTGATCCTCGGCTTCTACTTCTTCCTGCTCGGACAGCGCGGAGTGACGTTGATCCAGAACGGCGGGGTGGCCAGTATTGCCCTGGGGATCGGGGTCATCCTGCTGCCGATCGTCGGGTTGTGGATCGTGTGGGCGACGCTCAGAGCAGGATTCGACCATCAGCGGCTGGCGTCGCGCATCCGAGAGGAAGGCCTCGAACTCGACGTCGACGATCTGCCGAGGAGGCCGTCGGGGCGCATCGAACGAGACGCGGCCGACGAACTCTTCCAACAGGTCAAGGCCGAATGGGAAAAAGATCCCGACAACTGGCGAAATTCGTATCGGCTGGCGCGGGCCTACGATTACGCGGGTGATCGCGGGCGAGCTCGCGAGACGATGAAACGTGCTGTGGCACTGGAACGTGCCGAGAGCTGACGGACATGGCGCGCACTCTGCTGATCGTTCACCACACACCGAGCCCGCCGATGCGGGAACTGCTCGAATCGGTCCTCGCCGGAGCCCGTGATCCCGAGATCAGCGGTGTGGACGTGCGCAGTGTGCCTGCGCTCGGCGCGACTGTCCCGGATGTGCTTGCCGCCGATGGCTTTCTCTTCGGTACCCCGGCGAACTTCGGTTACATGAGTGGTGCCCTGAAACACTTCTTCGACACCGTCTACTACCCGAGTCTCGATGCGGTATCCGGAAAGCCCTACGGTGCGTGGGTGTACGGAAACAGTGACACCGCTGGTGCCGGGCGGGCAATGGAAAGTATTGCAGCGGGTTGGGGATTGGACAAGGTTGCCGAGACCGCTCACCTGGTGGACAGCGGCAAGGAGTCGCGGGAGCGCTGCTACGAACTCGGCGGGACGATCGCGGCCGGTCTGTCCGACTGACTGCGGCCCGAGTCGGCGTGTACGTCTCGGCACGCTGCGGCCGCGCGAGTACCGACTCAGTCCGACTCGACAGGGGAGTGGGATCGCAGCACGTCGTCGGCTGGGATCGACAACGGAATTTCCAGAAGTCGTTCCGGCCAACTCGGGTACGCGGGTCTGATCCAGACACGGTTGTCGTCGAGCTGAGTCATCAACACCCGGCGCCACTGCCAATCGTCCTGCGGTGTCAGCAGATCGGTCTCGGGCTGCAACGGCAGTGGGGCTTTCGTCCAGTGCGGCAACGACAGGGACGCCAGTCCGCGTTCCTCCAGGGCGGCAATCGCGTCCTCCAGCGACACACCCAGCGCAACAGTGATACCCACCGGATTGACGGCATCGACCAGGTATCCCTCGTCGTGTTCGTCGTACGGGGACGATTCACCCGCGCTGTGTGCGACGGTCCATCCGATCACCTCGCCGTCCGAGGCTCGTTTCACCGGCAATCTGCTACGCCACCGCTCGACATCCACTCACGCGAGGATACGCGGCTCGATGTAGTGAGTTCGGTGAAGAAACTATGTCCGATTGTGAGCAGGCAGGGTCGTGCTCGTGTTTGACTGCAGGGGATAGTCGACATTTGTACCGCTCTCCATACCAAGGGATTTCGATGACCCTCCCCATTCTCGACCGCTCCAGAATCGTTGCTACGCCCGAGTGGAGTCGCTGGCTGATACCCCCGGCAGCCCTGTCGATACACCTGGCGATCGGATCTGCGTACGCCTGGAGCGTATTCAAGAACGCCATCTCACAGCCCGACGCCCTGGGGCTCAGCGGAACGGTCACCGCCATACCGTTTCAGCTCGCCATCGTCATGCTCGGCCTGTCGGCCGCGATCTTCGGCACCAGAGTGGAGAAGAACGGCCCGCGTTGGGCGATGGCCGTTTCACTTGTCTTCTTCGTATCGGGACTGCTGATTTCCGCACTCGGCATGGCACTCGGCCAGTTCTGGCTGGTGATCTTCGGATACGGCTTCATCGGCGGTATCGGCCTCGGAATCGGATACATCTCGCCCGTGTCGACGCTGATGAAGTGGTTCCCGGACCGGCCGGGAATGGCGACCGGTATCGCGATCATGGGCTTCGGCGGCGGCGCCCTGATCGCGTCACCTCTCACCAGCCAACTGATGGTGAACTTCGGCGGCTTCACCGATGGTTCGATCGCCAAGACGTTCCTCACCCTCGGCGTCGGGTACGCGGTGTTCATGGCGCTGGGAGTCGTGCTGATCAGAGTCCCGGCCGAGGGGTGGACACCGAAAGGCTGGACGCCTCCCGCGGCGTCGGCGATGATCTCGACGCACAACGTCTCCGCGGCCAACGCCGTCAAGACTCCGCAGTTCTGGCTCCTGTGGGTGGTGTTGTGCTTCAACGTCACTGCCGGCATCGGCATCCTCGAACGCGGCTCCGGGATCTACCAAGACTTCTTTCCGGACGCCACCTCCCCGGAATCGTTGGCCGCGGCGGCCGCTGGTTTCGTGGCGTTCCTGTCTCTGACCAACATGATCGGTCGCTTCGTCTGGTCCTCGGTCTCGGACGTGGTGGGTCGCAAGAACATCTATCGTCTGTACCTCGGTGTCGGCGCGCTCCTGTACCTGTACATCGCCCTGTTCACCAACACGAACAAGATCCTCTTCATGGTGTCGGCGCTGTTGATCCTGTCGTTCTACGGCGCGGGATTCGCAACCGTTCCGGCCTATCTCAAGGACCTCTTCGGTACGTACCAGGTGGGCGCAATCCACGGACGACTGCTCACCGCATGGTCGGTGGCAGGTGTTCTGGGACCACTGATCGTCAACGCCATCGCCGACGCCGGCGAGGCGGGAACCACCGGCCGGTACCTCCCGGCCTTCTACGTGATGATCGGTTTGTTGGTCGTCGGGTTCCTGGCCAACGAAGCCATCAAACCGGTGGCGTCGAAATTCCATGAATCCGATTCGGCCGACGCCGCCGATTCGACGACCTCGACAGGAGCCAAGGCATGACCACCGCGCGAATGCAGGGAACGATGGTGATCGCATGGCTCTGGGTGTCCGTGCCGTTCGCCTACGGACTGTACGAGCTGATCCTCAAGGCCAAGAATCTCTTCAGCACCTGAACCACCGTGTCGGTGGATCGTGACAGGGTGGCCCGATGCGAGACATGAGCGCTGCCATGGCGCGCCGCACCGCCTTGGCCGCCCAAGGACTGGCGTCGGCCCGATCGCGCACGCGGCCGGCGAGCAAGAGCGCGGTGCACGGAGCCATCGACACCACCGGGTTGTTGCAGATCGATTCGGTGTCGGTGGTGGTGCGCGCGCACTACGCGCCGGTGTTCAGTCGCGTCGGTGCCTACGACAGAAAAATCCTCGACGACGCCGCCTGGACCGACACCACCCGACGCCCGAGGCGGTTGGTCGAATACTGGGCGCACGAGGCAGCGTTGCTCCCGGTGGAGGACTGGCCGCTGATGCGGTGGCGCATGGAGTTGTACCGACACGGTCGATGGGGTGGAGCCGCCCGCATTCTCGATCGTGAACCCACACTGGTGGACGATGTTCTCGCCGTGATCGCAGAGCACGGCGCGGCCAGTGCGGGTGAGATCGAGAAGCATCTCGACGTCGAGAAGCCCGGGCGCAAGGGTCCCTGGTGGGATCGAAGCGACGTCAAGGTCGTGTGCGAGCAACTCTTCGCTGCCGGAGTGGTCAGCGTGCCGGCACGGTCCGGGTTCGTTCGGCAGTACGAGCTCAGCGAACGGGTGCTTCCCGACGCTGTTCTCCGCAGGCAGGTCGACGAAGCGGATGCGGTGCGGGCCCTGATCGAAAAGTCCTCTCGTGCACTGGGAATCGGCACCGAGCCGGATCTGCGGGACTACTATCGGCTCTCCCAGAAGCAGTCCAAGGCCGCAATCGCCGACCTCGTGGAAGACGGCGTCCTGGAGCAGGTGTCCGTCCGAGGGTGGAACGCGCCGGCCTATGTGCACCGCGACGCCAGAACACCGAGGACTGCCACCGTCGCAACCCTGTTGTGCCCGTTCGATCCGATGATCTTCTATCGGCCGCGTGTGGAGAGAATCTTCGATTTCCACTATCGCATCGAGATATACACCCCGCAGCACAAGCGAATTCACGGGTACTACGTATTTCCCTTCCTGCTGGACGGCCATCTCGTGGCGCGCGTCGATCTCAAGGCCGTGCGGGCCAACTCGGAACTACACGTCATAGCGGCGTACGTCGAAGGCGACCGCGATCCACGCGACATCGCACCCCGGTTGCGCGACGTCCTGCACGAGATGGCGGAGTGGCTCGAACTCGAACGCGTGGTGGTGGGTACCCGAGGTGATCTCGTCGCTGCGCTGCGATGACATGATCCGGCGTGCGCTCGATCCGGATCGATGCCAGTATTTTCGAGCATGACCACTTTTCCGACAGGCATCGACACCGAACTTCCACCCCAGGTCGTCGTCCTGTTCGGGGCGACCGGAGATCTGGCCAAACGGAAATTGCTATCCGGGATGATGCATTTGGCGTTGTCCGAGCTGGCACCGAACATCCGCGTGGTGGGTACCTCGCTCGAAGAGATGTCCACCGACGAATTTCGAGCCCTTGCTCGCGAATCGATCAATGCGTACTCCAGCCGTAAAGTCGGCGACGAACAGTGGCGGCAGTTCGCGTCGCGGCTGACGTACGTCTAGCAGAAAGCCGGGCCGGCGGCGCTGGGTGCCGCGGTAGCCGAGGCCGAGATCGAACTCGGAGGCAACGCCAGGCGGTTGCACTACCTGTCGGTTCCGCCGAGAGCTGCACTGGCCGTAGTGGATACGCTCGCCTCCGCAGACCTGGTCAAGCGATCGCGCATCATCATGGAGAAGCCGTTCGGAACCGATCTGCAGAGCGCAATCGACCTGAACGCTCGCCTGCACGAGACCTTTGACGAAGAACAGATCTATCGAATCGATCACTTCCTCGGCAAGGAACCGGCGCAGAACATCCTGGCGTTCCGTTTCGCCAACGGGTTGTTCGAGCCGATCTGGAACCGCAACTTCATCGATCACGTTCAGATCGACATCCCGGAGGAGCTCGCCCTCGACGGTCGGGCCGGGTTCTACGAGTCCACCGGTGCGTACAAGGACATGGTCGTCACTCACCTGTTCCAGGTGCTCGCGTTCATGGCGATGGAACCGCCGACGGCACTCGAACCGCGTGCGATCGGTGAAGAGAAGAACAAGGTGTTTCGATCGATGGTCCCGCTGGACCCGAAAAATGTTGTGCGCGGCCAATATACGGGCTACCGCTCGGAGGAAGGTGTCGCCCCCGATTCCGACACCGACACATTCGTGGCCCTGAAATGCGAAATAGACAACTGGCGCTGGGCCGGTGTGCCGTTCTACCTCCGTAGCGGGAAACGTCTCGCCGAAGGCCAACGCATCATTTCGATAGCGTTCCGAGAGCCACCCAAGAGCATGTTCCCTGCCGGCTCGGGCGTCGGAGCGCAAGGTCCCGACCACCTCACCTTCGACCTGGCGGACGCATCCAAGGTGTCGCTGTCGTTCTACGGCAAGCGGCCCGGGCCCGGGATGCGGCTGGACAAACTGAGCATGCAGTTCGCCACACACGAAACCGAACGCGCCGGCGACGTGCTCGAGGCCTACGAGCGGTTGATTCTCGACGCCATGTACGGCGACCACACGCTGTTCACGACGGCGGAGGGTATCGAACGACTGTGGCAGGTATCGGAGCCGTTGCTTGCCGATCCACCGCCGGTGCGCCAGTACTCACCGGGGTCGTGGGGCCCCAACGCAATTCATCAACTCATCGCGCCGCATGCCTGGCGGCTGCCGTTCGAGCGACAGTGGAGAGAGAAGAAGTAGAGGCGCGAAAACAAACAGGGGAGTGAGCCCTCAGTTGTTCCAACCGCGGTCCTTGCGCATCTGATCTCGTAGCGCGCCCTGAACTGCTTGGGAGAGCCACGAGTTCAGGGACACCCCGCTGTTGTTCGCTGCGTCCTCGGCTCGTTCCTTGATCTGCTCGACGAGTCGGAGCGTGACGCGTCGTACCTCGCCTGAGACGTCGTCCATGGTCGGATACTCCTCGGCAACAGGCTCTTTGGGCTCGCCGTCGTGGTCCGATGCCGAATCGTTGCGTCGAACGTCTGCGTGTGCCTGCCCACCGTCCAGGCGGACGACCACGGTTCGATCGTCCAGTGCGTTCGACACCTCGGCCGCGAAGTCCGACAGGGCGGTCAGCAGCATCAACCGCGCCGACGCTTCCGCGGTCTTGCCGAGGGCCTCGGCTGTCTGCCGGGTGTGTTCATCGCCCAACGCCGCCGCGGCCATCAAATCGGTGCGCAGCGTGTCGGTGTACTGGCTCAGTTCCATGACGCCAGTGTGACGTCTTGGATGGCGTCAGTCAAGGCGTCTGGTGATGTCAGGTCGACGTCACGAAGGCACCAGCGGTGGCGTCGTGCGCGGCAGGGTGCGGTCGTCGCCGTTTAGGGTTGGGCGGTGTCGTCAGAAATCAGAGGTCGAGCTGCGCCTCGAACAGTCGCGCTGAACGTGCAGTTGGTGGCCCGAACCGAGTTCGTCCCACCCGCCGACATCCCGTGGGAGACCGACGCGGACGGTGGGCAGGCGTTGGTGGAATTCGCAGGCAGAGCGTGTTACCAGAGTTGGTCGAAACCGAACCCTCGCACTGCGACCAATGCGTCGTATCTGCGTCATCTGCTCGACGTCGGACACCTGTCGGTGCTCGAGCACGCGAGCGTGAGCTTCTACATCACCGGTATCTCCCGGTCGTGCACACACGAGTTGATTCGGCATCGACATTTCTCGTACTCGCAGCTGTCGCAGCGCTTCGTGCCCGAACACGATGCCAACGTGGTGCTTCCGCCGGCCGTGGAGGGCGATCCCGAGCTCGAGGCCCTGTTCGCATCGGCGACGGAGGCGAGTCGGGCCGCGTACAGCGAGTTGCTCGCTGCCCTCGACGGAAAACTGGAGTCGGTCACCAATGCTGCCTTGCGGGGCAAGCAGGCGCGGCAGGCCGCGAGATCGGTTCTGCCGAACGCGACCGAGACACGCGTGGTGGTGAGTGGTAACTATCGCGCCTGGCGGCATTTCGTGTCGATGCGGGCCTCGGAGCACGCGGACGTCGAAATTCGCCGCGTCGCCGTCGAATGTCTGCGTAAGCTCGTGGACGTGGCGCCCGACGTGTTCGGCGACTTCGAGATCACGACCCAGCCGGACGGAACGGAAGTCGCGCGCAGCCCCTTCGTCACCGAGGTCTAGGAATCGCGTTCGAGGCTCGAACGGACCGGCGCGGACCACCGGTGTCAGCGGGGAGTCCCGCTGCGTAGGAGTGGGTAAAGCACCGGGTAATCTGCTGCCATGACCTACGGTGACGCCGCTCCTTCCGTTGCGCCTGTGTTCGGTACGGTGCTCACCGCAATGGTGACCCCGTTCACGGCCGACGGGAAGTTGGATATCGACGCAGGCGTTCGGCTCGCGCATCATCTCGTCGAACAGGGAAACGACGGGCTGGTGCTGGCCGGGACGACGGGTGAGTCGCCCACCACCACCGAGAACGAGAAGCTCGAGCTGTTGCGCGCCGTGATCGCGGCTGTCGGACATCGGGCTCGGATCATCGCCGGGGCCGGGAGCAACGACACCGCACACAGCGTCGAACTGGCCCGTGATGCCGCTCGCGCCGGTGCGCACGGCCTCCTCGTGGTCACCCCGTACTACTCCAGGCCACCGCAGGCGGGCCTCTACGCCCACTTCACTGCGGTCGCCAACGCCACCGATCTGCCAGTGATGCTCTACGACATTCCGCCTCGATCGGTCGTCCCCATCGAGACCGAAACGCTGCGTCGGCTCGCCGAGCACCCCCGCATTCTTGCCGTCAAGGATGCGAAGGGCGATCTCAACGCCGGTGCCGAGCTGATCGCGTCGACCGGTCTGCAGTTCTACTCCGGCGACGACCCGCTGAACCTGCCCTGGCTTTCGGTCGGCGCCACCGGGTTCGTCAGCGTCATCGGGCACCTCGTTCCGGCCCGTCTGCGCGAACTCCACACCGCATTCATGATGGGCGACATCGCCCGCGCCCAAGCGATCAACGTCAGCCTCATCCCGGTCATCCGTTCGGTGGCGCGCCTCGGCGGCGTCAGCGCATCGAAGGCAGGACTGCGCCTCATCGGACTCGATGTCGGCGAACCACGACTTCCCCAGGTGCCACCGAGCATCGATCACATCGAATTGCTCGCAGCCGAGCTGCGGGCGGCAGGAGTTCTTGTATGACACGACCTAACAGATCGCGCGGACGCGCAACCCGAAACGCCGGACCGCCGTCCGAGCGTCCCGCTGCCAAGCAGGGCCAACCTTCGGGTGCCCGCCAGGGCAAGCCGATGGTGCAGAATTCCGCTCGGACGCAGCGTCCCGACAAGCGTCGTGAGTTCGACCCGACCGAGCGTCTCGGCACACCGCCGAAGGCTCCGTTCAAGGGCCTACGAGTGGTCGCGCTCGGCGGAATCGGCGAAATCGGTCGCAACATGACCGTCTTCGAGCATCAGGGCAAGATGCTGATCATCGACTGTGGCGTCCTGTTCCCCGAGGACCAGCAGCCGGGCGTCGACCTGATCCTGCCCGACTTCAGGCACATCGAGAACCGCATGGCCGACGTCGAGGCGGTGGTACTGACGCACGGTCACGAGGACCACATCGGCGCAGTCCCGTTCTTGCTTCGACTGCGTCCCGACCTGCCCGTCGTCGGATCGAAGTTCACCCTCGCGCTGGTCGCGGCCAAGTGTCGTGAGCACCGGCTGCGGCCGAATCTCGTCGAGGTGATCGAGGGTCAACACACACAGCACGGACCGTTCGACTGCGAGTACTTCGCCGTCAACCACTCCATTCCCGACGCCCTCGCGATCGCCATCAGAACTGACGCCGGTCTGGTGCTGCACACCGGAGACATCAAGCTCGATCAGCTGCCGCTCGACGGTCGTCTGACCGACCTGGCCGGTTTCTCACGGCTCGGTGACGAGGGCGTGGACCTCTTCCTGGTCGACTCCACCAATGCCGAGGTGCCCGGATTCGTCACGCCGGAACGGGAGATCGGCGGAGTGCTCGACACCGTCATCGGCAAGGCGAAGCAGCGGGTCATCGTCGCGTCGTTCGCCAGTCACGTGCACCGCATCCAGCAGGTCATCGACGTGGCCGAGCGGTACAACCGCCGAGTGGCATTCGTCGGTCGTTCCATGGTGCGCAACATGCAGATCGCCCAGGACCTCGGCTACCTGCGGGTGCCCGACGGCCTCGAGGTCAATGTCGATACCGCCGCAACGCTTCCCGACGACCGGTTGGTACTCATCTCCACCGGTTCGCAGGGCGAGCCGTTGTCGGCGCTGTCCAGGATGGCTCGCGGCGAGCACCGTCAGATCAACGTCAAGGCCAACGATCTCGTGGTGCTGGCGTCGTCGCTGATCCCGGGCAACGAGAACTCCGTGTTCGCGGTGGTCAACGGCCTCGCCAAGCGTGGCGCGACCGTCGTGACGCAGCAGAACGCGAAGGTGCACGTCTCGGGTCACGCATCGGCAGGCGAATTGCTGTACCTCTACAACGCAGTGCGGCCGACCAACGCCATGCCGGTACACGGCGAGTGGCGTCACCTGCGGGCCAATGCCGCTCTGGCAAAGGCGACCGGTGTATCCGAGGACCGGATCGTGCTCGCCGAGGACGGCGTCGTTGTCGACATGGTCGACGGGCTCGCCGAGATCGTCGGGCAGGTCCCGGTCGGTCACGTCTACGTCGACGGCTTGTCGGTCGGCGATGTCGGAGATTCGACGCTGTCGGATCGTCTGGTGCTCGGCGAGGGCGGCTTCATCGCGATCAGCGTTGCCGTCGATTCGGCCACCGGCCGTGCAGTGACCGCACCCGAGGTGTCCGGTCGCGGCTTCTCCGACGACCCGGCGGCCCTGAAAGAGGCCGGCCAGCTCGTGGAGGCCGAGCTGCAGCGGCTGGCCTCGGACGGAGTGTCCGATACCCACCGGATCGCTCAGGCCGTCCGCCGCGTCGTGGGCCGATGGGTAGCGGACAAGTATCGGCGTAAACCGATGATCGTTCCGACGATCATCGCGGTCAAGCCGCAACCGCAGTCCTAGAGTTCAGACGAGCAGTCGCCACAGGCCGATGAGGCCGAGGACGACGATGGCACCGCGCAGGGCCGCCGGCGACAGCCGGCGGCCGTAGCGTGCTCCCACCGCTCCGCCGATGAGGGAGCCGACCGCGATCAGACCGGCGGCCTGCCAGCTGATGTCGTCGAATCGAAAAATCGTGAAAGCAACTGCTGCAACGACATTCACCACCAGCGAGAGCAAGTTCTTGGCAGCGTTCATGCGCTGCATGGATTCGGGGAGCAGTGCGCCCATCACTCCGATGAGCAGGATTCCTTGTGCTGCAGTGAAATAGCCGCCGTAGATTCCGACCAGCAGAGTGCCGACGGTGACCAGCGCCATGCGGCCGCGGCCGATGTGGCCGGCCGCCTTGCCGGCCGCCTCGGATCGACGTTTGGCCCAGGCCTGGATCTTCGGTTGTGCGACAACGAGAATCAACGCACCGATGAGCAACACCGGAACGACAGAGGCGAATACTTTTTCGGGCAGATGCAACAGCAGCCATGCGCCACCGAGTGCGCCGAAGAAAGAGGCGGGAAGCTGCCAACGCAGTCGGTGCCATTGCCCGCGAAGTTCCCGGCGATACCCCCAGGTGCCCGAGACGCTTCCCGCCACCAGTCCGATGGCGTTGGACATCGTGGCGACCACCGGGGGATAGCCGAACGCGACCAGGGTGGGGAACGTGATCAACGTGCCCGAACCGACGACGGCGTTAATTGCGCCGGCCCCGAGGCCGGCGAGCAGGATGACGAGAACTTCCGATACCGGCACTGTTGGGAGGTTACCCAGACGAAGGAGTAGGGCTCCCGGCAGGATGCCGCTCCTTCGGTGTAGCCGTAGCCTGGAGTACGTGAGCCTTGCCCAGGATGAACGTTCCCAACTTGTTCGGACCCTTCTCGACGTCGGTCCCGATGCGCCGACACTGTGTGGTGAGTGGACTGCTGCCGATCTGGCCGCGCACCTCGTCGTTCGTGAACGGCGGCTCGATGCGTCGCCGGGTATCTTTCTCGGTCCGTTGTCCGGATACACGGAGCGGGTGCAGCGTTCCGTCGCGAATCGACCGTTCGCGGCGGTGGTCGAGGACGTTCGCACCGGGCCGCCGATGTGGTCGCCGTTCGCCCTGCTGGATCCGCTGATCAACCTCGGTGAGATGTTCGTGCATCACGAGGATCTGCGCCGCGCGGAAGGGAAGTGGACCCGACGGGTTCTGCCCAGCGCGGTCGAGTCCCGACTGTGGCCCCAGGTGCGGTTGATCGGACGAGCAGGGCACCGCTCGGCACCGGTTCCGGTGCATGTCCGCACCCCGGACGGCCGACAGGCCACCTTCAAGGGTGGCTCGGGCCCGGGTGTGACGGTGGTGGGGGAACCCTCCGAACTCCTTCTCTATGCATTCGGTCGGGACCAGGTAGAGGTCGTGTACGAAGGTTCCGCGAACGATGTCGCCGCCGTGAAGGCGCTCGACCTGAGTTTCTGACGCACATCCGTCGTTGTTACTGGTGTTGCGGATGGTTTCGACGGGGCTGTTGCGACTAGCCTGGGGGCATGGCAGGAAAGACCAGCACCTCCACCGCCAGGGCCGGATCCAGCGGATCCGGGTCCTCGCGAGCGTCCGGTACCTCTCGTAAGTCCGGTACCGGCCGCACGGCTCGAACCGTCACGACACCCAAGAAGCCCACCGCACCGCGCAACCCGGCGACCACGCGGGCAAGCGCATCGTCCCGCGGTAAGGCACCCGCGAGAGGTGCTGCGTCGCGGCGACCCCCCGCGAAGAAGAAGTCCCGCGGTGCGCTCGACGCGATCGGTCGCGGAATCGCGTCCACGTGGTCGATGGCGGCACGAGGTGTCGGTGCCACCACACGCACCGTCAGCAAGGCCGCGGACATCGAGCACGGTCACCGACGTGACGGAATCGCCCTCGGGCTCATCGCCGTCAGCGTCGTCGTCGCCGCAAGCGTCTGGTTCAGTGCCGGCGGCCCGGTCGGTGAGTGGATCGAGGTAGGGATCCGTGCCGTCATCGGCGACGCCGGCTACGTCGCACCCGTGCTGGGGGTCGCGATCGCCGTCGTGCTGATGCGTTCGGAGCCTCGCCCCGACGTGAGACCACGCCTGGTTCTGGGCTCGATACTGCTGGGCTTGCCCGTTCTCGGGCTGTGGCACATGGCGGCGGGGTCACCGACCGACGCCACCGGTCGGTCCGAGGGAGCGGGCTTCGTCGGCTTCGTTGCGGGCGGACCCATCGCCGACGGCCTGACGGTGTGGCTCGCCGTACCGTTGCTGCTGCTCGCCGGCCTGTTCGGCGTGCTGCTGCTCACCGGCACCACGGTACGAGACGTACCGGACCGGATGCGGGCACTGTTCGGTACCGACAGTCGAGGCGACGAATACGACGAGTACGACCCGGCCGATTTCGGTTCGGAATTCGGCGACGAGGGCTACGGAGACTACGACTCGAACTTCGATGCCGACGGATACCCGGTGCACGGCACCACCGACCCGTACGACAACTATCCGACCGAGGAGTACATCCCGGTCGTCAAGCCATCACGCGCTCGCAAGACCCCGGCACCGGCACCGGAGGCCCCCACCGAGGTCATGACGCCTGCCGCGGCCGCGCCGGTCCCGGTGCCCGAGCCTGCCGCGCCCCCACGGCCGAAGCCCAAGCCGATCGTCAAGGCCGCCGAACCCAAGCCGGCTGCCGACGACGACAAGATCGTCGTCGATCGCGTCGTCGACGGCGACTACACGCTGCCGTCGTTGTCGCTGCTCATCGACGGCGATCCGCCCAAGACGCGCAGCCAGGCGAACGACGCGATGATCGAGGCCATCTCCGAGGTCCTCGAGCAGTTCAAGATCGACGCTGCGGTCACCGGATTCACCCGCGGACCGACGGTCACCCGCTACGAGGTGGAGCTCGGACCGGGCGTCAAGGTCGAGAAGATCACTGCGCTGGCTCGCAACATCGCCTACGCGGTCGCGACCGACAACGTGCGATTGCTCGCCCCGATCCCCGGCAAGTCCGCCGTCGGTATCGAGGTGCCGAACTCGGACCGCGAGATGGTCCGCCTCGCCGATGTGCTGACCGCCCCGTCGACACGCAAGGATCACCACCCTCTCGTGATCGGCCTCGGCAAGGACATCGAAGGCGATTTCGTCAGTGCCAACCTGGCGAAGATGCCGCACCTGCTGGTGGCGGGATCCACCGGTTCGGGTAAATCGAGCTTCGTGAACTCGATGCTCGTGTCGCTGCTGGCACGTGCGACACCCGACGAGGTCCGGATGATTCTGATCGACCCGAAGATGGTCGAGTTGACGCCGTACGAGGGCATTCCGCACCTCATCACGCCGATCATCACGCAGCCGAAGAAGGCTGCCGCGGCCCTGGCCTGGCTGGTCGAGGAGATGGAGCAGCGCTACCAGGACATGCAGATCAACAAGGTCCGGCACATCGACGACTTCAACAAGAAGGTGCGGTCCGGCGAGATCACCGCGCCGTTGGGCAGCGAGCGCGTCTACCGGCCGTACCCCTACATCCTGGCCATCGTCGACGAGCTTGCCGACCTGATGATGACCGCTCCTCGCGACGTAGAGGAAGCGATCGTGCGCATCACCCAGAAGGCGCGCGCCGCAGGTATCCACCTGGTGCTCGCCACGCAGCGTCCGTCCGTCGACGTCGTCACCGGTCTGATCAAGACGAACGTGCCCTCACGTCTGGCGTTCGCCACGTCGTCGTTGACCGACTCGCGAGTCATCCTCGATCAGCCCGGAGCCGAAAAACTGATCGGCATGGGCGACGCGCTGTTCCTGCCGATGGGTGCGGGCAAGCCGACGCGTCTGCAGGGTGCGTTCATCACGGACGAGGAAATCTCGGCCGTCGTCGACTTCGCCAAGAATCAGGCCGAGCCCGAGTACAACGACACCGTCACCGCCGCGAAGGTCTCGGACAAGAAGGACGTCGACCCCGACATCGGTGACGACCTCGACGTGCTGCTCCAGGCCGTCGAACTCGTCGTCACCAGCCAGTTCGGTTCCACGTCGATGCTGCAACGCAAGCTACGGGTCGGATTCGCCAAGGCAGGACGACTGATGGACCTCATGGAGAACCGCGGCGTCGTGGGTCCGAGCGAGGGCTCGAAAGCCCGTGAAGTTCTCGTCAAGCCCGACGAACTCGACGGACTGCTGTGGTCGATCAAGGGCGGGGACCCGGACGAGCAGCCGGCGTCCGAGGAGTTCTGACGGGCTCTACACCTGCGTGAATGGACCATTGCACAGCCGTCTGGGCGGTGCAATGGTCCATTCACGCAGAACGGGTGGGCGAGCAGACTCAGGCCGTGAACGCGCCCATCACCGGTGTCCATTCGTGGAAGTCTGCCGACTCGATGAGGTTCTCGACCGCGAAGGGATCCTGGGCGAACAGTGATTCCACGGATGCGGCGTCCGTGCCATCCACGAGCAGCAGTGCGCCGCTGTCGTCGGCGAACGGGCCACTGGAGACGAGCGTCTTCTTCTCCAACAAGTCGGCCAGCCACGCCCGGTGTGCGGCGCGATGGGTGTCGCGGCCCTCGGTGGTCGTGGGGGAGTAGGTGTAGGTGACGGCGATCAGGGGCATGGAGCTCACTTCCGGATTCGAGGGGTGTCCGGAGAATTCTGTCAGAGCGAAAGCAGCATGCGCGTGTTGCCCAATGTGTTCGGCTTGACGTAGCTCAAGTCGAGGAACTCTGCGACGCCGGTGTCGTAGGACCGGCACATCTCCGCGTACACCTCGGCAGTGACGGGCGTTCCCTCGATTTCGGAGAAGCCGTGCCGGGCGAAGAAATCCACTTCGAATGTCAGCACGAACACCTTCTGCAGCGCGAGCTCGCGTGCCACCTCGATGAGTTTGGCGACGATCAGGTGGCCGGCTCCGTGCCCCTTGGCTGCGGGGTCGACTGCCACCGTGCGTACCTCACCCAGGTCTGCCCAGAGCACGTGCAGAGCTCCGCATCCGATGACTTCGCCTGCGCGCTCGGCAATCCAGAACTCCTGCACTGCCTCGTACAGCGTCACCAGGTTCTTCTCGAGCAGGATTCGGCCCGCGTAGATGTCGATCAGCCGCTTGATCTCGGGAATGTCGGAGGTTCGGGCTCGACGCACGACCAGGGTGGCGTCGCCGATGGACGTGCCGTCCACGGTGTCGGAATACTCGTCGGATTCGGGATCGGCAGTGTCGCGACTCGCCCGATTCGGCCCAGAAGTCATGTGGTGAACAGTAGTCACCGATGCAACCGATAAACTTTCCGTGTGTCGTTCAGCGAGCAGTGTCCCCGTCTCGACGGGTCGGTGCTGCCCGAACGCCGACACAGCAACGAATGCCCGGTCCGCGGCCGAGAAGCGGCTTCGTGACCGGCCCGACAGTGCCTGGCCACGGTGTTCCGTCCGGCGGTGCCTCGCGCAGTGCGGGGCTGCCGCACGGCAACGCTGCTCCGGGCGGATCGGACGCCGTCCCGCTGCTCAACATCGCCAATGTGTTGACCGTGCTGCGCATCGCTCTGGTTCCGGTCTTTCTTGCGGCACTGTTCGTCGGAGACGGTCACGACACCTCGTGGCGGTTGGCGGCGACGGCGATCTTCGCCGCAGCGGCCATCACCGACCGGATCGACGGCCAACTCGCCCGCAAGTATGGACTCGTCACCGATTTCGGGAAGATGGCCGACCCCATCGCCGACAAGGCGCTGATCGGCGCTGCCCTCGTCGGGCTGTCGATGTTGGGCGATCTGTCCTGGTGGGTGACGGCGATCATCGGGGTACGCGAAATAGGCATCACCGCGGTCCGTTTCGCCGTCATTCGTCACGGAGTCATTCCGGCCGGTCGTGGCGGAAAGGTCAAGACACTGGTTCAGACATTCGCGATCGGCGTGTATCTGTGTCCGCTGCCCAGCGCAGTCGATCCAGTGGCGGTGGCGCTGATGGCTCTGGCGGTTCTGCTGACCGTGTACACCGGCCTGGACTACGTCGTTCAGGCGATTCGGTTGCGCCGGGGTGTGTCCTCGGTGTGAGTGCATTCGACGGGCGTCCACGAGGCGATGCGGGAAGTTACAGTTCCGACAGCCGTGTCGGAGCCCCTTCGGCGCGTGTCGGAGGCGACGGGCATATAGGGTCGGGAACCAATCGGGCCGGCTGGGACGTTGACCCTACGACGGCTCCGAACGAACGATACGAACGTGGTCGTCTCGACGGCACAGTCGTCGGCAACAGCACCAACGAGGAGGAGCGAGATGGCGCTGCTATTGCGTGAAGCACTCGGCGACAGTTTGCGGCGTACTCGCGTCGCACAGAGCCGCACCCTGCGTGAAGTCTCGAACACCGCGCGCGTGAGCCTCGGCTACCTCTCCGAGGTGGAGCGTGGTCGCAAGGAAGCGTCGAGCGAACTGCTCGCAGCGATCTGCGATGCTCTCGCCGTTCCTCTCTCCGACGTGATGAGCGACGTGAGTATCACGCTGTCGGATGCATCCACCGCTGCTGTCCGTGCCGAGGAATCGGCTGTGGCCACCCGCATCGACGGAGATACACGAGTCGTGATTCCGGCACCTGCTGCCAGAGCTCTCGCCGCCGCCTAAGATCGAAGGAGTAGCCGAAGTCGGCTGCCGGCCCCACCGAATCACCCGAACATCACTGCACTGACAGGTTCATTTCGGTCACTGCGACAGCAGCCGACCCGTACGCGGCCACCGCGGCGCAACAGATGGAGGCAGGACCACCCCATGGCTAATCCTTTCGTCAAGGCCTGGAAATACATGATGGCGCTCTTCAATTCCAAGATCGACGAGAAGGCCGACCCCAAGGTTCAGATTCAGCAGGCGATCGAAGACGCGCAGCGGCAGCACCAGGCGCTGTCGCAGCAGGCGGCGTCCGTCATCGGCAATCAGCGTCAGCTCGAGATGAAGCTCAGCAGGCAGCTGGACGAGGTCGAGAAGCTCAACGCCAACGCTCGTCAGGCCGTGACGCTGGCCGATCAGGCCGCCACAGCAGGTGACGTCGAGAAGGCCACGCAGTACACCAACGCGGCCGAAGCGTTCGCGGCTCAGCTCGTGACTGCCGAGCAGAGCGTCGAGGACCTCAAGGTTCTGCACGACCAGTCTCTGCAGGCTGCCACACAGGCCAAGAAAGCCGTCGAGCAGAACGCGATGGCCCTGCAATCGAAGGTCGCCGAGCGCACCAAACTGCTCAGCCAGCTCGAGCAGGCGAAGATGCAGGAGAAGGTCAGCGAATCGCTGCGCTCGATGGACAGCACGTTGTCGGCACCGGGAAACACCCCGAGTCTCGATGCGGTGCGCGACAAGATCGAGCGTCGCTACGCAGACGCGCTCGGTTCCGCCGAGCTCGCTCAGAACTCCGTGTCCGGACGCATGCTCGAGGTTCAGCAGGCATCTGTGCAGATGGCCGGTCACAGTCGGCTCGAGCAGATCCGTGCCTCCATGGCCGGTGACTCCCTGCCCACGGGTAATTCCGCCGCCAAGCCGTCGATCGCCAAGGCCCCGGACGCAACGCCCGAGCCGCCGGCACAGGCGTGATCGACCGAACGCGAAGTTCGTTCGAGTAGACAGTAGTTCCGACACATGAGCAACAAGAATCACGAACCCGGCCGGTCGCGTAAGCGGCCGGCCGTTTCGCTGGACAGGGAGACGGTGACAGCCGCCGTTGCCGAATCCGGAGCGGTGGTCCGGTCTCTGGCCGAGACAGCGCGGGCCGCAGGAACCTCACTGCTCGATGCCGCCGGCCGTCGCAAGGACCCACGTGCCAAGCACCTGAAGAAGATTCGACGGGCTCGCCGGCGAAGTATCAGGTTCGGGGCCGCGTCGACGACCACTGCGGTGAGTACTGCGGGGATCGCAGCCTTGTCGGCTCCGGAATGGACTCTGTTCGTCGGTGGTGGTTCTGCCGCGCTCTTGGCCGTTCCTGCTGTGTACGCCTTCGGTCGTTTGCGGCGACTGCGAGGTCAACCGGTTCCGGTGGGACTGCCCGGCAGGCGTTCGTTACCGCAGCGTGGATCTGCCGCCTTCGAGCCGATGTCACGATTGGCGGGCGCAGAGCAGAGTCTGTTCGAGCTGCTCGGAATTCTGGCGCGATCGGGCATCATCGCCGCCGAGGACGTCGAAGAGATGATCGGCGTTGCCTCGGATGCGGTGAGGGGCTTGGAAGGTGTTGCCGTCTATATTGCGGCCCTCGAACGTGCGGGAGCGGCAAGCGCATCGACACGCACGCATCTACGGCCCGGAATCGAGGCTGCAGCAAGTGATCTCGCTGCCGGAGTGGATCAGTACGAGGATCTCGTCGCCGCTGCAGCCCGGATGACCGGACCGGCCGGGTCTACGTCGAAGAACGTGGTGGAATCTCATCGCCGAGAATTGTTGTCTGCCACCGATCGACTGCAAGGGTGGGCCGACGCGCTCACCGAACTCGACGAGATCCGGTCACGACACCGGTGAGAAGATCAGGGTTCACCCCGATGTGTTCGCCGAGATCGGCTGCCAGTATCGACATAACGCGATACGACCCGGTGCGCGTCACACGGTAGGAGCCGTTCATGTTCTGGAAGATTCTCGGATTCATCGTTCTCGTCTGGATCGCACTTGCCTTGCTGGGCAGCATCATCAAGGGCTTGTTCTGGTTGGTCGTGGCCGGGGCCATCGTCTTCGGGCTGGTGTGGCTGTACAAGGCCATCTCCTCCGGTCACGACCGTTCGTCGCTGAAATACTGACTGCCGACCGCGTTACGTGCGCAGTGGGGAATCCGCTCCGACGAACACTCGCAACGCACGCGGCACGCATTCGATCGTGACGGGTAATTCTGCGATGCGTTCGCCGTCTGCGTACGCCACCATGTCGTCGCAGCGCACGGTCACGTTCCGGGCGCTGTAGACCTCGACCTCCGGAAGGTCGACGTGGGCACCCCGATACAACGTCGGCGACAGCGCAAGCAGTCGCGTTCGACTCACATCCCGGACGACAGTGATGGCGAACAGCCCGTCGTCCACTTGTGCGGTCGGGCAGATGGCCATGCCGCCGCCGTAGCTGCTGCCATTTCCGACGGCGACGAGAACGGCATCCAGGTGCAGCTCGGCGTCATCCAATTCTATTGTGTAAGAAAGTGCTCGGAGAGCAGCCAACTGCAATATCATGGCCGCGTTGTACCGCACCGGGCCGGCAAGCCACTGCAGGCGGCCGGCGCGCTCGGTGACCAGTGAATCGAAGCCGCTCGACAGGACCGTACCGAACCAGCGCGTCCCGACCCTACCGAGATCTATCGACCTCACGACTCCGTCGACCACGAGATCCGCTGCGCGGGTGGGATCGTCGAGGGGGACCCCGAGCGTCCGGGCCAAATCGTTGCCTGTGCCCGCAGGAATCAGTCCGAGCGGAGTGTCGGTTCCCGCGATCACCTGTAACGCGAGATTGACGACCCCGTCGCCGCCCACGGCAACGACGGCATCCGTCCCGCACCCGACGGCTCGCTTCAACAACTCCAGCGCATCACCCGCCGTTCGGCCCTCGACGGTCGAGACGTCGAGTTCGCGCTCGCGCAGACGCGTCACGGCGCGCCGTGACGCGTGGACTGCTCGACCACCGCCGGCCGTGGGATTGGTCAGGACGGTCACCGATCGCGTCATGCAAGCTCGAATTCGTCGGTCACTCGATCAGCTTGCCAGGGTCGAGGTTTCCTGCGCAGGTCGGCGGCGTGATCGGCACCCGACAATGGCACCGAAGAATACGGACGGACGGGCCGACGGTCACTGTGCAACATGGTGTCGCTGTTACTGTGAGGTATAGTAACGACACGAAATGTTTCCGAGTGAAGTACTTTACTTCCGACCGTTGTGCGAAGGGTGATCTGTGATCGAGCAGCAGGTGTCGACTCCCGCCTCGGTCGAGTCCTCCCTGGAGGCAGCACCCGAGAAGTCGGTGGAGGACACCGTTCTCGACGCCGCACGCTCGTGCATCCTCGAACGAGGAGTCAAGCGCACGACCCTCGCCGAGATCGCACGACGCGCCAAAGTCAGCAGGCCCACGGTGTATCGGCGGTGGGCCGATACCCGAGCAGTGGTGTCGAGCCTGCTCACCCGTGAGATCGCTGCCCTGATTCCCGACTTCGACGCCACCGCGTCCGGACGCGAGCAGATCGTCGTTGCTGTGGTTCAGGCGGGAGATCGAATAAGGCAGCATCCGCTGTTCGTCAAGATTCTGCGGTCGGACTCGGACGTGCTCGCGACCTACATTCTGCACCGCCTCGGTACCAGCCAATCGTTGATCATCGATGCGGTGGCGCGTCTTGTCGAAGCGGGACAACGTGATTCGTCGATCCGCGACGGGGATCCGAATACCCTGGCGACGCTCGTCCTGCTCATGGTCCAGTCCGCCGTCCAGTCCGCCGAGATGGTGTCCGAACGGGTTCCGGGTGGCGAGGTGGTACGCCAGATGGCGGACGCCGTCGACGCCTACCTTCGTCCCGACAAAGCCTGACCGTCGGCACCGCGGCCCGGCACGATCGGTGATCGTCCAGCGCGGCGATGTGGCACGCTGAGCGCGTGCGAGTAGCAGTGGTGGCCGGCCCGGACCCAGGACATGCGTTTCCCGCTATCGCCTTGTCGCTGTTGTTCGAGCGGGCGGGTGACGATCCGGTCCTGTTCACCGGAAGCCGGTGGGTCGGCGACGCCAGAGCGGCCGGTATTCGCACGCTCCCACTGGGTGGCCTGCTGCCGCGACCGGAGGACGACGATCTCGATGCCGGGCAGCGCATTCATTCGCGCGCAGCCTTTGTCGCGACAGAACTGTTGCCGGACCTCGAGCGCGAGAACGTCGATCTGGTGGTCTCCGATATTCTCACCGCCGGAGGCGGAATGGCTGCCGAGCGATTGGGAATTCCCTGGGTCGAGCTCTCGCCCCACCCGCTCTATTCGCCATCGAAGGGGTTGCCGCCCATCGGAAGTGGGCTCGCGCCCGGACGCGGTGTTCGGGGTCGTCTTCGCGATACGGTGATGCGCGCGTTGACGGCGCGCTCTATCGCCCGCGGGCAGCAACAGCGCGCCGACGCCCGAGTGAGCATCGGACTAGCCGCACGCGATCCCGGGCCGGCTGCTCGGCTCATCGCCACCATTCCCGCACTCGAAGTGCCGCGGCCCGACTGGCCGAGGGATGCCCATGTGGTGGGCCCACTGCTGTGGGAGCCCACCGACGAATTGCTCGACGTCCCCGCCGGCGATACGCCGCTGGTGATGGTGGCCCCGTCGACGGCGTTCACCGGGGCCGAGGGAATGTTGGAGATGGCTCTGAAGGGATTGGACGGCACAGGCGTCCGGGTAGTGGCCTCGGTGCTCGACGGGGGGCCCGACGACGTGCCGGAATGGGCGAATGCCGGACTCGGTCGCCAGGACGAATTGCTTCGCCGCGCCGATGTCGTGGTGTGCGGAGGTGGTCACGGCATGTTGGCCAAGGCGCTCATCCACGGAGTTCCAGTGGTCACCGTGCCGGGCGGCGGCGATCAGTGGGAGCTGGCGAACCGGGCCGCTCGGCAGGGGAGTGCCGTACTGGTGCGTCCCGCCACCGCGGGTGCAATTGCCGACGCCGTGTCCGCCGTGCTGTCCGACCCTCGTCATGCGGCGGCAGCGACCTCGGCGGCTGCAGGCGCGCATCACGTCGAGGATCCTGTCTCGGTCTGCCGCGAGGTGCTCGCCGGTAGCGACGCCGAGGGCGGGCGTTAGGCTGATCGATGTGCGTCTGACCGAATTTCGTGAACTGCTCACCGAGGAGTTCGGCTCCGTTCGAGGCAATTCCCTGCTCGCCGATCATGTGCTGTCCGGTTTCGGACGGACGGGCGCGCAGGCCATCGAAGACGGTGTCGACCCGCGGGAAGTATGGCGGTCGATCTGTTACGAGTTCGATGTGCCCAAGGAACGTTGGTAGCTCCACCGCATCGGCGCGAGTCGCTCGGCGTGTCGAAAGCTGTGGTAGTTGACTCGAACACGTGTTCGCCTATGCTGATGTCAACGGTTGCTGGCCGGTCTCGAAGAACTTCTTGTCGGTACCCCGTTCTAGCGTTACCGCCAACAAGCTGATCGACAGACACAGCTGAACGAAACGACACAGGGAGCTCACGATGGCTGCATACGACCGCGACAAAGCGCTCGATCTCGCACTCGCGCAGATCGACAAGAATTTCGGTAAGGGCTCGGTGATGCGCCTCGGCGACGAGGTCCGTCAGCCCATCGCCGTCATCCCCACGGGATCGATCGCGCTCGACGTGGCACTCGGCATCGGAGGTCTGCCCCGCGGCCGAGTCATCGAGGTCTACGGTCCTGAGTCCTCGGGTAAGACCACCGTCGCATTGCACGCGGTGGCCAGCGCTCAGCGTGCCGGCGGAATCGCCGCGTTCATCGATGCCGAGCACGCGCTCGATCCCGACTACGCGAAGAAGCTCGGTGTCGACACCGACGCACTGTTGGTCTCGCAGCCCGACACCGGTGAGCAGGCCCTGGAAATCGCCGACATGTTGATTCGCTCCGGTGCCCTCGACATCCTCGTCGTCGACTCGGTGGCCGCACTGGTACCGCGCGCCGAGATCGAAGGCGAGATGGGTGACAGTCACGTGGGTCTGCAGGCCCGTCTGATGAGCCAGGCGCTGCGCAAGATCACCGGTGCCATGAGCAACTCCGGTACCACCGTGATCTTCATCAACCAGTTGCGCGAAAAGATCGGCGTCATGTTCGGTTCCCCCGAAACCACCACCGGTGGTAAGGCATTGAAGTTCTATGCCTCGGTACGTCTGGACATCCGTCGGATCGAGACGCTGAAGGACGGAACCGAGGCCATCGGTAACCGCACCCGTGTCAAGGTCGTCAAGAACAAGGTCGCGCCGCCTTTCAAGCAGGCCGAATTCGACATCATCTACGGCAAGGGCATCAGCCGTGAAGGCTCGTTGATCGACATGGGTGTCGAGCACGGGTTCATCCGCAAGTCGGGCTCGTGGTTCACCTACGAAGGCGATCAGCTCGGACAGGGCAAGGAGAACGCCCGTAAGTTCATGCTCGAGAATCCCGATGTGCGTGACGAAATCGAGAAGAAGATTATGGAGAAGCTGCAGATCGGTGCGGACGTCACCGCAGAGGAGCCCGCAGCTGCTCCGGTCGACTTCTAACCTGGGTTCGCTGTGCAGCAGCGAGACAACGGCGGCGGCACCGAAGCGCAGGCGAAAGACGTCTGCCTTCGGCTGCTGACCGACCGGGCCCGCAGCAGACACGAACTCGAAGCCAGCTTGGCCAAGAAGGGTTTCACCGACGAGGTCTCCACCGCAGTGCTCGACCGACTCGAGAAGGCGAAACTCGTCGACGACGAGTCGTTTGCGGAGCAGTGGGTTCAATCTCGGCACAAGTACTCCGGCAAGGGCAAACGCGCTCTGAGCATGGAGCTGCGGAACAAAGGCGTCAGCAACGAGTTGGCCGTGAACGCCCTGGATCTGATCGATGCCGAAGACGAGCGTCAGCGTGCTGCGGAGTTGGTGCGCAAACGATTCCGAACGCTGCATCTGCCGGATCCGAACGGGCCCGACGCACGAGTCGAACGCGACAAAGTGGTGCGCAAGTTGGTCGGGATGCTGGCCCGCCGCGGCTACTCGCAGGGAATGGCATTCGCCGTGGTCAAGGAACAACTCGATCGCGTGGGAGCCGACACCGAAGACTTCGACGGCCCAGATTCGATGTGATCGTCCACATCGAGTCCAGGTAGTCGAGAAACAGTATGGCCCGCAACACCATCGGTGTTGCGGGCCATACTGCTGTGCAGCCGAACGGTGCGGAGCTCAGGCCGCTTGACCGCCGTCGAGTGCAGGCACGACAGCGGCGGTGCCGCCCTTACGCTTTCGCGATCGCAGACGCCGCTCGACCACGGTCGCCAGTTTCGTCAACGCCGAGTTGATGATGATCATGATGACGGCGACGATGATCAGCGACGGGAGGTAGTTGCTGTAGAACGCGCCGACCTGCTGACCGGAACGGACTACTTCGACGTACCCGATGATGTATCCCAGCGCCGAGTCCTTCAGTGCCACCACCATCTGCGAGATGATGGCGGGCAGCATCGCGGTCACGGCCTGGGGGAGCAGTACCAGGGTCATGACCTGGCTCTTGCGCATGCCCAGCGCCGAGGCGGCTTCGCGCTGACCCTTCGGCAGTGAATTGACTCCGGCACGTACGATCTCGGCGATCACCGATCCGTTGTACAGAGTGAGGCCGGTGACCACCGCGGCCAACGCCAGGTACTTGACCTTGAAGACCTCGTAATCGGCGTACACCGCGTACAGGAAGATCATCAGGATCAGCACGGGAACTGCACGGAACAATTCGACGATCGCACCGCTGACGATCCGTACAGCGCGGTGATCCGAGAGGCGGCCGATGCCGAGGACGGCACCGAGAATCAGGGCGAACACGATCGACAATGCCGCTGCGACCAGAGTTCCCTGAATACCGGGCAACAGATACGTGGTCCACGTTGTCGATTCGAGGAACGGGTCCCACTTCTCGGCAGTGAGCTGCCCCTTCGAGTCGAGGGCGCGGTAGATCAGAAATGCGATTCCGAGCGAGATCACCGCGACGACGACAGTCAGAATGCGGTATCGCAGTACCGCTTTGGGTCCGGGAACGTCGTACAGAACTGCTACTGCATCACTCATCATGACACCGCCAATCGCTTGCTGATGTAGCCGAACAGCAACCCGGTCGGGAGCGTCAAGATCATGAAGCCGAGCGCGAAGATTCCGCCGACGACGAAGATCGCGGCCTCGTTCTCGATCATGTTCTTCATCAGGAACGACGCCTCGGCGACGCCGATGACCGATGCGATGGTCGTGTTCTTCGTCAACGCGATCACGACGCTTCCCAGCGGGCCGACCACCGCGCGGAACGCCTGAGGAAGAACGACGATCGAGATGTTCTGGGTGAACGTCATTCCCAGCGAGCGGCCCGCTTCGGCCTGCCCCACCGGGACGGTGTTGATGCCCGATCGCAGTGACTCGGCCACGAACGACGCGGTGTAGATGCTCAGCCCGAGGATTGCCAATCGAAAGTTGTTGTCGTCGAGTGACGTCGGTGAGGACTCCGACGCCAGAGAAACGCCCATTGTCTGATACAGCCCGAACGAGGTGAACAGAATGATCAGGGTCAAGGGGGTGTTACGAAAGATGGTGACGTACGTCGCCGCAATTCCGCGCGCAATCGGAATGGGTGATACGCGCATCGCGGCGATGATCGTTCCGATGACCAACGCACCGACGAGGGATGCCAACGTCAGGTAGATGGTCGAGAGGAACGCGTCGATCAGTTGATCGCCGTACTTGCTCAATAGGTTCACGGTGCTTGTTGATCCTCACGGCTCGGCGAGATCGAGCCGTCGTGTCCTGCCCGCGACGAGCGGGACACGACGGCGTGGTCGATCAGTAGCAGTCGATCAGTAGCGGTCGACGGTGGGCGGGCTCGGCAGCGGGTAGCCCGACGCGCCGACGGTGTCGTTGAACGCCTGCTCCCAGGCACCGCTGGTCACCATCTCTTCGATGGCGTCGTTGATCTTGTTGCGTCCGTCGGTGTCGTCCTTGTTCAGGCCGATGCCGTAGTTCTCGGTGGTGAAGGGCTCACCGACCACCTTGAACTGACCGGGGGACTGAGCGGCGTAACCGGCAAGGATGATGTCGTCGGTGGTGACGGCGTCCACGGTGCCGTTGCGCAGTGCTTCGACGCAGGCGGAGTAGGTGTCGTACGGCTGAAGCTGGACTCCCGGGTACTCGTCGGCGATGTTCTGTGCCGGGGTGGAACCGGTGACCGAGCACAGCTTCTTGCCCTCGAGTGAATCGGCACCGGTGATGTCGGTGTTGTCCTGCTTCACCAGGAGCGACTGACCTGCCACGAAGTACGGTCCGGCGAAGCCGACCTTCTCCTTGCGGGTGTCGGTGATGGAGTAAGTGGCGACGATGTAGTCGACCTCACCGTTCTGGATCAGCGTCTCGCGCTGCGCGGACGGGGATTCCTTGAATTCGATGTTCGCCTCGTCGACACCGAGCTTGCCTGCGACGTACTTGGCCACCTCGACGTCGAAGCCGCTGAACGAGCCGTCCGGATTGCGGAGGCCGAGGCCCGGCTGATCGAACTTGATGCCGACGATGAGGCTGCCGTTCTCGGCGCTGCTCGAGATGGTGCGCGCTTCTTCTCCGCCGCCACAGGCGGTGGCGACGATGGACAGAGCGGCGATGGCGACACCGAGGCGAAGCGGTCGGGTGATTCTCACAGTGAATGTCCTTCGGATAGGTCGTACGTAATGGGACGAGCGGTGAATCTGATCAGTGACCGAGGATCTTGCCGAGGAAGTCCTTGGCGCGTTCGGACTTCGGGGACTTGAAGAAGGTTTCGGGATCGGTGTCCTCGACGACGGCACCGTCGGCCATGAAGATGACTCGGTCGCCTGCCTTGCGCGCGAAGCCCATCTCGTGGGTGACGACGAGCATTGTCATGCCTTCTTTGGCCAGCGAGGTCATGACGTCGAGTACCTCGTTGACCATCTCCGGATCCAGGGCCGAGGTGGGCTCGTCGAAGAGCATCACTTTGGGGTTCATGGCGAGCGAGCGGGCGATGGCCACGCGCTGTTGCTGACCACCCGACAGCTGAGCTGGGTACTTGTCAGCCTGGTTGGCGATGCCGACGCGTTCGAGCAGAGCCAGTGCGCTCTTCTCGGCCTCGTCCTTCTTGAGCTTTCTCACCTTCATCGGTGCCAGCATGACGTTCTGCAGAATGGTCTTGTGTGCGAAGAGGTTGAACGACTGGAACACCATGCCGACATCCGCACGCAGTGCAGCGAGGGCCTTGCCCTCGGCGGGGAGTAGATCCCCGTCGACCTCGATGGCACCGGAATCGATCGGCTCCAACCGGTTGATCGTCCGGCACAGCGTCGACTTGCCGGATCCGGACGGACCCACGACGATGACGACCTGGCCGGCCGGCACTTCGAGATTGATGTCCTTGAGTACGTGCAGATCACCGAAGTGCTTGTCGACGGATTTGAGCGAGATCATCGAAGGGGCGCCCGGCGGTGGTGTCGCTGCCGGGGCGTCGGTGGCGTGCGTCATAGGTGGAAACCCTATGCGTAGTTTCCTCGCCGACCGGCGTTTTCGCCCGCAGTCTTCGATTATGTAATGGAAACTTTACTGTCGGCACGCATAGCGCCTGCACAGTCCGCGGAGGGCCCCGTGACCCCGGCGTGTCCGCCCGTGCGATGGACGTACCCTGAAGAGGTGCAAACGAGTGTTTTTTCGACCGTGGACGTGACCGATCGCGGGAGCGTCGACCCCGAGACGGCCAGTGCCCCATCGGCGGCAGGTGCCCGCAGCTACGAGGTGCGCACACACGGCTGCCAGATGAACGTTCATGATTCCGAACGCCTGTCCGGGCTGCTCGAAGAGGCCGGTTACGTGCCCGCCGACGCCGGTACCGACGCAGATCTCGTCGTGTTCAACACGTGCGCTGTACGCGAGAACGCGGACAACAAGCTGTACGGAAACCTCGGCATGCTCCGGCCCGCGAAGACGCGGAACCCCAACATGCAGATTGCCGTCGGCGGTTGCCTGGCACAGAAGGACCGCAACACCGTCGTGGACAGGGCTCCGTGGGTGGACGTGGTCTTCGGTACGCACAACATCGGGTCGCTGCCGGTACTGCTCGAGCGCGCCCGGCACAACGAGCAGGCTCAGGTCGAGATACTAGAGTCTCTCGACGCCTTCCCGTCCACCCTGCCGGCCAAGCGGGAGTCCGCGTACGCCGGCTGGGTATCGATTTCGGTGGGCTGCAACAACACCTGCACGTTCTGCATCGTTCCGGCGCTGCGCGGCAAGGAGATCGACCGTAGGCCGGGCGACATCCTCGCCGAGGTACAGGCTTTGGTGGACCAGGGCGTGCTCGAGGTGACGCTGCTGGGGCAGAACGTCAACGCCTACGGTGCCTCGTTCGCCGACCCCGATCTGCCTCGCGACCGCGGGGCGTTCGCCGCGCTGCTGACCGCGTGCGGATCCATCGAAGGACTCGAGCGAGTGCGGTTCACGTCTCCGCATCCGGCCGAGTTCACCGACGACGTCATCGAGGCGATGGCATCGACCCCGAACATCTGTCCCACTCTGCATATGCCGCTGCAGTCCGGCTCGGACCGAATCCTCAAGGCGATGCGCAGGTCCTATCGACAGACGAAGTTCATGGGCATCATCGACAAGGTTCGCGCGGCCATGCCGCACGCGGCCATCACCACCGACATCATCGTCGGTTTCCCCGGCGAGACCGAAGAAGATTTCGAGCAGACGCTCGAGGTGGTGCGGCGTGCGAAGTTCGCCAACGCGTACACCTTCCAGTACTCCAAGCGGCCGGGCACCCCGGCGGCCGACATGCCCGATCAGGTACCGAAAGAGGTTGTACAGGAACGGTATCTGCGGTTGATCGCGTTGCAGGAGGAGATCGTCCTGGCCGCGAATCAGGCCCTGATCGGCACCGAGGTCGAATTGCTCGTCGCCACCGGTGAGGGGCGCAAGAACAACGCAACTCATCGGATGAGCGGACGCGCCAGGGACGGCCGACTGGTGCACTTCGCCGTCGACGCCGAGCGGGCGGGCGACATTCGCCCGGGCGACGTCGTCACGACGACCCTGACCGCCGCGGCCCCGTACCACCTGATCGCCGACGCCGGAGTGCTGACGCACCGACGGACCGCGGCAGGCGACGCCCACGAACGCGGCATCATGCCGAAGACGGCCCCGATCGGGGTCGGTCTCGGACTTCCCTCGATCGGTGCCCCGGCACCGCTTCCGGTTCAGACAGGATGCACCGTATGACAGACACAGATGGACCCGATCGCGTCGTACCCTCGCGAACCGCCGAGGAACTCGGACGAACCGAGCGGGCGGTGATGACCGAGCTGGATCCGGGAGCGCGAGCCATGGTGGTGGCCGGTCTTGTGCTGGTCCTGTTGGTCACGTTCGCGTTGCCGCACACCGGATCGGCCACCGGATTCGACGTGCTGACGGGCAGCGACGCAGCGGTCGCGGAATCGATTGCCCTGCCGTCGCGCGTTTTCGTCGTGCTGGTGCTGACGTTCGGTGTGGTGATGTCGGTGCTCGCGCTGGTCACCCGCGTCTGGGCGCTGGCCTGGGCCGCCCTCGCCGGGTGTGCGGTGTCGTCGGTGTACGGGATGCTTTCGATCTGGACGCGGCAGACCGTGCCGGACAACCTGCAGGGCGGCGGACCGGGCATCGGTCTCGTCATTGCGTGGATCGCGGTGATGGTGCTGACGTTCCATTGGCTCAAAGCCGTATGGAACAAGACCAACTCTCAGCTCGCCGCTCAGGAACAGCGCCGTATCGCGGCGGCGTCGGGCGAGCAGAAGCTACGCCTGTGGGACGGCCACTCGAACCCCTGAGTTCGTGTGGCCGCCCGCACCGCAGGTCACAACTCGTCGACGGCACTTTCCGCGGCATCGGCCCATTCACGCCACTGCTGGGCCTGCGCACGCGCCCGCTCGGCGTCCTTGGTCTTGCCTGCCGCCGTCGCCTTGGCCGCTTGATCCTCGAACTGGGCCACTCGCTCACGGAACTGAGCCGCGCGGGCAACCGCCTCGGGGTCGGACCGACGCCACTGAGACTCCACGGCGTCGTGGACGGACTTCTCGATCGCGCGGAGCTTGCCTTCGAGTTCCTGCATCTTCTCGCGCGGAACCTTGCCGATGGCGTCCCACTTGTCCTGCAGATCGCGCAGCGCCGCACGAGCAGCGTCGAGGTCCTTGCTCGGATCGATATGTGTCTTCGCCAACAACGCTTCCTTGGCCTCGGCGTTGGCCTCGAATTCCGCGTCGCGCTCCGACGCCGCGGCGTTGCGTGCCGCGAAGAACACGTCCTGGGCGGCCTTGAAGTTCTTCCACAATGCGTCGTCGGCGTCCCGCGGAGCTCGGCCCGACGCTTTCCACTCCACCAACAGGTCTCGGAATGCGGCTGCAGTGGGACCCCAATCGGTGGACGAGGACAACGCTTTTGCGCGCTCGACCAGCTCTTCCTTGCGGGTCTTGGCTGCTCCTCGCTCCCGATCGAGATCGGCGAAATGCGCACCACGACGCCGGTTGAAGTTCTCCCTGGCCTTCGAGTACCGCTTCCACAGCGCATCGTCGATCTTTCGATCCACCCCGCGGATCGTCTTCCATTCGTCCAGAATTTCGCGCAGCCGATCCCCGGCATGCTTCCACTGCGTCGATTCACTGCCGATCTGCTCGGCTTCGGCGGCGAGGGCTTCCTTGCGGGCAGTGTGCTCGGCGCGTTCGAGCTCTTTCTCCTGCTTGGCGACCGCCGCTGCTGCGTCGGAGTGCTCGACGACGGCGTGGAGTCGGCGAGCCAGCAGATCGAGGTCGCCGATCACCGCAGCCGTCGGAAGGCTCTCCAGCAGCGCCGAGGCCGCAGCCTTGGTTTTCTTGGCATCACCGGTACCCGACGTCAGTCGGGCTTCGAGCAGTCCGACCTCGGTGGCCAGATCGTCGTAGCGCCGCCCGAAATGCGCGAGGCCTTCCGCTGCGTCGCCCGCTTGCCAGGAGCCGACCTGACGCTCGCCGTCCGAGGTGCTCACCCACGCGGTGCCGTCGTCGTCGACCCGGCCGTACTTGCTCGGATCGCTCGCCGGCGCGACCACGGTGGGCACATGCGCGGCCGTCGGGTGTGGCTTGGCTGCCGAGGAGCCACCGGGGCGGGGTGCGCCGGGACGAGGAGAAGCAGAACTCGGTCCGCCGGGCTTCGGTCCGCCGCCGGGCTTGGGGCCGCCACCTGGCTTGGGTCCTCCGGTCGAAGGTGTAATGGTCGCGTCACCACCGGAATGATCGGCGGGTGCAACCGACGACGGGGCGTCGGGGGGTTCCTCATCTCTGCCGCGCGTCACGGCTGCCTACGATCGCGATCTGGACACCATTGAACTCGGTGACGACCGATCGGACCATTGAAACAGCTCAGACGGTTCGAGGTGGACTCGTCCGGCCAAGTCGCGTCACCGACTAGCGTGATACGTGTGTTCTGTGCCGCGGCCCTGGTGCCCTCTCCGCCGTTACTGGTCCCCGAACTGATGGGCCGGGCAGCAGCCGAGGCAACCGAGCTTCGGGCCGCTGCTGTGTCTGCTGTCGAGCAGCTGTCCGCGGTGGCCGACCGGTGGCTCGCGGTCGGCGTCGACGACGGCGAGGGGCGGTACGACGAGACGACGGTCGGCACCCTGCGTGGGTACGGCGTCGATGTGGAGGTGCGGCTGTCCGGTTCGCCGGCACGGTCCGGGCCGGACCCCGAGTTGCCGCTGGCGGTTCTCCTCGCCGGCTGGCTGCGCGGTGCGGCGGCGGCCGACAGGGCAATCGAGGTCCGCACGGTACCCGCGGACGCGAGCGCACGGTGGTGCTCGCACACCGGGATGGAACTGCGCCGCGAACTCGACGCGTCCGACGACAGGTGGGGAGTGTTGGTGCTGGCAGACGGCGCGAACACCCTCACCCCGAAGGCACCGGGGTCGTTCGATTCGCGCGCCGCGGACGTGCAGCGTCGCATCGACGATGCTCTTGCCACCGCCGACGTCGACGCCCTCGCGGAGCTCGACGAGGGCCTCTGCGCAGCGATCGGCGTGCGGGGCCGACCGGCCGTGCAGATGCTCGCCGCACTCGTGGGAACCGACGCCGTCTCGACGACCGAGCTGTATCGGGGCGCACCGTTCGGTGTCGGATACTTCGTCGGAGTCTGGTCCCGTGGCTGACGAAACCGGGGCGACCGCCGAGGATTCGGCCACGACACCGGTGGCGGTGATCGGACCGACCGCTGCGGGCAAATCGGACCTGGCGCTGGACCTGGCCGAGGAGCTGGGCGGGGAGATCGTCAACATCGACGCGATGCAGCAATACCGGGGGATGGACATCGGTACCGCGAAAGTGACCGTGCCGGAGCGCCGCGGCATCGTGCACCATCAGCTCGATGTGCTCGAGGTCACCGATATCGCGACGGTGGCGCGTTACCAATCGGCTGCCGTCGCCGACGTCGAGAACATTCGATCCCGTGGCCGTCGGCCGATCATCGTGGGCGGCTCGATGATGTACGTCCAATCACTGCTCGACGAATGGGCCTTTCCTGCCACGGACCCGGTCGTCCGGGCCAAGTGGGAGGCGGTGCTCGAACGCGACGGAGTCGACGCGATCCACCGCGCTCTGACGGAGGTCGATCCGGACGCTGCCGCGTCGATCCTGCCCACGGACGGACGGCGAATGGTGCGGGCCTTGGAAGTGGTCGAATTGACCGGTCGGCCTTTCGCGGCCTCGGCCCCCGTCATCGGTGAACCGCGCTGGGGCACGGTGGTGCTCGGCGTCGACCGTGAGACCGCAGAGTTGGACGAGCGGATCGATCTGCGTACTCGGCGCATGTTCGATTCCGGGTTGCTCGACGAGGTCGAAGCGTTGCTGGATCTCGGCCTGCGCGACGGAGTGACGGCGTCACGGGCGATCGGATACGCCCAGGCGCTCGATGTGCTGGCCGGGGAGTACGACGTCGACCATGCACGTGAGCGGACGTTCATCGGCACCAGGCGCTATGTGCGCCGCCAGCGGTCGTGGTTCCGCCGCGACGAACGAGTGCGGTGGCTCGACGGCGCATCGCCCACCCTGCGGTCGGATGCGCTGTCCGCGATCGAACTCGGCTAGGTCGGTCCCCGTAGACTCGCCGACATGGAATTCGCCAAGGGCCACGGAACGCAGAACGATTTCGTCGTGCTGCCGGATCCCGGTGCCGAGCTACAACTCACCAGGTCGGCGGTCACGGTGCTGTGTGATCGACGGCAGGGGATCGGCGCCGACGGGGTACTGCGTGTCGCGCGCGCTGGGGTGCTGCGGGACGCGGGTGTACTCGATCGAATCCCGGCCGGTGTCGAGGCCGACGACTGGTTCATGGACTACCGCAACGGTGACGGCACCATCGCCGAGATGTGCGGAAACGGGGTCCGAGTCTTCGCGCACTACCTGCGAGTCCACGATCTCGAGCAGCGCGATCAGTTCGTGGTCGGCTCTCGCGCAGGCGCACGTGCGGTGACGGTGCACTCGTACGACGAGACCGATGCCGACGTGACCGTGGCCATGGGCGACGTCACCCTGCTGGGTTCGAGCGCGACGACCCTGGCCGGTGCAGCGTACGAGGGGATCGGTGTCGATGTCGGGAACCCGCATCTGGCCTGCGTCGATCCCACAATGAACCGCACCGCGTTGCGGGCGCTGGACTTCACCGCTCCGCCGACTCTCGATTCCGAGTTCTTTCCCCACGGTGCGAACGTCGAGATTCTGACCCGGCTCGACGACGGTGCAGTCGAGATGCGCGTCTTCGAACGCGGCGTCGGAGAGACACGCTCGTGTGGCACCGGAACCGTCGCTGCCGCCGCTGCCGCGCTCAGTTACGAGGGGCTCGAGACCGGAGACGTGAGTGTCGGTGTGCTCGGCGGTCGGGTCCGAGTGGCCATCGACCACGTCGGTGCAACCCTGCGCGGACCGTCGGTACTGCTCGCCCGGGGAGAGGTCGACGACCATTGGTTCGCCGGTCAGTCCTGACCGTCGCACCGGCTTCGAGCGAAACCCGCGTGCACACGCTGGGCTTTTCGTGGATCATGGGAGTTGTATGACGAACTCACATGAAACATCACCTGCGGGCGAACCGGTCGACCATGATGCCGACGGTTCACCCGATACCGCATCTGCATGGACCCGCGAGGAGTCCGACGCATGGTCGAGGCGGATGGCGCGCTCACCCCTCGACGACGACTCCCCGTCCTCGGGCGATATGCAACTCGAGGAGCGGACTGCGCTGCGACGAGTCGCCGGACTGTCGACCGAGCTCGCCGACGTCACCGAGGTCGAGTACCGGCAGTTGCGCCTCGAACGCGTCGTACTGGTCGGAGTATGGACCACCGGTACTGCGGCACAGGCCGAATCCAGCATGACCGAACTGGCCGCGCTCGCCGAGACTGCAGGCTCCGAAGTACTCGAGGCGCTGATGCAGCGTCGGGACAAACCCGACGCGGCAACCTACATCGGCTCGGGCAAAGCCAAGGAACTGCGCGACATCGTGCTTGCGACCGGGGCCGATACCGTGATCTGCGACGGCGAACTGACGCCCGCCCAGCTCAATGCGCTGGAAAAGGTCGTCAAGGTCAAGGTTATCGATCGAACCGCACTGATCCTCGACATCTTCGCGCAGCACGCGACGTCACGAGAAGGCAAGGCACAGGTCGCCTTCGCCCAGATGGAATACATGTTGCCCAGGCTCCGCGGCTGGGGTGAATCCATGTCGCGTCAGGCCGGCGGACGCGCCGGTAGCAACGGCGGCGTGGGTCTTCGTGGACCGGGTGAGACGAAGATCGAGACCGATCGCCGACGCATCCGTGAGCGCATGGCCAAGCTCCGCCGTGAGATCAAAGGCATGAAGCAGGCTCGCGACACCAAACGCGAGCAGCGGCTCAGTGGCACGGTGCCGTCGATCGCGATCGTCGGATACACCAATGCGGGCAAGTCGAGTCTGTTGAACGCGCTGACCGGTTCCGGTGTGCTGGTTCAGAATGCGCTGTTTGCAACCCTCGATCCGACGACGCGGAAGTCGACGCTCGAAGACGGCCGCGCGATCGTGCTGACCGATACCGTCGGATTCGTCCGGCATTTGCCGACCCAGCTGGTCGAGGCCTTCCGCTCCACGCTGGAGGAAGTGACCGACGCCGACCTGTTGCTGCACGTGGTCGACGGTTCCGATCCGCTACCGATCGATCAAATCAAAGCAGTACGCGAAGTGATCACCGAGGTGGTCCGCGAGCAGGACGCGAAGATGCCACCGGAGTTGTTGGTGGTCAACAAGATCGACGCCGCAGATCCGGTCCAGCTGACGCAGTTGCGTGGCCTGCTCGACGGCGCACGATTCGTCTCGGCCAAGACCGGTGAAGGCATCGATGCGCTGCGGGATCACCTCGGCGACATACTGTCCGAGCCCGATGTGTTGGTCGACGTTCTCGTCCCGTACACCCGCGGCGACCTGGTCGCCAGGATCCACACCGATGGCCGAATAGTGTCGTCGACGCACGAGGCGGACGGCACGCGCGTCGAAGCTCGTGTGCCGCAATCACTTGCGGCCGCCCTCGTCGAGTTCACCGCGACCGTACCCAGCGCCTGAGTTCGGTGAATCCGCGCGCAGTGGTGCGTGGTGGCGCCGCGGCCGTGGTCGGCACGGCGATCGTGCTGACTTGTGCTTCGACCGCCCTGGCCGCGCCGGTCGACGTTGTAACCTACTGTCTACCAACCGATCCCGGACTCGAAGAGCTGTCCGGTGCGACGGTGCTCGACGGCACCGTGTACGGGATCGGCGACAGCGGTGCCGACGATCGGGTCGCGGTGCTCGACGCGAACTGTGCGGTGCAGCGTTGGATCGACGTTCCCGTCGACCCGTACGACGTGGAGGACATGGCGTCGTACGACGGCTCACTGTGGTTGGCCGACATCGGCGACAATCAGTTGCGCCGCGACACTGTGGCACTGACGCGAATGGACCCTGAAACAGGCGCGGGGGAGCTGTATCGACTGACCTACCCGGACGGCGCACACGACGCCGAGACACTGCTCATCGAACCCGGCGGTCGGCCGGTGATCGTCACCAAGGAACTCTCGGGTGTCAGCGGGGTGTACGTACCGACCGGAGACGAATCCGTCACCGATCTGAGCAGTCCGGGCCCGACGCCGCTACGCAAGGTCGGCGAGCTGGCTTTCACGGCCACCGAGACGGCCGGTGGGCCGCCGTTCGTGGTCGGCTCGATCCTGGCGACCGGGGGAGCGGTGAGTGCAGACGGATCGACCGCCGTGGTGCGCACGTACACCGATGCGTATGTGTTCCGTCCGCCCGACGGGGACGTCGCGTCGGCGCTGGTCGACCCCACCTCACCCCGAGCCGTCGTCGCGCTACCGGCTCAGCCGCAGGGCGAGGCGGCGACGTTCCTGGACGACGGTTCCCTTCTGCTCGCGTCGGAAGCCGGGTTCGGACCGACCGACGGAACGCTGCCGCCCATTCTGAAGATCCCGAACATGACGTCGGTGGAGCTGTCGACACCATCGTCCGCCGCGGTTGCGCCGGCGTCGCCGACCCTCGATCCTGCTGCTCCTGCGGCACCCGCACAGACGACGACAGCGACGGACTCGGAATGGGAATTCCGAGCTGCCGTCGCTGCCGGGGTGGTGCTGATCGCCGGAGCGGTGGGATTCACCGTCCGGCGATCGATGCGCTCTGGTTAGGCGTCCAGGTCTGCTTCGACGAGTGCTGCAACCTTGTCGAGTGCTGCTTGGTCGTCGCTGGTGACGGTGACTTCGGTGCCCTTGGTGGCGCCGAGCGTCATGATCATCAGGGCCGAACCGGCGTCCACCGGCTCGGAGTCCGCTGTTGCCAGCGTGACGTCGACTCCGGCTTCGGCGACGGCATCGGCGATCAGTGCTGCGGGGCGGGCGTGCAGGCCGATCGAGGATCCGACTGCGACTGTGGTGCTGGGCATGTGCTGCTCCTTGCGTAGTGGGTTCGTTGGATCGTATCGAGCGTCAGACGGTGGCGAGTGCCGGGTCGAGTTCGGCGTCGGTCGGTGCGTTCTTGCCCTTGATGAACTGCTTGGCGGAGACCACCAGGAATGCGGAGACGATGGTGCCCACGGCCAGCGAGACGATGAACCACAGGATGTTTCCGATGGCGAAGAACACGAAGATCCCGCCGTGGGGCGCGCTGAGGGTGACGTTGAAGGCCATGATCATGGCACCGGTGACTGCGCCGCCGGCCATCATCGAGGGGATGACGCGGAACGGATCGGCCGCGGCGAACGGGATGGCACCCTCGGAGATGAATGCTGCTCCGAGGAACCATGCAGCCTTACCGTTCTCGCGCTCGGCCTCGGTGAACAGACGCGAACGAACGGTCGAGGCCAGTGCCATGGCCAGGGGCGGCACCATTCCGGCCGCCATGACCGCTGCCATGATGCGCAGTGAGGCGGTGTCGGTGACCGACAGGCCTGCAGTGGCGAAGGCGTAGGCCGCCTTGTTGACCGGTCCGCCGAGGTCGAAGCACATCATCAGGCCGAGAATGATGCCGAGGATGATGACCGAGGAACCGCTGAGTCCGTTGAGCCAGTCGGTCAGTCCACTGGTGATCGCGGCGAGCGGCTTGCCGAGCAGCAGGAACATGATCGCGCCGACGATGAGGGTGGCGAACAGCGGGATGATGACAACCGGCATCAGGCCACGCAGAACCGCGGGGATCTTCCACTTGCTGATCCACAGTGCGACGAAGCCGGCGATCAGGCCACCGACGAGACCGCCGATGAAGCCTGCGCCCACCAACACGGCCACTGCGCCGGCGGTGAAACCTGGTGCCAGACCTGGTCTGTCGGCTATGGCATAGGAAATGTAACCGGCCAGCGCGGGCACCAGGAAGCTGAAGGACAGCGCGCCGATCTGGAACAGCACGGCACCGAGGTAGGCGGCGATTCCGCCGTCGGGCAGCGAAGTGATGGAGTTGTTGACGACGATGTCCTCGGCGACATCCTTGATTTCGTACCCACCGAGCAGGAATCCGAGGGCGATCAGGAGTCCACCGGCGGCGACGAACGGAATCATGTAGCTGACACCGGTCAGCAGGATCTGACGCAGGCGGGTGCCCCATCCGAGCTCACCGGCAGAGTCGGTGGAGCCGGCCGCGACAGCGGTGCCGCCGACGCGAGCAGCATCCGGATTGAGAGCTGCGCGGAGCGCTTCGGTGACCATGACGTCGGGCTCGTTGATGGCGCGCTTGACGCCGGAAGAGATGACGGGCTTACCGGCGAATCGCTCACGGCCCTTGACGCCCACGTCGGTGGCGAAGATGACGGCCTCGGCACCGGCGATGAGTGCGGGGTCGAGGGGCGTGCTGCCGCTCGAGCCCTGAGTCTCCACGTGCACCGTGACACCCGCGCGCTCGCCTGCGGCGACGAGTGAATCGGCAGCCATGTAGGTGTGCGCAATTCCGGTGGGGCAGGCGGTGATTGCCACGATGTGCTTGGGCGAGGCGGATGTTGCCGTCTCGGGGGTGGCTGCAGGCGCACTGTGCTTCGCGGTGTCGACCGGCGCAGCTGCAGCGGTTGCGGCAACCGGCTTGGCGGCCGGGTTGATGACTCCGTCGACCAGCGAGACGATCTCGGCGGGCGAGGACGCGTTGCGCAGTGAGGTGACGAATTCGGGCTTGACCAGTGCCCGAGCCAGGCTGGAGAGCAGCTTCATGTGCGCCGAACCGGCTCCGGCCGGTGCAGCGATGAGGAAGACGAGGTCGGCGGGGCCGTCGGGGGCGCCGAAGTCGACCTTGGGGTTCAGGCGGGCGAAGCCGAGCGAGGCGCTCGTGACCGCCTCGGAACGGCAGTGCGGAATTGCGATGCCGCCGGGCAGGCCGGTGGCCGACTGGGCTTCGCGCGCAAGGGCTGCGTCGCGCAGGGCGTCGGTGTCGGTTGCGCGACCCGCGTGGGCCAGCACGCCTGCGAGGCGTTCGATGACGGCAGCTTTGGATTCGCCCAGATCGGCGTCGAGGAGGATCAGATCCTCGGCGATGATCGGCTGATCTTCGGTGGGGGTGGACATGGGGGCTCCTAGAGACGGTTCGAAGAAGGGGAGAGCGTGGACGGGGTGACGGACGTGGAGATGTCGAGCGCGCGAACCGTCACCGAAGTCGGATGGGTCTGCTCGGGCAGGGGAAGCGTGGTGCCTGGAAGTGCGGTGGCTGCCGTTCCGTAGGCGACGGCGCGGCGAAGTTTGTCTGCGTCGGAACAGTTCTCGACGTCGGCCAGAATGTAGCCGGCCAGCGAGGAGTCTCCTGCGCCGACGGTGCTGACGGCGGTGATCGTAGGTGGGCTGGCGTACCAGGCACCGCCCTGGGTGACCAGGACTGCTCCGGCGCTGCCGAGCGTCGCCAGTACGGCACCTACTCCTCGGCCGAGAAGAATCGTTGCGGCGGCGACAGCGGCCGATGGATCACCCTGTGCCGCAGCGCTTTCCAGCTCCACGGAATCGTACCCGGTGAGCTGGGCGAGTTCCTCCGAATTGGGCTTGATCAGGTCGGGTGCCGATTCCGGAAACCGATCCGCGAGAGCGAGCAGCGGCTCGTCGGAGGTGTCCACCGCAACTTTGGCCGTGGTAGCGCGAAGGGCGACAACCAGTTCCGCGTACCACTCGACGGGCAGGCCGGGAGGAAGCGAACCCGACAGCACCACCCACTCGGCATCGACAGCAAGCGTGAGAATCCGGTCTCGCAGCTCGGCGCGTGTCTGCTCCGACACCGTTGCACCCGGCTCGTTGATCTTGGTGGTCGTGCCACCGATTTCGCTGACGGTGATGTTGGTGCGCGCCGGTCCGGACGTCGGAACTGCGGAGTATCGAACGCCTTTGGCGGACATCGCGTCGAGTAATGGATCGCCGACGTTGGCCGGCAGGACGGCCAGCGCCTCTACTCCCGATCCGCCGATGACGCGAGCGACGTTGACGCCCTTGCCGCCCGGGTCGACGGCCGAGGACGACGCCCGGTGCACTCCGCCGCGGGTCAGTGGCGTCTCGAGCGTGACCGTGCGGTCCATGCTCGGGTTGGCCGTGAGCGTGACCATCATGCGATCACCACCTCGATTCCTTTGTTGCTGAGTTGTTTACGGTCTTCGTTCGAGATGTCGCTGTCGGTGACGATGACGTCGATGGTGTCTACTCGGGCGAAACTCACCAGGTGCTCGCGGCCGATCTTCGACGAATCTGCCAGCACGACAACATGGTTCGCGGCGTCGACCATGGCGCGCTTGACCGCGGCTTCGTCGCTGTCGGGGGTGGACAGTCCGTGTCCGACGCTGATGGCGTTGGTTCCGATGAACGCAACGTCCACCCGTAGCCATTCGAGGGCGCGCAGTGCCTCGTCGCCCACAGCGGCCTGTGTCGTTCCTCGAACACGCCCGCCGAGCAATCGAAGACTGATGCTCGGCATGGTTGCGGCCCGGGCTGCGATCGGTACGGAGTTGGTGACCATGGTGAGTTCGCGATCGTGCGGTAGCAGTCCCGCCAGGCGGCCGGTGGTGGTGCCTGCATCGAAGACGGCGCTGCCGCCGACGGGTGGGAGGAACGACAACGCTGCAGCTGCGATCGCGTCCTTCTGGTCTGCGCGGGTGAATTCCCGCTCCGAAACGCCCGGCTCGAGTGTGGTCAGCGCCGAGGCGGGTACCGCTCCACCGTGCACGCGGCGTACCACTCCCAGTCGATCGAGGGTGGCCAGATCGCGTCGCACGGTCTCGGTGGTGACGCCGTAGTTGGCGGCCAGGTCGTTGACGGAGACGCGTCCTTGCGTGCTGATCAGCTCAGCGATGGCGTGCTGTCTTTCTTCTGCGTACACCTGCGTCTCCTTCCCGGTTGATGTTGCTTTATGTTGTTTTACGCCCGTGTGTGTTGACATGTCAAGGGTTTGGAGTAATCTCGGTCACAACATCATCGGGAAGCCAGGTGCGGCACACTCATCTGACATTCGGGACGACAGACGTACACGCAGGATCCGAGGAGGACCACATGACGGGATCGGTCAGCACCGCATCGACCGGACACACCGATGCAGCACCTGCTGCAGATGGGACGTCGTCGATCGGAGCGGAGTCCACGACACTGCGCGGCACACCCGTCGTGCCCGGAGTCGGCTACGGACCCGTCATCCGTCCCGGGGCACGTCCGGCCATCCCGGCCGACACCGGTGAGGTGGCCGAGGCCGATCGGGAGTCCGAGAAGGCTGTGTTCGATGCAGCGGCGAACGCCGTCGCCACTCGATTGCGCGGACGCGCGGAGCTGGCGACCGGGGCAGCGTCGGAGGTGCTGTCGGCGAATGCGGCCATGGCATCGGACCGTGGTTGGCTCGGGGCCGCACGATCCTCGATCGCCAAGGGCAGCACCGCCGTCACCGCCACTGCTGCCGCGACCGAGAAGTTCGCCGCCATGTTCACCCAGCTCGGCGGATTGATGGCCGAACGAGTGACCGATCTGCGCGACATTCGCGATCGCGTCATCGCCGAAATTCTCGGTGTGCCCGAGCCGGGTGTTCCCGTGCCGGCCGAACCGGCGGTATTGTTCGCCGACGACCTGGCACCCGCCGACACGGCGGGCCTCGACCCCACCCTCATCGTCGGCCTCGCCACCTCACTGGGCGGTCCGACCAGTCACACCGCGATCATCGCGCGACAGCTGGGGATTCCCTGCATCGTGGCCGTCGCAGGCCTCGACGACATCGCCGCCGGCACGCATGCATCCGTGGACGGAACCAGTGGACGCATCGAACTGGAACCGGATGCCGACACCGCCCGCGCAGCAGTCGTCTCGGCCAGGGACGAATTGGACCGAGTGTCTCGGTGGACCGGGCCGGGCGCGACCTCCGACGGACATTCCGTCGATATCCTCGCCAACGTCCAGGACGGTGCCGGTGCCCGCGCAGCGCGCTCCAGCGCAGCCGACGGGGTGGGATTGTTCCGCACCGAACTGTGCTTCCTGGACCGCGATTCCGAACCGACCGTCGACGAGCAAGCCGAGATCTACGGCCAGGTCCTCGACGCCTTCGCAGGTAAGAAGGTCGTCGTCCGCACCCTGGACGCCGGCTCGGACAAACCACTTCGCTTCGCCAACCACCCCGACGAGGCCAATCCGGCGCTCGGCATCCGCGGTATCCGTATCGCCGAAGCCGACCGCGGCATTCTGTACCGCCAGCTCGACGGCATCGCCGCGGCAGCGAAGGCGACCGATTCGTCCCCGTGGGTGATGGCACCGATGATTGCCACCGCGCAGGAAGCACAGGACTTCGCCGCGGATGTGCGCGAACGCGGACTGACCCCGGGCGTCATGATCGAGATTCCCGCTGCCGCTCTGCTCGCCGAGCACATCCTCGAGCACGTGGACTTTCTGTCCATCGGTACCAACGACCTGGCTCAGTACACGATGGCCGCCGACAGGATGTCGGCCCAGCTGGCCGGTCTGACCGATCCGTGGCAACCGGCCGTGCTCGCACTGGTGGCGCACACGGCCGCGGCCGGCGCGAAGGTGGGCAAGCCCGTCGGTGTCTGCGGCGAGGCTGCCGCCGACCCCCTGCTGGCCTGTGTGCTGGTAGGAATGGGCATCACGTCGTTGTCCGCGGCCTCCGCCGCCGTCGCCCACGTCGGGTCCAAGTTGGCGACCGTGACCCTCGATCAGTGCAAGGCCGCAGCTGCCGCTGCACTGAAGACCGACAGCACCGCCGCAGCCCGTGAGGCAGTGAGCGCGATCCTGGGCTGACGCAATAGTCTCTTCCCATCATGAGAACTATGGGTTGGACGCTGCACGGAAACGGACGAACCGTCGACGCGGGGGCGGTGGTCGCACCGGACGAACGCTTGTCGTGGCCACGCACTGTCGGCATCGGGATGCAGCACGTCGTCGCGATGTTCGGGGCGACACTCTTGGTTCCGACCATCACCGGGTTCCCGGTCTCGACGACGCTGCTGTTCTCGGGCATCGGTACTGCGCTGTTCCTGATCATCACGCGCGGGCGGGTGCCGAGCTACCTCGGGTCGTCGTTCGCCTTCCTGGCGCCGCTCGGTGCGACCGCAGCCGACGGACCCGCCGCGCAGCTCGGTGCCGTTCTGTGTGTCGGCGTCGTGCTGGCTGCGATCGGCTTCGTCGTGAAGTTCGCCGGAGCGCGGGTACTCGACGCAGCGATGCCGCCCGTCGTCACCGGTGCGGTGGTCGTATTGATCGGGCTCAATCTGGCCCCTGCCGCGACGACCTCGTTCGAGGCGCAACCGCTCGTCGCGGCCGTCACCCTGGTGGCGATTCTCCTCGCGACGGCCGTCGGTCCCGGTCTGGTGGGTCGGCTCGGAATCCTGCTCGGCGTCGTCGTGGGCTGGGTATTCGCTGCCGTCACCGGCGGTATCGCGCAACCACGACTCGATGCTCTGAGCGCCGCGAGCTGGATCGGGTTACCCGAGTTCCGTGGCCCGTCCTTCCAGCTGTCGGTGATTCTGGTGGCGCTGCCGGTGGTGATCGTCCTCGTCGCCGAGAACGTCGGACACGTCAAAGCCGTCGCGGCGATGACCGGAAAGAACCTCGACGACGTTGCCGGTGACGCTCTGATCGCCGATGGGTTGGCGACCACCCTCGCCGGGGCCGCCGGTGGATCGGGAACCACCACGTACGCGGAGAACATCGGCGTCATGGCCGCTACCCGCGTGTACTCGACCGCCGCGTACTGGGTTGCCGCGATCACCGCGATCGTGTTGGCGTTCTCGCCCAAGTTCGGTGCGCTGATCTTCACCGTCCCGGACGGTGTCATCGGTGGAGCGACACTCGTGCTCTACGGCCTCATCGGACTGCTCGGCGTTCGAATCTGGACCGATGCCAAGGTGGATTTCACCGATCCCGTGAACCTCACCGTCGTCGCCGCCGCACTCGTCGCCGGAATCGGCGACCTGACGCTCTCCGTCGGATCGGTCGAACTCGGTGGTATCGCGTGGGGATCGCTGGGCATCCTCGTGGGATACCCGATCGTCTCGGCGTTGGCCCGAGGGAGAACGACTCGACGACGCTAGCAGGGGCGGTCACGGATCGCGCACGTTTTGGTCATCGACCCCCGGTGCACCGCGAACGTACTGTTGAACCGTGACGTCAGTCGCACCGACGACCGCGCTGTGACACCCCCTTCTCGCGGTCGACGACGGTGCGCACCGAACAAGGAGACCCGCGTGGAACGCACACTTTTCGAGCCCGAGCACGAGCTGTTCCGGGAGTCGTACCGGAAGTTTCTCGAACAGCACGTAGCCCCCAATCACGCGAAGTGGGAAGAGCAGAACATCGTCGACCGCGGCGTCTGGGTAGAGGCCGGCAAGCAGGGCTTCCTCGGGACTGCCGCACCGGAGGAGTTCGGCGGCGGCGGCGTCAAGGATTTCCGCTACAACGCCATCGTCACCGAGGAAACCACCCGCGGCGGCTACAGCGGCATCGGCTTCACTCTGCACAACGACGTCGTCGCGCCGTACTTCATCGAGTTGGCCAACGACGAGCAGAAGCAGCGGTGGCTGCCCGGATTCTGCTCCGGTGAGCTGATCACCGCGATCGCCATGACCGAGCCGGGTACCGGTAGCGACCTGCAGGGCATCAAGACCAAGGCCGTTCGGGACGGCGACGACTGGGTACTGAACGGCTCGAAGACGTTCATCACCAACGGCATCAATGCCGATCTGATCATCGTCGTAGCGTGCACCGACCCCGAGAAAGGTGCCCAGGGCTTCAGCCTGCTGGTCGTGGAGCGCGACATGCCCGGATTCGAGCGTGGCCGCAACCTCGACAAGATCGGCATGAAGGCCCAGGACACCGCGGAACTCAGCTTCACCGACGTTCGGGTTCCCGCAGCCAACCTGCTCGGCGAAGAAGGCATGGGCTTCATCTACCTGATGCAGAACTTGCCTCAGGAGCGGCTCTCGATTGCCGTCGTCGCCGCTGCAGCCATGGAATCGGCACTGGAGATGACCATTCAGTACTGCCGTGACCGCAAGGCATTCGGTAAGTCGATCGGAAAGTTCCAGAACACGCGATTCGTGTTGGCGGAACTCGCTACCGAAACGACCGCCACCCGCATCATGGTCGACAAATTCATCGAACTGCTCAACGACGGCAAGTTGACCGTGCAGGAAGCTGCCATGGCCAAGTGGTGGACCACCGAGAACCAGGTCAAGCTCATCGACCGGTGCCTTCAGCTGCACGGTGGGTACGGCTACATGAAGGAGTACCCGATTGCCAAGGCGTACATGGATTCTCGGGTACAGACCATCTACGGCGGCACCACGGAGATCATGAAGGAGATCATCGGTCGCGGACTGAATCTCTGATTCTGCCGATCGTTCAGGACCGACGAGAAGGGCCGCAGCATCTGTGCTGCGGCCCTTCTTCGTTGTGTCCGAACAGAGTTCAGAGCTTGCGCATCACGGTGACGACCTTGCCGAGAATGGCGGCATTGTTGCCCGGGATCGGCTCGAACAGTGGGTTGTGCGGCATGAGCCACACCTCACCCTTGGAACGCTTGAACGTCTTGACCGTGGCCTCACCCTCGATCATCGCCGCGACGATGTCGCCGTTGTCGGCCACGGACTGTTGACGCACCACCACCCAGTCACCGTCGCAGATCGCCGCGTCGATCATGGACTCGCCGACGACCTTGAGCAAGAACAACGATCCCTGACCGACCAACTCGCGGGGGAGTGGGAACACGTCCTCGACGGCTTCCTCCGCCAGAATCGGTCCACCCGCGGCGATCCGTCCGAGAACCGGCACGAACGTCGGCGTCGGCAACCGATCCTGCTCGTCGGACGCTGCCGAACCGTCCACCGCTGCCGCGGCCTGGTCGGCCTGCACCTCGTCCAGTCCGCGGACGTCCACAGCGCGAGGGCGGTTGGCGTCGCGCCGCAGGAACCCCTTGCGTTCGAGGGTGCGAAGCTGATGTGCGACGGACGACGTCGACGTCAGGCCCACGGCATCGCCGATCTCTCGAATGCTGGGTGGGTATCCGCGCTCGGTGACCGAGGCCCGGATGACCTCCAACACCTTCCGTTGCCGCTCGGTGAGCCCTGCACTGATGTCGGTGCCCACCTCCATGGCCTTCGGGGTCGGCTCGGCAGCCGGCTTTCCGGCTGCAGCCTTGCCGACCGTCGAGGATCCGGCTCGCGTGGAACCAGCTTTCGTGGAACCCGTCGTACTGGAACCGGTGATGGACCTCGTCGAGGTCTCGTCCTTCATGCTGTCGGCCTCCTGCTGATGCGGCTGGATTCGGTCTACGCGGTATCGATCCACGCGGACTGGAGTTGATGATGTCGACTCGTGTGGCGTGTGGTTTCTGACACGAATCTAGCGTGTATCAGCTGTTGAATCAAACATCTGTTCGACTCGTGTCGCGTTTTCTACAGACTTTGTCGGAGGCGCGTGATAGAACTTCGAACAAGCGTCCATCGAACGCCTGATCGAACAATCGATCCAACGAGCGAAGACGAGGTTCCGATGACCATCACCACCGATCGTCCCACCACTGCCGGTATGCGTTCGCGATCCGGTGTCGTCGAGCGTCGTCGGCGCTCGCGGCCCGTGCTGCAGAACCACGCGCGTCGGACGCAGAACGGCCCGTGCTTGCCTGTCGTGGACGAGTCCTGGACCGACGTCACCGATCGCGAGATGGCGGATCGAGACTTCGACGACACCTCGGCCCATTTCGCGAGCCAGACCGTGCGCCCACGCTCTCTCGTTCTGTGGATGTTGGCTGTGGTCGTCGTGGCCGGCGGTCTGATCGGCATCGCGAATCTGAGCGCGACCACACCCGACGCGGCCACTCAGCCCGCCGGCGCGGTCATGGTTCACGACGGAGCGCTCGTCGAGTACGCACCCAGCAGATGACCACCGGCACCATGGTGCCCAGCGTGGCTGAGTATCCTCGAAGACTGCCCCGACGCGCACGTTCGTCGTCGGAGTATCGGCTACGACGGAGGCTCCCTCATGCATTGCCCGTTCTGCAGGCACCCCGACTCACGCGTGGTGGATTCGCGTGAAATGGACGAGGGTCAGGCAATACGGCGACGCCGGTCCTGCCCCGAGTGCGGTCGACGCTTCACCACCGTGGAGGCTGCCGTGCTCGCCGTCGTGAAACGCAGTGGTGTGACCGAGCCGTTCAGTCGCGAGAAGGTCGTCAAAGGAGTTCGTCGCGCCTGCCAGGGCAGAGACGTCGACAACGACGCGCTGAACCTGCTGGCTCAGCAAGTCGAAGACAATATTCGCGCGGCCGGTTCGGCCGAGATTCCCAGCAACGAAGTGGGCCTGGCCATCCTCGGACCGCTACGCGATCTCGACGAAGTGGCCTACCTTCGTTTCGCATCGGTCTACCGCTCGTTCAGTTCGGCAGAGGACTTCGAGAAGGAAATTCACGAACTCCGCAAACATCGAGAGTCCGCCGACGTCGAGTGACCCGCGGGCCGATCAGCGAGACTGATCGGCGATCGCCTTCTCGATGCGCTTCTCCGATACCGGATACGCGGTACGAATTCCCTGCGCGAACAACCCCACCCTCAGCTCCTCGATCATCCAGAACAGCTCCTGCACACCCGGGCTGTTCTTCCTGCTCTCCGGAAGCGAATCCAACAGCCGCCCGTACGAGCTGTACACCCGGTCGAGAACGTCCATCGCCGCAGCGTCGCGGCCCGCGCTGCTCGGCAGAGTGGACAGCCGCTTCGTCGCCGCAGCGAGATAGCGTGGCAGATCGGCCAACCGTCGAGAACCGAACTCGGTGACGAAACCGCGAAAGATCAAGCCGTCGAGCTGTTCTCGGACATCGTCGGCCGGCTCACCCGATGCGCTCTGCAACTGGGCCGACAGAGCCAACGCGGCCGTCAGGACCGGTCGAACCAGTGCGAGAACAGCAGCAGTACGCCGCGGAACCTCCGCGTCCACCAGTGCCCTGAGCTTGTCGAACTCGGCCGGATCGCGAACCGGCCCGCCGTGGGCGTCCATCGCTTCTTCCACAGCGAGCGCACGGCATTCCTCGAGCAGCGCATCGACGCCGCCGTACGGGTTCTGTCCGAGCGCAAGACGTTCGGCGGTCGGCAGCCCGGCCAACAGCGCCTTCGTTCCCTTCGGTGCCGTGGCGAGCAGCAGAGTACGGGTGCCCGCGCGCATGGCTGCTCGTTGCTGGGCGGGAGTACTGAGCACTCGCACCGCCACGCCCGAACCCTCGGGCACCAACGCCGGGTACCCGGTGACCTTCTGCCCACCCACGTCTCGGGTGACCGTGGGTTCCAAGCGGCCCAACGTGCCCGAGGTCCACGCCAGCGTCGGGGCGCGCTCCGCGTCGCCGACCGCACGTGCGACCTGTCGGCCGACCTCACCGGCCAGACCGGCGCGCAGCGCAGTCAGATCCTTGTTGCTGCCGAGCACGGTCCCGGACGGGTCGACCGCGGCGAACGTCATTCGCAGGTGATCGGGTAGCGCCGCAGTGTCGAAGTCCTTCGCGGTGATGTGGCACTGTGCGGCCCGTGAGAGTTCTCGGGCCAGAGCCGTCACGAGTGTTTCGGCCCGCGGTTTCATCACTGCCAACGCTGCCACAGCGAAGTCCGGAGCCGGAACCACGTTGCGTCGCAATGCCTTCGGTAGCGTCTTGATCAAGGCGGTGACGAGCTCGGCGCGCATCCCGGGCACCAGCCAGTCGAAGCCGACCGGCTGTACCTGAGCGAGCAGTGCGATGGGAATCTGCGCGGTGACGCCATCAGCGGCCGTGCCGGGCTCGAATTGATACGTCAGTGGGAATTGAATGTCACCCTGTCGCCACGCGTCCGGATACGCACCCGTCAGTACCGACGCGGCGTCCGAGTTGACGACGGTGTCCGTAGTGAAGTCGAGCAGGGACGGATCTTGCCGGCGGGCCTTCTTCCACCAGGTGTCGAAGTGTCGCGCGGACACGGCTTCCGGGGCGATGCGGGCGTCGTAGAAATCGAACAGTGCGTCGTCGTCGACGACGATGTCCCGTCGGCGAGCACGATGTTCGAGCTCGCCGACGTCGTCGAGCAGAGCCCTGTTCTTGTGAAAGAACCCGTGCTGGGTCTTCCATTCGCCCTGAACCAGGGCATGCCTGATGAAGAGCTCGCGAGACGCCTCGGGATCGATGCGGTGATAGTTGACCGGGCGCTGCGTCACCAACGGGATGCCGTACAACGTCACCCGTTCGTAGGCCAGCGCCGATTCCCGTTTGATCGACCAGTGTGGTTCGGAATAAGTGCGCTTCACCAGATGCGGTGCCAACCGTTCGGCCCATTCCGGTTCGATGCGGGCGGCCATGCGGCCCCACAGTCGTCCGGTCTCGACCAGTTCTGCAGCCATGACCCAGCGCGGTGGCTTCTTGAACAGTCCTGACCCGGGGAAGATCGCGAAATGTGCTCCGCGGGCACCCAGAAATTCACGCTTGTCGCCCTCTCTGAGGCCGACGTGCGAGAGCAGGCCGGACAGCAGGGACTGATGCAGTGCGTTCTCGCTCGACTCTGCGTCGGGCACCGTCCATCCGAGGCCGCGAGTGATCTGGCGGAGTTGTCCGTGCAGGTCCTGCCATTCGCGGATCCGCAGGTAGTGCAGGAACTCGGTGCGGCACATGCGTCGGAACTGGTTGGAAGACAGCTCGTCTCGCTGCTGCCGCAGGTACTTCCACAGCTGCACGTACGCCAGGAAGTCCGAATTCTCGACCGCAAAACGGGCATGCTTCTCGTCTGCAGCCTGTTGTTGCTCGGCGGGACGCTCGCGCACGTCCTGAATCGACAACGCCGCCACCACCACCAGAGCGTCACGAAGCGATCCGTTGCCGTTGGCCTCGACCAACATTCGGGCCATTCGAGGATCGACAGGAAGGGCGGACAGTTCGCGGCCGATCGGGGTGAGCTCGGCAGTGCCGTCCTTGGTGGCCGGCTTGAGTGCTCCGAGTTCTTCCAGCAAGCCGATACCGTCGCGGATGCTGCGTGGATCCGGCGGCTCGACGAAGGGAAACGCGTCGATCTTGCCCAATCCGAGCGCGGTCATCTGCAGAATGACCGAGGCCAGATTGGTGCGCAGAATCTCCGGCTCGGTGAACTGCGGACGAGACTCGAAGTCTTCCTCCGAGTACAACCGGATACAGATCCCGTCGGCGACGCGTCCGCAGCGACCCGCCCGCTGGCGCGCAGACGCCTGTGAAATCGGTTCGATGGGCAGCCGCTGCACCTTGGTGCGCAACGAGTATCGCGAGATGCGCGCGGTGCCCGGGTCCACGACGTAGCGGATGCCGGGGACCGTCAGCGACGTTTCCGCCACGTTCGTCGACAACACGACCCGGCGTCCCGAGTGCGGTGAGAACACCCGATGCTGTTTGGCGGCAGAGAGTCTGGCGTACAGAGGCACGATCTCGGTGTTGCGGAGATTGCGATCGGCCAGCGCATCCGCCGTATCGCGAATTTCTCGTTCACCGGACAGGAACACCAAGATGTCGCCGTCACCCTCGGCCATCAGCTCGTCGACTGCCTGGCAGGTGGCATCCACGGGATCGAGGTCGATCGTCGTGTCTCCCGCGTCGACCGTCAGAGGTCGATACCGCATCTCGACCGGGAACGTACGGCCGGATACCTCGATGATCGGTGCTGCGACCCCGTCGCGTGCGAAGTGTTGCGCGAATCGCTCCGGATCGATGGTCGCCGACGTGATGACGATCTTGAGATCGGGTCGCCGGGGGAGCAGTTGCGCGAGGTATCCCAGGATGAAGTCGATGTTCAGGCTGCGCTCGTGCGCCTCGTCGATGATGAGGGTGTCGTACTGGCGGAGCAGTCGGTCGCGTTGGATCTCGGCCAGGAGAATGCCGTCGGTCATCAGCTTGACGAGGGTCGAATCGGAGGACTGGTCGGTGAATCGAACCTTGTAGCCGATCGATTCGCCCAGTGGTTGACCCACCTCCTCGGCGATGCGCTCGGCAACGGTGCGCGCCGCCAACCTTCGGGGCTGTGTGTGACCGATCGAGCCGCGGATTCCGCGCCCCAGTTCGAGGCAGATCTTGGGAATCTGGGTGGTTTTGCCGGACCCGGTTTCACCGGCGACGATGACGACCTGGTGGGCAGCGATCGCTGCGGCGATGTCGTCCTTGCGCGCGCTGACGGGCAACGCCTGCGGATAGTCGAGGGTGGGCACTGCCGCCTGGCGTGTGGAGATGACGGCTTCTGCGCGAGCTACATCGCGTTCGAGCGCGGCGACGGCGTCCTCGGTGCGGGCCTTGTCGAGACGTCGTCGGAGCCGGTTCTCGTCGCGGATGGTGAGCTGTGCAACACGTGCGGCGAGTGCTCGTCGATCACCGGACGAATTCGAGGTAGACATACTCGTACCAGGATATCCGTTACGCGGTACTCACCCGAACTCCGTCCGGGAACGAACCGATGCACTCGCCGAATTCGACGTGACTACTGTGTAGCGCATGTCTTCCGACCTGGATCCAGCCGCCTCCACACACACCTCCGCGCTGTGGCACGGCTTCGCCGACATGGGCAACGTCACCACCAATGGGCCGTTCGTCGTCTCGCGAGGCGAGGGTGCGTACATCTTCGACAACGAGGGCAACCGATACCTCGACGCCACCGCCGGTCTGTGGTTCACCAACGTCGGTCACGGTCGCCGCGAGATCGCCGACGCCGTTGCCGCGCAGCTGAGCTCGATCGCGCACTACTCCAACTTCGGCGACTTCGTGCCCGAGACCACGTTGGCACTGGCCGATCGTCTCGCCGCCATCGCACCGGTGCCGGGCAGCAAGATCTTCTTCACCTCGGGCGGATCGGACTCCATCGACACCGTGGCGAAGCTTGCGCGCCGCTACTGGGTCGAAATGGGACGGCCGTCCAAGAAGATCATCGTCGGGCGGCAGAAGGCCTACCACGGCATGCACGTCGCGGGCACCGCGCTCGCCGGCATTCCGGTCAACAAGGAGAACTACGGCGAGCTGATGCCGGACGCCAGAACAGTGGCGTGGGACGACGCGAAATCGCTTCTCGCGCTGATCGAAGAGGTCGGAGCCGAGAACGTCGCCGCCTTCTTCTGCGAACCGGTGATCGGAGCGGGTGGAATCTACTTGCCTCCCGAGGGCTACCTACGTGAGGTACGGCAGATCTGCCGCGACCACGACGTGCTGTTCGTCGCCGACGAAGTGGTGACCGGATTCGGCCGGATCGGCGGTAGTTGGTTCGCCTCCACCCGCTTCGAGCTCGAACCCGACCTGATGACGACCGCCAAGGGGTTGACGTCGGGCTACGTCCCGATGGGCGCCGTGTTCATCGCTCCGAAGATCGCCGAACCGTTCTTCGCAGGCGGAGTCTGGTGGCGTCACGGCTACACCTACGGTGGCCACGCAGGTGCAGCCGCCGCAGCGATGGCCAATCTCGACATCATCGAGCGCGAGGACCTGCTGAGTCACTCCAAGCGCATCGAAGCCGCACTGCACACCCACCTCGCGCCCCTGGCCGACCACGATCGGGTCGCGGAAGTCCGCAGCGGCATCGGCGCTGTCGCTGCCGTTCAGCTCGCCGACCCGGCGGAGGCATTACCGTTCGTGAAAACGTTGAGAGCTCATGGTGTTTCGGGCCGCGCGGCCGGACAGGGTGCAATGCAGATCTCGCCGGCGTTCGTCATGACCGACGCCGAGATCGAGGATATGGCCTCGCGCATCCTCAGTGCGCTCGGCTGAACCGGAGTCTGCTCAACAGCTGCTTCCCCCGCGAGAGCGGGGGAGCAGGTTCGGGTTCCGGCTCAGCGGATATTGCGGCGAACCGCCGGTGCAGCTGATCGCGCACTTCGTCGGGCGCATACGCGCGCCGCTTGCGCTCGGACCGCACCACCAACGCCCCGGTGGCCGCAACCCCGGCCATCCCGGCGAGACCGAGAGCTTTCCAGACGTTCATGCGGCAACCGTACCGCCACGAGATCTAGGGTTGGTCCATGAATCCGTCGCGAATCAGCCTCGATACCGCTGTGGATGCCACCAGAACCGGCGACATCTGGATCTTCCGCGGCCACTCGTCGGCGGACCGCGCAATCCAGGCTTTGACGAACAGCCCGGTCAACCACGTCGGTATGGCCGTCGTCCTGGACGACCTCCCGCCGCTGATGTGGCACGCAGAGCTCGGAAAGTCGTTGCAGGACATGTGGACCGGAAACTTCCATCGTGGAGTGCAGCTGCACGACCTGCGCTCTGCCGTTACCCACTGGGCCCAGCGGTACCAACAGCGTTGTTGGCTGCGGCAATTGGACGGATACGCCGGTCGTTCCCCTGGCTCCACTCCGGCCGTGACGAAGGAGCAGGAAGACGCGCTGCTTCGTACCATCGCGCGGATGGACGGAACGGCTTTTCCGACCACCGCGGCGCTCGCCGGTCGGTGGTTCCGTGGACGCGTGCCGGCGCTCCGAAAGAACGCGCAGGAGAGCGCTGCGCTCGAAACCGCGTACTGCGCCGAAGTTGTTGCGATGACCTACGACTCGATGGGTCTGTTGACGGGAAACAAGAAAGCCAACTGGTTCGATCCAGGAAAGTTCTGGAGTGGCGACCGTCTGCCACTGGCGGAAGGGGTGCGTCTGGGTGAGGAAATCGAAGTGGACGTGCCCGTCACACCGTGATCGAGTCGTCGTCGACGCTTCGGCCCCCGAGCTCCACCCACCCGTCCTCGTCGACGGTGGTCCACAGCTCAGACCCCGCACCCTGGACGATGTTCAGGCCCCGACCGAGCTCGGCAGTGAGCCGGACGGCGGCAGCACCTGTTGCCTCGTCCTCGGCGATTCCCATCATCGGCGCGAACATGCGCGAGCGCAGTTCGGCGCGCTGCTCGTCGGTCCAGGCCCAGATGTAGTGGTGGCCACTGTCGTAGGTGTTCGGATCTGCCGCTGCCACCTCGGCTGCGTCGTGGACCTGATGAAACGTGAACTGCGGAGTCCACTCGGCGCGTGCACGCACCCAGGTGAGCTCGCCGTCGTAGCGGATGTCGAGCGTGGCAGCGGGGACGGTGAGCGTCTGCACCGAGTGTCCGTTGTTGCGAAGCCACCAGGACAATCCGACCGTCGGATGTCCGGCGAACGGGAGCTGCGTTGCCGGGGTGTAGATCGTTGCCGACGCGGTACCAGGTGACGAGCGATCGACGAACACCGTCTCGCTGAAACCCAACTGCCTAGCAACATCCTGCCTGTCGCTCTCGCCTACAGCCTGTGCGTCAACGATGCCCAGTGGATTACCGAACCTGCCGTCGGCATCGGTGAACACTCGGACGACGGACACCTCGATAGCCATGCGGGGACGTTACCAATACGTCGTCGAGGCGTCACGATCGACGACGAACGGGGACCCGCCGCAGCGGATCCCCGTTTCGACCTGTTCAGCGGAACCTCAGACGGAGGCACCGTCGAGTACGCGGCCGGCCTCGACGGCCTGCGCGACACCCGCGACGATCGATGCGGCGCGAATCGCCTCGAAGATCTTCTCGCGGTCGACGCCCTCCTCGCGCAGAGTCTTCTCGTGCGCCTCGAGGCAGTGGTTGCATCCGTTGACGGCCGAGACCGCGAGCGACCACAGCTCGAAATCGGCCTTCTCGACGCCAGGGTTGCCGATGATGTTCATACGCAAGCCGGCGCGTAGATCGTCGTACTTTCCGTCCAGGTAGCCCTTGGTGCGGTAGAAGACGTTGTTCATACCCATGATCGACGCGGCACCCAGAGCGGCGTTGTACGCCTCGGCCGACAACGAGTCGGCGGCGTCCTCGGCGATCTCTTTCAACGTGGTCGAGGACTTCGACGCGGCGGCCACCGAAAGCAATGTGCCCCAGAGCTGTTGCTCGCTGAGCACGGTGGACCGCACGATCGAACCGAGGTTGAGCTTGAGGTCCTTCGCGTATTCGGGGACGGCGTTCTTCAAATTGTCGATCGACATGTCAGACGCTCGCCGTCAGTAGTTCGCCGGCGTCGATGGTGGGATCGCCCTTCTTCCAGTTGCAGGCGCACAGCTCATCCGACTGCAGTGCGTCCAGTACTCGAAGAACCTCGTCCACATTGCGACCGACCGATCCGGCGGTGACCGAGACGAACTGGATCTCGTTGTTCGGGTCCACGATGAAAGTGGCCCGGTCGGCGACGCCGTCGGCATTGAGAACACCGGTGGCAGCGGCCAATTCGCGCTTGAGATCCGAGAGCATCGGGAAGGGGAGCGTCTTGAGCTCGTCGTGCTGCGCGCGCCACTGGAAGTGCACGAATTCGTTGTCGACGGAGGCACCGAGGACCTGCGCGTCGCGATCTTCGAACTCGTCGTTGAGCTTGCCGAATGCTGCGATCTCGGTGGGGCACACGAACGTGAAGTCCTTGGGCCAGAAGAAGACGATGCGCCACTTTCCGGCGTGGTCGTCGCTGGTGACGGTGGTGAAGTAGTCGTCGGGCTGCTGCGCGTTCACCTTGGACAGGTCGCCGCCGATGACGGCGGTGAGATTGTATGCGGGGAACTGGTCGCCGATTGTCAACAGTGCCATGTGGTCTCCTCGTGTCGAAATGATCGCGTCGGTTCCGTCGGGAAGCGGTTCGGCTCGGTGGCGATTGTGCAGCCGCACGAGCTCGACCGACCTGGACGAGTGTGCCAAAAATGGGCCGAAAGGTAAACGTGATGAGTGGCACTGGACCGACAGGCGTGCCCGATCGACGCTGTCGGCCGACGCAGTCTTGTCCGCGCTCCGCGCACTACCACCACTTCGTAACGGCGGCAACGCAATTGAAATCGGCCCCGTATCGAGTCGTCGAAAACTAGGTACCTGCCCAACCAGCCGTGTACACGGAGCGTTTCGTCCCCGTCGTACTGCCCGGTCGTTCACTCGGCGGACGCGCCCCGACCGTTGCCGCGCAACGCAATTCGGGTCGAGAGCACGGAACGGGTCGGCCATAGCCGACTTCGCCACGCTCGCAGGCCTTCTCGCGCACGAGGCGCACGCATCAGCCGGGCGTGACGACGATCTCGTCGAACACGATTTCTCCCGCCGCGTCGGATTCGGCGAGGTCGATGACAGCATCGAGGGACCAGCCGTGGTCGCCGTCCGGATCTTCGAGTACCTGGCGGACCGTGGTGGATTCCGCACCGACGTTCAGGGTGAACAGCGCCGGTCCGCGAGCCGAGGGGCCGGTGCCGATGAACCCGTACTCGGCGAAGAACGGCTCCAACTCCTCCTCCCAGTCCGGCCCGTCGTCCAGGTCGTCGAGCGCGTTCCACTGACGACGCGCCGCCAGATCGACCCTTCGAAAGATCGCGTTACGGGCCAGGATTCGGAAAGCCCGTGGATTCGCCGAGATCGGACGCGGTGCATCGGACCCGTACGCCTCGACCAGGGCTTCCGGTTCAGCACCGGGATCGGTCAGGTTCTCCCACTCGTCGAGCAGGCTGGAATCGACTTGCCGAACGAGCTCGCCCAGCCACTCGGTGATGTCTTGGACCTCCTCGGTGCGCGATTCCGGCGGAACCGTCTGGCGCAGAGTGCGGTACGCGTCGGCGAGGTAGCGCAGTACCAGGCCCTCCGAGCGCATGAGGCCGTAGTGACTGATCAGCTCCGCGAAGGTCATCGCGCGCTCGACCATGTCACGGACGACGGACTTGGGCGACAGGCCCACCTCGGAGAGCCACGGGTGAGACCCGCGGTAGATCTCGAAGGCCGGAACGAGCAGCTCGGCAAGGGGTTTCGGCCAGGTGACCTCTTCGAGGAGTTCCATCCGCTCGTCGTACTCGATGCCGTCGGCCTTCATCTGGGCCACCGCTTCGCCGCGTGCGGCATGTTGCTGCGCCATCAACACCTGGCGGGGATCGTCGAGCGTCGACTCGATGATCGACACCACGTCGAGCGCGTGGGTGGGGGAGTCGACGTCGAGCAACTCGAACGAGGCCACCGCGAACGTCGACAACGGCTGATTGAGCGCGAAGTCCGGCTGCAGGTCCACCGTCAGCCTGGCATGGCGACCGTCCGCGTCCGGCTCGGCCAACTGTTCGACGATTCCGGCCTCCACCAGGCCGCGGTACAGCGACAGCGCACGCAGGATGTGCTTGCGCTGAGCCGGCCGGGTCTCGTGGTTGTCCTCGAGCAGATGACGCATCGCGTGGAAGCAATTGCCCGGCCGCGCAATGACATTGAGCAACATCGCATTGCTGACCGAGAACCGGGACGTCAACGGCTCCGGGCTCGCCGCGATGATGCGCTCGAACGTCGGCTCGCCCCAGGATACGAAGCCGTCGGGTGCCTTCTTGCGCTGTACCCGCTTGAGCTTCTTCGGGTCGTCACCGGCTTTGGCCACGAGCCGCGCATTCTCGATGTCGTGCTCGGGTGCCTCGACCACGACGGTGCCGAGGGTGTCGTACCCCGCGCGGCCCGCGCGTCCCGCGATCTGATGGAACTCGCGCGCTCGAAGCTTGCGTGTTCTGATGCCGTCGTATTTGGTGAGTCCGGTGAACAGCACGGTCCGGATGGGAACGTTGATGCCCACGCCCAACGTGTCGGTACCGCAGATCACCTTCAACAGACCGTCCTGCGCCAGTTTCTCCACCAGCCTGCGGTACTTGGGAAGCATGCCGGCGTGATGCACCCCGATACCGTGACGAACCAGTCTGGACAGCGTCGACCCGAAGCCGGTGGTGAAGCGGAAGTTGCCGATGGCCTCGGCTATCGCGGCCTTCTCTTGCTTGGACGCGACATTGATGCTCGTCAGGGCCTGAGCGCGTTCGAGTGCCGCTGCCTGGGTGAAGTGCACGACGTACACCGGAGCCAGGTGCGTCTGCACCAGCTCTTCGATCGTTTCGCCGATCGGGGTGGTGACATACGAGAACATCAACGGGACAGGCCGCTCGGTACCGGAGACGACGGTGGTCGTGCGGCCGGTACGTCGGGTCAGATCGTCGCGGAAGAACGAGACGTCGCCCAACGTCGCCGACATGAGCAGGAACTGGGCGTTCGGCAGTTCGATCAGAGGTACCTGCCAGGCCCACCCCCGGTCCGGCTCGGAGTAGTAGTGGAACTCGTCCATGATCACTTGGCCGATGTCGGAGTCGGCGCCCTGCCGCAGTGCCAGGTTCGCGACGATCTCGGCAGTGGCGCAGATGATCGGCGCACCGGAATTGACCGACGCGTCGCCGGTCATCATGCCGACGTTCTGCGCTCCGAAGATCTCGCACAGGGCGAAGAACTTCTCGCTGACGAGCGCCTTGATCGGCGCGGTGTAGAAACTGCGAATGCCTGCGGCCATGGCCGCGAAGTGGGCACCGATGGCGACCATGGACTTTCCGGAACCGGTCGGCGTGGCCAGGATGACGTTGGATCCCGACACCAGCTCGATCAGCGCCTCTTCCTGCGCGGGATACAGCGTCAGGCCCCGGTCCGAGGCCCAGGTGGTGAACGTATCGAACAGGACGTCCGGGTCCACGCCGTCGGAGGTGGCGGCGGAAACGTCGGGTATCAGTTCGGTGAGGAGCACCTCTACAGGCTATGTGTCGGTGACGGCGGTTCCCGAATCGACACCGAACGCCTGCGACGGGAGCGTCAGGTCGCGCTTCGCTCGTCCGACCCCATGGCCCCGAGCACGGCCATCCTGGTGCTCGAGCTGCCGCTGATCATGTCCTCGCCGACGCCGGTGATGAGCAGGTTGCGCCAGCGCACCTCGTCGAAACTGAGCGAGGGAGTCGAGTCGATGAAGTCCTCGAGGACCTGAAGGAAGCGCATCGGATCATCGCGAAACGGGAAGTGTCCGGAATTGTCGAACACTTCCAGCTTCGAACCGGGCATGGCGGAATGAGCCAGCCGGGCGTGCGCCACCGGGATCACCGAGTCCTGCTCACCCCACACCAGCAGCACCGGCAGATTTTCGGTGAGATAACAGCGGTCCAGCATCGTGACCACCTGGCCACGCCAGTCCACCACGGCACGCAACGTCCGTAGGTAGGCCTCGTATGTCGTCGGTGCAGGCAGTTCGCTCAGCACTCGGATCAGATCGGGGGTGTCGTGCAGCATCGACCCCGGTCGCAGTGGGGAGCTGTGCAGTTTGCTCAACAGGCCGCCGGCCAGCTTGACCGCCGGTATCGCGCCCGGCAAGCGCAGCAGCTTCACCGCCTCGGACAGGAACGGCATCGACGCCAATCGTAGAAGGGGGTGCACGTCCTTGGTCACTCCGCCCGAGGACACCAACGCGAGGCGATCGACCATGTGCGGGAACTGATAGGCGAACTGCATCGCCACCCCGCCGCCGAGCGAGTGGCCCACCACGGTGACGTGCTCGATGCCCAGAACGGACAACAGATCGCGCATACCGTTGGCGTACGCGGCAACGGAATAGTCGGCCCGCGGTTTGTCGGAGCGGCCGTGGCCGAGGAGATCGGGTGCGATCACCGTGTAGCTCTTGGCGAGGTGCGGGATGACCTCGTTCCACGTCTCGGAATTGTCACCGATTCCGTGGATCAGCAGCAGCACAGGGCCTTCACCGGCCATGCGAAAGGCCCGCCGATAGCCGTGAATGGTCCGAAAGATCAGCCGCGGTTCCTCGTCGGGAACCGGCCGGAGCTTACGACTGCGCGGAGTAGTGGACATTCGCGCCTCCTGATTCCCTGGTGCGCCGACGTACGGCGCAGTACGGCGTCGCTGCTCACGAGAGCGCAGCAACACAGACGACGGTTGTGTGTTGCTACGACTCTCGCACGAGATCGGGCTCGGGGCAGAGCATCGGGCGTATTGCGGGTTACAGGTATGTTGCGATCCGCCGGGGCTGTCGCATATGACTGGATCCCGCTGCTCTCGCTGTGACCAGCTCCACAACTACCGGGGTGCTTGTCCGTCTCCGTCGTCGAGGCCGGCCTGCTCGGCCAGGAACCGCTCGAACTCGGCACCCAGCTCGTCGCCGCTGGGGAGCGGCTCGTCACTGGCCAACAGCGTGGACTGTTGTTCCTGCGCGGCGACATACGTGTCGTACTGGCGCTCGAGCGCCTGTACGACCGACTGCACTTCCTCGTTTCCGGTGATGTGCTCGTTGACCTGCTCCCGGACGCGAGCCGCGGCCTCGCCCAACGCTGCCAAAGGTAGATCGAGCTCGGCAGCTTCACCGACGTTCTCGAGCAGCGTTTCCGCAGCCCCCGGGTAGTCCGTCTGCGCGAGATAATGGGGGACGTGTACCGAGAACCCCATCGATTCGTGGCCGTGCTGTGCCATCCGTAGTTCGAGCAAGGACGACGCACTACCGGGCACCTGCAGCTCGCCCGCCCAGCTGTTGCCTTCCTTGACCAACGCCCTGTCGCTCGCGTGCGCGGTGACGCCCAGCGGGCGGGTGTGCGGAATGGCCATCGGGATGGAGCCGAGACCGATCGTGCGCCGCACTCCGAGCTGCTCGGCAAGCAGTCGCACTGCCGTCGTGAACTTCTCCCATCGCAGATCGGGCTCCATGCCTGCCAGAAGAAGGAAGGGGGTCCCCACGTTGTCCTTGACGGCATACAGGTTGAGCTCGGGAGCGTCGTAATCCGAGAAGTGATCGGACTTGAACGTCATGGTCGGCCGACGGGACCGGTAATCGATCAACTCGTCGACATCGAAGGAGGCCACCAGCTCGGTTTCGAGACTCTCCCGCAGATGGGTCGTCGCAAGCTTCACGGCATGGCCGGCGTCGGAGAAACCTTCCAGCCCGTGCACCAGCACGGGCCCGACTCCGTCGTTGGAGAAAATTTGAGGTGCCGGAAATTCCAGCTCGTACATCTTCGACTGTTCGGTCATGGCCGGGCCCCTTTCGGATCGACTCGTCGATGCCTCGACGCGAGCATCGGGTCAGAATACGCGGACCGTCTGCTCGAGCCGCATACACGCCGACGTCGATCGTGGTGAATCACTACCCGACAGAACAACCGCGGAACCGTCGTTCATTCCCGGTCGGCGATTCGGTCCCCGCGTCGACGCATCAGCGGTCGAAATTTGCCAGGGCTCGGATCTTGTTGGTGACGTCCAGTGCGGCGACCTTGTACGCCTCGGACAACGTCGGGTAGTTGAAGACCGCATCGACCAGGTAGTCGACGGTGCCGCCGCATCCCATGACGGCCTGACCGATGTGCACCAGATCCGTGGCTCCCGAACCGAAGATGTGCACGCCGAGAATAGAACGGTCCTCGGTGGAGACGAGCAACTTGAGCATCCCGTACGAGTCCCCGGCGATCTGGCCGCGGGCGAGTTCGCGGTATCGCGACACACCGACCTCGTAAGGAATGGATCCTTTCGTCAGATCGACCTCGGTCGCGCCGACGTACGAGACCTCGGGTATGGAGTAGATGCCGATCGGTTGGACGTCGGTGAGCTGCGCGCTCGGTTCCCCGAACGCGTGATACGCCGCCAACCTGCCCTGATCCATCGACGTCGCCGCCAACGCCGGAAACCCGATGACGTCGCCGACGGCATAGATGTGGTCCACCTTGGTCTGAAAATGCTCGTCGACGAAGATGCGCCCACGGGCGTCGGCTTCGAGGCCCGCGTTCTCGAGTTCGAGGGCCGTGGTCAGCCCCTGGCGACCCGCCGAGTACATCACCGTCTCCGCCGGGATGCGTTTGCCGCTGGCAAGGGTCGTCACCGTGCCGTTCGGCCCGACGTCCACCGCCGTGACTGCTTCACCGAAGCGGAACGTCACCGCGAGATCGCGGAGGTGGAACTGCAGGGATTCGATGATCTCGCGATCGCAGAAGTCGAGCATCGAATCGCGTTTCTCGACGACGGTCACCTTGGTGCCCAGGGCGGCGAACATCGAGGCGTACTCGATGCCGATCACGCCGGCACCCACGACGACCATCGACGCCGGGATGAACTCCAAGTTCAGAATGCCGTCGGAGTCCAACACCCGGTAGTCGTCGAATGCGACGTCGGCGGGTCGGGCGGGGGCGGTGCCGGTGGCGATCACCACGTTGGCGGCCGAGACCGTGATGCGCTCGCCCCGGGCCTCGTCCTCGATGACGATGGTGTGTGCATCCAGAAACTTGCCGACCCCGGTGATCAGCTCGATGCGGTTACGGAGCAGTTGCGAGCGCACCACCTCGATTTCCTTACCGATCACATGCTGGGTTCGGGCCAGCAGGTCGGCGGGAGTGATGTCGGCCTTGACGCGGTAGCTCGCGCCGTACAGCTCTCGCTGATTCATCCCCGTCAGATAGAGAACGGCTTCTCGGAGTGTCTTGGACGGAATGGTTCCGGTGTTGACGCACACGCCGCCGAGCATGTGGCCCTTCTCCACGATCGCCACTCGCTTGCCGAGCTTCGCGGCCGCGATCGCGGCCTTCTGGCCGCCGGGGCCCGAGCCGATGACCACCAGGTCGTATTCCATGGGTGCAGACATCGTTCATAGGTACCGCTCGCACGAGAAGACTGTGTGCCCGCTCGGTCACGAGCGTGTGAATTCCGCGGCTCGTCCCACCGAACGAATGCAGATGTCGCCACGTGACGATGCGTTGTGCGAGGCTGAACCGAGCACGCAACACACGATTTTCAGTGGAGGAATACATGCCGCAGCAGGTCCGCGCCGTCGTCGCCAAGAGCAAAGGCGAGCCCGTCTCGATCGAGACGATCACCATTCCCGATCCCGGCCCGAACGATGTCGTGGTCACCATCGCCGCGTGCGGGGTGTGTCATACCGATCTGCATTACCGCGAGGGCGGCATCAACGACGAGTGACGGTTGCGCCGCAGTTGTCGGGGGAGTTGGATGCGCCGATTCTGTTGCATCCGGCCGATGATGTGTTGTGGGAGCAGACGCATCCGGGCATCGGGCATTCGGTGCTCGAGGACGGTCAGCGGATCTCGGTCGCGGGGACGGAGATCGTGGCGTTGCATACTCCCGGTCATTCGCCGGGGTCGAGTTGTCTGTATCTGCCCGAGGCCGGTCAGTTGTTCTCGGGGGACACGTTGTTCTCCGGTGGGCCCGGGGCGACGGGTCGGTCGTATTCGGATTTCCCGACGATCATCGGGTCGATTCGGGATCGGTTGTTCGCGTTGCCCGCCGAGACCCGGGTCAACACCGGGCACGGAGACGGAACGAGTATCGGGGACGAGTCCCCGCACCTCGAAGAATGGATCGCCCGCGGGAACTGACACCGACGACACTGCCGTAGCTCGCCTGCCGCGTTCGAGGTAGGTGGAATGAGACAGTGGTGGGGACGCCGAAGCGCTCGCTGCGGCGTCCCCACGAACTCGAAGAGGACTTCACGTGAGCCGCGCCGCACAGACCCGCCTGACCATCGCTGCCACGTCGGCGGCGATCGGAGCATTCGTGCTGGTGGGGTGCAGCTCCACCGTCACCGGAACAGCCGAGCCCACTGCCGGTGGCACCACCGCATCGCAGCCCGGCACGGACCTGAACACACTGCTCATCGACCCGGCGAGCTTCCCGGCCCCGTACGACGCGTTGGTTTTGCCCCAGCAGGCCATCTCGCAGGCCGCTCCCGATCTCAGCGGAATACCGGCCGGTGCCGAGGTCAGCCCGGCGGGGTGTAAACCAGCGGACCAGGACTTCGGCCCGACCGGTACGGCGATGATCGTCGGCACCGACAACGACAGTCGATCCACGATCTCCATCGAACTGACCGCTGTCGACCAGCCGCTCTCGGCGCGCAAAGAGCAGCTCGAACAGTGCGGCGAAGTGACCGCAACCAAGTCCGGTGCCACCTCCACGGTCACGTCCACGCTGACACCCGCACCGCCGATAGACGCCGACGACACACTCGCCGTGCGACAGACCGTCTCGTCGGGCACCGGCGGGGATGCCGTCACCCAGTCGATGTTGACCCTGATGGCGCAGGTCGACGGCGTGCGGATCTCGGCGACATTCATGTCCTTCGGGTCCGCCACACCCGATGCAATGACGTTGGACGAGCTGTTCACGGCCGCGGTGCAGAAGGTGAACCAGAGCTGACGTTCTCCTGCCGAAGTGGCGGCCTCTCTAGCAGAGCGGACCGACACGGTCCGCTCGGCGGAGGCGGGTGGACGCCGTTTCATCCACAGAGAGTCCGGCATGCACAGGGTGCTGCTCGGCCCCTGGTCGAGCCGGGAAGGCACCACGGAGCCTCGTAAGACTTCGAGGCATGTACACACCGACGAACTCCCACGACCCCTTCTCCGGTCGACACCGCGTACGGATCGGTGACGCGAGCGAACTGTTGGCCGCGATCCCGGCGATGCTCGGCTTCGATCCCCATCGATCGATGGTGCTGATCGCGCTCGAGGACGGCGGCACCAGCATCGGCCCGACGATGCGGCACGACCTCGTGCTGGCCGGCGAACACACCGATCGACGTGCGGGTAGCGACACTCGCGCCACGCCGGACATGCTCGACGTCATCGACTACCTGGCGGGCTACTGCGCATTCGAGAACATCGTCTCGGTGATCGCTGTGTTCGTCGACGACAGACTCGGCCGCAACGAGCGAACGCACTACACACTCGACGTTCAGGATCTGGTGAACGAGCTCGAGGTCACCCTCCCGACGTTCGGTGTGCGGCTCGAAGCCGCCTTCGCAACCTCGGCCATTGCCGATGCCGCGCACTGGTGGTCGCTACAGGGACCACGGCAGCACGGTCGTATAGCCGATCCGACGGCATCGCCGCTGACGGTGGCCAGAGTGCTGGACGGCTATCCGGTGCGACGCTCGAGAGACGAGCTCGCCGAATTCATCGCACCCGGCCCGGTCGAGACGGTGCAGGCAGTCGCCGCCGAGATGGCAAAGTTTCGGCGCAGCGGTGCACTGTCGCTAACCGACCACCTGACAGCGGTGTTGTCCTACCTCGCGCGGTCTCCCTACGACTCCGAGCTCGAGACCACCGACTTCGCGCGGGTCGCCGTCGCGATCGGGCATGTGCAGGTCCGGGACGCGGTGCTGGCACTGACTCTCGGTGAGGATGCAGATATCGTCGAGGAATTCTGGGTGCACCTCGTCCGTGTGGTTCCGAACCGCGAAAGAGCAATAGCAGCAACACTTCTCGCGTTCAGCGCCTACGTGCGAGGAGACGGGCCGATGGCCCGAATCGCGATCGATGCGGCCCTGAAGGCAGACAGCTCCCACAGTTTGGCGTCGCTGTTGGACCGGTCGCTCAGTGTCGGTGCCAGTCCTGCCCTGGTTCGCGAAGTCGCCGAGAGTGGGTTCGCCTGTGCGCGAGCCTGTGGCATTCGGCTACCGGGCGACCCGTTCGGTCGGCGCTGATCTGGAGTCTGCTCAGCGAGCCGCGTGAGAACGGTCGCCGAGCTGCTGCAGAAAGTCCCACGCATCGGACACGATGCGATCGAGATCGGTCAACTCCGGCGTCCAATGCAGTTCCTCGACGGCACGGGCGCTCGATGCAATCAGCACGGCCGGATCACCGAGCCTGCGAGGCGCATGTTCGACGGCAATGGGCAGTCCGGTGACGCGCTTGCACGACGAGATGACCTCGTCGACGGAGAATCCCGTTCCGCTGCCGAGGTTGTAGATGGAGTGCCGACCGGGCTGGGCGGCATCGACGGCGAGGATGTGCGCTTCGGCGAGATCGGCGACGTGGATGTAATCGCGGACGGCTGTGCCGTCGGGAGTGGGCCAGTCCGTGCCGAACACCGAGATCTTCTCTCGCTGACCGAGGGCGACCTGTAATACGAGGGGGATGAGATGGGTCTCGACGACGCGGTTCTCACCGAAACCCTTGTATGCGCCGGCCACGTTGAAGTACCTCAGACTGGTAGCGGCGAGACCGTAGGCCGCTGCGTACGAGGTGATGGCGTGGTCGATCGCGAGCTTGGTCGCACCGTACGGGTTGGTGGGACGTGTGGGGTCATCCTCGGTGATGGGAGTCTTCTCGGGCTCGCCGTAGGTGGCCGCGGTGGAGGAGAACACCAACTTGGGGGTGCCGGAGGACCGGATCGCGTCCAGAAGAGCCAGGGACGTCACTACGTTCCCACTCCAGTACTTGTCCGGCGACACAACCGACTCGCCCACCAACGACTGCGCTGCGAAATGCAGAACTGCATCGAAGTCGCCGCTCGTCAATACTTCCGCCGCGACGTCTTTGATGTCACCCTCGACGAAAGTGGCCCCGGCGGGAACGGCATCCCGATTACCGGTGGACAGGTTGTCCACGACGACGACCTCATGGCCGCGTTCGTCGAGTACCGCCGCGCACACACTGCCGACGTACCCTGCACCACCGGTAACGAGAAGCTTCACTGTTCGATCTCCCTCACACGCGGCAGAGGCCGTCCGTGGGAAGAGATCAGACCTTCTTCACCTGAACGGCATGCGCCATTTCGTCGGATATGTCGACACCACTGTGTCCTGGCACCGTGATCGTCACCGACCCGGGCTTGGCTTCGACTGTAACCCGGGCATCGGGAACCACGCCCGCCTCGCGTAGCTGAGCGATGACCTCGGGGTCGGACTGAACGTGCTCGGCCAAGCGGCGGACGACGACCGCCGTAGGCTCGCCGAGCGGTACGTCGGTGAGACGAATGAGAGCCTCCGGTGCCAGTGTCGTCTGACCCAGACCCAGCTCCGCCAGACCAGGGATCGGATTACCGTAGGGCGAGGTCGTCGGGTTGTTCAGCACGGTGACCAACCGGCGCTCGACCTCCTCGCTCATCACGTGTTCCCAACGGCACGCCTCGGCGTGCACATCTTCCCAGCGCAGTCCGATGATGTCGACGAGCAGACGCTCCGCGAGACGGTGCTTGCGCATGACCGCGACGGCCAAGCTGCGGCCCTTCTCGGTCAGCTCCAGATGCCGGTCGCCGGCGACGGACAGAAGACCGTCGCGCTCCATTCGGGCGACGGTCTGACTGACGGTGGGACCACTCTGCTCCAGCCGCTCGGCGATCCGCGCGCGGAGCGGGATGACGCCTTCTTCTTCCAAATCGTAGATCGTCCGGAGGTACATCTCCGTGGTGTCGACCAGATCCTTCACACTCAACCCCTTCGTCGGGTTCGATCCTACCGTCAGCGGCTCTGAATCGGCGCTGCACCCGATGGCGGCGGGCGCGGCGCATCACAACCCCGGAAGCCGCTCGCCGTGGCGCGTCACAACCGGGTACCGAAGACAACACCGGAACCCGGCAACACCATCCCGCGCGGCAACGTAGTTTTGTCCGTATGTCTGATCAGGCGACACGCGCCGCCGTATCCATTCCGAACCGTCCCGAGGACATCGTCGTGTGGAGTGCGGACTATCTCGGTTACCGGTGGAGCGACGACCATCCGATGAACCCGACGCGGCTCGATCTGACGATGGCCCTCGCCACCGATCTCGGTGTGTTGGCGGGCGTGGAGCTCGTCGAACCGTCGGCGGCACCGGACTCGGAGCTGCTGCGTTTTCATACCAGCGCGTACATCGAGGCCGTCAAGCGCGCGCCGTCGCAGGGTCCGGCCCTGCGAGACCCCGACGACGTCGTCCACGGTCTCGGTTCCGACGACAACCCGGTGTTCGAGCACATGCACGAAGCCAGCGCGATGCTGACCGGCGGCTCCTTGGCGGCCGCGCGTGAGATCGCGTCGGGGCGGGCCAGGAGAGCCGTGAGCATCGGTGGTGGAATGCACCACGCGATGGCCGATTGGGCCTCGGGCTTCTGCGTCTACAACGACGCCGCCATCGCGATCTCGTGGTTGCTGGACAACGGGTTCGATCGCATCGCCTACATCGACGTCGATGCACACCACGGTGATGGCGTCCAAGCAGCGTTTCTCGGTGATCCTCGGGTGCTGACGGTCTCGTTGCATCAGCACCCGGCAACACTGTGGCCGAACACCGGATGGTCGACGGAGGTAGGAACCGAACGCGGCGAGGGTTCCTCGATCAACGTCCCGCTGCTGCCCGGTACCGCGGATCGGCTCTGGCTCCGTGCATTTCATGCGATCGTTCCGGGCGCGATCGGAGCGTTCCGGCCGCAGATCATCGTCAGTCAATGCGGCGTCGACAGTCACCGCGAGGATCCGCTCGCAGACCTTGCGCTCACCGTCGACGGGCAGAACGCGGCCTTCCTGGCGATGCGCGACCTTGCGGACCGATACTCGGAGGGTCGGTGGTTGGCCGTCGGGGGAGGCGGGTACGGCCTCGTTCGGGTGGTTCCACGGGCCTGGACTCACCTGATCGCCGCTGCCCTCGGCCGCAAAATCGATCCGATGGCACCCCTACCCGACACCTGGCGCGAACGAGTGAGAACCATGGCACCGAGCGTGGATCTGCCCCAGACCATGGGCGACGGTGGGGATGTCGACTATCCCGCCTGGGACGGTCCCGGCGGATCGTTGGCCGGAACGGACGGCACCGACCGGGCACTCGAACGCGTCGACTCGGCCATCATCGCCACTCGTCGAGCAGTGTTTCCGCTGCTCGGACTCGATCCGGAGGACCCGCGTGACTGATTCCACCGGTACCGATCCGGCCGCCGAACAGGCCGCCGCGACAGACGAGAAGAGCAGCAAGGAACTGGCGCGAGAGCGCGCGGAAACAGAGTTTCCGCGGCACTGGGTCGCCGACGTTCTGACGTCGGACGGCGGCGTCGTGCACCTGCGGCCCATCGTGCCCTCGGACTCCGAGGCCATCGTGGCTTTTCACGGACGACTGTCGGAGCGCACCAGATACCTTAGGTACTTCGGCCCCTATCCGACGATGCCGCAGCGGGACGTTCTGAACTTCACCACTGTCGACCACCACGACCGTGTGGCCTTCGTTGCAGTACTGGGCGACGACATCATCGCGGTCGGCCGGTACGAGCGGCTACCCGAGGGCGACGGCAACTCGGCCGAGGTTGCATTCGTCGTCGCCGACGCCCACCAGGGCCGCGGACTCGGACCCATCCTGCTCGAGCACCTCGCGGGTGCGGCCGCCGAGAACGGCGTCAACATGTTCGTCGCCGAGGTGTTGGCCGAAAACCGCAACATGGTCACCGTGTTCCGGGAGGCCGGATATCAGGTGAGCCGTTCCTTCGAGGGCGGCGTCCTGCGGCTGGAATTCGCCATCGATCCGAGCGAGGCATTGCTGTCGGTGCGGAACTCTCGCGAGCGCGCAGCCGAGGCCCGTAGCGTTCGCAACGTACTCAGCCCTCGATCGGTCGCCGTCATCGGCGCATCGACCGACAGCTCCAAGGTGGGCAACGCGGTGCTGGCGAACTTGCTCGCCGGTAACTTCACGGGCCCGGTGTACCCCGTCAACGCCGACCACCGCTCGGTGCGCGGTGTCCGCGCGTACGCCACGGTGCACGACATCCCGGACCCGGTCGACCTTGCTATCGCGGCCGTTCCGGCCGATGCCATCGACGCGGTGCTCGACGACTGCCTGGACAAAGGTGTCAAAGCACTGCTCGTGGTGTCGGGTGGATTCGGCGAGACCGGGCCAGCGGGGCAGGAGAGCGAACGCAGACTGGTGCTCGCTGCTCGTGCCCACGGGATGCGGTTGATCGGGCCCAACGCGCTCGGCGTCGCGAACACCGACCCTGAGTTCGGGTTGAACGCCACATTGGCACCGCATCTGCCGACCCCGGGCAACGTCGGCTTCTTCTGCCAGTCCGGCGCGCTCGGAATCGCAATTCTCGACGAGGCAGCCAATCGCCGACTGGGTCTGTCGACGTTCGTCTCTGCCGGCAACCGAGCGGACGTCTCGGGCAACGACCTGTTGCAGTACTGGGACTCCGACCCGGCGACCGAGGTGATTCTGCTGTACCTGGAGAGCTTCGGAAATCCCCGCAAATTCACCCGAATCGCTCGACGGGTAGCGCGCAGCAAGCCGATCATCGCGGTCAAGAGCGGCCGCGGAGCCGTACCACCCGCGCACGCCATCGGTGCCGACATCGACGATTCCATCGTCCGAGCATTGTTCGCTCAGGCCGGAGTGATCCAGGTCGACACCATCTCCGAACTGTTCGACTGCGCAGTGCTGTTCGGCAACCAACCCCTGCCGGCCGGCCCGCGCGTGGCTGTCGTGGGCAACTCCACGGCCCTGGGAGTCCTGGCCGTCGACGCCGCTCGCGCCAAAGGCTTGCATGCCGATATCCCGACCGACGTCGGACCGCAGGCCGGTCCCGAGGATTTTGCCGCGGCCGTCTCGTCGGCACTGGCAGCCTCCGACATCGATGCAGTGATCGTCGTGTTCGTGCCCCCGGTCGCGGTCGAGGTCGAGCCGTTCGCGACTGCGCTGGGCAATGCGGTCCGGGGATCCGACAAGCCGGTGCTGTCGACATTCCTTGCCACCGAAGGTATTCCGGATGTGCTGGCCGTACGCGGGCCCGGCGGGCACCCGGTTCGGGGCTCGGTTCCGTCGTATTCGAGCCCCGAACGAGCCGTGGCGGCACTCGCCGCCGCGTGGCGGTATTCGTCCTGGCGCTCGCGGCCGGTGTCGAATCTGGTTCGGCCCAAGAGCATCGACGGCGATCGCGCCAAGCAGCTGGTCCGGGATTGGCGTTCGGCAGGGGGCCAAGGGCGCTGGCTGTCGGATTTCGAGACTGCCGAGCTGTTGGCCTGTTACGGCCTCGACGTCGTGGCGTTCCGCGCCGTCACCGACGAGAACGAAGCCGTCGCGGCGGCCGACGAACTGGGGTACCCGGTTGCCGTGAAGGCGACGGGGAAGCGGTGGCGGCACCGGCCCGATCTGGGCGGTGTTCGCTTGGACGTCGCCGACGCCTCGGCAGTCCGTGTGGCATACCGCAACCTGGCGGCCGAATCCGGAGAGCCGCTACTGCACGTCCAGCGCATGGCAGTCAAGGGAATCGGCTGCGTGGTGCGGGTTCAGGACGACCCGTCGTTCGGATCGCTCATCTCGTTCGGTCTGGCCGGAGTGATCTCGGATCTGTTGGGCGACCGTGCCTACCGGGTGCTGCCGTTGACCGAGGACGAAGCGGCACAGTTGATCGACGCGCCGAAGGCTGCTCCGCTGTTGTCGGGCTACCGAAACGCCGTGCCGGTCAACAAGAGTGCGTTGATCGACCTCGTCCAGCGCATATCTGCGCTGGCCGAGGACATTCCCGACATCCGGGAGATTTCTTGCGAACCGGTGCTGGCATCCGCCGACGGCGCATACATCACCGATGCGCGAGTACGAATCGGGCCCGAACCGACGAAGGCAGACCTGGGTCCCCGACGATTGCGTTGACGAGGACTGTGACGCCGAAAACGAGAGAAGCGGCGACCGAGCCGACGTCCCGAGGGGGAAAGAACGTCGGTTCGGCCACCGCGTCGGATGGCGCGAACGGGAGTGGTCACCGTCGCTCCACCGGTCGGAGAACCGGAATCAGCTGGCGTACGAACGCAACTTCTCGGCGCGGTCACCCTGGCGAAGCTTGACCATCACCTCGCGCTCGATCTGACGCACGCGCTCGCGAGACAGTCCGAAGAGCTTGCCGATCTGATCGAGGGTGCGCGGCTGGCCGTCGTCCAAGCCGTAGCGCAGACGAATGACCTGCTGTTCACGTTCGTCGAGGGTGCCGAGCACGACGCGAACGTCGCTGTGCAGCAGCCCGGCGATGACGGCGTTCTCGGCGGACGTGGCTTCCGAGTCCTCGATGAAGTCACCCAGCGGCGCTTCCTCGTCGCTACCCACCGGCATGTCGAGGCTGACCGGATCCCGGCTGTGGTCGAGCAGATCCGCAATCTTCTCGACTGCGATGCCCGATTCACTCGACAGCTCTTCGTCGGTTGCCTCGCGTCCGAGCTGCTGATGCAGCTCCCGCTTGATCCGGGCGAGTTTGTTGACCTGCTCGACGAGGTGGACAGGGAGCCGAATCGTTCGGCTCTGATCTGCCATGCCGCGAGTGATGGCCTGACGGATCCACCACGTTGCGTAGGTCGAGAACTTGAAGCCCTTCGCGTAGTCGAACTTCTCCATGGCGCGAATCAGGCCCAGGTTGCCCTCCTGGATCAGGTCGAGCAACGGCATTCCGCGACCGGTGTAGCGCTTGGCGAGCGAGACGACCAACCGGAGGTTTGCTTCGAGCAGATGGCTGCGCGCCGCGCTTCCGTCCCGCACGATGATGGCCAGGTTGCGCTTCTTAACTGCGCTCAACCGTTTCGTGTTCTCGAGAACCTGCTTGGCGTACAGACCTGCCTCGATCCTCTTGGCCAGGTCGACCTCTTCTTCAGCCGTCAGCAACGCGGTGCGGCCGATGCCGTTGAGGTACACGCGAACGAGATCGGCTGCTGGGCTCTGGGCGTCCAGATCGGCATCGGTGGGCCGCGGACGAATCGTGGTGCTGGGGCTGGTCATGACTTGCCTCCTGGTCGGTGGTGTCTCACAGGTTCAACGCTCGGGACGCTCCGATAAGTTCCCACGCCGATCCTTGTGATACCCGCCTGACCAGGGAATACGGCGGGTCCGTCCTGAGAAGTTGCTGAGAACGTTCGCAGCGGGAACGGCAGCGCAGCCCCAGGTCCGTTCAGGGAGCCGGCAACACGAGTCCGTGCCGCACCAGACCCTGCATCAACGTCACCGCATGCCCCGCCAGTTCGTCGGCATCCTCACCGTGCGCGGCGGCGAGCAGCTCGACCAGTTCGCCCACCGCGAGCCCACCCGGACGCAGGCCTGCTAGAAGCGCGGCACCGAGATCGTCGACGTCGTGCTGCCACTGTGGTCCGTTTCCCCGGTGTACACGGATCGCCACCGGAGCCCAGCCCTCGTCGCCGGGAAGAAACACCCGTTCGAGCGCGGTGTTGGGGTCGAGAGTCAGTACCGAGTCGAGAATGTCGTTGTCACGGAGCCACTCGAGCCGAGAGAAATACTCGATCGACTCGTTCCCGAGCGGGTCGGAGAACCCGTGCGTCAACTCCTCGGCGAGCAGATCCGTCGGAGAGTCCGTCTTGCGTAGATAGACGAACCCGAAACCGACGCCCTCGACACCCGCGGCGGCGAAATGATCGAGCCAGGACTGGGCCACCGCGGCCGCATCGGGGTCGCGCGGGTCCAAACCGCCGTCGCGCATCCAGGTGCCCACATACAGAGCGGGGTCTGCCACGTCACGCTCGACCACCCAGGCGTCGACGCCGTGGGCGGGAAGCCAGGACGCCACTCTCGTACGCCAGTCCTCGCCCTCGATGTGCACCCACGACGCGAGGATGGCAGCAGTCCCACCGAGGGTGAGGTGCTCGGGTGCCTGGGCGATCATCAATGCGCTCGCACCGTCGAGGTCGAGGCCGGAATCTCGGTACGAGTGCAGTACTTCGGCTCGTCCCACGACGAACGGGGGATTGGCGACGATCCGATCGAACGTACGTCCGGCCACCGGCTCGAACCACGAACCGTGCAGCAATTCGACGTCGAGACCGTTGAGGGCCGTCGTCGCTGCCGCCAGATCCATCGAACGCGGGCTGATGTCGGTCGCGGTGACCGTCGTTGCGTAGTCGCACGCGTGGACGGCTTGGACGCCGCATCCGGTCCCGACGTCGAGGACGGTGTCCACTGGCGAGGTCGGTGTACCGCGCAACAACGACAGCGACGCCTGGCCGACGCCAAGCACATGATCGGTGGCCGTGTCGGCGACGCGCATGCTGCCGTCGGGATCGGAGACGATCCACCGGGTTCCGTGCCCGGCGTCGAGGGGCCGGATGTCGAGCAGGGTGCGCACGGTGGATCCGGTACGAGTGAGAATGCCGGCCGCGATGGCTTCGGTGACGGTCAGCGGTGTGAGAGCGGCCGCGACCTCGTCCTCGGGGCAGTCGTCGACCAGCAGGAACAATCGCACCAATACGCCCAGATCTCCGCCGCCGAGGCTCGCGTTGCGGACCGGTACCGGTTCGCTGCGTCCCAGCGCGGCGTGGGCGTCGGAGCCCAGCAACGTCAGGACGCCGTCGGCGTCGTAGCCCGCGCGATCGAAGGCTTCACGGAGGGCAGCGGCGGCAGCGACCAGTGGGGACGGAGAAATCTGTGCGTTCACCGAGCAAGTGTCGCACCGCCTGTCGGCTTCCTGTCAGTCCTCGCCGGCTTCGATCACGCGGTGATTGCTCGATTCGATGGCCGGACTGTCGATGGTCCGGTAGTCGTACCGGCTCATTTCGTCCTTGGTGCGCGGCGGCCGATCGTTCGCGATCAACACCGCCATCCATGGGAGCGGAATGGACAGACCGACGATCGCCATGGATATCCATGGGTTCATCCACATTCCGTATGCCAGGGCAGCGAGCACCAAGGCCGGTATGCGGAAGGACATGATGAACATGTACTTGCGGACACGCGCTTTGTGCTGCTCTTCCACCGACTGTTGCGCCTCGGTGATCAGGACGGGCCCATCCGGCGAGTCGCTGTACGCGCTTCCGTCGAACCCTGGGGTTCTCGTCATACCTCCACTGTGGCACTACCGCTCACAGATTGCATACGACGAGCTGTGCGACCGGTTCGAACACAGTGTGGCGACGGATTAATCTGTGTTCATGAGCACTCAGACGAAGGACCGTCCCGACATCGCTCCGGACGAAACCACCGACGATGACCGGCCGAAATTCTTCCATTACGTCAAGAAGAACAAGATCGCCGAAAGCGCCGTCATGGGTACCCATGTGGTAGCGCTGTGCGGCGAGGTGTTTCCGGTCACCAAGTCTGCAAAACCGGGCTCACCGGTGTGCCCGGACTGCAAGAAGGTCTACGAGGGCCTCAAGAAGGGCGAGTGACGGCTCACGTTCGACGGTGACTCCGCCGGGCCCGACCGTCACTGAGACGGTTCGGGCCGGTCGGATCGCTGCCGATCGCCGACCACTTTGATCGGGCCTGTGACTTTGATCGGGCCTGTGGCCAGACGCCGCGCTACCGCGGTCACCGGTCCCGACGGCTTGTCGTCCGCCGCTGCCTGCGCTGCGAGCCACTCACGCATTTGATCCATTCGGGTTGCTCTGGCCGGCCAGAACTCCTGGATCGTCGCGTTGAACTCGGCTCCGAGGACCACGGCGAAGCCGAGAAAGAACGTGAAGAGCAGAAACGCGATCGGAGTTGCCAGCGCACCGTAGGTGTAGCCGGTGCTGGTGACCCAGGTCAGGTACCGGCGGAGTACGGCGCTGGCAATCATGAAGAACACCCCGGCCAGCAGTGCTCCGCCGAGCAGACGATGCCAGGGCAGTGACGTGTGCAACGCCAGCTTGTACAACGTGGTCAGTCCGATGATCAGCAGCAAGCCGACGGCCGGGTAGTACAGGAAGTCGACGAGTTCGCTGCCGACGGTCAGCCACGAATCGGGCAGTATCTGCTGGACGTACACCGGTCCGAGTGCGACGAGCGGAAGCACGAACACCGCGATGATCAGGAAGCCGACGTACAGGAGCAGTGCGAAGAACCGCTGCCAGACGGGATTTCGCGCGTCGGCCTGCCCGTGTGCTTCGACGATGGAGTCCACGAACGTCGAGATCGCCGACGAGCCCGCCCACAGCGAGAGCAGAAAGCCGACCGAGACGATTTCGCCACTGCCCTGTGCGAGTACGTCTCGGACGGTCGGCGCGATGATCTGATCGACGACACTGCTGCTGAAGAGCGTGTTGCTGAAGGTGATGATCTTCGATTCGATGATGTCGACGGTGTTGGGGCCGAACCATCCTCCGACGAAACCGAGACTGCCCAGCACCCCGAGCAGAAGGGGCGGTAGCGACAGCGTCTGCCAGAAGGCGGCGGTCGCGGCCTTGCTGAAGATCGAATCGTCCCAGGCCTTGCCGAGCGTGCGCAGAGTCACTTTCCACACCGCACGTAGCGGGTTTCTCGCCGACAATCGCGGCGGTGTGGGAGTTGGGCCTGCAGACTCGCTCATGGTGCCTCCAGCATTCCTGACCGATGCCGACTTCGCCTAACGACCGACGCGCCGTGTCGCGTCCGACATCACCCCAGCGATGCGGGATCCGTCGGTACGGAGCGATAGGCTCCTCGGCGGACACTGCAGGGCTACCGAGAGCGCGAGGAATTTACATCGATGCCAGGAACCGGCGGCCAGTGAGCGCTGACATGTTCGATCCCACACCACCATCCACCGATCAGACGGCTGCGCCCGTCGCCGGCGGGGCACCGCTACGTGCCTGGCAGCGACGCGCGCTGACGAAGTATCTCGTCGCCTCGCCCAAGGATTTCCTGGCGGTGGCGACCCCGGGTGCAGGTAAGACCACGTTCGCCCTGCGCGTCGCCGCCGAACTGCTCGCGCACCGCACCGTCGATCAGGTGACGGTGGTGGCACCCACCGAGCACCTCAAGCATCAGTGGGCCGAGTCGGCGGCGCGGGTGGGCATCGCGTTGGACTCGCGCTTCTCCAACTCGACCGGGCAGACCTCGAGTGACTACCACGGTGTGGTGGTGACCTACGCGCAGATCGCCTCGCATCCGTTCAAGCACCGAGTGCGCACGGAGGCCCGCAAGACTCTGGTGATCCTCGACGAGATCCACCACGGTGGTGACGCGAAGAGCTGGGGCGAGGGCATCCGCGAAGCGTTCGGCGACGCCACCCGACGCCTTGCGTTGACGGGTACTCCGTTCCGCAGCGACGACAGTCCCATTCCGTTCGTCAATTACGAACCGGATCAGGACGGCCTGATGCGGTCGAAGGCCGATCACGCGTACGGCTACTCCGACGCCCTCGCCGACGGTGTCGTTCGCCCGGTCGTCTTCCTCGCGTATTCCGGGGAGGCACGGTGGCGGGACAGCGCAGGCGAGGAGTACACCGCTCGGTTGGGCGAGCCGCTGAATGCGGAGCAGACCGCACGGGCCTGGCGTACCGCCCTCGACCCGCAGGGCGACTGGATGCCTGCGGTGCTGTTGGCTGCGAACACACGATTGGCTCAGTTGCGGTCGGGCGGTATGCCCGACGCAGGTGGTCTCGTGATCGCGACCGACCAGACGGTGGCGCGGGCCTACGCCAAGCTGATCGAGGTGATCACGGGGGAGACGCCGACCCTCGTCCTCTCCGACGACCCCACATCCTCGGCTCGTATCGCCGAGTTCGGCAAGAGTGATCAGCGGTGGATGGTTGCCGTTCGCATGGTGTCCGAGGGTGTCGACGTTCCGCGTCTTGCCGTCGGCGTCTACGCCACCAGTGCATCCACTCCGCTGTACTTCGCGCAGGCGATCGGCCGTTTCGTGCGATCACGCCGCAAGGGCGAGACGGCGAGCGTCTTCCTGCCGTCGGTACCGGTCCTGCTCGACCTCGCCTCACAGCTCGAGGCTCAGCGCGACCATATTCTCGGCAAGCCCCACCGCGAGAAGGACGGCTTCGACGACGAGCTGCTGGCCGACGCCAACAAGCAGAAGGACGAGCTGGGCGAGGAAGAGAAGGCGTACACCTCCCTCGGCGCGGATGCCGAGCTCGATCAGGTGATCTACGACGGGTCCTCGTTCGGGACCGCGACGTTCTCGGGCAGCGACGAAGAAGCCGACTATCTCGGGCTCCCCGGCCTGCTCGACGCGACGCAGATGCGCGACCTGCTTCGCCAGCGTCAGCAGGAGCAGATCGACAAACCCGCTGCGGGCCCGGCGGTCCCCGCGCCTGCCGTCGTCAACGACAGGGCCACCAGTGCCGGCCAGTTGGCCGGCCTGAGGCGGGAATTGAACAGTTTGGTTGCGGTGTACCACCACCGGACGGGGAAGCCGCACGGCGTCATTCACGGCGATCTGCGTCGAATCTGCGGTGGCCCGCCGACGGCGATGGCATCGGCGGAGCAGCTGGGTGAGCGAATCGCGCAGTTGCGCAAGATGTAGCACCCGACGGACGAGTGCTGCCGGCGGACTGTGCCGGTGACACGACAACGACGGACGGTCCAGAGACCGTCCGTCGTTGTAATCGTGCGTTGATGCAGTTGTATCGGTACAGCTGTGGCGAACTGGCGTCCCCCGACGTGTCGGTGGGTTACACCGTGGAGTCCGATTCGGTCATCACCGTTGCGTTCACTTCACGCAAGCGGGCTTCGTGCTCGGTGGCGTGGTGACCGCAGAAGAGAAGCTCTCCACCGGTCGAGAGCACGACACGCGCGCGAGCCCCTGCACCGCACCGGTCGCACCGGTCCGCTGCTGTCAATTGTGGGCTGGTCAATGTTCCGGGCATGACTCCTCCGTACTGGCTTGCGGGTATGTCCCGTTCGCCTGGGGCCGGTCCGCCGCGTCGGTATGGCGCGGTTCGTTCACTCTGTCAGACGTATGGCGGTCACGCGTTGTTCCCGAGCGCGTTTCTTTGTGTTGTCACTAACACGAAACATGTCCTACGAGCAGGAACGCCGTGGATCCTGTTCGCTGACAGCTGATACGGAATCGGACGGGTGGCGGCAGTAGGGTCCCGGTGTGGCTTCGACTTCTTTCTCGCTGTCCGGCGCTTCGAGGCTGGGTATCCCGTCGCTGTTCGTGATCGGTGCCGTATGCATGTACGTCGGTGCGGCCATCGGAGTGTTCCTGTTCGACACGGTGAACCCGGCTGCGGTGGCCTGGTTGCGGGGCTTCGGTGCCGCTGTCGTCCTGATCGCCTGGCGTAGGCCGTGGCGTCGACGCGGCGGTGCCGGATCCGTATGGACGGTACGACGCGCGGTGACCGCCGCCGCGTTCGGAGCGGCCACCATCGGCATGAACGTGATGTTCTACGAGGCCATCGCTCGGCTGCCCCTGGGTGCGGCGGTCGCCATCGAGTTTCTGGGCCCGATCGTCGTCGCCGCAGCAGGATCTCGGAAGCTCACCGATGCACTCGCGGTCGTTCTGGTGGTCGCCGGCGTTGCTGCCATCGCGTCGGCTCAGTTCGAGGGCGGCGAGGTGGGATTGATCGGAATCGCGTTCGCGCTCGGTTCGGCGGCTCTATGGGCGGCGTACATCGTGCTGGGCAAGTCCGTGGCCGACGCCGGGCAGGGGCTCGACGACATGGCTGCCGGTTTCGGAATCGCATCGGTGGTTCTCGCCGTGCCGCTGTTCGCACCGTTCGCATTCGCGCACACCGACGTTCTGAGCGACTGGCGCATCTGGGTTCTGGGCCTGGGCGTCGGATTGCTGTCGAGCGTCGTTCCGTACGTTCTCGACCAGTACGTCCTGGTCCGAGTGGGTCGGGCTCGCTTCGCGTTGCTGTTGGCGTTGCTGCCCGCGACCGCGACTGTCGTCGGTGCCGTGGTGCTGACCCAGGTGCCGACGCTGCTCGAGTCCCTGGGAATCCTTGCCGTCATCGCCGCAGTGGTGCTCGGCGGCCTGCCGGGCCGAACGCGCGGTGGGGCACCCACGCTGCCCCCGCCCTGACTTCGAGGACACCGCTCGGGGACGCGCGGGGTAGGGGACACGAGGCCCCGAGAACCCGGCACAATGGCGGTGTGACCGAACGAACCGACGTCCTCGTACATCTGTGCACCACGGAGGAGTGGTCGAGAATCCGGGGCGGTACCGAGTACACGCCGGAGTCGTTCGCCGAACTGGGTTTCGTTCACCTCTCCACGCCCGAGCAGGTGCATCTGCCCGCGAACCGGCTCTTCCCAGGACGCACCGATCTGGTGCTGCTGGCGCTGGACCCAGCGCGGTTGAGTGCGCCGGTGCAGTGGGAGCCGGGTGTGCCGTCCGACCCGCAGTCGATGCTGTTTCCGCACCTGTACGGACCGCTACCGCTCGAGGCCGTCACTGCCGCCGTCGAGTACCGACCGGGGCCCGCCGGGGATTTCGGGACGCCCGTGCTCTGACCGAAAGCCTGGCAGTCGCCAGCAACGAGAAGCGACCGCCGATCCGAAGATCGACGGTCGCTTGTCGTTACAAGATTGTCAGTCCAGGTAGTCGCGCAGAACCTGGGACCGCGACGGGTGCCGCAGCTTCGACATCGTCTTGGACTCGATCTGACGAATTCGCTCGCGGGTGACTCCGTACACCTGCCCGATCTCGTCGAGGGTGCGGGGCTGTCCATCGGTGAGGCCGAAGCGCAGGCGGACCACGCCTGCTTCTCGCTCGGAGAGCGTCTCGAGCACCGACTGAAGCTGATCCTGCAGAAGCGTGAACGACACCGCGTCGACCGCGACGACCGCCTCGGAGTCCTCGATGAAGTCCCCGAGCTGACTGTCACCCTCGTCACCGATGGTCTGGTCGAGGGAAATCGGCTCGCGAGCGTACTGCTGGATCTCCAGCACCTTCTCGGGCGTGATGTCCATCTCCTTGGCGAGTTCCTCCGGAGTGGGCTCGCGGCCCAGATCCTGCAGGAGCTCACGCTGGATGCGTCCGAGCTTGTTGATGACCTCGACCATGTGCACCGGAATACGAATGGTGCGGGCCTGGTCTGCCATGGCACGGGTGATGGCCTGGCGGATCCACCAGGTGGCGTACGTCGAGAACTTGTAGCCCTTGGTGTAGTCGAACTTCTCGACTGCGCGGATCAGACCCAGGTTGCCCTCCTGGATGAGATCCAGGAACGCCATGCCGCGGCCCGTGTAGCGCTTGGCCAGCGAGACGACGAGGCGGAGGTTTGCCTCGAGCAGGTGGTTCTTGGCGCGGTTGCCGTCACGGCAGATCCAGGTCATGTCACGCCGCTGGGCGACGGGGAGCTTCTCGCCCTTCTCCGCGGACTCGCGCATCTTCTCGACGGCGAACAGTCCTGCCTCGATGCGCTTGGCGAGCTCGACCTCTTCCTCGGCGTTGAGGAGGGCGACCTTGCCGATCTGCTTGAGGTACGCGCGAACCGAGTCCGCTGATGCGGTGAGCTCGGCGTCCTTGCGGGCCTGACGCAGCGCTTCGGATTCCTCTTCGTCCCAGACGAAGTCGCCCGACGCCTTGTCCTCGGCGGTCGGCTCGCTCGTTGCGTCTTCTTCGGTGTCGTCGCCGGCGGCGACGACCTCGACGACATCGTTCGCTGCGGCGGCAAGATCACCTTCGGAGATGTCGATGTCTTCGATTCCCGGGGTGCTCTCGTCGACGTCATCGCCGGTGGCGGGAGCTGCTGTCTTCTTCGCTGCGGCCTTCTTGGCCGGTGCCTTCTTGGCGGCGGCGCGTTTGGCCGGTGCCTTCTTAGCCGGTGCCTTCGCGGCGGGTGCCTTGACAGCAGGTTCAGGTGTCGCAGTTCCAGGTTCGGAATCTACGGTCTGACGGATATCGGTGGCTGCCACGTACGCCCTTTCGTGACGAAGTCGTGCGGCGTCACGCCAGAGTTGTTTCCGGCGGAGAGGTCTTCGGATTCGGCCGGCTGCGTACCGGCACACACCATTGTAACGACCTCTCAGGAGTTTGTTACCTACCCTCGTCCTTCGCAGGTGGCGACACCGCGTGTCAGTGCGGTGATCCAGCCGATGTACCGGTCTCGGCGGACGCGACGGCACTGTCCGCCGCGAGGGCCGCTCCGACGATCCCCGCCGTGTTCAGCAGGGTCGCGGGGACCACCGGAGTTCGGTTGGTAAGGTGCGGAATCCACTTCTCGCTCTTGCGACTGATTCCGCCACCGGCGATGAACAGGTCGGGCCACAGCAGCGCCTCGAACGTTGCGAGCACGGTGGAGACCTCTTTTGCCCATTCCTTGTAGGACAGCCCCTTGTTCTCCTTCACCGAGGACGCCGCGCGATGCTCGGCTTCCTTGCCACCGATCTCCATGTGTCCGAACTCGGTGTTCGGCAGCAGAACTCCGTTGTGCAGAACGGCGGAACCGATGCCGGTGCCGAACGTGAGCAGAACGACGACCCCGTCCTTGCCCTTGCCGCCGCCGTACTTGTCCTCGGCGACCCCGGCGGCATCCGCGTCGTTGAGGACGGTGATGTTCTCGTTTCCGATGGCGTCGGCGAACAATGCTCGCGCATCGGTGTCGATCCAGCTCTTGTCGATGTTCGCGGCCGAACGCGCCACACCGTTGGTGACCACCGCGGGCAGGGTGACGCCGATCGGTCCGGTCCACTCGAAATGCGCGACGATCTCGGCCACGGTCCGCGCGACGGCGTCGGGGGTCGAGGGCTGAGGCGTCTCGATCTTGTAGCGATCGCCCACGAGCTCACCGGTGTTCAGGTCGACGATGCCGCCCTTGATGCCGCTGCCACCGACGTCGACGCCGAACCCGTGACGCTCGGCCGTCGCCGCGGTGCTGTTGTCCGAACCTGGCTGTGTCATGTCGATGCCGCTCCTGGCCTGATCGAATTCGTGTGTGCCGTCGCTTCGGAACAATAGTGCCGTCTGTCCGTCGACGGGACGCCGACGCTGCAGCGGACGGCGAGCCGAGTGCTTCGGTGGTGTCGCACTGCCGAAGTGTGTTGCGATGTACCCGTGTCGAAACATGACGGAACGCAGACCCACACCGCCACTGAGCAATTGCCGCAGACGCCGGCAACCCTAGGACGGTCGGACACCGAATCGACGACACGTGATGCGGAGGTACTGCGCGGGGTCGCCGTTCGGATTGCCACGGAGGCAGCCGAGCACGTCCGAACGCGTCGTCCGCAGGTGTTCGGTGACAGTCCCGATGCGGAGGCAGGTGCCGTGCAGTCCAAGAGCACACCGACCGATCCGGTCACCGTCGTGGACACCGAAACCGAACGTGTTCTTCGCGAATTGCTGGCGCAGCTGCGTCCCGGCGATGCCGTCCTCGGCGAGGAGGAAGGTGGCGGGGACGAATCCGTCGCCGGAGTTCGATGGGTGCTGGATCCGATCGACGGAACCGTCAACTTCATGTACGGAATTCCTGCGTACGCGGTCTCTGTTGCGGTGCAGATCGACGGAGTGAGCGTGGCAGGGGCCGTCGTCGACGTGGCCCGCGACGTGGTCTATTCCGCCGCGCAGGGGCACGGGTCGACGGCTCGGTACGCAGACGGTCGTATCGAACGGCTGCAGTGTTCTGGTGTGACCGAATTGTCGATGACGTTGTTGGCCACCGGATTCGGGTACGGATCACGACGCCGCGCGGCGCAGGGCGCGATCATCGCCGAACTGCTGCCGAAGGTGCGAGATATTCGCCGAATCGGTTCTGCAGCACTGGATCTGTGCATGGTCGCGTCCGGTGCCGTCGACGCACACTTCGAGCACGGGCTCAGCCCGTGGGACTGGGCGGCGGGGTCGCTGATCGCTGCCGAGGCCGGAGCCCTCGTCGATGTTCCCGCAGCGACGTCGACGAGTGCGGACGGCGTCGTCACCGTGGCGATGGCCCCGGGAATCACCGAACCCCTGACTGCCGCCCTACGGCTCGTCGGCGCACTCGATCCGATTCCGAGCTGACAGACTGGTCCGTCTCAGCAGCGCGATCGTCTCAGCAGTGCAACCGTCTCAGCAGCGCGATCGACTCAGCAACGAGACTGACGCGCGGCGGCGAGCAGATCGGGGTCGAGGGGCTGCGGCGCGGCACCGGGGGCTGCGCCCGCCAGCGTGCGTAGCACTTCCTCTGCGTCGTCGTTCGGCTGAATCTCGCTGAAGTAGGTGCCGAGTGCCAGATCCACCGAGTCGTCGGTCCTCGAGTCCTCGATGAGTTCTGCACACGGTGCGAGGAGCCACACTGCGCTCGCGGCACCGATGCCCGCGGATCCGAATCGGATCTGGCCTTGGCACTGCATGTTCTGGTCGACGTAGACGGGATCGTTGCCCACCTGCACGTCCGGAGCACTCGCGAAGCCGTAGTCACTGAGCTGAGCCGCCACGTGTGCAGCTTGGCCGCGCTCGCCGTTGGCGTTGAACACTCGTACCTTCGATGCCGACAGGGCGGCAGGCTCGACGTCGAGAAGTGTCGTCGGGTCGACCTCCTCGCCGAGGGCAACCGGCTGCGTTCCGTCGGTGGCAGCGGTCGTGGTCGGGGTGTTGCATTCGGCAGTGGCCGATGTCGTCTCGGTGGTGGTGAACACCTTGACCCACACGATCACGGCGAGCAGAGCGAGTACTGCGAACACGGCGATGATCGGAAGTGCGCGGCGTCGACGGAACGGGCGGCCGCGGTCGTCGACCGGCCGGCCTTCGGTGATCAGAGAAACCACAGTGATTCTTCGCCTTTCCGTCGGCAGTCGCCGAGACCGGTACACGGAGTCGGTTCACACCGACGCGTGCCTACTGTAGATGCCCGCGGTCCTCGGCGACGGCACACTCGGCCGCGAGCTCGCCCAAAGCAGTGCACGCGACCCGTTTGCACCGCGAAAACCAGCAGCAGAACTGCTTCTGCCGACTGTGGAATGAAGCCGGTGATCTCGGTGTTGATGCGGCGTGCACGGAGGCAATGAAGTGATCGGCGATTCGGTTTCGGCTTTGGGGTCGGCGTCGGCTATCGTCTGGCGGCCGCAGTGCTTAAGAAACAGAAAGCTGCCGATGAATCGTCGATCAGGTGAGCGAAATCTCGATCGAGTTTCAACCGGCGGAATTCGGGAACTACCCGGTGTAGTTTCCGGCACCGCGTGATGAACCTGTTCGATCGAGAATCAAATCGGTGGGAGCGAGCAAGCGCCCTCTTCACAGCCGACGGCCACAAGCCGACCACACCGGCAGCTTCCACCACACACACGTACGAAGATGAGGGGTTACGAGAACAATGGCAACCGATTACGACGCTCCGAGAAGAACAGAATCCGACGACGTCTCGGAGGACTCTCTCGAAGAACTGAAGGCTCGCCGCAACGAGGCGCAGTCCGCAGTCGTCGACGTGGACGAGTCAGACACCGCCGAGTCCTTCGAGCTCCCGGGTGCCGACCTGTCCGGCGAAGAGCTTTCGGTCCGGGTGGTTCCCAAGCAGGCGGACGAATTCACCTGTTCGAGCTGCTTCCTGGTGCACCACCGCAGTCGACTGGCCAGCGATGCCAACGGCGTCCTCATGTGCCGGGACTGCGCTGCCTGATCGACGGCAGGCCCTGATCGAGGGCAGGCCCTGATCGAGGCCAGGCGATGCCCGGCCGAGCGGCCGGGCAGTGAGGTTTCGCAGCGAGAGCCCGACGGCTGGGTCAGCGAGCTTCCACGCCGTGGGCACTGAGCACGGCGAGTAGATCCTCCGGTCGCTTGGTGCTGATCAACCAGTAGGGCGTCGGGTCGTCCGGGTCGTCCAGTACGACGATCACCATCTGTTTCACCCAGGTGCGGTGCTGTACGAAGGCAAGCGGGTCCAGCTGCCTTCCCAGCGCCGCACTTTTTGCTGTCGCGGGCACCACGGCTGCCTTGGACGCGACATCGAGAGGCAGATGCGCTTTGCCGACCCGTAGCTCGAGGCCGGCGGACGACGACTCGGTCGAGTCCGAGCTCGGATCGGTGGCCACCACCTGCACACGTAACCTGCTGAACGCCACCAGACCCCAGGCGACAAGGGGCAGGAGCAACACGTAGGGCAGCCAGGCGCGAACACCGGGGGCACCCATGTGTACCTCCGCTGCGAGTAGTACCGCCAGCGCTGCGCCGGCCACCCACCACCAGAGGGGTACCCACAGTCGTTCGGCGTAGAGCACCGACTCCGAGCCGGGGGAACCGGCACGCGAGGCGGGGTCGTCGGACTCGGGGTTCGCCCGATCGGCCTGTCGATCTGCAGTCACCCCACCCAGGGTAGTCGCCCCGCCGACGGCGAAGCAGATCAGCGTAGTCTCGTTCGACGTGAGTGACGAAGTCATCGAGTCCCGCAACACGCTTTCCGCCGACCAGCTCGAGGTGCCCCCGGACCGCCCCGGCGAGGTTCGACTTCGCCGGTTGGACCCAGATCTACCGGTGCCCACGCGTGCGCACGAGGGTGACGCGGGTGTGGACCTGCGGATCACCGCGCCAGTGACGATCGCTCCCGGCGAACGGGTTCTCGTGGGCACGGGGATTGCGGTGGCCTTGCCCCTCGGGATGGTGGGGCTGATCCACCCGCGCTCGGGCCTGGCGGCCAAATCGGGACTGTCGGTCGTCAACACCCCTGGCACCATCGACGCTGGATACCGCGGGGAGATCAAGGTCTGCTTGATCAACCACGATCTCCGGACGCCCATCGTGCTCGATCGCGGCGATCGAATCGCTCAGTTGGTGGTGCAGCGCGTCGAATTGGTCGAGTTCGTCGAAGTGGATCGACTCGACGACACCGTTCGAGGGGACGGTGGTCACGGTTCGACCGGCGGACATGCGAGTCTGGTGCAGTGACGTCCTACGTAGTGCGTCTGTCGCGACGGTCGTCGGTGTACAGCGAACTGAATGCAACCGAGAAGAAGAGAGCTGAACATGTTCGGACGGCGTAAGAAGAACGACGCCGGCAGTGCCTCCGCGTCCAGCGCGGAGCCATTCGTCGACGGCCGCGACGACGACAACGACGATGCGACCGCGGACACGACCGTCGAGGGGCCCCACGATCTCGGTGATCTGGACCAGGATCGCGAGACCGTCGCGGCGAACCGGCTGGATCTCGGCTCGGTGTTGATCCCTCTCCCCGAGGGCGGGCAACTGCAGGTCGAGATGTCTCAGGCGGGCAGCCCACAAGCAGTACACATCGTCACCCAGTTCGGGCGCATCACCATCGCCGCCTACGCTGCCCCGAAGTCTCCGGGGCAGTGGCGCGAGGTGGCGGCCGATCTGGCGACATCGCTCCGCAACGACAAGGCCGAGACGACCGTGGAGACCGGGCCGTGGGGCCGCGAGTTGGTCGGTGTCACCGCCAACGCCGATCTGCGCTTCATCGGTGTCGACGGGTATCGCTGGATGGTTCGATGCGTCCTAGCCGGGCCGTCGGGCGCGGTGGCGGAGGGCCAGCCCCTGGTCCAGCTCGCGCACTCGATTCTTCGACAGACCGTCGTCGACCGCGGCACCGATCCACACCCGGTGCGTACTCCGTTGCCGGTGGTTCTGCCGCAGGTGTTGGCCGAGCAACTGGCGGCTGCCGCGCAGCAGCAAGCAGCGCAGCAGGCCGCGCCGGCGCAGCCCACCGCCCCTGATGCGAACACCGATGCGGCGCAGCAGCAGTCGACTCCGCAACCGAACGCCGAACAACCCGGTGCCGAGCGCGCTCCGCGCCGCGGGGCGTCCGGATCGGCAATTCAGCAACTGGGGGGCTGATCGGCGTCAGTCGTCGAGCGCCGCGGTCAGAGCGTCGACGGCTTCTCGGCCCAGGCCCCCCGGGTCGAGTCCGATGTCCGTCAAAGTCACGGTCCGCAGTACGCCTCTCGGCAGGGCGCGAGCCCACTGCTCTGCCACCGCGATCGGATGCACCGGGTCGTCCACCGCGCCGACCACGACGGTCGGCGCGTCGATCCGCGCGAGACGGTCCAACTCCGGGCCTCGGTACGAGGCCGCCTCGTCCAGCGCGCGGGGGAGCGCCGGCCACTGCGACGCCCAGGATCGCGCCAGGGTGCGCGCGAGCCACTCCGGGCTCGAATTTGCCATCGTCGCCGTGACGCTGTCGAGCCCGCGTTCGCGAAGCGACCCAGCCGTGAACCGTGCACTCAGTGCAGCCGGTGAGCCGGTGGGATCGCCCGTCCACGCCGGCAGCGCCAGCGCCAACGCGACGACACTCGAGCGGTTGCGTTCGGCCCAGTGCGCCGCGACGGCTGCACCCAGCGAGATTCCGGCGACCACGACGGGACCGTGCGCGCGTACAGCGTCGTCGAGGGCACCGAGGTAGCTCCTCACCACGCCGGTCGGGTCGGGTTCCACGGCGACAGTGGTCAATCCCACAACGTCGAACGCCTGCCCGAATGCCTCCTGCGCGAACTGCGCGTCCGATCCCGTCCCCGGTAGAACGATCGCGGTGGAGGTCTCGAATCGGGTGTGCACGAGACGATTGTGCACGCCTCCGTTCGACGGCGTGGCGGTGGTTGGTCAGCGCGCCGGATCGGGTCTACAGTGGCGAAGTACCAGCTATGACGAGGGAAACTCCCAGGTCGCCGCAACTGCTCCCAGGAGTGGAGCTGCGAGACGACCCCCACCCGCAGGAGCGCACAATGGCACCCGCTGCCGCAGGATACTTTCGCCGTTTGACGCGAAAGTTGACCGAGGACATCGATCAGCTCGACGCCGAGGAGATGGCCGAATCCTCCGAAGCGTCCGGAGCCCGACGCGCCTGCGATTGCTCGCGTGGCGAAGAGGTCACGATGTTGGGTCGTCTACGCAGCGTCGAAGCGTGTTCCAAGGCCGCGAACGCCAACATCGAAGCGGAATTCTTCGATGGCACCGACACAGTGACTCTCCTGTGGATCGGCCGGCGCAAGATTGCCGGAATCGAGCCGGGCAAGACGGTCCTGGTGCGTGGCCGGGTCGGCGAACGCGATGGACGCAAGATCGTCTACAACCCGTACTACGAACTGCGCGACGACAACTGATCGTCCCCGGTATGGCACTCTCGTTCTCGTGACGAACAGCGACGATGCAGTGCCGCACCCGAGAACGTCGAACATGCCGGAACCGGTACCCGACACGTCGACGCCGGACGCCGTGAAGACCGCCGCCCCCACCGTGCTCGAGCAGCTCGGCGGTGTGAGCGGATTGGTATATTCCACACTGCCCGTGGTCGTCTTCGTCCCGTTCAACAGCTACTTCGGCCTGTCGGTCGCTCTGTGGGCGGCGTTGGGTGTCGCCGCGGCCGTTCTGGTGTGGCGGCTGGTACGCCGCAGCCCGATACAACCGGCCATCTCCGGATTCTTCGGCGTCGGCATCTGCGCTTTCATCGCGTACCGCACCGGGGACGCCAAGGGCTACTTCCTGTTCGGCATCTATACATCACTCGTCTACGGCGGGGCGTTCGTGCTGTCGGTACTTGCCCGGTGGCCGCTCGTCGGCGTCATCTGGGGTTACCTCAACGGCAAGGGAACATCGTGGCGTCGGGAGCGGTCTGCGGTTCGCTACTACGACGTGGCCACCATCGCCTGGGCGTCGGTGTTCGCTGCGCGCTACATCGTTCAGTCCCAGCTCTACGACTCGGACCAGACCGGCTGGCTCGCGGTGGCACGGATCGGGATGGGGTGGCCCCTGACCGGCGTAGCCCTACTGGTGACTCTGTGGGCGGTGCGTCAAGCAGATCGAGCGCTGGAACTCGCATCGAACGACGAACAGGCCGACGAGCTGCCGTCAGGTCAGACCGACCGCAGCACGTAGTTCGTCCTCCACCTCTTTCGCCGCGACGAAGAGCAACTCGTCACCGCCCTCGAGCGGATCGTCGTGCTGCGGAACGATGACACGGCCACCGCGAAGAATCGTCACCAGTGCTGCGTCCCGCGGTAGCTGGAGCTTGCGTACCGGCTTGCCCGCCAGGGGCGTGTTCTCGGGCAGAGTGATCTCGACGAGATTTGCCTGTCCCTTGCGGAACGTCATCAGGTGGACCAGATCGCCTACCGACACGGCCTCCTCCACCAGTGACGCCAGCATGCGTGGGGTCGAGACTGCGACATCGACACCCCAGGCTGCATCGAAGAGCCATTCGTTTCTGGGGTCGTTGACCCGGGCCACCACGCGGTTCACTCCGAACTCGGTTTTGGCCAGCAAGCTGAGCACCAGGTTCGCCTTGTCGTCGCCGGTAGCGGCGATCACCACGTCGTAGTTCTCGAGATGGGCGGCCTCGAGCAGACTCAACTCACAGGCGTCCGCGAGCACCCATTCGGCCTCGGGTACCGCGGCCTGATCGACGTGGTCGAGTTTGCGTTCGAGGAGCATCACCTCGTGCTCGCTTCGGATCAATTCGCGTGCAATGGATCTGCCGACTGCGCCGGCACCGGCGATGGCGACTTTCATGGCTTCCCGTTCGGGTCGATGGGGGAGGAGAACAACGTACGGGCGAGCATCAGTCGTCCGACGGCGGCGGATTGCCGGCCAATGCGATGGCCTCGGCGACGGTCCCGGAGACGGCAGCGACGTACACCTCGTCGCCTGCCTGGATCACGGTGCGCTTGTCGGGCAGCAGTCCTGTGCCGAAACGGATGACGAACGCGGCCCGCGACCGGGTCGCATCCTCGAGTACCGACAGTTTCTTGCCGATCCACGCATCGTGGAAGTCGAGCAGCACCACCGCGACGCTCCCGGACGGATCTCGCCACTTGGTGGTGGGGTCGTCCCGCAGAAGATTGTGCAGAAACCGGTCGGTCGCCCACGGCACGGTGGCCACGGTCGGGATACCGAGGCGCTCGTACACGGCGGCGCGTTTGGCGTCGTAGATCCTGGCGACGACCTTCTCGACGCCGAACGTCTCGCGCGCGACGCGCGCGGAGATGATGTTGGAATTGTCACCGGAGGATACGGCTGCGAATGCCTCCGCCTTCTCGATTCCGGCGCGCACCAACACATCTCGGTCGAATCCCATACCGACTACTCGATGCCCGCCGAAGTCGGGGTCGAGGCGCAGAAACGCGGTTTCGTCGCGGTCGATGATCGCCACCTCGTGCCCGATGCGCTCGAGCGCTCCGGCCAGCGATGCGCCGACACGGCCACACCCCATCACAACTACGTACAACGCCCAGCTCCGTCCCGATCTCGATTGCCGACCAACACTGCCGACGACATTGCCACCGTGTGCATGCGAGCACCAACGTATCGGGGATTCGTCACCGGCTCGACCGTGGGTGGGCATCGGATGGAAGTCAAAGGGCGCGTGGTTGCGCCGACGGCGACCCGACGGCCTACGCTTCTGATCGTGTCCAAGGTCTCGACTGCCGCAAAGCGGCTGGTTCTCGGTAAGCCGTTCCGCAGCGACAAGCTCGGTCATACCTTGCTACCCAAGCGAATCGCGCTACCGGTGTTCGCCTCGGACGCCATGTCCTCGGTTGCGTACGCACCCGAAGAGATCTTCCTGGTGTTGTCCGTGGCCGGGATATCGGCGCTCACGTTCACCCCGTGGATCGGTCTCGCGGTCTGTGTCGTGATGGCGGTGGTGGTCGCCAGCTACCGGCAGAACGTGCACGCCTACCCGTCCGGCGGTGGTGATTACGAGGTCGCGACCACCAACCTCGGTCCTGCGGCGGGTCTGACCGTGGGTAGTGCGTTGTTGGTGGACTACGTGCTGACCGTGGCGGTCTCCATTTCGGCGGCCGCGTCGAACATCGGTTCGGCCGTGCCCTTCGTCGCGCAGCACAAGGTGCTGTTCGCGGTGGTGGCCATCGTGTTCATCACGTCGATCAACCTGCGCGGTATCCGCGAGTCGGGTGCTGCGTTCGCCATTCCCACATACGCCTTCATGGGCGGCATGTTCCTGATGTTGGGCTACGGGTTGTTCCGGGTCTACGTGCTCGGAGACGACATTCACGCCGAGTCGGCGACGTTCGATCTGAAAGCGGAGGACTCGCATCTGTACGGGATCGCGTTCGCGTTCCTCGTCGCGCGGGCGTTCTCGTCGGGTTGCGCGGCGCTGACCGGAGTCGAGGCGATCAGTAACGGGGTGCCTGCATTCGAGAAACCCAAGTCCCGCAACGCGGCAACCACGCTGTTGCTGCTCGGCGGTATCGGCATCACGTTGTTGATGGGCATCATCGTGCTGGCGCAGAAGATCGGCATCAAGTACGCGATGGACCCGGAGACGCAGCTGATCGGGGCACCGGATGGCTACCACCAGAAGACGTTGATCGCGCAGTTGGCGGAGGCAGTGTTCAGCGGGTTCCCCGTTGGGTTCTTCTTCATCACCGCCGTGACGGCGTTGATCCTGGTACTCGCCGCGAACACGGCATTCAACGGCTTCCCCGTGCTGGGCTCGGTGCTCGCTCAGGACCGGTATCTACCCCGACAGTTGCACACACGCGGCGATCGCCTTGCCTTCAGTAACGGCATTCTGTTCCTGTCCGGCGCAGCCATCGTGTTCGTCGTGGTGTTCGGAGCAGAGGTCACCAAGCTCATCCAGCTCTACATCGTGGGTGTGTTCGTCTCGTTCACCCTGAGCCAGACCGGCATGATCCGGCACTGGACCCGCCTGCTCCGAACCGAGACCGATGGCGAGCAGCGCGGCAGGATGCAGCGCTCGCGGGTGGTCAACAGCGTCGGTCTGGCCATGACGGCGACCGTTCTCGTGATCGTGTTGATCACCAAGTTCGCTGCCGGAGCCTGGATCGCGATCGTGGCGATGGTGGCCATCTTCATCCTGATGCGGATGATCAGAAAGCACTACGACACCGTGGCGCGCGAGCTCGAGAACGAGGTGTGGGACGGCGTACTACCCAGCCGCACGCACTCGATCGTGCTGGTGTCCAAGCTGCACATGCCGACCCTGCGGGCTCTCGCCTACGCACGCGCGACCAGGCCCGACACTCTCGAAGCCGTCACCGTCAACGTCGACGAGGTGGACACCCGAGCATTGGTACGTGAGTGGGAGGCCAGTGACGTCTCGGTACCCCTCAAGGTCGTCGAATCGCCCTACCGCGAAGTCACCAAGCCGGTTCTGGACTACGTCAAACGAGTTCGACGCGACTCACCACGTGATGTGGTGACCGTCTTCATCCCCGAGTACGTCGTCGGTCACTGGTGGGAGCAGGTCCTGCACAACCAGAGTGCGCTGAGATTGAAGTCCCGACTGCTGTTCCAACCCGGCGTGATGGTCACCAGCGTTCCGTGGCAGCTGCGCTCGTCGGAGAAGGCCAGGCGCGAGGTGCTCGGAAATGCGCCGGGTGCATCGCGTCGCGGCTACGAACCGCCGGCGGGCAAATGACCGAGAACTGGTTCGGGCTGGTGCTCGACGTCGAACTGGGCGCTCCCGGACACGGTGGGTTCTGCGTGGCCCGTCACGAAGGTCGAGTGGTGTTCGTGCGCCACGGGCTACCGGGGGAACGCGTCATGGCCAAAGTGACCGAGGATCGCGGTGGGTCGTTCTGTCGCGCCGACGCGATCGAGATCCTCACCGCGTCTCCGGATCGCATCGACGCTCGCTGCCCCATCTCCGGGCCCGGTGGTTCGGGATGCTGCGACTATTCTCACGCGACCCCCGAAGCCGGTCGTCGACTCAAGTCCTCCGTCGTCGCCGAACAATTGCGCCGCGTCGCGGGCATCGAGCGGGACGTTCCGGTCGAGGAGTTGCCGGGCACCGGCGACGGCACCGGTTGGCGGACCCGTGTTCGGCTGGCAATGGATTCGGGTGGACGGCCCGGCTACCACCGCTATCGAAGCAGTTCGATCGTCACGGAGTTGTCGTGCCCGCAAATGGATCCGGTTGCGTTCGACGGATTGTCGGATCGTGAGTGGCGCGCAGGTGCCGAATTGCAGGTGGTCCTCGACGGTACGGGTGAACGCCATGTGGTTGAGGTGGCACCGGCCCAGTTGACGCGAACCGGACGCCGGTCTCCGGGCCGCCGCGGTGCGTCGGCGCGTCGAGCAGCGTCGTCCCGGGCCAGGCCTGAAAAGGCCGTCATCGGCTCGGGTCGCGTCACCGAATTCGTCTCGGCGCGGCCATGGACACTCGATGCCACCGGCTTCTGGCAGGCGCACAAGGGAGCGGCTCAGGTGTACACCGACGTCGTACGCGACTGGGCGGACGCCGAGCCGGGTGACGGCGCATGGGATCTCTACGGCGGTGTCGGCGTGTTCGCGGCGGCTCTCGCCGAGCGGGTGGGATCGAGCGGACAAGTCACCAGCGTCGAGTTCTCGCGCCGGGCCGCCGAGGACGGGCGTTCGGCGCTGCACGACCTTGCTCAGGTCTCGTTCGCGCCGGGCCGGGTCGAGCGATCGATGGATTCGTTGCCGAAATCGGTGGCGGTGGCGGTACTCGATCCGCCGCGAGCCGGTGCCGGACGCGACGTCATCGAAGGTCTCGCGACGCGGTCTCCCCGCACGATCGTCCACATCGGCTGCGATCCGGCATCGTTCGCGCGGGACGCGAGCCTCTACCGGGCAGCCGGTTACGAGCTGACGGACGTGCGCGCGTTCGACGCGTTTCCTCTGACCAGCCACGTCGAATGTATCGGCCGCTTCGTCCGTAAATAGGGTTGCCTCACCAATCTTGGCGAGTCTGACGTACCGTTTCTCGGGTGAGAATTCGTCGCACCGTCGGTGCTGTGTCGGTCGCCCTGCTGTTCCTGACCGCCGTCGTCTCGTGTGGGTCGGGCGGGGACGACGGACCCGGATCGGAGGCGCCGTCCGACGGATCGGCGGCTGCGTTCCCTGTCACGATCGATACCGAGTTCGGCGACGTGACGGTCGACAGTGCCCCGCAGCGCGTCGTCGCGCTCGGCTGGGGCGACGCGGAAACCGCACTCGCGCTCGGTGTCTCACCGGTCGGTGCGAGCGACTGGCTCGCCTTCGGCGGCGACGGCGTCGGTCCGTGGGCGGCCGGGCTCTACGACGCACCACCGCAGATCATCGGGACGCAGGAGCCGTCGTTCGAGCAGGTCGCGGCGCTGGAGCCGGATCTGATCCTCGACACCAAGAGCTCCGGTGACGCCGATCGGTACGCCACGCTTTCCGCCATTGCTCCGACGGTGGGTATACCGGCGGGGGCGGACAACTACCTGACAACGCTCGAGCAGCAGGTCACGATGGTGGCCACGGCACTCGGCAAGCAGTCCGAAGGGGACGCGCTGCTCGCAGGAATCGCCGACCGTTTCGATGCAGCGGCCGCTGCCCATCCGCAATTCGCCGGCAAGACAGCGGTGGTCGGGGCCTACAGCGGCACCGGATACGGCGCATACATCTCGTCGAACAGTCGACTCGAGTTCATGAAGAAGCTCGGCTTCGTCACCAGCCCGGCCATCGATTCTCTTCCGCCGCGCGGCTTCTCGGTTCCGATTTCCGGGGAGGAGCTCGACCTGCTCGACGCCGACGTACTGATCGTCTTCCCCATCCAGAAGGCGCCGTCCGAGGTGACCGACAATCCGCTGTTCCAACGGATTCCGGCTGTCGCGGACGGTCGCTACGTCGTGTTCGACGACCCGGAAGTCGCGAAGTCCTACGCCACCAACTCGGCGCTGTCCATCGGCTATGCACTCGACACGGTGGTGCCTGCGGTGGCGAACGTGCTGGGGTGATCCACTTCGGCAACCGGGGCGAACGTCTGCGCGGGTACCGAGACGATGCGTTGAGCTCCGCAGTGGCAGCCCTGGTAGCCGACGAGGCCTTCGCTGGTGTCGTGGAGCGAGCGGGTGGTCCAGGAGTGTGTGCTGTGTTCGATGTCCATGCATCCACTGTGATGTAATGGTCTTGTGCACATCAACCCTTACGGAGAATATGCCGTGAAACTGGGCATCGACCTCCTCAACCGGCCACCCACGTCGCCGAGCGAACTGGGTGCCCGCTGCATCGACGCCGGCCTCGTTCCCGACTGGACTGCCACCGACGACGATCTCGCGGACACACTCGAGTTCCTCCGCGAGTGGGCTCGCGTGGTGGATGCAGAGACAGCCGAGGAGCGGGCCGAGGCCCTGAACGCCCTCCTTGCACAGGCATCCGCGTACCCGCGACTGACCAACCATGCCGACGACGGCTGGCACATGCACTATCGCGACCCCAACATCGCGTTGGGCGGCGTCATCAGGGCACTGGTCGGTGTCGGTACCGCGCTGCACTTGACCGGTCGAGGAATGGACAGACTCCATCGGTGCGCCGCAGCCGACTGCACGACCGCCTTCGCCGACACCTCACGTACCGGACGGCAGCGGTACTGCGGAACCGTGTGCTCGAACCGGGACGCAGTCCGCCGACACCGAGCCCGCGCCGCATCCTGACGCTTGCACCGGGAGGCGCGGATCAGGACTTGCGGTTGTACAGCCGCATCGTGATCGGTCCGAAGATCGCCAGCATCGCCGCCGACAGCACCAAAGTCACTCCGAGTTGGCCGGTGTCGACATCGCCCTGCATCAGGCCTCGAAGTGACGTCACCAGAAAGCTGACCGGGTTGACGTCGACGAACGCACGAAGCCACCCCGGCATCGTGTTGGGGTCGACGAAGATGTTGCTCGCGAACGTCAGCGGAAACAGGATGAACATCGACATCCCCATCACGGCTGCCTCGGTGCGCACGATCATGGCGATCATCGTCCAGATCCAGGACAGACAGAACGAGAACACGAGCAACAGCACTATCGATGCGATCACACCGAGCAGCCCGCCTTGCGGCCGGAAACCGAGAATCAGCCCCAAGATCAGTACGATCACCGACGCCAACGTGTAGCGCACGACGTCACCCAGCAACGCACCGACCAGCGGCGACGGACGCCAGATCGGCAACGATCGGAACCGGTCGAACACACCCTTCTCGATGTCCTTGTTCATCGTCACGCCGGTGTACATCGTGATCATCACCACGGTCTGCACCAGGATGCCCGGCAGCAGAAACTGGATGTACGCGTCGGTCGAACCGGCCAGAGCGCCACCGAACAGGTACGTGAACAACAGCGTGAACATGATCGGAAACGCCGTCACGTCGAACAACTGCTCCGGTACGTGCTTGATCTTCAGCAACGCCCGCCAGCCGAAACTCAGCGAGGTCGACAGCGACGACGGACGCTCCGGCCTCGGACCTGCGGCTGAGAGAACATCGATGATCGTCGACGCCTGTGGGGCGGATCGTTGGGCCTCGGTGGTCATGACGCGATCTCCCCGTTGTCGATTTCAGCTTTTTTCGCACCCACCGGCTCCACTCCCGCTCCCGCGTCGTGCCCGGTCAGCGCCAGGAACACCTCGTCCAGACTCGGCTGACCGAGGGTGAAGGATGCGATGGCGATTCCGGCGGATTCGAGAGCAGGAAGGATCGGTGCCGCCTGCGCCGGATTGTCCAGTCGTGCGGACACGGTGAACGGGTCGGCGTCCTCGGTCACGGTGCTGCCGACCAGATCTCGAACGATTCTCGCCGCGGCATTCCGGTGCCCGGCATCGAGCACGCGCAGGTGCAGTGAGTTCGATCCCACCGATGCCTTCAGCTCGCCCGTCGTGCCCTCGGCGATGACTTTGCCGTGGTCGATCACCGCCACGCGCCCGGCCAGGTGGTCGGCCTCGTCGAGATACTGCGTCGTCAGCAGTACCGTCGTGCCGCCTGCCACCAGTGCACGGACGATCTCCCAGACGTGATTGCGACTGCGCGGGTCCAGGCCGGTGGTGGGTTCGTCGAGAAAGATCAGCTCGGGGGTGACGATGATGCTCGCCGCGATGTCGATGCGCCTGCGCATGCCACCGGAGTAGGTCTTGACCTGTCGCGGTCCGGCGTCGGCGATGTCGAATGCTGTCAACAGTTGATCAGCGCGCGCTCGGGCGGCCGGACGTGAGTAGCCGAGCAGCCGCGCCAGCAGAACGAGATTCTCGGTGCCGGTCAGATCCTCGTCGAGCGAGGCGAATTGACCCGTGAGAGAGACTTTTCGGCGAACGGCCTCCGGCTCGGTTGCCACGTCGTGTCCCAGGACTCGTGCGCTGCCGCCGTCTATCGGAAGAAGTGTCGCCAGCATCCGGATGGTCGTGGTTTTCCCGGCCCCGTTGGGTCCGAGTACGCCGTACACCCCGCCGGACGGGATCGACAGATCCACGCCGTCGACTGCGGCGGTGGTGCCGAAATGTTTGACGAGCCCGTGGGTTTCGATGGCCGTCATGCGTGTCCGTCCCTCCATCGGGCTGTCCGCCCGATTGCCCGCGTTTGTCCGATTCTCGCACCCAGGATGAAGCCCGGTCCAATTCTGCGCAAACGAATTTCGGTCGCGGACCATCCCTCGGGGTGTTTGTTCCGAATATGTACTGCGGCGGGAAAACGCGGAGGTTTCGATATGAGGGCTACATGACCACTAGTGTCATGATCGATGAACTCGATCATGAACCCGTCTGCTGGGACGACAGTCCGATGAGCGTGCCGTTCTCCGACGCTTCCGGATCTGCGGGCACCGGCCGTGACCGAACGCCGCCCGAGTCCGAGGACAGCACCTCGGTCGAGGATGCGGTGTGCGCAGTACCGAGCCCCCAGCTGAAGAATCTGCGTGCCGAGGAGACGGACCGTCTCCGTCGCCTGATGGCCGCCGTTGCCCAGGGCGACCGGTCGGCCTTCGCCGAACTGTACGACGCCACGTCCTCCCGTGTGTACGGGATGGTGGTGCGCGTGCTTCGCGATCCGGGGTACAGCGAGGAGACCGCGCAGGAGGTGTTCCTCCAGATCTGGCGTGCGGCACCGAATTACGATCCGAGCCAGGGGAGTCCGCTGGCGTGGATCATGACGCTGGCACATCGCCGGGCGGTCGATCGGGTACGTAGCGAACAGTCGGGTACCGACCGCGAGGCGGCGTACGGTGCCGTGAGTCACACACCCGAGCACGACGAGGTACTCGAGACGGTGACCCAGCGGCTCGAATCGGAGGCGGTCGTGGCCTGTCTCGACACTCTGACCGATACGCAGAGCGAGTCGGTACGAATGGCTTATTACAGCGGGTACACCTATCGCGAGGTTGCCGAACGGCTCGGGGTGGCCGTGCCGACGATCAAATCGCGCATACGAGATGGATTGATCAAGTTGAAGACATGCCTGGGGGTGATCCCGCAATGAGTGAAGCGTCACGGCAACGACTGCTGGACGAAGCGGAGGTCTATGCCCTCCACGCGATGAGCGAGTCCGAGCGGCGCGCCATCGAATCCGAGCGAATCCGCGTCGACGAGACGACCCGGGCACAATTCGACATCCTCGTGGGTGAGATTCACGAAACGCTGGCGTTGGCTGCGGCGGCAGACGCGACTCCCGCACCCGAACGCGTGCGGGAGGCCGTGCTAGCGCGTGTCGCCGCGAGCGATCAGGAGCCGACGGTCCGAGAACTTCCGCCGAACGTCACTCCGCTGCACCGGCACCGACGTGAGCGCTCCAAGACGTGGCGATACTCGATGGTGTCCGCGGCTGCCGCGATCGTCGTCGCAGTCGGTGGTGTAGTCGTCGTCACGCAGACCATGGGCTCGGACCCGCAGCCTTCCCAGGCCGAGCAGATCGTCGCAGCGCCCGACGCTCGTGAGGCGTCTGCGGAGTTCCCGGGTGGCGGCACTGCAAAGGTGTCGTACTCGCTGAGCCGAGATGCGGTCGTGGTGACTCTGGACGGTGTCCCGGAGCCGCCCTCGGGGCGGGTCTACCAGATGTGGTTCGTCGACGGTGCGCCGCGCTCCGCCGGCGTTGTCACCGAGGATCAGCTCACGTCGAGCGACGGCACCGTGGTGGACGGTATGGGAGCGTCGACCAACTTCGCGTTCTCGCTCGAGCCTGCCGGCGGCTCGGCGCAGCCCACCGAGGTCCTCACGATGATCACGCTCGACGCCTGATCACGCTCGACGCCTGATCAGGGGCCATGCACGTCCACTCGGGCGGTTCGACAGTCGGATCAGAAGCCGATGTCGAACCGCCCGAGCGTCTTGACGACGGACGCCATCTGGCCGTACGCGCCGCTGGCCAGATTTTCCAGTAGCGCCAGCTTCACTTCCGGGGCGTCCCGAGTCAGTGCCTCGAAGTGCGATACCGACACGACCACCAGATCGACCGGGGTGTCGGCCACCATGTCCAGCAGGAACGGCACCGACATCAGCAGCGGCATCTCGCCGAAGCTCATCCCGGGGGAGAGCGTCGTGATGCGGTGTGTGCCCCCGTCTGCGGACACGGCCGTCGATGTCACTTCTCCGCGCAGGATCAAGAACAGACCCGCTGCAGGCGCACCACGGTGAACGATGACGTCGCCCCGTGCGTAGTGACGTTTCTCCAGATAAGGAGTCACCGAGTCGAATTGCTCGGTGGACAGACCGGCGAGCAACGGGTGCTCGGCCGGAGTGATCTCTGCCGGTTGCCGCGCGCCGGAGCAGTGCCGATCGAGCAGCAGGTTCTCGGCCCACTGGATGGCCGAGCTCAGACTCGAGTACACCCGGCCCGCCGGATCGTTCGGGTCCAGGCTCGACGTCGTGTGGCCCATGATGGCTCTGGGATCCACCAGGCACACCACACAGCCGTGGTCGGCGAGATCGCGGCGTAGGTCCTCGAACATCGAACGGGCGATGTCGCTCACCTCGTCGACGCCACGAACGTCGATGACGAGTGCATCGAGATTCCGGTCGAGGTTGCCGATCTCGCGGACCGCTGTCTCGGCTCCCGAGAACAGCAGGTCCCCGTGCAACTCGTAGACCCGCGCGCGGTCGCCGACTGCAGCGAGTGTGGCCTGTTCGATCTCGGATCGTCGTTTTCGCGACGGTGCCTCGGTGAGAACGTACCGACGTCGAATCGACGATTTCGCGGCCCGAGTGACGTGCAGAAAGTGCAATTCGAGTCTGGTGGAGAGTTCTCGGCAGGCAGCAACGCCGCGCACGCTGTTGCCGTGCGAATCGAGGCGGGGGGAGTAGACGGCGATGCCCATCTGCCCGGGAAGCACCGCCAGGATGCCGCCGCCGACCCCACTCTTGGCCGGCATACCCACCCGCGCCACCCAGTCGCCTGCGCCGTCGTACATGCCACAGGTCGTCATCACCGACAGCACGCGTTCGACCAGTGCGGGTGCCAGGGCGCGCTCCTTGGTGTGGGGATTGACTCCGTTGTTGGCCATCGTGGCGGCCATCATGGCCAGATCAGCCGCCGTGACGTCGATCGAGCACTGGCGGAAGTACAGGTCGACGGCGGCCTCCGGATCGTGGTCGATGATGCCGAAGGACCGCAGCATGTAGCCGATGGCGCGATTGCGGTGTCCGGTGCGCGCTTCGGATCGATACACCGCGTCGTTGAAGCTCAGAGACCTTCCTGCGTACCGGGAATACGACGCTCGGATGCGCTCGAATCGTTCCTCTGCGGTGCGGCCGGCGATGAGCGACGCGGACGTGATCGCACCCGCGTTGATCATCGGGTTTCGGGGCCGCTCGGTGACGGCGTCCAGGCTGATCTCGTTGAACGGCTCACCCGAGGGTTCGACGTCGATCTTGCCCGCGACGACGTCGAGGCCGCGGTCGGCCAGCGCGAGTGCATAGGTGAAGGGCTTGGAGATGGATTGGATGGTGAACGGCATCCTCGTGTCGCCGACTTCGTACAGGTAACCGTCGGTGGTCGTCAGGGCGATACCGAAGCCGTCCGGCGTCACGGCTGCGAGTTCGGGGATGTAGTCGGCAACCTGTCCCGACGCGTCGTCCCGGCACAGTTCGTGAACCCGGGTCAGGATGGCATCGACGACGTTGCTCATGGGCGACACTGTATGTCGGGTGTCCGTTTCGAGCGTATTCGAGGTTAGGGGCGACTGACCCCGGGCACCTGCCTACTCGACGGTAGTGTCGGCGAGACAATGCTGGACGGGGCGGCTGGGTGCAGCCACTCCGTAGACTGGTTTTTCGAATATGTTTTCCGGCCGGAGGGAGCGATCTCGTTGGGTGTCCTAGCGCGAATTCAGACGCCCGAGGACTTGCGCGACCTCGATAGTGCGGAGCTGGCCGAACTGGCTCGCGAGATCCGCGCCTTCCTGGTCGAGAAGGTATCGGCAACAGGGGGCCACCTCGGTCCCAATCTGGGAGTGGTGGAGCTGACTCTGGCGATCCACCGCACCTTCGACTCACCGCGTGATCCGGTCATCTTCGACACGGGCCACCAGGCCTACGTGCACAAGATGCTCACCGGACGCGCAGGAATGTTCGACACACTCCGCAAGCAGGGCGGGCTGTCGGGCTATCCGTCTCGGGTCGAGAGCGAACACGACTGGGTCGAGTCCTCGCACGCATCGGCATCCTTGTCGTATGCAGACGGGTTGGCCAAAGCGTTCGCCCTCAAGGGAGAGACCGACCGGCATGTCGTGGCTGTGGTCGGTGACGGCGCGCTGACGGGCGGTATGTGCTGGGAGGCGCTCAACAACATCGCCGCCGGCCGAGACCGGTCGCTGGTGATCGTCGTCAACGACAACGGCCGTTCGTACGCCCCGACCATCGGCGGGCTGGCCGATCACCTGGCAGCTCTGCGACTGCAGCCGGGATACGAGAAGATTCTCGACAACGGCCGCCGGATCGTACGACGGATCCCCGTCGTCGGCCGCGCCGCCTACACGATGCTGCACGGCATGAAAGCCGGAGTGAAGGACGCCATCAGCCCGCAGGTCATGTTCACCGATCTCGGCATCAAGTACCTGGGCCCGGTGGACGGTCACGACCAGCACGCCATGGAATCGGCACTGCGCAGAGCCAAGGCGTACGGCGGCCCGGTCATCGTGCACGCGGTGACGCGCAAGGGCATGGGCTACATCCATGCCGAGAACGACGTAGCCGACCAGATGCACGCCACCGGCGTCATCGATCCTGCGACCGGCCTGGCCCGATCCAAATCGGCTCCGGATTGGACGTCGGTGTTCTCGGCGGCGCTGATCGAGCAGGGCGAGCAGAACGAGGACGTCGTGGCCATCACCGCCGCAATGGCCGCGCCCACCGGGCTCGCGGCGTTCGGGGTGCGGTTTCCGGACCGAATGTTCGACGTGGGTATCGCCGAGCAGCATGCGATGACGTCGGCCGCCGGGCTTGCGCTCGGCGGCATGCATCCCGTGGTCGCCATCTACTCCACGTTCCTCAACCGCGCGTTCGATCAACTGCTGATGGACGTCGCCCTGTTGGGTCTTCCCGTCACCATCGTGTTGGACCGCGCGGGAGTCACCGGTGCCGACGGCGCGTCCCACAACGGCATGTGGGACATGTCTCTGCTCGGCATCGTTCCGGGCATGAAGGTGGCAGCGCCACGAGACGCCGCCACTCTTCGAGAGGAGCTGGCCGAGGCGATCGCCACCTCGGACGGCCCTACGGCACTTCGCTTCCCGAAGGGCGCGGTCACCGAAACGGTGCCTGCGGTGCGCAGGTTGGACGGAATACTCGATGTGCTGACCGAGCCGTCCGAGGCCACCGGCGACGTGCTGATCGTTGCCGTCGGGGTGTTCGGGTCGCTCGCCCTCGACGCCGCGAAAAAGCTCGAAGCAGAGGGTATTTCGGTTGCCGTCGTGGATCCACGCTGGGTGCTCCCGGTCCCGCAGTCGCTGCTCAAGATGGCCGAGGATTACCGGTTGGTCGTCACCGTCGAGGACAGCGGCCTGCACGGCGGGATAGGTTCGACGCTCTCGGCCGCGCTGCGCGGTGCCGGTGTCGACGTGCCCTGCCGCGATCTCGGTGTGCCGCAACGATTCCTGGACCACGCATCTCGGGAGCAACTGCACCACGAGTTCGGACTCACCTGCGAAACCGTGGTGCAGCAAGTTTCGCATTGGGTCAAGAGCCTCTGACGGCGTCGGCCGGCTCCGCCTCGCTTCCGACCACGACGCGGCGGCCGGCCACCGCACCTGCTGCAGCCATGGGAATCGTCACCAACAGAAGAAACACAATCGACGGTTCCCACCGCTGCGTCGCCGAATGAACGGCTCCGCACACCAGCGGACCGGCAGCAGCCAGCACGTATCCGACCGTCTGCGCCATGGAACTGAGCGACGCAGCATCACGGGCGTTCGAAGCCCGCAGATTCATCAACGTCATCGCGAGCGACAACTGCCCGCCCTGGCCCAAACCGAGCAGTACCGCCCACACCAGGGCCCAGGAATCGGCCGACGACACTATCCCGAGCAGGCCCACGCATGTCGGTAGCGTCACGGCGACCGCCAACGCGCTCTGATTCCCCAACCTTGTCGCGAGGCTCGGAACCGTCAATGCAGTCAGCACGCTGCTGACCGACAATGCCGTCAACAGCAGACCGGCATCACGCGCGTCCACCCCGCGATCACGAAAGATCGTCGGTAACCACGCGATCATCGAATACGCCATCAGCGACTGCAAACCCATGAATGCCGTCAACGACCACGCCACGGGCGATGTCAGAACCCCCGTGCGACTCCGAGGAGCGTCTTCGGGGACTGTCGCCGACCCGGCAACCGACAGCCCGCGCGACAGCGTTCGCCCGAAGACCGCCATACTTCCGGCGGCCAATACGACCGGAATCGACCACAGCCCCAGAACAATCCGCCAACCACCGTCGAACGCCTCGGCCAACGGAACGGACACTCCCGACGCCACTCCCGCACTGGCGCTGATCACAGCGGTCAACACCCCGGTCAACAACCCCAGTCGTCGCCCCGCCGCCGCATCGGGTTCACCTGTCGAGCTCCACTCTCTGCCCCTGGTTCGTTCCGACAGGCTCCACTCTCTGCCCCTGGTTCGTTCCGACAGGCTCCACTCTCTGCCCCTGGGTCGTTCCGACAGGCTCCACTCCCGCACCACCAGACGGACGAAAACCGGACCCAACACATTCGCGACCGCGATACCCGCCGCCGCGACGAGAGTGCCGACCACGAGGATCGGCCACGACGGCGCCGCGCGTACAGCTGTGCCGACGGCCACCAGGGACAGGCACACCACAAGAACGTGCGTGACAGGGACCCGGCGCACGAAATAGCGTGCGGTGGCGGCGAATACACCGAGGCAGATCACCGGGCCCGTGGTCAGCAACGCCATGGATGTCGAGTTCGCGGAGTAGAACTCGGCGATGTCGGAGGTGAGTGCCGACGTACTGCCGAACAGCAGGCGCAGGCTCAGTCCGAACACCACGACGGTGCCCACGGCGCATGCGATACGAAGCTTCATGTCCTACTTTCGACGGCAGATCGACCGACAGAGTGCACCCCCACCCTGCCTTATCGGTCGAGAGAACCGCGGACCCACCGTCGTTCGGGCAACCTCGATTCAGACGCCCATCTCTTCGAGTTCCATCCCTTTGGTCTCGGTGATCTTGTATTTGACGAAGAAGAAGGAAAGGAGAGCGAACAGTGCGAAGAACGAGTAGATGAAGCCGAGTCCGATGGTGTCGGACAACGGCGGGAATGCCAATGTGATGGCGAAATTCGCTATCCAGTTCGCGGCGGTACTGATGCCCAACGCCACGGCACGCATTCGATTGGGGAACATCTCTCCGAGCATCACCCACATGATCGGTCCCCATGTTGCTGCGAAGAAGACCACGAACAGATTTGCGCCGACGAGCGCGACCGGGCCCCACGGCGACGGCAATTCCAGTTGGTCGCCGCTTCCGACGGCTTGCGTGAACGAGACTGCGGCCAGGACCAAACCGACGAACATGCCGATCGAGCCGATCATCAATAGATTTCGGCGACCGAAGCGATCGACGAACAAGATTGCGACGAATGTCATCGACACATTGATGACGGACGTGATCACCGACGTGACGAACGATTGATTCTCGCTGAAGCCCACCGACTTCCACAGCGTCGTCGAGTAGTAGAAGATCGCGTTGATCCCGACGAACTGCTGCAGAATCGCCATCGTGATACCGACCCACACGATCGGCTGCAGACCGAATTTGGGTCCTCGGATATCGGCGAACGAGGATTTGGATTCTCGCCGGAGAGTCAGGCGAATTTCCCGGATGCGTTCGTCGGGGTTCACTTCGCCGGTGATGTCGCCCAGAATGCGTGCAGCTTCCTCGTCGAGGTGTTTACCCACCAGGTACCGAGGTGATTCTGGAATCAGTGTCGCGAGAAATCCGTAGACCAATGCGGGCGCGACGCCGATTAGGAACATCCACCGCCACGCTTCGAGGCCGAACCACAGATCGTTCGACGGTCCGCCTGCCGCGTTCTGAAGAACCGCATCCGAGAGCAGCGCGGCAAAGATTCCGACGGTGATTGCCAATTGCTGCAGCGATGCCAATCCACCGCGATAGCGAGCCGGTGCTATCTCCGAGATGTACGCGGGCGCGATCACCGACGCAATTCCGATACCCAGCCCGCCGAGGACCCTCCACAACATCAGATCGGGGACGCTGAAGGCGAACCCGGACCCCACCGAGGAAATGGTGAACAGCGCAGAGCCGAGCAGCATCACCTTCTTGCGGCCCCAACTGTCGGCCAGGCGACCGGCGAACCAGGCTCCGACCGCGCACCCGAGTAGCGCGATTGCGACCGCGAACCCCGTGACGAACGACGACAGAGCGAAATTTTCCTGGATCGAGTCGACTGCACCGTTGACGACGGAGGAATCGAATCCGAACAGAAACCCGCCGACAGCGGCGGCAATGGTAACTCCGATGACCTTTGCGGTGTGCCGATCGGTCGATTGCGTCATGGCATGAACCAGCTTTCGGGTGAACAGCGTCCATGGTGGTCATCGCCATCTTCGTCCTCGCACACACGGAATGGGAGCGAAATCGCCTCGATATTCGTGGCGTGCAGCAATCCAATTGCCGAAATAGGCGAGAAGTCCGATATCGCGCTGTCGAACTCGAAGTTGCGGACGGAAAACTGCTGTAAGTCGTCCATAGCTTCGAGTTCGGCGGCAGGTGGCTATCGCGCCTGGGTGGCCGACCACTGATCGAAGGTCTGGAAACCGTGATCCGAACCGGTCGTGGTGACCAGCGTTCCGTCTCGCATCGCGCGACCGTATGCGCCGGGAATCGGGACCTCGAGCACCAGGCCACGGGCACCGATGGCACGTGCATAGCGCCGCACCATCTCGGCCATCCGCTCTTCCCTCGGTCCGCCGAGGTCGGCAACGCGGCCCGCGGGGGAGTGCTCCGCCAGGTCGATCAGTCGTTCGGCGACCTCGCGGGCAGCAATCGGTTGCGAGACCATCTTCGGGACGATGCTCACCGGACCGAACGACGCGCGTGCACGGATCTGAGCGGCGAATTCGTGGAATTGAGTGGCTCGCAGGATCGTCCACGGCACCGACCCGGACCGAATCATGTTCTCCTGCTCGACTTTTCCGGCGTAGTACGAGTGCGGAGCCTTGTCTATCCCCACGATGGACAGCGCCACATGGTGGCCGACTCCGGCCTCGATCTCGGCCGCCAGCAGGTTGCGGGTGACGGCGGAGAAGAACGCCGTCGATTCCTTCGCCGAGACCGTTTGTGTCGACGCGACATCGACGACGGCGTCGACGCCGGCCAGAGCGTCGGACAGGCCGGTCCCGTCGACGAGGTCGACACCGGCCGACCGCGACAGCACGACGACCTCGTGCCCACGCTCACGCGCCACGTCTACGACATGCGTTCCGACGGTCCCTGTTCCACCGGCTACGGCGATCTTCATCGTGTGTCCACCTGTCCTGTTCGGAGTCGATCGGCTCGAGGAGTTCGGGCCTCACCTGCACTGACGACGTAGCCCACGAGAATGTATGGCCGTCACGACCAGTGTCGAAGTTTCTCCGGGTTGAGCACGATCCACACGTCGGTGACCACGGCGGAATCGGTGCGGAAACCGATCACACCGGTGACCACACCGTGTCGGCGAAGGACTATCCCGGTCAGGCCGTTGACCGATTCGATCGACCGGTCGAGGTCGGTGGACTTGACGCTGATACCCAGAACGAAGCGGGCGACCCGATCGGCCCCGCGAACCGGGTTGCGGGCCGCCGACAGTCGTCCGCCGCCGTCACTGACGAGGGTGACGTCGGGGGCGAGCAGTGCGACGAGCGCATCGAGATCTCCGCCGGCGGCGGCAGCCACGAAAGCGCGGACGACGCGGTCGTGGGTGTCGGGAGCGCTGGGGCCGCGGCGATCGTCGTGCACTCGTCGCCGGGCGGCCGAGGCCAGTTGGCGGCAGGCGGCGGGGGTCCGATCGAGAACGTTCGCGATGTCGTCGAATGGAACCGCGAATGCATCGTGCAGCACGAACGCGACACGTTCTGCCGGGCTCAGTGAGTCCAGAACGACGAGCAACGCCAGGCCGACGGACTCGTGGAGGGCGACGCGGTCGGCCGGGTCCGATGTGCCGTCGTCGCCGGTCGCAAGGGCTCGGACGGGTTCGGGAAGCCATTGCCCCACATAGTGTTCCCGGCGCACGCGGGCGGATCCGAGCAGGTCCAGACAGATGCGGCCGACGACGCGGGTGAGCCACGCACGGGGGACGTCGATTTCGTCACGTTCGGCGTCGGTGAGTCGATACCAGCGGAGCAGCGCTTCCGATGCTGCGTCCTCGGCATCGCTGTAGGAACCCAGCATTCGATAGGCGATGCCGATCAACCGACTGCGTTCGCTGTTCATCGGGTCAGACCTTATCCCGACACGAAAAAGCCGAGTTCGAGGTTATGGACGAAAATCAGGAGAAATCCGTCCATAACCTCGAACTCGGCGGGTAGAGCTAGACGCTGGCTACACCGGGCGCGAGGAAGCGCTGACCGGTGGCGGCCTCGGACGCGCCGCTGCGATCCAGGTACGGAGTGATACCGCCGTTCCAGAATCCGAAGCCTCCGCCCAGCAGCAGGCAGAGATCGATGTCCTGGGCCGCGGCAACGACCCCTTCGTCGAGCATGATCTTGATCTCGTCCGCGAAGGCGTTACGGGTTCGCTCGAGAACCTGTTCGGCCGTCGACGGTGAATCACCCTGCGGCCACAGTGCGGCCACCTCGGGGTCGACGACCTGGCCCTCGGGTCCGTAGGTCCACACGCCCGGCTTCTTCGCCTCGACGAGCGCACGGAATCCGGCGGAGTCCTTGAATCGCTCCGGGTACGCCTCAGCCAGTGTTTCCGCGGTGTGCAGAGCGACGGCCGGTCCGACGAGGGCCAGCAACGTCAGCGGGCTCATCGGCATGCCGAGTTCGCCCACAGCGCCGTCTGCCACATCGAACGGGGTACCCTCGTCGATCGCGCTGATGATCTCGTTGGACGCGCGAGTGACCAGCCGGTTGAAGACGAAACCGGGGAGATCCGCCGACAGCACGGCAGACTTCTTCAGTGTCTTCGCGGTCGCGAATGCTGTTGCGAGAGTGGCATCGTCGGTCTTCTCGCCCTTGACGACCTCGAGCAGCGGAAGCACCGCGACCGGGTTGAAGAAGTGGAAGCCCACCACGCGCTCGGGGTGCTTCAGGTCGGCCGCCATCTTCGTGATCGACAGCGAAGACGTGTTGGTCGCGAGAATCGTTTCGGCAGAGACGAATTCCTCGACCTCGGCGAACACCTTCTTCTTCACGTCGAGGTTCTCGAAGACTGCCTCGATGACGAAGTCGGTCCTGGCGAATGCGGACTTGTCGATCGATCCGGACACCAACGCCTTCAAGCGATTAGCGGCGTCGGGGGACAGGCGCTTCTTGCCGAGCAGCTTGTCGATCTCGCTGTGAACGTAGCCGACGCCCTTGTCGATGCGCTCCTGATCGATATCGGTGAGAATCACCGGCACCTTCAGCTGGCGCACGAACAGCAACGCGAGCTGGCTGGCCATCAGACCGGCACCGACGATGCCGACACCGGAGATCTTGCGGGCGAGCGACTTGTCGGGCGCACCGGCGGGACGCTTCGCGCGCTTCTGAACCAAGTCGAAGGCGTACAAACCGGCACGCAACTCGTCCTTGACCAACAGCGTCGACAGCGCGTCGTCCTCGGCCGCGAACGCCTTGTCGAGAGACGCGGAATCGGTGATGTCGGTGTTCTTGGCCAGCTCGAGCAGGTCGACGGCAGCGACCGGTCCCGGTGCGAAATTGCCGGTCTTGCCGGCCACGATGCCCCTGGCACGGGCGATGGCGTCGTCCCAGGCCTGCCCGCGGTCGATCTCGGGACGGTGGGGGACGACCTCGCCCTTGATGACCTGAGCGGCCCACGCGAGGGACTGCTCGAGGAAGTCGGCTCCGCCGAAGAGGGCGTCGGCGATGCCGAGGTCGAGTGCCTGCTGCGGCTTGAGGACGCGGTTCTGGTTCAGTGCGTTCTCGACGACGACGGTGACCGCGTTCGAGGCTCCGATGATGTTGGGCAGCAACTGAGTTCCGCCCCATCCCGGGACCAGGCCGAGGAAGGCCTCGGGCAGGCCGAGCGCGGCGGCGTTCTCCGCGACGGTGCGGTAGTGCGAGTGCAGTCCTACTTCGAGGCCACCGCCGAGTGCGGCACCGTTGATGAAGGCGAACGTGGGAACCGTCGACTCGCGCAGGCGACGGAACACCTTGTGGCCGAGCTGCCCGATCTGCAGCGCCTCGTCCTTGGTCTTGATGTTCGGCACACCGTTGAGGTCGGCACCGACGGCGAAGATGAACGGCTTGCCGGTGACGGCGATGGCCACCGGGTTCGCTGCGAATGCCTCGTCGAGTGCGGCGTCGAACTTGGCGAGTCCGCCGGGACCGAAGGTCGACGGCTTGGTGTGATCGAAGCCGTTGTCCAGGGTCACCAGTGCGATGGAGCCGTCGAGCCCCGGTACGGACACGATCTTGGTGAACGCGTTCGTGACTACCTCGTCCTCGAACGCCGTCGTGATGTCACTCATGCCTTGGCTCCTGAGTAGTCAGCGTGGTTGGGGTTCTCCCAGATGACGGTGCCGCCCATGCCGAGACCGATGCACATGGTCGTCAGGCCGTAGCGGACGTCGGGTTGCTGGGCGAACTGACGACTGAGCTGCGTCATCAGGCGGACGCCCGAGGAAGCGAGCGGGTGGCCACACGCGATGGCACCGCCCCACTGGTTGACGCGGGGGTCGTCGTCGGCGATGCCGTAGTGCTCGAGGAAGGCGAGAACCTGGATGGCGAAGGCCTCGTTGATCTCGAACAGGCCGATGTCGTCGATGCTCAATCCGGTTCGGCCGAGCAACTTTTCGGTGGCAGGAACCGGGCCGATGCCCATGACGGCGGGATCGACGCCGGCGAAGCTGAAGCCGACCATCCGCATCCCGATGTTCAGGCCGAGCTCGTGCGCGGTGTCCTCACCGGCGAGGATCGCCGCGGTGGCGCCGTCGTTCAGGCCGGCAGCATTGCCTGCGGTGACTCGACCTGCGGGCCGGAACGGTGTCTTGAGCTTCGCGAGATCGTCGACGGTGGTGCCGGGGCGAGGTGGCTCGTCCTCGGTGGCCAGGCCCCATCCTGCGGCGGATTTGGTGGCGACCGGAACGAGAGTGTCGGCGATGTAGCCGGCTTTCTTGGCCGCGTCGTATTTGTTCTGGCTGGCGACGGCGTAGGCGTCGGTGCGGTCCTTGGTGATGCTCGGGAACCGGTCGTGCAGGTTCTCGGCGGTGTTGCCCATCACCAGTGCACTGGGATCGACGAGCTTGTCGGCGAGGAAGCGCGGGTTGGGGTCGACACCCTCACCCATCGGGTGGCGGCCCATGTGCTCGACTCCGCCGGCGATGACGACGTCGTACTGGCCGAAGCCGATTCCCGATCCGGTGGTGGTCACCGAAGTCATCGCACCCGCGCACATGCGGTCGATCGCAAATCCCGGGACGCTGCGGGGGAGCCCGGCCAGGAGAGCGGAGGTCCGGCCGATGGTCAGGCCCTGATCGCCGGTCTGTGTGGTCGCAGCGATCGCGACCTCGTCGATGCGCTCGGGAGGAAGATTGGGGTTCTTGCGGAGAAGCTCGCGTATTGCTTTGACGACGAGGTCGTCTGCGCGAGTGTCGGCGTACATGCCCTTGGGGCCTGCTTTGCCGAACGGGGTACGGATGCCGTCGACGAAGACGACATTCCTCTGTGAGCTGGTGGACGGGGGTACAGACACGCTTTTCGATCCTCCCGACAGATGCGGACGACTCGTCCGGGTGCCCGGACGCGCCACCCACTGTAGCGGGTATTACCCGTCGGTAACTTGGGAAGGGTGCAGTGCCTTCGTCAGAACCGGCACCACCAGCGAGCGTTGCCACGGCCGAGCCCCACCCTCGGTCAACCGAGCGTCGATCATCTCTCCTGGGTCGACGCCGTCGTCGTCGGGAGTCTGCCAATCCCATACGAGTCGCCGAAGTAGATCCGGCATCAGCAGGTTCTCGACCGGTACCGACACCGATTCACTCAGCTCGGTCATCGCCGCTCGCACATCGGCCAGTCGGGACGCTGCGTCCGGATCGCGGCGGGCCCATCGGTTGACCGGGGGCGGCCCGTCGAACGATGCCGCCATCGACGGCAACTCCGCGGTGGGCAGCGCCCGTGCTCGGGTCAGGGCCGAGGCCCACAACCGAGAGGACCGACGCTGACGGGGGCCGCCGAAGACCGGTAGCTGTTCGAGTTCGCGTGAGGACTTCGGATCGGCCGTCGCCGCGGCGACGATCGCCGAGTCGGGCAGGACCCGGCTGGGCGCGACGTCGCGCTTGGCCGCCAATTCGTCTCGGGTGGTCCACAATTCGCGGACGGCAGCCAACGTTCGTGGTGACTTGATCGCATGAATTCCCGATGTCCGACGCCATCTGTCGGTTTTCGGTTTGGGCGGACCGAGGGCGAGGATGTGGGCGAATTCCTGTGCCGCCCAGTCCGTTTTGCCTTGTCGTTCGAGCTCCGCGGCCATTTCGTCGCGAAGCTCGAGCAGAACTTCGACGTCGAGGGCGGCGTAGTTGAGCCAGGTGTCGGGGAGGGGACGGGTGGACCAGTCGGCCGCGCCGTGCCCCTTCTGCAGGGCCAGGCCGAGGGTCCGCTCGACTATCGCGCCGAGGCCGACGCGGTCGAATCCTGCCAAGCGGCCGGCGAGTTCGGTGTCGTACAGCGTGGCGGGGACGAGCCCCAGTTCGGCGAGACCGGGCAGGTCCTGGTCCGCGGAGTGCAATACCCATTCGAGCGGGTTGATGACCTCCGCCAGTGGCGCGAGGTCGCCGGTGACGGGAATGGGGTCGAGCAACACGGTGCCCGCGCCCCGGCGGCGGAACTGCACGAGGTACGCACGTTGGGAGTAGCGGAAGCCGGACGCGCGCTCGGCGTCGACAGCGAGGGGCCCGTGGCCTGCGGCGAGTGCCTCTGCGGCTGCGCGAACGGCATCGACGGTGTCGACGACGTCGGGAACCCCGTCAGCGGGGGCCAACAACGGAACGGCGACAGGCTCGTTCGCTTCTGCATCCGACGCGGTGTCCGGGGAACTCTCGGCTGACATGAGATGTGACTCTAGGCCCTGGGGCCGAACGGACCGGCAACTATGTACGACTGGAACTGCTATGTCCGACTGGAACTGCGCTGACCGAGGGTGGTGATGCCCGCGGGCGGCAGGCCCGCGGCGTAGGCGAGCACCTCGCAGAACGCCTCGACGTGAGTCGAGAGATCCTCCGACGTCGCCGTCCAGGACGCGCGAAGTTCGAGTTGGTGAGCCTTCGGCGGGCCGGCGATGTCGCCGTACCGTACCGAGCTGGTCGAGGTGACCGTGCCGCCGAGCGCGTTCAACGGTTCCGATCGCGATTCGAGGGCGTCGACCAGCCAACTCCAGCCGACCTCGGGGAGCAGTGGATCGTCGGCGAGGGACTCGTCCACATCGGCCTGGATGTACGCGACCAGGCGGTGAGTGCCGTTCCAGGCCTCGGCACCGTCGGGGTCGTACAACAGGATCAGACGGCCGAACGCGTCGCCGTCGCTCTGTTCGTCGATCTGCTCGGAGTCGGCGTGCTTGACCTCGGCGCCGATCGCATAGCTGTACGGAGCGAGTCTCTGCGGCGGCCGAATCGGACCGATTTCGATTGCCGGGTGTACCTGCGCCCGATGCATCGCGTCGATGGCGGCGCGGAAAGGCGCAGGTTCGGCGTCAGATCGGTGCTCGGTCACGTCACCGGACGTTAGACGCGTCACGTTGCCCTGCGATGGAGGCGCGCCGAGCCGTGATCGAACTGCGCCGAGCGTCCGTCGAACGATCCGAGTGTCCTGAACTGCGATGAGTGTCTCGCCCTCGAGGGTAGCGGCGGTTGTCGCACGTGGCAGCATGGACGGTGATGAACGCCGAATCGCACACCGCAGCCCCCGCCCGACGAGAACTTCCGGAGGCGCCGTTTCTGGCCGCGATCGACGGTCGACCGACGTCGAGGCGGCCGGTGTGGTTCATGCGTCAGGCCGGCAGGTCCCTTCCGGAATACCGCAAGATCCGTGCAGGCATCGGGATGTTGGACTCGTGCTTCCGGCCCGATCTGGTCGCCGAGATCACCTTGCAGCCCGTACGTCGTCACGACGTCGACGCAGCGATCCTCTTCTCCGACATCGTGGTTCCGCTCAAAGCCGCGGGCATCGATCTCGACATCGTCGCCGGTACCGGACCGGTGGTTGCGCATCCGGTGCGTTCGGCTGCGGACGTCGCGGCTCTGCCCGTCCTCACTGCCGACCAGGTGCAGCCGGTGGCCGACGCCGTCCGCATTCTCACGCGTGAGCTGGAAAGCACTCCGCTGATCGGATTCGCCGGAGCACCCTTCACTCTTGCGTCCTACCTGGTCGAGGGTGGTCCGAGCCGCAATCACGAGAAGACCAAAGCACTGATGCGGTCCGATCCGGCCACGTGGCATGCCTTGCTCGACGCATTGGCCTCCACCACGATCACCTTTCTGCAGGCCCAGCTGGCTGCGGGCGTCGACGCCGTTCAGGTGTTCGACTCCTGGGCGGGTGCACTCTCGCTCGCCGATTACCGCGAGTACGTGTTGCCGCACTCGACGCGAGTGTTCGACGCCGTGTCCTCGGCCGGCGTCCCGAAGATCCACTTCGGGGTCGGCACCGGAGAACTGCTCGGTGCCATGGGCGAGGCCGGTGCCGACGTGGTCGGGGTCGACTGGCGGATTCCGCTCGACGACGCGGTGCACCGGGTGGGCCACGGCAAGGCCCTGCAAGGCAATCTCGATCCCGCAGTGCTGTTCGCGGGCTGGGACGCAGTCGAGGCCGAGGTCCGACGCATTGCCGCCGAGGCGGATCGTGCGATCGCGGCCGGTGCCCGCGGCCACGTGTTCAATCTCGGCCACGGCGTGCTTCCCGATACCGATCCCGACATCCTGACTCGGGTCGTCGCGTTGGTGCATTCGTTGTGACCGTCCGGCGTTACGCCGTCGTGGGCGGCGGAATTTCCGGCCTCATCGCGGCGTATCGCCTGCGGCAGGCGTGCGGGCCCGACGCTGAGATCACCGTGGTCGAGGCATCGTCCCGGGTGGGCGGCACCCTGCGCACCACCTCGGTCGGCGATCAGTCGCTCGATGTCGGTGCCGAGGCGTTCATCGGGCGCCGTCCGGAGGTGCCCGCCCTGCTTGCGGAACTGGGGCTCACCGATCAGCTGGTGCACCCGTCGACGGTGCGACCGCTCGTCTTCTCCGGTGGACGCACTCATCCACTTCCGGTGGGCACCCTCATGGGTATCCCGTCGTCGGCGGAGTCCGTCCGAGAGCTGGTCGATCCGTCCGAGCTGCACATCATCGACACCGAGACCGAGCGGCCGTTTCGATGGGTCCGGGGCTCCGATGCCAGCGTGGCCGATCTCGTGGGCACACGTTTCGGGAACCAGGTGGTGAGCCGTTCGGTCGATCCACTGCTCGGCGGGGTCTACTCCGGTTCGGCGAGCTCCATCGGTGTCCGTGCTGCGCTGCCGACGCTGGCCGCTGCGTTGGACAACGGCGCGGCGAACCTGACCGAGGCTGTGCTGAAGGCACTCCCGACTCCGTCCCCGGGGCCGGTGTTCGGTGGACTCCGGGACGGCTACGCGGTGCTGCTCGACGCCGTGGTTACAGCCACCGACGCTTGCGTTCTGCGCGAGACGAGCGTCGGCGAGATCCGCCGTGAGTCGGGCGGCTGGTTCGTCGATCGGGTGGGTGTGGTCGACGGGGTCGTGCTGGCGGTACCGGCACCGATACTGGCCGATCTCATCGCAGACCTCGCACCGGACGCGTCGCGCGCGGCCCGTGAGATCGAACTTGCGTCGTCGACGGTCGTGGCGATGGCGTTTCCGACGTCGACCGAGCTGCCGCAGAATTCGGGAATTCTGGTGGCGACGGACGCGGGGCTGGACGTGAAGGCGTTCACGCTGTCCAGTCGAAAGTGGCCGCACCTGGCCGAGCGTGACGCGGTACTGCTGCGAGCCTCGCTCGGGCGTTTCGGCGACGACACCGCCGCGCAGCGATCCGACGAGGACACGATCGACGTCGCGCTCGCCGACCTGGCCACGGTCGCGGGTATCGACACTCGGCCGTTGGCAGTGACCGTCCAGAGGTGGCCGGGCGGATTGCCGCAGTACGCTCCCGGACATCTCGACCGTGTCGCCGCCATCGAATCCGGAGTGTCCGAACTCGCCGGGCTCGCCGTGACCGGAGCGTGGCAGCGCGGCGTCGGGGTGCCGGCCTGTATTGCGTCCGCCACCACCGCTGCCGCCCGTCTGGTCGAGGTGGCACGATAGGGGCCATGGCACGCCTCGATTACTCAGCGCTCAATTCGACTCTTCGGTACTTGATGTTCTCGGTCTACAAGGTCACACCCGGGGTTCTGGGCGACGACCGCGCGGCCGCTGCGAAGGAAGCCCGGGCATTCTTCGAGGGCCGTGAGGACAAGGGTGTCGTCGTGCGCGGGGTCTACGACATCGCCGGCATGCGGGCCGACGCCGACTTCATGGTGTGGACGCACGCCGAGCGCATCGAGGATCTGCAGGCGACGTACTCCGACTTCCGGCGCACCACCGCGCTAGGCAAGGCGAGCACGCCGGTATGGAGCAACACCGCACTGCACCGCCCCGCCGAGTTCAACAAGAGCCACGTGCCTGCGTTCATCGCGGGCGAGGATCCGGGCGCGTACATCTGCGTGTACCCGTTCGTCCGCTCGATCGACTGGTACCTGCTGCCCGACGAGGAACGTCGGACGATGCTCGCCGATCACGGGAAGGCAGCACGCGACTACAAGGACGTGCGCGCCAACACCGTCCCCTCGTTCGCGCTCGGTGACTACGAGTGGATCCTGGCTTTCGAGGCCCCGGAGCTCGACCGCATCGTGGACCTGATGCGCGATCTGCGGGCCACCGAGGCACGCCGACACGTGCGCGAGGAGACGCCGTTCTTCACCGGCCCTCGGGTCGAGGTGGACGCGCTCGTCGAATCACTACCGTGACGGGGACGGACACGCCCATCGTCGACGCCGTTCTCTTCGACTTCTCCGGCACACTCTTCCGACTGGAAGAGGAGCCGTCGTGGTTCGACGGTGTGCACGATGCCGACGGCGTTCCGGTCGACGGAGCCGGAGCCGCCGAGCTCATGCGACGCATGACCGCTCCGGTCGGCGAGACCGTCGAGTTCGACGACGCCACTCGGCACGCATGGCGTCATCGCGATCTGGATCCGGCCCTGCATCGGCAGGCGTATCTGCACGTTCTGGCGCAGTCCGGCATCACCGCCGAGGCACAGGCCGAATCGGTGTACGGACGAGTCATCGACGCCGACTCCTGGACGCCCTATCCCGACACGGAAGCGGCACTGTCGACATTGGCGGGACGGTCGATTCGCGTCGGGGTGCTGAGCAACATTGCCTTCGACATCCGTCCTGCGTTCACTGCTCGGGGCCTGGACCGGTACGTCGACGAATTCGTGCTCTCGTTCGAGGTAGGTCACGTCAAACCGCAACCGGAGATCTTCCGACATGCGGTGGCCGCTCTCGGCGTCGAGCCCGCGCGGACGCTGATGGTGGGCGACAGTGCCGAGGCCGACGGCGCGGCACAGGAGATCGGGTGCAGTTTCGCACTCGTCGATCCGGTGTCGACGGCCGAGCGTCCCGACGCACTGCTGGCAGCGTTGAGCGCGTTCGGGATTCGATGACCGGAGTGACCGCCGTCCAGCACATGGGCCACTGGGGGATGTTCCGCGCCGACTCGGACGGACGTGACGTCACCGCGATTCATCCTCAGGTGACGGACAGCAATCCTTCCCCGGTGCTGGGCAACCTCGTCGGTTCGGTGACCCATCGATCCCGAGTCACCTCGCCTGCGGTACGCCGGGGCTGGCTCGAGAACGGTCCCGGCCCCACCGACAGGCGCGGTAGCGAGGAGTTCGTCGACGTCTCGTGGGACGAGCTCACCGACCTGTTGTCGCGCGAGTTGCGCCGCGTGGTGGACACATTCGGCAACAACGCCATCTACGGCGGGTCGTACGGTTGGGCCAGTGCCGGCCGCTTTCATCATGCGCAGAGTCAGGTACACCGCTTCCTGAACTGCATCGGCGGCTACACGCGATCCGTGCACAGCTATTCGCTCGGTGCGACCGGCGTCATCATGCCGCACGTGCTCGGCGCGCACTGGAAGATGTTCTCGCGCTCCACATCCTGGTCCGTGATCGCCGAACACACCGAACTGCTGGTGGCGTTCGGCGGAGTCCCGGTGAAGAACACCGGCATCAACCACGGTGGTACGTCGGATCATCCGACCGTCGGTTCGCTCGACGCGATGCGCGCCCGCGGCGGGCAGATCGTCACCGTCGGTCCATTGCGCAACGACATGTCGGGCGAGGCGCGGTGGATCGCCCCACGCCCCGGAACCGACGTGGCGATGATGCTGGCTCTGGCATACGTCCTGGCCGACGAAAAACTGCACGACACAGCGTTTCTGGAGAAATACTGCGAGGGTTACCCCGAGTTCGAGCGCTACCTTCTCGGTGTCTCGGACGGCACTCCCAAGACCCCGCAGTGGGCGTCGGACATCTGCGGCATCGAAGCCACGATCATCGCGGACCTCGCCCGAGAGATGGCGTCGAAACGCACGATGGTCACCGTCACGTGGTCCCTGCAACGTACGCAGCACGGTGAACAGGCTCCGTGGATGGGCATCACGTTGGCAGCGATGTTGGGCGAAATCGGCGTGCCCGGTAGGGGATTCGGACACGGATACGGCTCGATGAACGAGCCCGGCCTCGCTCCTGTGCCCTATCCGTTGCCGACACTGCCGCAGGGAATCAATCCGGTGGCCGATCTGATTCCGGTTGCAGCTGTCTCGGACATGCTGCTCAACCCCGGGTACGAATTCGACTACGACGGCCGACGTTTGGTCTATCCCGACATCAAAGTGGTCTATTGGGCGGGCGGCAACCCGTTTCATCACCACCAGGATCTGGGACGATTGCGCCGGGCACTCGGCAGGCCCGATACCGTCGTCGTCCACGATCCCTACTGGACGCCGATGGCCAAGCACGCAGATGTCGTCGTCCCGTCGACCACATCGCTGGAACGGTCGGATCTGAGCTGCACACGCAACGATCCACTGCTCGTGGCCATGGCGCCGGCTGCCGAGCGATTCGCCGATTCACGCGACGATTACGACACTTTCGCGGAACTCGCTACGAAACTCGGTGTGGGGCAGCAGTTCACCGAGGGGCGCACGTCACAGCAATGGCTCGAGCACATGTACGGGCAGTGGCGCGAGTACTTGCGGGCCGACGGCGTGCAGACCCCGGAATTCGAAGACTTCACGCGTGAGGGCTCGTTCCGGATGAAGACCGAGGACGAGTTGACGTTCCTGGAGGATTTTCGCCAGGACCCGATCGGCAACGCGCTGCGGACACCGAGCGGCAAGATCGAGATATTCTCGGCGACGGTCGCGGGGTTCGATTACGAGGATTGCCGCGGGCACCCGATGTGGTTCGAGCCGCAGGAATGGCTCGGCGGGGCGCGGGCCGAGCAGTTTCCTCTGCACTTGATCGCCAACCAGCCGCGCACCAGGCTGCACAGTCAGCTCGATCACGGTGCGGTGAGCCGACATTCGAAGATTCAGGGCCGAGAGCCGATACGAATGCACCCGTCAGCGGCAGCGGCCAGGGGAGTGTCGGACGGTGACGTCGTGCGGGTGTTCAACGACCGCGGTTCGTGCCTGGCCGGTGTGGTCGTCGACGAGGGGATGCTGGAGTCGGTGGTGCAGTTGTCGACCGGTGCCTGGTACGACCCGTTGGACCGGGCCGACCCAGGGTCGATGTGCGTGCACGGCAGCGTGAACGTTCTCACCGCCGACGTCGGGTCGTCGTCGCTCTCGCGGGGGTGCACCGGGCAACACGTGCTGGTGGAGATCGAACGCTACGACGCGCCGCTGCCGCCGATCACTGCGTTCGATCCACCTAAGCGGACGAAGGTCAGAACACTACCCGCGAGATGATTTCGGCAACCAAGGCCGGCTTGTCCTCGCCTTCGATCTCGAGCGTTGCGGTCGTCACGATCTGCAGCGCTCCGCCCGACGCGTCCTCGACAGAGGTGAGGGTGGTCCGCAACCGGACATGGGATCCGACCTTGACCGGGTTGATGAAGCGAACTTTGTTGGAGCCGTAGTTGATTCCGAGTTTGGTGTTCTCGATGGTGTAGATCTGCCAGTTGAGCATCGACACCAGGGACAGGCTCAGGAATCCGTGGGCGATCGGCGCGCCGAACGGGCTTTCTTTCTTCGCTCGTTCGACGTCGACGTGGATCCACTGGTGGTCGCCGGTGGCGTCGGCGAAGGTGTTCACCCGTTCCTGGGTGATCTGGAGCCAGTCGCTGGTTCCCAGTTCTTCGCCGACGGCCGCCTTGATCTGCTCTGGTGAGGTGAAAGTGCGCATGCTCACAGTATGCACCGTCGTAATAGGGCGCTCGAAAGCGATCGTGTGGGAGCGAACGATGACCGGCTCGAGTGTCGGCCTGTCGAATTCAGGCTGTGTAGGGCGGAGCGAACGGAAAGGCTCCGATCAGATTGTCCTGAATTTCTTTCAGATTCGGGACCGGCCGATATTCGTGCTGTAGCTGCGCGATTCGATCGTGATCTCGCGCAAGGTCCGATGAATGCTGGACAGCTTCTCGGTCGAAAGCAGAGTAATAATCGTCGAATTTGTATCCGTTGCCGCCTATGTCTTGCGGCAGCTTTATCCACGCGTTGGGGATGCCGTACGAGTCAGCGACGATCAAGCCGTGCAGACTCGTCGACATCACGAAGTCACATGCAGTGATGTCGGCGATGACCTTGGCCGGCTTTCTGGACGGGTCGATCAACGTGACGCTCTTGTCTCGCGCAAGCGAGCGCACTACGGGATCCTTCTTGTGCACCCAGTGGTAGACGAGGCCGATCCGGCCGGGTACCCGTGGGGAGCGTGCATAGACTTTGTTCGCCAGCAGCCCGGGGTCCCCGACCGCGACCTCGCGCTCGGACTTGATGCGTCCCAGCGACAGATGTCCGCGAACCGCGTAGAAGTCGAAATCGGGGTAGCTGAAGTCTCGTTCGTGGGCGGCGTCACTGAGCATGAAACCCGAGCCCCAGACCTTGAGACCCTTCCGGGCCTGCATGAGCTGGACCATTTCCAGGGTGGAACCTGCCCCGATCATGTCGCAGCGCTTCGCGCGACGCCAGGAACACTTCTGCCCGAACAATGTTCCGACCAGTCCCGGCGTCAATTCGTCACCGAAATTGGGTGTGACGCCGGTGATTTTCACCTGGCGCCACCAGAAGGTCTTGATCGACGTGGCCACAACCCCAAAGCTACCCTAACGATCGGGTCAAGCAGAGGTAATCTCCGGAGTTCGCGGCTCGGTTTCGACGCATCCTCAGCGCAGGTTCGCCGAGTGCGCGGCGATCCCCGGGATGTCCGGACCGATCAGGATGCAGGCTTGAGCACCAGAGAAATCGAGTTGATGCAGTACCGCTGGTCGGTCGGGGTGGGGTAGCCCTCGCCCTCGAAGACGTGGCCGAGGTGGCTGTGGCAGTTGCGGCAGACGACCTCGACGCGGCGCATACCGAGCGTGGTGTCCTCTTTCAGGATGACGGCGTCGCTGTCGGCCGGGTCGAAGAACGACGGCCAGCCGCAATGCGATTCGAACTTCTCGGTGCTGCGGAACAGTTCGGCTCCGCAGGCGCGGCACTCGTAGATGCCTTCGGTGGTGGTGTCGGTGTATTCGCCGACGCCCGGGCGCTCGGTACCGGCCTGACGCAGAACCGCGTACTCCTCGGGTGTCAGCTTCTCCCGCCACTGCGCGTCGGTGAGCTGGACGGCCGGAGCGGCATTGTTGTCTGTTGCTGAACTCATGCTGACACGCTAATACGATTTGCCGGGTTATGCCGTTTTCGCTGGTGACGCGGTCGGTAACAGGTAGCTGGGCTCGATTCCCTCGTCGAGCCGTCCCTCTGTTCTCGCGGCGAACCAGCGTCCGACGAGCACTCCGAAGATCACGACGATCAGCAGCGCCCAACCGAAGGTGGTGCGGAGATAGTCGAGGGCCCGTCCGGTTTCGATCCACCGTCCGGACAACCAACGATCGGCGTTCATGAACCCGTAGATCGCGAGCCAGGCCGGCCAGTTCCGGAGTAGCGAGTTCCTGAGCACGACCGTCATGAGCAACGGGAACAGCATCATCGAGTAGTACATCTGGCCCAGTGAGCCCAGCAGCCAGTGCGCGGTGAGGATCAGGCCGGAGGTGGTGGCGAAGAAGAACAGTCGATCTTCTCGGCAGTACCGGTAGAGCAACCACAGCGAGACCAACACCATGATGCCCAGGACGGCGCGGATGCCGAGGGTCATGAACTCGGGCACTCCGTAGTAACGGCCGTTGCCGACGACAGCGCTGTTGAAGTAGTCACGCGTCTGCAGCAGGTACGGCAGCGTCCGATCGATGAAATTCATGGGATCGACGGACAACGGCCAGGCGATGGCCATCATCACCACCGGGATGGCGATCGAGGTGATGAACACCTTCCACTGTCTCGTCATCAGGGGGAGCAGCAGCAGTGGTGCGAGCATCGGTTTGATCGCCAGGGTCAAGCCCATCGCGACACCGGCGGACAAATCCTTGCGCTGCAACAGGAATCCGAGAAACGCCACTTCGCCGAGGAGTACGAAACCGTTGAAGTTGGTGAACACCAGTGTGTTCGTCACCGTCTCGCTGACGAAGGCAGCCAGGAGCAGGGCGGGTGCAGCCACCGAGTCCAACCGGAAGCCGAAGATGCGCAGCAGGATGTACAGCGCGACGAGGATGGCCACGGTGCTGGCAAGGATGAACAGCCAGCGAGAGCGCTCCGGGTCGATGATGGCGATGGGGGAGAGCAGCATCGTCGCGCTCGGCTGGTACAGGTAATGAGGATCGACCGAATCGAAGTTCGCGGTGTACACCGGCTGCCGGTTGAGGAACGCGAGAGCTGCGTTGTACACCGGGTTGAAGTCGTTGGTGACATCGCCGTTGACCGCCCTGATCACCACCCGATGCACGACGGTCATGATGGCGATCGGCCAGAGCGCGTACTTGATTACTTCGGCGGTGGTCCGCCCGGTACGCGGCTCCAGAAAGCTAAGTGACACCCGCGAACGGTACCCGAGACGGTCGGTGCGGCCGTTCAGGACACCCCGCGGGGCCCGTGTCTTTCGCGACCCTCCGAGGAGTCGAGTCAGGCCGGACAGACGGTGCCGTCGGTCGGAAGCGTCGTGTCTCGGGCGTAGGTGACAGCAGCACTCTGCAGGCACTGCGACCCGCCGATGCTCGGATGCCCGCTGCCCTGCCAGGCGGCCGACGCGACGGCGGCACCCGTCGCACCGATCAGGCCGGTGACCGAGGACAGGCCGCCGTTGCCGACGATCGGGTCGCCGGCGTTGGACAGCACCAGGACCGGAACGTCCAGCGAGGTGGGCAGTGGGACGGAGGGAGCTGTCGGCCAGGACGAGCACAGCAATGCCGTCAGGGCAGCGTCGGTTCCGTAGATCGGGTAGCGGTCGGCCCACCCCGGTGCCAGGTCGCGGACGCCCTGCGGAGAGGGCCACTGCTGCCCGTCCGTGCAGCGGGCGACGAACTGGCCGTCGGTGCTGTACGCCGCCCGGCCTCGTTCGGCGAGCGCTGCGAGCGCAGTCGTGTCGGAGGCGGCGGCAGCGGAGAGCGTCGAGGACAGATCTCTCGCCCGCGTCGACGCGTCTCCCGCGGTCGAGGCCAAGGCAAAGGTGATCGCGTCGAGAATTTCGTGTGTGGACAGCGGTGCGAACTCGCCGCCGGCGGCGCGCTTCATCAACTCTGCCACTGCGGCCGTCGGGTCACTTCCGAGCGAGCAGTTCAGCGCGACGCAACGCTGTGCGAAGGCAGCGAACGCCGCTTCCTTGCCCTGAGTTCGCTGCTCGGCGAGCGTTGCTTGGTCGGCGTTGACGCCCGTCGGCGAATCGAGGATCAGACGCGCGACGTTGTCGGGAAACTTCGCGGCGTAGGCCATGGCGGTGAGAGAACCGTTTCCCGCTCCGATCAGGCCGATCCGGTCCACGCCCCACAGCTGTCGAAGCCGATCGAGATCGTCCGCGGCGTACCCGGTGCCGAAGGCGAGTTCCTGCGGCTGCAGGGTGTCGGTGCATTCGATGGTGGCGTCTCGTCCGGCGTCGACCGCGCGGTCGACGGAGTCCGAGTCGGATCTGGAGAACTGTCCCAGGGCATCGACGGCAGCCTTGGTAGGCGCCTGGGGGGTGTCGTCGATGCAGTCCACGGCCGTCGAGCGTCCGATGCCGCGGCGATCCACGGCAACGATCGGATGTGCCTCGAGCAGCGTGGCGAGTGGGCCGGCGGCCATCGTGGCCAAGGTTGCGATCGACGAACGATCCGAACCGGACGTGAACACCAGGGGCCCGGCATCGACGGGTGTCCGGTCGAGTTTGGCCCGAAGCGCCCCGACGGCGAAGGTGCCGAACATCTGACCGCTGGCGTCGACATCGGCCTCGTACTCACCGCATTCGAGTGTCAGGCCCGGCGTGGTGGCGGTGAGCCCGAACATTCCGAGGGTGGCCGAGGTGCACTCGGACCAATCGAGGTCGGTGGTCGGAACAGCGAGTGCAGCCGGTTCGGGCGGGGTTTCTGGCGACGACTCGGCGGGCTGACCGGGCGAGCGCTGCTCCACCGCCACTTCGGGACGGATCGACGGGCCGCCTCCACAGGCCGCGCAGACCGTGGCGACGAGGAGTACTGCGGCGAGCAACGAACGTTTCTGCGTCACGGTGCGAGGCTATCTACTTTTGCTTCGCTGCCGCGCCCGCGTCTCTCGTCACGGCCGCACCCAGCGGGTCAACAGCGTGCCGTCGGTGTCGCCGAGCACGAGTGCGCGCTGCATGGAGGTATCGGCGGCGTGTGCGGCATGGGCGATGCGGCCGGCAGGCCCACTGATCAGCTTCGGTGAGATCGTCAGGCACACGTCGTCCGCTGCCCCGTCGGTCACCAGCTGACCGAACAGTCCTGGTCCGCCCTCGCACAGCACTCGACCGAACCCGAGCTGGGACAGAGACTCGACAATGTCGGTGGTCGACACCGATTCGCCGGACACCTCGAGCACCGTCGCCCCGGCCGTCCGGAGTTCGCCTACCGCAGAGCGGTCCGCCGCGGCGGACGTGAGCACCACCGGCATCACCGCTGTGTCCGTCAGTAGGCGAGACCGCGCATCGATGGAGCCGGAGGCGGTGACGACCACGATGGTCGGCACCGATTCCTGACCGTTCGCCTGCCGGCGAGAGATGACATCGGGAGACAGGGCGACCCCGCCGTAGTTCTCTCCGCGCACGGTGCCGGCACCGACGAGCACCGCATCGCACAGCTCACGCAGGATGCCGAACAACCGGGTGTCTGCCGGGGTGCCCAATCCGGCCGAGGCACCGTCGGAGGTGACGGACCCGTCGATACTGGATACGAAATTGGTACGGATCCACGGTCGGCCCACATCGGTCGGGTAGGCATACAGCGATCGCAGACCGTCGTCGTCCACTTCCGTTCCGATGGCGGGGAGCGCTGCGGCGGCCTGCTCCGATGTGAAGTAGGTCCCAATATCGAGAAGCTGCATGAGTCACATGAGACCACGTCGTTACGCTCGATCAATGCCCGCACGCCTTGTCGACCGAAATCCCGTGGTCCCCTCCGATCAGCTGATCGCGCAGATGGTTCCGCCGGCGATGTTCGACGACGTCAGCTTCTCCTCGTACATTCCCGATCCCAAGGAGCCGACGCAGGCCGCTGCAGTCGCGAAAGCCGAGGAATTCGCGAACAAGGTGCAGAAGATTCGCGGCAAGGGCAAGCGCGGACTGTTCGGTAAGAAGACCCCGGCCACCGGTGCGGGGCTCTACCTCGACGGCGGCTTCGGCGTCGGTAAGACCCACTTGCTGGCCTCGATCTATCACAGCGTCCCCGAACCGAAGGCGTTCGGCACGTTCGTGGAGTTGACGCACGTCGTCGGTGCATTGGGCTTCAACAAGGCTCTCGAAGAGCTCTCGAACCACAGTGTTCTGTGCATCGACGAGTTCGAGCTCGACGATCCGGGCGACACGATGTTGGTCTCGCGACTGCTGTCGGAGCTCTCGCAGCGCGGCGTGTCCATCGTGGCGACATCGAACACCCTGCCCGGCCAGCTCGGCGAAGGCCGCTTCGCAGCCGAGGACTTCCTGCGGGAGATCAAGAAGCTCGGTTCGATCTTCGAGTCCGTCCGCGTCGACGGTCCCGATTACCGGCACCGCGATCTGCCGCCGGCCCCGGAGCCGACGTCGGAGGGCGAGCTCATCGAGCGTGCCGACGGTATCGAGGGCGCGACCTTGGACGACTTCGACGACCTGCTGGCGCACCTGAGCACGCTGCACCCGTCGCGCTACGGCAAATTGTTGGACGGTATTCCCGCGGTGTTCCTGAAGAACGTGCACCCGGCTTCCGATCAGGCAATTGCGTTGCGACTGGTCGTCCTCGCCGACCGCCTGTACGACGCGGGTATTCCGGTGACGGCCTCGGGTGGAAAGCTCGACGAGATCTTCACCGAGGAGATGCTCGCGGGTGGTTACCGGAAGAAGTACCTCCGTGCGACGTCCCGTCTGCTCGCACTGTCTCGTTTCGCTGCCGTCGGCTGACCTGCCTCGGTCGAGGCAGGCTCAGAGCTGCACCTGCATGACGTAGTCGTCGTGCGTCCGGTCGCCGACGACGAACGTCTTGGTGCCGGCTGTCTCGAATCCGTGCTTGGCGTAGAACTTCTGGGCGCGGACGTTCTGTTGGTTGACGCCCAGCCACGCCCCTCGGCAGCCATGCCGACGAGCACTGTCCAGCGCCGACGTCATCAGGCGCGCTGCGACTCCGCCGCCGTGTTCGGTGGGTCGGACGTACAGCTTGCTGATCTCTACCGTCGGCTCGTGGGACAGCACCGAGCGGATGCCGGAGTCGGTGGGAGTGCCGAACACCAGCATCGCGTATCCGAGTACCTGTGCCTCGGCCGACTCGTCGAGCAGTACGGTCCTGTTCGGGTCGACGATGTACGCCTCGAAGTGCTTGCCCGACAACACGTTCGAGACGAAAGTCTCGATATCATCGGGTTGCGTTCCCGGTGGGCAGGCCAAGGGGAAGGTCAGTGCGGCCAGCTCGGCGACTCGGTGCGCATCCGCCGGGCCCGCCTCACGAACGCTCACAGCTGATCGACGGCATTCTTCGCGTCCCGCAACGACAGTCCTGTTCGATCGCGCAGCAGCTTGATCGCCGCAATCGCTTTGCCTTCCGATTTGAGTGCCGTCAATCGGGGGAGGAGGTCGTCCCATCGCACGGGACCCGAACTCGCTGCATCGAGAATGGTCGACGGGGGAGGAAACGGTGCTCCGCGTTGCATCGTCTCGATTGCGTTCTTGGCATCGAGCAATCCGGCACCGGTTCGATCACGGAAGACCTTGATGGCCTGAATCTTCTTGTCCGCGGCCAACAATCGGTGAATGTCTGCCCGCGCACCGTCGTCCAGTCCTACCAGCTTCAGGCTCTGGGACGTGGCGCGCGATCTGTCCGGCTTTCGACGCGCGAGGAACCAGGCCGCGAGCACCGCGGTATCGACGAGGACCAGCGCAACGATGAACCATCCCCAGGTCGGCATAACGTCAGTACACCACTTCAGCGTGACGGGTCGAAGAGCGGGACGACGCCCGGCCGATCGGCGGGCGGCGATTCGAACAGTGAGACAGCAGCATCGAGAGTCCGCTGCGCTGCGTCGTACTTCGCCGGTGCGAGATCGTGGCCCGCGCCGTCGATGTCGATCAGCAGTGTGGGAGCGGGAACCAGAGCGAACGCCGCCCCGAGTTCCTCGGTGGTAGCGAACGGATCCCTGGTGCCGTGCAGCACAACAGTGGGGGTACGTAGGTCGGGCAGATGGTGGGTCCGAAGCTTGTCGGGCTTGCCCGGTGGGTGCAGGGGATAGGACGTCAGCACCAGACCGTCCACGAGACCCGGCTGCTCCGACGCGATCATCGATCCCTGCCTGCCGCCGTACGAATGCCCGCCGAACACGACGAACCCGTCGGTTTCGGCACGCAGTCGATCGACGGCCGCGGCGATCCCCATCCGGTCCTCCTCGGAACGGGAGGGATGCGGAGGACCCTTGGCCTTGCGGACTCGGAACGGAAGGTCGAACCGCAACACCGTGAAGCCGGCCGCCGCCCACACCGACGCAATGTTCTGTAGGAGCACCGACCCGCAGTTGCCGCCCGCACCGTGAGTGAGAGCGAGCCCTCCGCGCGACGGGATCGGCGGCGTGTGAAGAAACGCGACGCCCCCGCCGAGTTCGATGTCGGCGGGGGCGTCGGGAACGTCGTGTTCAGCCATCGGTCGAGGACGTTACCTTTTCGTCGCTGCCGGCGTGATCGGTGTCCGTGCTGTCTGTTTCGGAGCTGTCGGATGCATCCTGATCGTCGGCATCCACCATCTCACCGTTGTCGTCGACCATGTCGGCAAAGGCTGTACCCGCGACGGTGCCGTTGGTTCCGGGGAGAGCCACAGTGGGCCGAGCGCCGGGTCGGTATCGGTCATCGAGTCCCTCGACCGATTTCTTCGCTTCTTCGAGTGTGGCGTCGTCGACCTGAGGCTCTTCGCTGTCGGTCGCGTTACCGGGGCCGGCCGTGTCGGTGGGTGTTTCGTCCGTGGGTGCACTGCGAGCATCGTCCGACACGTGAGTGTCCTTCCATCGAAGTGTGTGCGTCGTCTCCACTGTGCACTTCTATGGCGTGAATCACCACCGAGACTGGGTAAGACACAAAAAAGGACCCCCTCGAAAGGGGGTCCTTTGTTCTCACTGTGGTGCGCGATACTGGGATTGAACCAGTGACCTCTTCCGTGTCAGGGAAGCGCTCTCCCGCTGAGCTAATCGCGCATGTCCTCGCATCGGCCTTCGCAACCGATGCACTAGCGAGGTGGAGACGGGAATCGAACCCGTGTGCACGGCTTTGCAGGCCGTTGCCTCACCACTCGGCCACTCCACCATGGGTCGAGACCCTCGAGCGGATGACGGGATTCGAACCCGCGACCCTCACCTTGGCAAGGTGATGCGCTACCACTGCGCCACATCCGCATACCCCGGAGGCAATCACTGCTGGGCAGTTGCTGTCTCCGTGGTGCGGGGAAAACATTAACCCAACGGGAGTGAAACTCACAAATCTCGTGGTCAGCCCCAGAATTCGGGTCTCTGGCGGCTGTGAACCGTGTGAAAGATGGGGTCGGACCGGGTCCGGGGGAGCGAGCTCTGCGCTCGACACGGGCGTCGAATGCGACATGGACGAGCCGGAGCAGGCGATTCGATCCACTGCGACACCTCGTGTTAATGTTTTGCCTCGTTCGGTCCCGTGGCTCAGTGGAAGAGCGTCCGCTTCACACGCGGAAGGTCGCTGGTTCGATCCCAGCCGGGACCACAGACGAAGAAAGCCCGCACCGCTTGTCGGTGCGGGCTTTTTCGTGTTCCGTCCCGGTAATCTGACCCGGTGAGCACCGACGGATCCACGTCCCGCGAGGCGGACGGCAAGACCAGCACAGCGGACTCGAGTGGTCCGGCAGAACAGCTGGCGAAGAAGCATCGACGGTTTCGGTCTCGCATCGCCGAGAACAAGTCGCTCGATCTCGCCTACCGGATCACTGTCGGTGTCGTCGGAGCTCTGGTGTTGGCGTTGGGTGTGCTGGCCATTCCGTACCCCGGCCCCGGCTGGCTGATCGTGTTCGCAGGACTGGGCATCCTGGCCTCGGAGTTCGAGTGGGCCAAGGGCGCGCTGCGCTTCGTCCGCAAGAGGTACGACGCGTTCATGGCCTGGTTCTCGAAGCAGTCGATCGTCGTCAAGGGACTCGGCGTGTTGTTCACGACGGTCGTCGTGCTCGCAACACTGTGGCTTCTGGGCACTTTCGCGCTGGTCGGAGGTTGGTTCGGCCTCGACTGGACCTGGCTCGAGAGTCCCTTGTGACGCACGCGCCGCGCTGAGGGTCGCGCGGTGGCCCGTTGCCGATAGGCTGTCGGAGGCCTTCCTGGCCAGATGAACCGATCGAGGAGTACATCGCTGTGAGCATGCCCGTTGTCGCCGCCGTCTCGCCCGCCCGCATCTCGGTGCAGGCAGGAACGACCGCAGGTACGGCGCTACGCGACACCGGCCTGCCGAACAAGGGTCCCGACGCGATCGTCGTCGTGCGAGATCCGGAGGGCAAGCTCCGTGACCTGTCGTGGGCTCCAGACTCCGATACCGAGGTCGAGCCGGTCCCGGCGAACACCGAGGACGGGCGAAGCGTCATCAGGCACTCGGCTGCGCACGTTCTCGCTCAGGCCGTCCAGGAACTCTTCCCCGATGCCAAGCTGGGCATCGGCCCGTTCATCAAGGACGGCTTCTACTACGACTTCGACGTGAAGCAGCCGTTCACCCCAGAGGATCTGACTGCGCTCGAGAAGAAGATGAAGCAGATCGTCAAGGCCGGGCAGCGGTTCTCGCGTCGGGTGTACGAATCGGTCGATCAGGCCCGTGAAGAGTTGGCGAACGAGCCCTACAAACTCGAACTGATCGACGACAAGTCCGGGATCGACGATCCCGAGGTCATGGAAGTCGGCGGGGGAGAGCTCACCGCGTACGACAACCTCAATCCTCGTACCGGTGAACGCATCTGGGGCGATCTGTGCCGCGGCCCGCACATCCCCACCACCAAGTACGTGCCGGCGTTCAAGCTCACCCGCAGCTCGGCTGCGTACTGGCGCGGCAATCAGGACAACGCCGATCTGCAACGCATCTACGGCACCGCGTGGGAGTCCACCGAGGCGCTCGATGCGCATCTCGAGTTGCTCGCCGAAGCCGAACGTCGTGATCACCGCAAGCTCGGTTCCGAGTTGGACCTGTTCAGCTTTCCCGACGAACTGGGTTCCGGTCTTCCGGTGTTCCACCCCAAGGGCGGCGTGATCCGCAACGAACTCGAGAACTACTCACGTCAGCGCCACATCGAAGAGGGCTACGAGTTCGTCAACACCCCGCACATCACCAAGGGCCATCTGTACGAGGTGTCCGGTCACCTCGATTGGTACCGGGACGGCATGTTCCCGGCGATGCACCTGGATGCCGAACTCGACGAGAACGGCGACGTGCGCAAGCCCGGCCAGGATTACTACCTCAAGCCGATGAACTGCCCGATGCACAATCTGATCTTCCGCTCCCGCGGCCGCTCGTACCGTGAACTGCCGCTGCGCTTGTTCGAGTTCGGCTCGGTTTATCGCTACGAGAAGTCCGGCGTCATCCACGGTCTGACCCGAGTGCGCGGCATGACCCAGGACGACGCGCACATCTTCTGCACTCGCGAACAGATGCGCGGCGAGCTCACCAGCACCCTCGAATTCGTTCTCGGGCTGCTCAAGGACTACGGACTCGACGACTTCTACCTCGAACTGTCGACTCGTAATCCGGAGAAGTCCGTCGGCAGCGACGAGGTCTGGGAAGAGGCCACCAACACCCTCGCCGAGGTGGCCGCGGCGTCGGGTCTCGATCTGGTGCCCGACCCGGGCGGTGCCGCGTTCTACGGTCCGAAGATCTCGGTGCAGGCGAAGGATGCGCTCGGCCGCACCTGGCAGATGTCGACCATTCAGCTCGACTTCAACCTGCCCGAGCGTTTCGAGCTCGAGTACACCGGTTCCGGCGGTACCAAGGAGCGCCCGGTGATGATTCACCGTGCCCTGTTCGGATCCATCGAGCGGTTCTTCGGTGTGCTGACCGAGCACTACGCCGGTGCTTTCCCGGCCTGGCTGGCGCCCGTACAGGTCGTCGGAATTCCGGTGGCCGAGGTGCATCAGGACCACCTCTTCGCGGTGGTGAAGGAGTTGAAGAAGCGCGGAGTCAGGGCCGAGGTCGATGCGAGCGACGACCGGATGCAGAAGAAGATCTTCAATCAGACAGCGCAGAAGGTCCCGTTCATGCTGCTGGCCGGCGAGCGCGACGTCGAAGCAGGTGCCGTCAGCTTCCGATTCCGGGACGGCACTCAGGTCAACGGGGTTCCGGTGGCGGAGGCCGTGACCGTGATCACCGAGTGGATCGCCGCACGCAACAACGCATCACCGACCGCCGAACTCGTGCAGACCAGTACCGCCGGAGTGAGCTGACATGGAAGAACACGACGAGTCGATCGTCGCCACCGGTGCCGGTGAACCGGATCGGCTGCAGCGATTGTGGACCCCGCATCGGATGTCGTACATCGCCGAGGCCCCACAGGGTTCGGCGCAGGGTTCGGCGAAGTCGACCGAGCCGTTCTCCGACATCCCGAAGATGACGGACGAGGACGGACTGGTCGTCGCGCGCGGCGAATCGGTGTATGCCGTGCTCAATCTGTACCCGTACAATCCCGGCCACACGATGATCGTGCCGTACCGACGCGTCGCGGCGCTCGAGGATCTCACCCCCGCCGAGAGTTCGGAGCTGATGGCGTTCACGCAGAAGATGATTCGCGTGATCAAGCGAGTGTCGAGCCCGCACGGTTTCAATGTCGGCCTCAACCTCGGGGCGGCTGCAGGCGGTTCGCTGGCCGAGCACCTGCACCAGCACATCGTGCCGCGGTGGGGTGGTGACGCCAACTTCATCACGGTAATCGGCGGCGCCAAGGTGATGCCGCAACTGCTCCGCGACACTCGGGCCCTGCTTGCCTCGGCCTGGAACGAATGAATCACCGGCACGGGGAGCGTGCGGCGTGCTGAGCATCTTCGGCCGTGCGCCGGTCTCGAAGTTGACGGCCCCGTTGGGCCGCGCGCTCAACAGCACCGGCCTGACTCCGGACTCGGTGACCGTCATCGGCACGGTCGTCACCGTGACCGCTGCGGTGACGATGTTCCCTGCCGGCTACCTGTGGTGGGGCTCGATCGTCATCACCCTGTTCGTTCTGTTCGACATGCTCGACGGCGCGATGGCTCGCGCACGCGGAGGCGGCACCAAGTACGGTGCCGTTCTCGACGCGACGTGCGACCGCGTTGCGGACGGTGCGATCTTCGGCGGCTTGGCCTGGTGGGCCGTGTATTCCGAGAACGACAAGCTACTGCTCGTTGCCACTCTCGTCTGCCTGGTCACCTCGCAGGTCATCTCGTACGCCAAAGCGCGCGCCGAGGCCAGCGGCCTGTCCGCGGACGGTGGTTGGATCGAACGACCCGACCGCCTCGTCATCGTTCTGGTCGGGGCCGGGCTCACCGGTGTCGGAAGACATTTCGACATACCGTGGCTGGACAGTCTCATCTATCCCGCAATGTGGATTCTTGCCGCGCTGAGCATCGTGACCGTGTTCCAACGAGTGCTCGCCGTCCGCGGATCCGAGGGTGCCCGCGACATTATCGTGCCGCCGGCTCCATCGGTCTCCGACGACGGCGGTGTGGAGCCGACATGAATCTGTCGGAACGCGCGTCCGACGCCGGGTACGCCGCGGGGTGGCGTCTCGTCCGGTCGTTACCCGAGGGTGTCGCCCGTCGGTTGTTCGACCGCGGTGCCGACTTCGCCTCGTCCCGTAACGGCGGCCCGGATCAGCTGCGCCGCAATCTCGCTCGGGTGCTGGGGACCACGGCGGAGCAGGTCCCGGATGACCTGATCCGAGAGAGTGTTCGCTCCTACGCCCGGTACTGGCGTGAGGCATTCCGGCTGCCGTCGATGGACCTGGCCGCTCAGGCGGCCGTCATCGATCGATGCGTGTACGGCAAGGAACATCTCGAAGCGGCGCTCGGTGCCGGCAAGGGAGTGGTGCTCGCACTACCGCACAGCGGCAACTGGGACATGGCCGGAATGTGGTTGGTACGGACGCACGGTGGCCTCTCGACCGTGGCCGAGAGGTTGAAGCCGGAGTCGCTGTACCAACGCTTCGTGGCGTATCGCGAGAGCCTGGGATTCGAGATCTTTCCGCTCAGCGGCGGCGAGCAACCGCCCCTGCTCGCGTTGTCCGACAGACTGCGCCAGAACAAGGTGGTCTGCCTGCTCGGCGAACGAGACCTGGCCAAGCACGGAGTACCGGTGACCTTCTTCGGGGAACCGACACGAATGCCGGCAGGTGCGGCCAAGCTCGCCATCGACACCGGTGCCACGCTGCTCCCGGTACACGGCTACTTCGACGGCGACGGTTGGGGATTCGACATCTCGCCCGCGGTGGACGTCTCGCAGGGAGTAGCCGCTGCGACTCAGACGGTTGCGGATCATTTCGCCGCCGGAATCCGCGCTCATCCCGCCGATTGGCACATGCTGCAGCCGCTGTGGATGAGCGACTGGTCGGCAGAGCGCCGGGCCCGAATCGAGGGCACATGAGAATCGGCATGGTGTGCCCGTACTCGTTCGACGTGCCGGGCGGAGTGCAGGCCCACGTCCAGCAGTTGGCCGAGGTCTTCATCGAGCGCGGTCACCGGGTCAGCGTTCTGGCTCCCGCCTCGGACGGCGTCGAGCTCCCCGAATTCGTGGTGTCGGCCGGAGAAGCCTTGGCCATTCCGTACAACGGGTCGGTCGCCCGGCTGCGATTCGGCCCGGTGACGTACTCACGGATCCGAAAGTGGATCTCGGAGAACGACTTCGACGTGCTGCACATTCACGAGCCCAATGCGCCGAGTCTGTCGATGCTCGCACTCAAGGCCGCGGACGGCCCGATCGTGGCCACGTTCCACACATCCACCACCAAGTCTCTCGTGCTCAGCACGTTCCAGGGCGTGCTGCGGCCCTATCACGAGAAGATCAGCGGTCGGATCGCCGTGTCCGAGTTGGCGCGGCGATGGCAGGTCGAGGCGCTCGGGTCCGATGCGGTCGAAATTCCGAACGGAGTCGACGTGCCGGCGTTCGCCGACGCAGACGTGCTCGACGGCTATCCGCGTCCGGGCCGGACAGTGCTGTTCCTGGGCCGCTTCGACGAACCGCGCAAGGGAATGGCCGTGCTGCTGGGCGCGCTACCGGCCCTCGTCGAATCTCACCCCGACATCGAAATTCTCATCGTCGGCAGGGGCGACGAGGACAAGCTTCGCAAGGAAGCAGGCGCGCTGGCCTCGCATCTGACCTTCCTCGGCCAGGTGGACGACGCCACGAAGGCTTCCGCGATGCGTAGCGCCGACGTGTATTGCGCCCCCAACCTCGGCGGCGAAAGCTTCGGCATCGTTCTGGTGGAGGCGATGGCAGCCGGAACCCCCGTGGTGGCAAGCGAACTGGACGCGTTCCGTCGGGTCCTACGCGACGGCGCATGTGGCCTGCTGGTTCCGATCGACGATTCTGCGGCACTCGCGGCAGCGGTCACCTCCATTCTGTCCGACGACGCCGTCCGCGAGCGTCTCGTCGACGCCGCCTCGGCGGCCGTGTCCACGTACGACTGGCCTGTCGTCGCCGAACAGATCCTGCGCGTGTACGAGACGGTCACCCTCGGCGGACAGAAAGTGCGAGCCGCGAGCTGATGACACTGTCTGCCGTCACCATCCTGGTACTCGGACTGATCGCGGTTCTGATCCTCGTCGTCGGGCTGTGGGCCTACGGAACCGCCAACCGACTCGATCGGCTCCACGTTCGCACAGACCTCGCCTGGCAGGCCCTCGATGCTGCACTCGCGCGCCGAGCCGTCGTCGCGCGAGCCGTGTCGGCCGCCACCCGGGGCTCGGTGTCGTCGAGCAAAGAGCTTGCTGCACTGGCAGATCGAGCCGAACGCGCCGACCGGTCGCAGCGGGAGGAAGCGGAGAACGCGGTGTCCATGGCACTCGCCGTTGTCGAACCGGCCGCACTGCCACCGCAGCTGGTCGCCGAACTCGCCGACGCCGAAGCACGCGTATTGATCGCACGACGCTTCCACAACGACGCCGTCCGAGACACCCTCGCTCTACGGGTACGCCGTCCGGTCCGGTGGCTGCATCTCGGCGGCACCGCCGCCCTGCCGTCGTACTTCGAGATCGCGGAGCGCTCGGCCGCGGCAACGTTCGGTAGTGAGACTCGGGCGACGCCGCGTACCTCTGCGCGGGTGGTGTTGCTCGACGAGCGTGGCCGTGTCCTGCTCCTGCGTGGACACGACCCCACGGTGCCCGAGACGTTCTTCTGGTTCACCATCGGAGGTGCGGTCGAAAAGGGGGAGTCCCTTCGCGAGGCAGCGGTACGCGAAGTGCACGAGGAGACCGGCCTGACCGTCGACGCGTCCGACCTGCGCGGACCGCTGTGGCGTCGAGTTGCGACCTTCCCGTTCAACGGAACGTTGATCCGGTCCGAGGAACTGTTCTTCGCGCATCGGACGCAGGAGTTCGAGCCCGAGAGTGCCGGGTTCACGGACTTCGAGCGACGAACCGTCACCGGGCATCGCTGGTGTACCGAGGCAGACATCCGGGCGCTGAGTGCGGTCGGCGAAAACGTGTATCCACAGGATCTGGCCGAACTTCTCGACGAGGTCAACGTAGCGCTCGCGCGACGCGGCGACCCGGACGTCAGGGCCATCCGCTGACAATCTGGACCTTTCCGACCAGTCCAGCAATCGTCAAGTGGTTATGGGAAACGACGCGGTAGCGGCCTACAGTTCTGGGCGCGTCGCCGCGCCGGCCCGCCCCTTCGCGGGCAGGGCAGCGGCTCTGCGCGAAGATCCGGACTGCCGAGAACACAGGAGTTGGCTTGAGTACCCCACACGCCCCCAATTCGCCCGCTGCTTCCACTGGATCCGCTGACGGCGGGTCCAACGAGAACGGAATCGGCACCGCTCGCGTCAAGCGCGGTATGGCCGAGATGCTCAAGGGCGGCGTCATCATGGACGTGGTCACCGCAGACCAGGCGAAGATCGCCGAGGATGCCGGTGCCGTTGCCGTCATGGCGCTCGAGCGCGTTCCCGCCGACATCCGCGCGCAGGGCGGGGTGTCGCGGATGAGCGATCCGGACATGATCGACAGCATCATCTCCTCGGTCAGCATTCCGGTGATGGCCAAGGCCCGCATCGGGCACTTCGTCGAGGCGCAGATCCTGCAGAGCCTGGGTGTCGACTACATCGACGAGTCCGAGGTCCTCACCCCGGCCGACTACGCCAATCACATCGACAAGTGGAATTTCACCGTTCCGTTCGTGTGTGGTGCCACCAACCTGGGTGAAGCACTGCGTCGAATCACCGAGGGCGCAGCCATGATTCGCTCCAAGGGCGAGGCCGGCACCGGCGACGTCTCGAACGCGACGACCCACATGCGCAAGATTCGCGACGAGATTCGTCGTCTCACATCACTTCCCGAAGACGAGCTCTACGTCGCGGCGAAGGAATTGCAGGCTCCGTACGATCTCGTCGTCGAAATCGCCCGTGCCGGAAAGCTGCCCGTCACGTTGTTCACCGCCGGCGGTATCGCCACCCCGGCCGACGCAGCGATGATGATGCAACTCGGTGCCGAGGGAGTGTTCGTCGGATCGGGAATCTTCAAGTCCGGCAACCCGAAAGAACGTGCCGAGGCAATCGTCAAGGCCACTACCTTCTTCGACGACCCGGATGTCCTCGCCAAGGTCTCCCGTGGACTCGGCGAGGCGATGGTCGGCATCAACGTCGACGACCTGCCCGTCGCACACCGTCTCGCCGAGCGCGGTTGGTGACCGTCCTCTTCCGGTTGCGTAGCTACTGACTGCGTTCCAGTGCCGGGCGGTCCGGATGGTCCCACCGGACCGCGAAGTCCGGCCGCTCGGCGTACTCGTCGATCGAGTCGTAGTACTCGAGCAGTGCCGTGCAGGTCCATTGGTCGGCTGTGTCGGTTCTCCGACGCAGCGCACCCTCGGACAACCGCAACTGCACTCGAAGATCGACGTCCAGTCCTCGGCCCAGCAGCATCGGACCGGCAATCAGGACTATGTGATTCGGCGCGGCCTCGACGGTACGAGCGCGGGCGGATCGATCGGTTGCCTCATCCCACAGACGCGGCAGATAGTGACCTCGGCCACCGGCACGCAGTGGCGCGATGACCTCGCGTATCACGGCATCGTAGTCGAACCACACAGTGCGGTAGCTCAATTCGTCCGTTCGCGAATACTCGAATCGAATGGACGCCGGCCGGACGTAATCGTGCAGGTCGACGACGTCGGCACGCCTGCCCTGTGCGCGGGCGTGTTCGGCTGTGCGAGAGGCGAAGTCGACCGGCTTCGCGGCGTCGGCACCGTCGACGACAACGATCGTTCGCGACCCGGCGGGGCACGCATCGACGATCGACTTGGTCAGAAGATCGGGAAATATCGGTATCGGTTGACCCACACCGACCATCTTGCCTGGTCCACTCATTGTTAGCCTGAGCCGTTGTCACAGAAAGGTGGACACAGCCATGGCCAGCATCGAGGACATTCTCGAATTGGAACGAATCGAGAACGACATCTATCGGGGACGCACGTTCCCGAGCCGGCTGCCGCGGACGTTCGGCGGCCAGGTTGCCGGCCAGGCGCTCGTCGCGGCCGTGCGCACCGTGGCACCCGAGTTCCGCGTGCATTCGCTGCACGGCTACTTTCTCCGGCCGGGTAACCCGAACGAGCCGGCCGTGTTCATGGTCGATCGTATTCGGGACGGCCGGTCGTTCTGCACCCGTCGAGTGACCGGAATTCAGCACGGCAAGGCCATCTTCACGATGTCCGCCTCGTTCCACGGCGACGACGACGGGATCTCCCATCAGGACCTCATGCCCGAGGTGGTCGGACCGGAATCGTTGCCCGACCCGACCACTCTGGCGGAGTACGACACCTCCTACTACAAGGAGTGGTCCGAATGGGACATCCGTCTCATTCCCGACGATCAGACCGTCAAGCATCCCAGTTTCGCTGCGCAGCAACGGGTCTGGTTCAGGTACCGCGACACGCTGCCCGACGATCAGGTGTTCCATGTCTGCGCGCTCGCCTACATGAGCGACATGACGCTCATCGGATCGGCCAAGGTGCCGCACCCGGACGCCGTCACGCAGACGGCCTCCCTCGATCACGCGCTGTGGTTCCTCAGGCCGTTCCGAGCGGACGAATGGCTGCTCTACGACCAGACGTCGCCGTCCGCTGATTTCGGACGAGCACTGGCGCAGGGGCGAATCTTCGACATCTCCGGTCGTATGGTCGCCGCCGTCGTCCAAGAGGGACTGATGCGCTTCGAGCGGGACACCTCGAAGCCACACGTCGATCCCTTCGGATTGAAGTGACGCCGCCGACGATCGGCGTACTCGCACTGCAGGGCGATGTTCGCGAGCACTTGGCCGCGCTGGAGTCGAGCGGTGCGCACGGAATCACCGTGCGGCGGCCGGACGAACTCGCCCAAATCGACGGGTTGATCATTCCCGGTGGCGAATCCACGACGATGAGCACCCTGCTCGGTGTCTTCGATCTGCTCGGGCCGCTGCGCGCTCGTCTGGCCGACGGTATGCCCGCGTACGGATCGTGCGCGGGGATGATCCTGTTGGCGTCGGACATCCTCGACACCAGGCCCGACGCGGAACACCTCGACGGTCTCGATATCACCGTGCGCCGCAACGCTTTCGGCCGACAGGTCGACTCGTTCGAGACCGATCTCGAATTCGCCGACATCGAGGGCGGACCGATGCGCGCAGTGTTCATTCGCGCGCCCTGGGTCGAGCGTGTCGGTGCGGACGTCGAAGTACTCGCCACCGTCCCGAACGGGCCTGCTGCGGGCCGTGTGGTGGCCGTGCGCCAGAACCGAGTGCTGGCCACCAGCTTCCATCCCGAGGTCACCGGAGACGATCGAGTGCACCGACTCTTCGTGGACATGGTGCGCAGCGCGTAGAAACCCGTAATCGCCGGTTGGGGCGGAGCGATGACACGGGCGAGTAAAGTCGACAACACCGAATTCGAGCAGGAAGGGGCTCTATCGCATGAGCGGCCACTCAAAATGGGCCACCACCAAGCACAAGAAGGCGGTGATCGACGCCCGACGCGGCAAGTCGTTTGCCAAGCTCATCAAGAACATCGAGGTGGCGGCCCGCACGGGTGGTGGTGACCCCACGGGCAACCCGACGCTCTACGACGCCATCCAGAAGGCGAAGAAGACGTCGGTTCCCAACGACAACATCGAACGTGCGCGCAAGCGCGGAGCCGGCGAAGAAGCGGGCGGAGCCGACTGGCAGACCATCATGTACGAGGGTTACGGCCCCAACGGTGTCGCCATCCTCATCGAGTGCCTCACCGACAACCGCAATCGTGCAGCAGGCGAAGTTCGAGTAGCAATGACTCGTAACGGCGGAAACATGGCCGATCCGGGTTCGGTGTCCTACCTGTTCTCACGCAAAGGCGTCGTGACGCTCGAGAAGAACGGACAGAGCGAGGACGACGTGTTGATGGCGGTCCTCGAGGCCGGTGCCGAGGAAGTGAACGACAACGGCGACACGTTCGAGATCGTCAGTGAGCCGACCGATCTGATCGCAGTGCGTACCGCACTGCAGGACGCGGGCATCGACTACGACTCCGCGGAGGCGAGCTTCCAGGCTTCGGTCAACGTCCCGGTGGACGCAGACGGAGCGCGCAAGGTCTTCAAGCTGATCGACGCCCTCGAAGACAGCGACGACGTGCAGAACGTCTGGTCCAACGTCGACCTGTCGGACGAGGTCATGGCCGAACTGGACGACGAGGACTGACCCGGTCCGTTTGCTCACGGTGATCGACCGGGTGTCGTAGCCCTGATCCGTCGGTGCGCTCCGCTACGCTATCGAACAACAGTTCGTAAGCGGAAGGTGTGGTGACGTGCGGGTGATGGGTGTCGACCCCGGTCTCACCAGGTGTGGGCTCAGTTTGATCGAGGGAGGCGTCGGTCGCACAGTCGTCGCTCTCGACGTGGATGTGGTCCGGACTCCCGCCGACATGGATCTCGCGCAGCGTCTGCTGCGGATATCCGAAGCGGCGGAATACTGGCTCGATACACACAAGCCGTCGGTCGTGGCAATCGAGCGAGTGTTCGCTCAGCACAACGTACGGACGGCCATGGGCACCGCGCAGGCAGGCGGCGTCATCGCACTGGCTGCGGCCCGGCGCGGTATCGACGTCTGCTTCCACACTCCCAGTGAGGTGAAGGCAGCCGTCACCGGCAACGGTTCGGCCGACAAGGCACAGGTCACCGCCATGGTCATGCGCATTCTCGGGCTGCAGACCGCGCCGACTCCCGCTGATGCCGCAGATGCGTTGGCTCTGGGTATCTGTCACTGCTGGCGCGCCCCGATGATCGCCCGGATGGCCAAAGCCGAGGCGATGGCCGCCGAACAGAAGCGCAAGTACGACGCGCGTCTGGCCGAGGAACGCAAAGCTCGCGCCGCCGTGGCGCGCAAAATCGAGAAACTGGCCAAGAAGGAGGCGGGCGCACGGTGATCGCATCCATTCGCGGGTCGGTGATCGACATCGCTCTCGATCACGCAGTACTCGAGGCGGCCGGTGTCGGATATCGCGTCAATGCCACACCGGCGACGTTGGCGACGTTGCATCGGGGGAGCGAGTCCACTCTGCTCACCACCATGATCGTGCGCGAGGACTCGCAAACGCTGTACGGGTTTCCCGACAAGGAATCACGTGAGCTGTTCGAGCTGCTGCTCACGGTTTCCGGAGTCGGGCCACGAATTGCGATGGCCACGCTTGCGGTACACGAACCCGACTCCCTGCGAACAGCATTGGCGGACAGCGACATCGGGGCCCTCACCAGAGTTCCCGGTATCGGCAAGCGCGGGGCCGAGAGGATGGTGGTCGAGCTGCGCGACAAGGTCGACGCCGTTGTCGGCCGCGCCGGCAGTTCCGTGGTGCCCGGTTCCGGGGTCGGCAACTCGATGCGCGATCAGATCGTCGAAGCCCTGATCGGTCTCGGATTTCCGGCGAAGCAGGCCGAGGAGGCCACCGACGCGGTACTCGCACAGCAGCCCGAGGCCACGACGTCCACCGCACTGCGGGCCGCGTTGGCGTACCTCGGTAAGTCCAGGTAGGTCGGCGTGACCGAGGACGACGAGTTCGGGGAATCCCAGGTCGGTGCGGAGGCCATGTCCGACGACCTCGACATCGAGACCAGTCTGCGTCCGAAGAACCTCACCGATTTCATCGGTCAGCCTCGGGTGCGTGAGCAACTGCAGCTGGTGCTCTCGGGGGCGAAGATGCGCGGCGGCACCCCCGATCACATCCTGATGTCGGGTCCGCCCGGCCTGGGAAAGACCAGCATGGCGATGATCATCGCCGCGGAACTCGGCACCTCACTGCGGTTGACCTCCGGGCCCGCCCTCGAGCGTGCGGGCGATCTGGCCGCGATGCTCAGCAACCTCGTCGAAGGGGACGTGCTGTTCATCGACGAGATTCATCGGATCGCCCGGCCGGCCGAGGAAATGTTGTATCTGGCCATGGAGGACTTCCGTGTCGACGTGATCGTCGGCAAGGGGCCGGGAGCGACATCCATTCCCTTGGAGGTCGCCCCGTTCACTCTCGTCGGTGCGACCACCCGGTCCGGCGCGCTCACCGGACCGCTGCGCGACCGCTTCGGGTTCGTGGCGCACATGGATTTCTACGAGCCGAGTGAACTCGAACGAATTCTGATGCGATCCGCCGGGATTCTGGGTGTCCCCATCGACCGTGACGGCTGCGCCGAGATCGCAGGACGCTCGCGTGGCACACCCCGAATCGCGAACCGACTGCTGCGCCGAGTTCGCGACTACGCGGACGTGCGCGGGGACGGCACCGTCACCCAGGACACCGCCAAGGCCGCGCTCGTGGTCTACGACGTGGACAAGCTCGGACTGGATCGCCTCGACCGTGCCGTCCTCAGCGCGCTGATCCGAAGTTTCGGCGGGGGACCGGTGGGAGTGTCCACTCTCGCTGTCGCCGTCGGCGAGGAGCCCTCGACGGTCGAGGAAGTGTGCGAGCCGTTCCTGGTGCGGGCCGGGATGATCGCCCGTACGCCGCGCGGTCGCGTCGCCACTGCCGCCGCCTGGCACCACCTCGGTCTCACCCCGCCACCGGATCTCGCAGTCGGGGGAATTTCGGTGCGATCGGCCGAGGTCCAGCAGGGATTATTCGAGTGAAACGGCCGCAACACGAGACGAACGGACCGAGCGGGCCACAGGTGATGGCACACTGGGTAGCTGCGAGGCCCGCACCAGCGACGTTCTCGCACGAGACAATGACGATTATCGAACCGAACTTCGAGGACTGACCTTCCGATGGATTTGCTGTTTCCGCTGCTGATCGTGGCCCTTCTGGTACCGCTGTTTCTCAACGCGCGCCGACAGAAGAAGGTGCTGGCCAAGACCACGGAAATGCAGGACTCGCTGAAGGTCGGCGACGAGGTCGTCACCACCGCAGGCCTGTATGCACGAGTGGTCCTGGTCGAGGACGACACGATCGACCTCGAGATCGCCGACGGCGTCATCACGACGTGGTCACGCGCCGTCGTGCGTGAGGTTCTGCCCGACGACACCGAGTTCGACGACGGCGAGTCGGACGAGAACACCTTCGATTCGGTGCCCGGCGCCGGCACCGCTGCGGTCGGCCCCACCGAGCCGGCAGCTCCGTCGCTGCACAAGGACGTCGGGAACCCCGCCGACGAAACCGTCGAGCAGACGACGAAGCGCCTCGAAAAAGAGTGACGTAGCGAAGATCCGAACCGCTGTCGGAGACACAATCCGGCAGCGGTTTCGTCTGCGGTGAGCGTCGTGGTGCACAATCGCACCGCCCGCCGCTGACACAACGAGGCGCGAGCCAACAGGAACAGACACTTTTCCACCGCCCAGAGGAGAATCACACACCGTGGCACCTTCCAGCGGATCGGTGCATCCCGCCCGCTATCTCGCCGTCTTCGCGGTGCTGATGGCGGCGGTGTATGCCCTGGTCTTCTTCACCGGAGACAAAGACCCCTCGCCGAAGTTGGGAATCGACCTGCAGGGCGGCACGCGAGTGACGCTGACTGCACGCACGCCCGACGGAAATGCGCCGTCGCAGGACAGCCTCAAGCAGGCGCAGCAGATCATCGAGACCCGCGTCAACGGTCTCGGCGTGTCCGGTTCCGAGGTGGTCATCGACGGCGACAATCTCGTCATCACGGTGCCCGGTGACGACAGCTCTCAGGCGAGAACTCTGGGGCAGACCGCTCGACTGTTCATTCGTCCGGTGGTGGGGTCGGTTGCACCATCCGCAGGCCAGGCGACGCCGGGTTCTCCGCAGACTCCGACGGACCCGGCTGCGCCGGCAGATCCGGCGACAGCCGTCGATCCTGCTGCTCCGGCGGCTCCGCAGAGTCGGGTGTTTCCGGCGCAGGATCCGACGACGGTCGACCCGACCCCCGCTCCGACAACCGGTGCTCCGGCCTCGGACGCACCCGCGACGGACGCCCCGACCTCGAGTGATCCCGCCGAAAACGCGTCGCTGTCCGACGCCGATCGGGCAGCCCAGGAGATCGCCGACGCGAAGGCGCTTCGTCAGAGCGAGGATCAGCAGATACAGCAGCTCGCCATGCAGTCGCTCGATTGCAACGCCGCGGACCCGCTCGCCGGCAACGACGATCCTGCGCTCCCGCTCGTGGCCTGCTCCACCGACGGAACAGCTGTCTACCTTCTCGGTCCCACGATCATCGACGGTCAGCAGATCGCCGACGCGACGTCGGGATTCGACAACCAGCAGGCTCAGTTCCAGGTGAGCCTGACGTTCGATTCCGAGGGGTCGAACACCTGGGCGCAGTTCACGGCTGCGAACCTGCAGAAGCAGGCCGCATTCGTACTGGACTCGAAGGTGATCAGCGCGCCGGTCATTCAGGGTGCCACTCCCGCCGGTAGTGCCACGTCGATCACCGGCAACTTCAACGCGCAGAGCGCTTCCGAACTGGCCAACACGCTCAAGTACGGTTCGCTGCCACTGTCGTTCGTGTCCTCCGAGGCCGAAACGGTCTCGGCCACACTGGGATTGGCGTCACTCGAAGCAGGCCTGATCGCCGGTGCCATCGGCTTGGCCCTCGTGCTGGTCTACTGCCTGCTGTACTACCGAGCCCTCGGCCTGCTCACGGCTCTGTCGTTGGCGCTGGCCGGGCTCGTCGTCTACGGCATCCTGATCCTGCTCGGCAGGTGGATCAGCTTCACCCTCGACCTCGCCGGCATCGCCGGCCTGATCATCGGTATCGGCATGACCGCGGACTCTTTCGTGGTGTTCTTCGAACGCATCAAGGACGAGATTCGCGAGGGCCGCAGCTTCCGGTCCGCAGTGCCCCGCGGTTGGGCCCGCGCACGCAAGACCATCCTGTCCGGCAACGCGGTCAGCTTCATCGCCGCTGCCGTTCTGTACGTACTGGCAGTCGGTCAGGTGCGCGGCTTCGCGTTCACCCTGGGACTGACGACCATCCTCGACGTCATCGTCGTGGTGCTGGTGACGTGGCCGCTGGTGAATCTGGCGTCGAAGTCGAAATTCTGGTCCAAGCCGTCCGTCAACGGTCTCGGCGCGGTCCAGCAGATCGCGCTCGAACGAAAGCGCGCCGCCAACAAGGCAGTCGCCGTCAAGACCGGCGCCGCGTCGCCGTCGAAGGAGGCATGACATGTCCGATACGGCCACCTCGACCCCATCGCCTCTCGACGATTCGAGCGTCGACCAGTCCACGCAGCCCAGGCACAGTTGGTTCTCTCGTCTCTACACCGGCACCGGTGCATTCGAGATCGTCGGACGCCGCAGGTTCTACTACGTGCTGACCGGCGTCATCGTGCTGATCTGCCTGCTCAGCTTCCTCGTGCGTGGGTTCACGCTCGGTATCGACTTCGAGGGCGGCACCCGCATCGCATTGCCCGCCGCGGACAACATCTCCACCGAGCAGGTCGAAACCGTCTACAACGACTCGCTGGGCATGCCCCCGGTGTCCGTCCAGACGGTCGGCTCGGGTGCCGCGGCCACGGTGCAGATCCGTTCCGAGGCGCTCGATCCAGCCGAAGTCGACACTCTTCGACAGGCGCTGTTCCAGTCCTTCCAGCCGCAGGACAACTCGGGCACCGCAACGCCCAATGCCATCAGCGTCTCCGACGTGAGTGAGACATGGGGGAGTCAGATCACCCAGAAGGCTCTGATAGCCCTCGCGGTGTTCCTGGTGATCGTCAGCATCTACATCGCCATCCGATACGAACGAGACATGGCGCTGGCGGCCCTGGCCGCATTGGGCTTCGACCTCGTCGTCACCGCGGGCGTCTATTCACTCGTCGGCTTCGAGGTGACCCCGGCCACGGTGATCGGTCTGCTGACCATTCTGGGCTTCTCGCTGTACGACTCCGTCGTGGTGTTCGACAAGGTGGAGGAGAACACCCGAGGCATCTTGAACCTGCACCGCAAGACGTACGCGGAGCAGGCCAACCTCGCCGTGAATCAGACTCTGATGCGATCGATCAACACGACCGTGATCGGTGTTCTGCCGGTCATCGCATTGATGATCGTCGCGGTCTGGCTGCTGGGCGTGGGAACGCTCAAGGATCTCGCTCTCGTGCAGCTCGTCGGCATGATCGTCGGTGCCTACTCGTCCATCTTCTTCGCCACGCCGCTGTTGGTGATCCTGAAGGAGAAGTGGGGCCCGGTCGCGGTCCACACTCGCAAGGTCCACTCCAAGCGTGCCGACGCGGCGGCGCGCGCCGCCGGTCTCGCACCCGAACCGGTGGCCGTCGGCGTGGATGTCAGCAAGGCGTCGGCACCGCAGCCCGGCAATCGCCCCACTGGGAAGCGGAACAAGAAGCGCCGATAGCGAGATCGTAGAGATGGAGAGTGCACGTGGAACGTAGGTGGAGCGCGGCACTGCTGGCAGCGGGTCTGGCCGCAGCGTCGCTCACCGCATGTTCGGCCTCGGAGGACAAGGTGCCTTCCATCGGGTACTCGTTCGACAACGTGGTGAACAACTACAACGCCAGGACCGTCGACGGGGCCGCGTCGGGAGCGCGTCAGGCGTTCACACGAGTCCAGGTCGGGTTCAGCTATCTGGGACCGGACGGTGATGCGCTGTCGGACAACGACATCGGTACCGTCGCCGTGGTGCCTGGGGACGTTCTGACGCTGCAGTACACGATCGCGCCTGCGGCGAAATACTCCGACGGCGCACCGATGGCGTGCGATGACCTGGTGCTGGCGTGGGCCGCCAACAGCGGCCGGTTCGCCACCGACCGTCCCCTGTTCGACGCGGCGTCGACGGCGGGATACTCCGACATCGCGAGCATCGACTGCGTCCCCGGGTCCAAGGACGCCACCGTCGTCTTCGCCCCGGGCCGCAGCTACCAGAACTGGCGAGCTCTCTTCGGTGCCACCGATCTGTTGCCCGCACACGTGGCTGCGCGCGCGGCCGGGGTACCGAACGTCGTCGATCCCATCGTGGCCGGCGATGACGGTGTCGTCTCTCGGATCGCCGATTTCTGGAACACCGGGTGGACGTTGACGCCCGGTTCTGTCGACACGTCGCTGCTGCCGTCGGCCGGTCCGTACCGCGTCGACTCGTACACCCCCGAGGACGGGTTGGTTCTGGTCGCGAACGACGCCTGGTGGGGCATTCCGCCCGAGACGCAGAGAGTCGTGATCTGGCCCAAGGGCACCGACGTCCCGGCCAAGATTGCCGATGGATCTCTGGACGTGATCGACCAGGGTGCGGGCGCGATCGATCTGGGTTCGACAGAGGGGTTCGAGACCGTCACGGAACCGTCGCGAGGCGTCGAGCAGCTGACGTTCGCGACCCAGGGCGCGCTGGCGGAGGCGAGTGCTCGCCGGGCCGTGGCCGCATGCATCCCGCGAACGGAGCTGTTCGACACACTCGGGCACCCTGGCTTCGAAGCACCGCCGGCCGGGCCCGGCTCCGGGGTCGTCGATTCGCGGCTGATGCAACCGGACACTCTGGTGTACCCCTCGGTGGCCGCGACGGTCGGCGACCGGTACCAGCGGTCGGACCTGGACCGCGCGGGCAAGGAACTGGCCGCATCGGGTAGCAGTGCGCTCACCGTACGCGTCGGCTACCTGGCACCGGACGCGCGCCGCGCTCAGCTGGTCAGCCGAATGGCGACCGATTGTGCGGCGGCGGGGATCACCGTCGAGGACGCGAGCTCACCGGAGTTCACGCCGTCCGCGCTTCGTGCCGGAACAGTGGACGCCGTTCTCGGCGGCGCGGGGTCGCTGCCAGGGCCGACCGGCTCGGCGTCGTCCGTCGTCGCACGGTACTCGTTGCGAACCGGTATCGGCCTCAACGTGGGCGGGTACAGCAACGGGCGGATCGACTCGATCGTCGACCAGCTGGCGGTGACCGACGATCCCGAGCGCGTGCTGGCGTTGGCGACCGAGGGCGAGAACATTCTGTGGAACGACATGCCGTCGCTTCCGCTGTACAGCGAGCCGCGCACCACCGTCGTCAGCGACGGTATGCAGGACGTCGTGGCCAACCCCACGGCGGCCGGTGCCGGCTGGAACATGGATCGGTGGGTACTTCTGAAATGAGCGATGCGACAGTGACTCAGGACGGCGGGGTGCGCGGTGATGCCGTGTCGGCCGTGCATCGGCTGACACGGTGGGTGGACGATTTTCCCGTGGACGGGGTGCGGTTCGGCGACCTGACCCCGGTGTTCGCGGAGGGGCCCGCGTTGCGCAGTGTCGTCACGGCACTGACGGAGGGTTTCGAGAACGTCGATCTGGTGGCCGGCATCGATGCCCGAGGGTTTCTGCTGGGAGCGGGCGTGGGACTCGAGCTCGGTTGCGGGGTGCTCGCTGTACGCAAGGCGGGCAAACTGCCGCCGCCCGTGCACTCGCGAACCTACGATCTCGAGTACGGAACCGCAGAACTGCAGATTCCGACCTCCATCGAGCTGGCCGGTCGACGGGTGCTCGTGGTCGACGATGTCCTCGCCACCGGCGGTACCGTCGATGCGACAGCTCGGTTGCTGGCCGAGCAGGGCGCGGTGGTGGTCGGGGCGACCGTGGTGCTGGAAATAGAGGCGCTCGACGGCCGCAGCAAGTGCAGTGACTACCCGCTCGCCTGCCTGGTTCGAGTCTGAGGACTAAAGTCGACTGATACAGCGTCGACCGGATCTGTCCTGGCGTCGGCGCGAATGTGTGGCAGGAGGTGATGAGAGTGACCCGTTACATCGATCAGCCCTTGCCCGAGCGGCCCGCAGTCGCCGATCGGCCGGGAACCGGTGCGGATTCGGTCGCGTCCGGCGATACGAGCGCGGTCGTCGATACCGCAGTGGTCAACGATCCGGTGGTGGACAGACCGGGCGTGCGCGAGCCGGTGTCGAGTGATTCGGCGCAGGCCGACGACCAGGCACCCTCGGGTGCACGCAATTCGGCACCCGTGCCCACCTCGGCCTCCCGTCGAGTTCGGGCGCGGCTCGCTCGTCGCATCACGGCCGGACGCAGCGCGGCGGTCAAGCCCGTCCTCGAACCCCTGGTCAGTCTGCATCGCGAGCTGTATCCCAAGGCCGATCTGACGCTGCTGCAGCGGGCCTACGACGTCGCGGACGAGCTGCATTCCACACAGATGCGCAAGTCCGGCGATCCGTACATCACCCATCCACTTGCCGTGGCGAACATCCTCGCCGAACTGGGTATGGACACCACAACGTTGGTTGCGGCCCTGCTGCACGACACGGTGGAGGACACCGGCTACTCGTTGGCCAAGTTGACCGAGGAGTTCGGTGACGAGGTGTCCCATCTTGTTGACGGGGTCACCAAGCTGGACAAGGTCGTACTGGGGACGGCCGCCGAGGGCGAGACCATCCGAAAGATGATCATCGCGATGGCGCGGGACCCGCGGGTGTTGGTCATCAAGGTCGCCGATCGACTGCACAACATGCGCACGATGCGATTCCTGCCCCCGGAGAAGCAGGCCCGCAAGGCCAAGGAAACACTGGAAGTCATTGCGCCGCTTGCTCATCGGCTGGGTATGGCCACCGTCAAATGGGAGCTCGAAGACCTGGCCTTCGCCATTCTCCATCCCAAGAAGTACGACGAGATCGTTCGGTTGGTCGCCGATCGGGCACCGTCCCGCGACACGTACCTCGAGAAGGTACGGGCCGAGATCAACGCCACACTGGCGGCATCGAGAATCAGCGCCGTCGTCGAGGGACGTCCCAAGCACTACTGGTCGATCTACCAGAAGATGATCGTCAAGGGCCGGGACTTCGACGACATCCACGACCTCGTGGGAGTGCGCATTCTGTGCGACGAGATCCGCGACTGCTATGCCGCGGTCGGCGTCGTGCACTCGCTGTGGCAGCCGATGGCGGGCCGCTTCAAGGACTACATCGCGCAGCCACGGTACGGCGTCTACCAGTCGCTGCACACGACGGTGATCGGGCCCGAGGGCAAGCCACTGGAAGTGCAGATTCGCACCAGGGACATGCACCGCACCGCGGAGTTCGGTATCGCTGCTCACTGGCGATACAAGGAGACCAAGGGCAAGCACTCACAGGACAACGCCGAGGTCGACGACATGGCGTGGATGCGCCAGTTGCTCGACTGGCAGCGTGAAGCGGCCGACCCGGGCGAGTTCCTCGAGTCTCTGCGCTACGACCTGGCGGTCAAGGAAATCTTCGTCTTCACCCCGAAGGGCGATGTCGTCACGCTTCCCGCCGGATCGTGTCCGGTCGACTTCGCCTATGCGGTGCACACCGAAGTGGGTCACCGCTGTATCGGAGCCCGGGTCAACGGTCGCCTGGTGGCACTCGAACGAACCCTCGACAACGGCGAGGTGGTCGAGGTCTTCACGTCCAAGGCCGTCACGGCCGGGCCGAGTCGAGATTGGCAGGGCTTCGTCGCGTCACCGCGTGCGAAGACCAAGATCCGTCAGTGGTTCGCCAAGGAACGTCGCGAAGAGGCCCTCGAAGCCGGTAAGGACGCCATCGCGAAAGAGGTCCGTCGCGGCGGACTTCCGTTGCAGCGCTTGATGAATGCCGAGTCCATGTCGGCCATCTCCCACGAACTGCGGTACGTGGATGTGTCGGCGCTGTACACCGCGGTCGGTGAGAACCACGTTTCTGCTCGCCACGTCGTGCAGAGGCTGGTCGCTCATCTCGGTGGTGTCGGTGACGTCGAGGAAGAGCTCGCGGAGCGCTCTACGCCGTCGACCATTCCGACCAGACCGCGTCAGGTCGGAGACGCCGGGGTACTGGTCACCGGTGCCGAGGGTGTCGTGGCAAAACTCGCCAAGTGCTGCACCCCTGTACCCGGGGACGAGATACTGGGGTTCGTCACCCGCGGCGGGTCGGTCAGTGTCCACCGCACCGACTGCACCAATGCGCGGTCGCTCGAGGAGCAGTCCGAGCGCTTCATCGAGGTGCAATGGGCACCGTCGGCCTCCTCGGTGTTCCTCGTGGCCATTCAGATCGAGGCCCTGGACCGGCATCGGTTGCTCTCGGACGTCACGAAGGCTCTGGCCGACGAGAAGGTCAACATCCTCTCGGCATCCGTCGCGACGTCGGGCGATCGGGTGGCGATCAGCAAGTTCACGTTCGAGATGGGTGACCCCAAGCATCTGGGGCACGTGCTCAACGTCGTGCGCAACGTGGAGGGCGTGTACGACGTGTACCGGCTCACCTCGGCGGCCTGACCGAATTCCGACCCGATACGACGACAGGGTGAGCAGACATTACTGCTCACCCTGTCGTCGTCGTGCGGTACCTCAGGTTGCCGAGGTGATGACCACCGGATTCGCTGGTGCTCCGTCCTCTGCACCGCCGCTGACTCCACCGGCCGCAATGGCGTCGAGGGTCTGCAGGCCGGCTTCGGAGATGGTGCCGAACACCGTGTACTGCGGCGGCAGCACAGAGTCGGCGTACACCAGGAAGAACTGGCTGCCGTTGGTGTCAGGGCCTGCGTTGGCCATGGCCAGGGTGCCACGGGGGTAGACGACCGGGTTCTGGGCCTGCGCGGGATCGTCGGCGAACGCCGTTGTGGGGTATTCGTTGGCGAAGCTGTAGCCGGGGCCGCCACGACCCGATCCCGACGGGTCGCCGCATTGCAACACTTCGAGGCCGGGGGACGTGGTCAACCGATGACACGGTGCGCCGTCGAAGTAGCCCTGCTGAGCCAGGCTGACCACACTGTTGACGGCGCACGGGGCCTCGGTACGGTCGAGCGTCATTCCGATGTCGCCCTGGGTCGTCGACAGCGTCACGTCGACCGTTCCGAAGACGTCGATGTTCTCGGTCGGAGGCGGAGCAACCTCCTTGGCGGCCGGAGACTCCGCCGGGTACGCACACGAGACCGTATCGGTGGTCGGCTGCGGAACGGGCGGCAGCGCACCGAACCGCGACAGATTCAGCGGCGGCCGCGGGGTGGTCGTCGTGGCCGACGTCGAGGCAGCGGTCGTCGAACCGGTCGGAGCGGGCGTGGCAGCGGTCTCCGTCGATCCGGAGCAGCCGGCGAGAAGAAGTGCCGCAGCGGAGGCTGCGATCACCAGACCGGGTACGCGTGTCACAGGTCGCTCTGCATCGAGGTGATGTCCACCGGCTCGGCCGGTGCGCCGTCGGAGGCACCGCCCTGCGCCCCCTTGGCCGCGATGGCATCCAAGGTGGCGAGACCGGTCTCGTCGATCGTGCCGAAGGCGGTGTAGGCGGGCGGGAGTTGCGAATCGCCGTAGACGAGGAAGAACTGGCTGCCGTTGGTTCCCGGGCCGGCGTTGGCCATCGCCAGGGTTCCGCGGGGATACAGGACAGGAGTCTGCGCGGCAGGATCGCCCTCGGCGTACGTGTCGGTGGGGAACTCGTCGGCGAACTGGTAGCCCGGCCCGCCACTACCGGAGCCGGTGGGATCGCCGCACTGCAGCACCTGCAGGCCGGCACCCGTCGTCAGGCGGTGGCAGGTGGTGCCGTCGAAGTAGCCCTGATTGGCCAGGGACACGAAACTGTTCACCGTGCACGGGGATTCGGGGTTGTTCAGTGTCAGGCCGATGTTGCCGGCGGTGGTGGCCATGCTGTAGCTCAAGGGCTCGTCGCTGGTGGGGATGTTCTCGGTGCGGGGAGGGGTGTTGGGCTTGGCGGCCGGCTGCGCGGCGGCAGGGTAGGAACAGTTCACCGTCTCGGGCAGCGGTTCCGTACGGCCCGCAGCGATGATCGAATCGGCCGGTGCAGACGTGGTCGAGTCCTGCGCCGTGCTCGCGTCGTCGTCACCGCGGGTCACCACGAAGACGACCGAGACAACGGCCACGACCGCAACCACACCGAGGATGGAGCCGGCGATCGTCAACTGCTTCCGACGTCGTGCTCGCTCTGCGCGTCGTACGAGTTGGCGTTCGAGCTTTCGCTTGGCAGCCTCGCGCCGTTGCTCGTTGCTGGGCAATTCGTGTCCTCCCGCTTGTCCTGGTTCGACCACGCCTGCTCGCTGAGCGGGTGGGTCGTGTGGTAGCCGGCCGACAATCGGCCAACGCGAGTTTGCCATCATTGCCTGAGAGCATGCTGGGGGGACCCGACGAGAACCTCCCCACTAAGCTGGCTCGGTACTTCGGCCTCTGCCTCTTAGGAGCGATTGTCTTGCTCGTCACCGGATTCCCCGCAGGAATGTTTCAGACGAACTGCTACATCCTCGCTCAGGACGACGCATCCGAGTGCGTCGTGGTCGATCCCGGCCAGGATGCCGCCGATCCGTTGGTCGACTTCCTGACGCGATCCTCGCTGACCCCGACAGCGGTGCTGCTGACCCATGGTCATCTGGACCACACGTGGTCCGTGGAGCCGGTCTGCTCGAAGTACGGAATCCCCGCATACATCGCGCCCGAGGATCGATACATGTTGGCGGACCCGATCAAAGGGACCGGTCCGACGCTCGCTGCCGTGCTCGGCGACCTCGAGTTCCACGAGCCGGACGAGGTCATCGAGTTGGCGCACGAGCAACGTCTGAGCCTCGCGGGAATCGACTTCACGGTCGTGCACACTCCAGGGCACACGCAGGGCTCGGTGGTGTTCCTCACCGAGGCCAACGGTCCCGACGGGACGGTTCCGTTGGCGCTGACCGGCGACACCTTGTTCGCCGGGTCGATCGGCCGGACAGATCTGCCCGGCGGCGACCACGATCAACTTCTACGGTCCATCGCGTCGCGGTTGCTGCCGCTGCGCGACGAGACCGTCGTGCTCCCCGGACACGGCGGACAGAGTTCCATCGGTCAGGAGCGCAGGTCCAATCCGTTCCTCGTTGGACTCGGCGACCCCGAGCAAGGAAAGCTGTGACCGTGAGCAAGCCGACCACCTTTTCCGCGCCCAAGGGCATTCCCGATTACTTCCCCCCGAATTCGGCCGAATTCGTCGCTGTCCGTGAGGGCCTTCTCGGTGCGGCGCGCGCCGCCGGGTACGGCCACATCGAACTCCCGATTTTCGAGGACACCGGGTTGTTCGCCCGGGGAGTCGGCGAATCGACCGACGTGGTCAGCAAGGAGATGTACACCTTCTCCGACCGCGGCGATCGGTCGGTGACTCTGCGTCCCGAGGGGACTGCGGGCGTCATGCGTGCGGTGATCGAGCACGGCTTGGACCGCGGGGCGCTGCCGGTCAAGTTGGCCTACGCCGGGCCGTTCTTCCGGTACGAGCGCCCGCAGGCCGGCCGCTACCGCCAACTGCAGCAGGTCGGAGTCGAGGCGATCGGGGTCGACGACCCGGCGTTGGACGCCGAGGTCATCGCCGTGGCCGATGCCGGGTTCCGCGCCCTCGGTCTCACCGGTTTCAGGCTCGAGATCACCTCGCTCGGCGACGACACCTGCCGCCCGCAGTATCGAGAGTTGCTGCAGCAGTTCCTCTTTGCGCTTCCGTTGGACGAGGACACGCGTCGACGCGCCGAGATCAACCCGCTGCGGGTTCTCGATGACAAGCGGCCGGAGGTTCGCGAGATGACTGCCGACGCGCCGTTGATGCTCGACCATCTCTCCGATTCTGCGAAGCAGCACTTCGACGAGGTGCTGGCCTACCTCGATGTGATGAATGTTCCGTACCTGGTCAACCCGCGCATGGTTCGTGGACTCGACTACTACACGAAGACGACGTTCGAGTTCGTGCACGACGGCCTCGGGGCCCAATCGGGCATCGGCGGCGGCGGCCGCTACGACGGCCTGATGGAGCAGTTGGGCGGGCAGGCGCTGTCGGGTATCGGATTCGGGCTCGGTGTCGACCGCACCGTCCTCGCGTTGGCCGCCGAGGGCAAGACCGCAGGCACGACGTCGCGGTGTCAGGTGTTCGGCATCCCGATGGGTGCCGCAGCCAAACTCGCGATCGTCGACATCGCGGCGCAGTTGCGTGAACGTGGCATCGCGGTGGACATGGCGTACGGAAATCGCGGCATGAAGGGAGCGATGAAAGCGGCCGATCGTTCGGGAGCCCGATACGCACTCGTGCTGGGCGATCAAGAGCTGTCGGCCGAATCCATCGTGATGAAAGACCTTTCGAACGGCGAGCAGGAGACGGTCGCGTTGGCCGACGTGGTCGACGTCCTCGGAGTGCACCTTGGCCGATGACCCTCGGCCCTCGGCGGGTCCGGTAGCCCTCGATCTGGTCTCGGCGGAGTTCCTCGCGCCGCGGTTGCGCAAGATCGTGGTCGGTTCGCTACTGGTCGGAGTCGTGCTGGGCGTCGTTCTGGCGCTCGTCGTCCCCGTGTGGGTGGCAGTCCTCGTCGGAGTGATCGTCGGTGGTCCGGCGGCGCTGTCGGGTTGGCTGGGATTGCGCCGCCGGGTGTGGATCGACGGGCCACGGCTGTGCGCTCGGGGACTGCGTACCCGACGGCTGAACATGCCGGAGGTGGTGACGGCGGAAATGACCATCCGCACGGCCGGAATCGACCAGATCTCGCTGCGGCTCTACGACGGTCGTACTCGTATCGTTCTGCCGTTGGCGCTCTACACCAGGGGTGGCGGCCGCGAACTGCCGATTCTTGCGTTGCGCACGCTCGCCGATTCGCTGTGGACCACCGAACTCGTTCCCGCGGCGGCCATCGCGTCGGTGCTGGTGGATCAGCTGCGGGCCGAGGCGCGCGACGCCGGGCTGGACGAACGGCCCCTCTACCGAGCGATCGAACTGGTTCGCAGCAAGGGTCGCACTCCGCACGCGACGTTGACCGACCGGGAGGTCGCGCAGCTGCTCGGATGAGAGCGGACGGCTCTCAGGTCACCAGGAATGCGTCGAGCACCACGGCCTCGGCCGATCGTGAGCCGGAGGTGACGACGAGGGCCCGGTTGAGGTACGTGAACTTCGGAACAGCGGTCGACACTCGCAACGTGCCGCGGAAGTAGTAGGTCGCCGGGTCGACCTCTCGGTCGGGATCGTTCAGAGCGTCGATGACCTCGGCCGGTCCGAACTGGACTCCTCGGTAGTCGAGCGAAAGGTAACCGCCGGTTGCCAATTCGAGGACGAGATCGCTGCTGAACTCGGTGCACCCGTCGGGCCGGGTGACGCTGACGACGGTCGATCGAGCAGCCAGAGTGCCCTCGATGTCCGGGCCGGGTGCGGCCCCGCCGAGGACGGTGGTGACGACTCGGTCGCCTTCGGGCACCGAACCGATCTCGATGGCCGGTCCCAGGGTGAGGCCCAGGCGCAGAATGGGTTCCAGGGTCGGTGTGTTCGGGGCGGTCACGTGCGGTGCACTCCTAGGATCGACTTCGGGCCCTACGCTATCGCTTGTCGGCTGCCGGACCCGACCGGGGGATGCGGGGGAGCGATGCCGACCTTGACACGGCATAGAACAAATGTTCGACTGTGTGCATGCGATGGGCCGGTCAGACTCTCGATGCCGCAGACGAGGGCGCGCTACCGGGGCTGGAACGGTCCGGGCTCGTCCGCAGCGTGCAGACCCCGGAGTTCGAGGGCATCACCTTCCACGAGGTGCTGTGCAAGAGTGCCCTGAACGAGGTTCCGGGCGAATCGCAGGTGCCGTTCTCGTGGACCGTCAATCCGATGCGCGGATGCTCGCATGCGTGCCGGTACTGCTTCGCGAGGCCGACACACGAATACCTGGACCTCGATTCCGGCAACGATTTCGACTCGCAGATCGTCGTCAAGACGAACGTTGCGGCAGTCCTCCGCAAAGAGCTCGCACGTCGATCCTGGAAGCGGGAGCCGGTCGCGCTGGGGACCAACACCGATCCCTATCAACGCGCCGAGGGGCGATATCGGTTGATGCCCGGCATCATTCGCGCGTTGACCGAGTCGGGTACGCCGTTCTCGATCCTGACCAAGGGAACGCTGTTGCGACGGGATCTGCCGCTGCTGACCCTGGCTGCACAGAAGGTCGACGTACACGTGAGCATCAGTTTGGCGATCCACGATGCAGATTTGCAGAAGCAGCTCGAACCCGGAACACCAAGTCCGCGAGCAAGGTTGGACCTCATCCGCGCCGTGCGGGATGCGGGACTCGACTGCGGTGTGCTGGTGGCGCCGGTCATTCCGTTTCTCACCGACGGAGCCAAACAACTCGACGGGCTGATCGCTGCGCTGGCCGAGGCCGGGGCGACGACCGTCACGGCGCTGCCGATGCATCTTCGATCGAGCACCAAGGACTGGTACATGAGCTGGCTGGTGAAGGAGCACCCGGCGTTGGTACGCAGATACCGCCAGCTCTACGGACACGGGGCGTACGTCACTCCGGAGTACAAGCAGTGGCTGAAGGCGAGAATCGATCCGCTGCTCGACACCTACGGTTTCGCCGCCGACCAGACCCGCGCGTTGCCCGCGAACGAGCCTGCCGAACCCCGCGGGTTGGTGACCTCGGGGCCGGCACTCACGCTGTTCTGAGCAGTACTGGTTCAGGGATTGTCGAGGTCGCGAGCCGAGAACGTGTCGCAGGCGGCCACTTGTCCGGTCTCGTAGCCGGTGGAGAACCACGCCTGGCGCTGGGCGGACGAGCCGTGCGTCCAGCCCTCGGGGTTGACCCGGCCGGTGGACGCCTGCTGAATCCGGTCGTCGCCCACCGAGGATGCGGCGGACAGTGCGTCGTCGATCTGGGCGGAGGTCAGCGGTTCGAGAAATGGGACGCCGCTCTTCGGGTCGACGGTCTCGGCCGCGTAGTGCGCCCAGATTCCTGCGTAGCAATCGGCTTGCAATTCCACCCGCACGCCACCGGACTCGGGACCCTGAGGGTCTTGCTGTGCGCGCCCGATGTCGCCCAACTGGTTCTGGATGTGGTGGCCGATCTCGTGCGCCACGACGTACTCCTGTGCCAGTGGCCCACCGCTGGAGCCGAACTGATCGACCAGGACCTGAAAGAAGCTCGTATCGAAATACGCCGTGGAATCGGCCGGGCAGTAGAACGGCCCGACGGCGCTGGTGGCGTTGCCGCAGCCGGTGTTCGTTGCTCCGGAGAACAACCGCACGTCCGGCTGGACGTAGGCGACGCCGGTTTGAGGCTGCAGCTGCGATTCCCAGACGGTGTCCAGGCTTCCCACCGTGAAGTCGACGCGGCAGTTCACGTTGCTGTTCGCGTCTGCTACGTCGCAGTCGAGTGTTCCGGACGACCCGTCCTCGCCCTGCCCGGCGGAGCTGTCGCCCCCACTGATTTGGTTCAGTATTGCTCCCGGGTCGCCGCCGAAGAGCAGCGCGAGGACGATGATGACCAGCCCACCCGCGCCACCGCCGATCGCCAACTTGCCGCGTCCGCCGCCTCCGCCGCTACCACCGACGGAGACTCGGCCCGGTGTCGTTTGCGAGCCTTCTCTGAACGTCATGCTGGAGTTCCCCTCCGCCGAGCCCGCATACTCCGTGCGAACCGATACCGCCACTGTCGGTCTTAGCTTCGCATGCCGGGACGGGATCTCGTTTCCTTCTGCGGCGATGCGCTCCGTAGGATCGGTGAGCGAAGAACACGATCAGCGGATTTTTCTCGAAAGGACACCCGTGCTGCGCACCCATCTCGCCGGCTCATTACGCCCCGAGCACGTCGACCGAACTGTGACGTTGACGGGATGGGTGGCCCGTCGACGCGATCACGGTGGCGTCATCTTCATCGATCTGCGTGACGCATCCGGTGTGTCTCAGGTCGTCTTCCGCGAGGGAGCAGCGCTCGAGCAGGCCCACCGACTGCGCGCCGAGTACGTGGTGAAGGTGACCGGCAAGGTCGAGGGTCGTCCCGAAGGCAACGCGAACTACGAGATCCCCACCGGTGCCATCGAGGTCGAGGCATCCGAGATCGAGGTCCTGTCCGAGGCCGCACCGTTGCCGTTCCAGCTCGACGATCAGCCCGGTGAGGAATCACGCCTCAAATACCGCTACCTCGACTTGCGCCGTGAGGGCCCCGGCCATGCGATTCGACTGCGTTCGCACGTCAACGCCGCCGCCCGATCGGTTCTGGCGCACCACGAGTTCGTCGAGGTCGAGACCCCGACGCTGACGCGTTCCACCCCCGAGGGCGCACGGGACTTCCTCGTTCCCGCTCGTCTGCAGCCGGGTAGCTTCTACGCACTGCCGCAGAGCCCGCAGCTGTTCAAGCAGCTGCTGATGGTCGGAGGTATCGAGCGGTACTACCAGATCGCTCGCTGCTATCGAGACGAAGACTTCCGGGCCGATCGTCAGCCCGAGTTCACCCAGCTCGACGTCGAGATGAGCTTCGTCACCCAGGACGACGTCATCCTGTTGGCCGAAGAAATTCTGGCGTCGCTGTGGAAGCTCGTCGGGCACCACTTCACGGCACCCATCCCGCGGATCACCTACGCCGAGGCCATGCGCCGGTACGGCTCCGACAAGCCCGATCTTCGATTCGACATCGAACTGGTCGAGTGCACGGATTTCTTCTCCGACACCACGTTCCGCGTCTTTCAGGCTCCGTACGTCGGTGCGGTCGTCATGCCCGGCGGTGCGTCGCAGCCCCGTAAGCAGCTCGACCGTTGGCAGGAATTCGCCAAGCAGCGTGGACACAAGGGCCTGGCCTACGTGCTGGTCGGTGAGGACGGCACCCTCGGCGGCCCGGTCGCGAAGAACTTGACCGACGCCGAACGGGACGGCCTCGCTGCGCACGTCGGCGCGAAGAACGGCGACGCGATCTTCTTCTCCGCCGGTCCGGTCAAGGCCTCCCGCGGACTGCTCGGCGCCGTCCGCGGCGAGATCGCACGCAAGCTCGACCTGATCGACCCCAAGGCGTGGGCGTTCGTGTGGGTCGTCGACGCGCCGCTGTTCGAGCCCACGTCCGACGCCACCGCCAGTGGCGACGTCGCCGTCGGGTCCGGGGCGTGGACGGCCGTGCACCATGCGTTCACGTCGCCGAAGCCGGAGTCGATGGACACATTCGACACCGATCCGGGATCTGCTCTGGCCTACGCCTACGACATCGTTTGCAACGGAAACGAGATCGGCGGCGGCAGTATTCGTATCCATCGCAAGGACATTCAGGAACGAGTGTTCGCGATCATGGGGATCGGCAAGGAAGAGGCCCAGGAGAAGTTCGGCTTCCTTCTCGATGCCTTCAGCTACGGCGCGCCGCCGCACGGCGGAATCGCGTTCGGTTGGGATCGCATCACCGCGCTGCTTGCCGGAGTCGATTCCATCCGTGAGGTCATCGCATTCCCCAAGTCCGGTGGCGGCATCGACCCGTTGACCGACGCGCCCGCACCGATCACCGCGCAGCAGCGCAAGGAATCGGGCGTCGACTTCACGCCGGAGAAGAAGGAAGAAGCGCCGACAGAGGCCTAGCTGTAATGAGCAGGGACGTTGTGGACGGCGTGGCAGCGACAGATAGGTGAGGACCTCCGGTATCGGTGTGGTTACCACAACTGCACCGACAACCGAGAGGTCCTCGTGTCACACGCTAATGCCTTGCT